>NZ_JBSZKT010000001.1:0-848943 GCF_055690525.1 Streptosporangium sp. H13245 | reverse complement strand
GGACTCCGGCGTCGCCGGGGAAGACGGCGACGCCGTGCGGCAGCGCCGAGTACTCGGCCACCGCCCCCCAGTGTGCGCGACCCCGGGTTACGTGACACCGGGACGCGCGGCTCCAGGGCCCGTGACACCGGAGTACGCGGCTCCAGGGCGCGTGACGCCGGGGTGCTCGACGACGCCCAGGTTCCCGCGCTGCGCTTCCACACCGAACCCGACGACCGCCCCGACGAGGAGCGGATCGAGATGGGGATCCGCGTGCTGGAGGCGCTCAGCTGGGCCGGTACCCGGATCAAGAACACGACGATCAAGATCGTCATCATCGTCGTGGCGGGCGCGGCGGGCACCCTGACCGGGATGAACCTCCTCGGCCCCGCGATCGAGTCCGAGGAGCCCACGAGTTCGCTGCAGGCGTCCACCAGCCAGGCCACCCGGTCCCCGCCCCCCGCCGCCGGTGCGCCGTCGCGGCAGGACGGGCTCGCCTCCCGCCTGCGGGTCCCGCCCGTGGTGACGCTGGACGAGTTCGGCCTGGGAAGCATGGTCCTCACCATCTCGGGAGAGCCGTTGAAATGGCGGATATCGGCTCCCGGCCTGGCCGTGAGCCCTTCCAGCGGCACGCTGCGGGAAGGGGTCACCCAGGTGATCAACCTGCGCGCCCACCGGGTCCGCAACTGGTGCGGCGCCCCCGCCTCGGTCACCGCCCCGATGACCGTCCACGGGCTCGACGACTCGATCGGTACGACGGTGCGCTGGCGGACCTGCTGACGATCCCATCCCCCCAAGATCGCTTTTCGAGAAAGGACCAGGGCAATGACGGATACCTCTCCCCACATCCATACATCGCCGCCCACCCCACCCACCCCGCCGACTCCACCCGAACAGTTCCACGAATCGGTCCCGCTCACCGCGGAGCACCTGCTCACCAACCGCCGCCCGGAACCCGCCGGGGGGTGGCGCCGTCTCGTCTGGCAGCTGTCCGGCAAGCGCATCATCCCCGCGGAGTCGGCGGCGGAGCTGGAACGGCGCACGCTGATGGCGCAGGCCCAGACCCCCGTCGCGAGCGGGCACCACCGGATCGCGGTCATGAGCCTCAAGGGCGGGGTCGGCAAGACCACGACGACCGTCGCCCTCGGCAACACGCTGGCCTCCCTGCGCGGCGACCGGGTGATCGCGATCGACGCCAACCCCGATCGCGGGACCCTCGGGATCAAGGTCAAGTCCGAGACGGCCGCGACCATCCGTACCATGCTGGCCGAGGCCCCCCACATCCTGCGCTACGCCGACGCGCGCGCCTTCACCTCCCAGTCGCCCGCCCGGCTGGAGGTCCTCGCCTCCGACACCGACCCGGCCGTGAGCGAGGCGTTCAACGCCGAGGACTACCGCACGGTCGCCGGGCTCATCGAGCGCTACTACTCCATCTGCATCACCGACTGCGGGACCGGCCTGCTCCACGGGGCCATGGGCGCGACGCTGGAGCTGGCCGACCAGATCGTGCTGGTCAGCCTGGTCGCGGTGGACGGGGCGAGCTCGGCCGCCGCGACGCTGGACTGGCTGACCGCCCACGGCCACGCCGACCTCGTCAGGAACGCCATCGTCGTGCTGAACGCCGTGGAACCCAAGTCCGACGTGGACCTGGACCTGCTGGAGCGCCACTTCACCTCCCGCTGCCGCGCGGTGATCCGCATCCCCTACGACCCGCACCTCAAGGAGGGTGCCGAGGTTGACCTGGTCCGCCTCCGGCCCACGACCCGGGGCGCGTACCTCCGCCTGGCCGCGGCGGCCGGGCAGACCTTCGGGCAGCGCCCCGACCGGAGCCACTAGTGCGGCCGGTCGCCGACGATCCCACGCTGAACTGGGATCTGGGCCCGCCGCCAAGCGCCCGGCGGCGGATGCTCATCGTGGTCGTCTCGATCGTGGGGACGATCCTGCTGGCGGCCGGCGCATGGCAGCTCCTCCGATCCGATCCCACCCCCGTGAACGCCTCCGCGCCGAAGGCCGTCGGGGACACCGTTCTCCTCGCCCCGCCCTCCGCCTACGAGGGCGCGGCCGGTTACCCCGTCGGGTTCCCCCGCACCGAGCTGGGCGCGGCCTCCGCCGCCGCCGCGGCGCTGGAGGCGGCGTGGACCCTCGACGCCGAGCAGGCCGAGCAGGCCGCGGTGCTGTACGCGCGGCCCGAGGAGCACGACGCGGCGCGGGCCGGTGCCCGCGAGGCCGTCGCGGGATGGCGGGAGATCCTCGGCCTTCCCAAGGACGGGGCGCTCCCCGACGGCGCCGCCATGCGGACGCGGACGATCGGCGTCCAGTGGAAGCCCCGCGCCCAGGATCAGGTGCAGGTCTCGGTCCTGGTCCAGGTGACCGCGACCAAGGGCGTCGGCGACACCGATCCAACCTATTCGAGCCCATACGCCATGAGCCTGCTCATGGTCTGGCAACCCGGCATGCGCGGCGCGAACCAGGGGGACTGGGTGAACGTCCCCGACCCCCTCGCCACCTCCGTGCCGCCGGTCGCCCTCCCGGGCACCCCCGAGTTCACCGCCGCGGGCTGGAAACCCATCTCCGGCCCAGAGCCCACCCCATAGATCCAGGAAGAGCGATCAATGCCCCCACGCAGCTCGTCCCGGCGTGTCACCTTACTCTCCGGCCTTCTGCTGGCCGCGGTCTCCGCGACGACAAGCGCGGTCATCGCCCAGCCGTGGGCCGCCGTGGCGGATCCCGGCATGAGCTCCGGCTCATCGTCGCAGGAGTTCGCCGGTCCCCCCGCCGGTTTTCCCCCCGCAGGCCCTCCTCCCGTACGACAGGAGTTCCCCCCGGAGGCCGCGAACCCCTCCCGCCCGGACAGTCCCCCCTCGGGCGACGGCTCCCGCTCGACGCCCGACGGGAACCCGCCCTCGGACAGCCGCTCCCGCCCGGCACCGGACGAGAACCCGCGCGCGGACGGCGGCGCCCCCTCCCGGCCGGACGGGAACCCGCCCACCGAGACGAGACCCCGCCGCGCCCCCGTGGAACGGGCGGCGCCACCCGAGACCGACGGCCCCCCTCCCACGTCCCGTAACCGTCCCGGCGAGAGGAACAGCGCGCCGCGCACGGAGGACGTTCCCCCTCGGGAGACGAGGGCGCGGGAAGCCGTACGGCCCAGGAACGAGGTGCCGGCGAACCCGCCGACCCGGAGGTCGCGTCCCGCCGAGGACCCGCCCGTGAACACCAGGTCCGCCGAAACGCCCCCGGAGACGGCGACGCCCCCGAGGAACACCAGGCCCACCGACACGCCTCCCGAGACCAGGAGGCCGCCCAGGAACACCAAGCCCACCACCAGCGCGCCCCCGAAGGCCAGGAAGCCCGCCCCGGCGCCGCCGAGGACGGCTCCCGTCCCGCTGCCCACCCCGGTCCCGTCGGGGACGTCCGCCCCGACCGCCCCCACCACTCCGGTTCCTTCGGCGACGTCCACGGCGACCTCCGCCCCCGGCACCCCGGCACCGTCGCCCAGCGCCACCTCGTCGTCCACGTCGAGCCCCGCGCCCACGTCGAGCGGGACGCCGCAGCCGCCGAAGGCGACACCGACCCCCTCCGGCACGGCCACCAACCCCGCGCCGACGCCGACCCCCACCACTCCCGCTCCCACGGCCACCGCGACGGCGACGGCGAGCCCGACCGCCACCGCGACGGCCACCCCGGCCCCGACGACCACCGCGACCCCGGCTCCGACCACCACGACCACGGCGACCCCGGTCCCGACCGCGACCGCCACCACCCCCGTGCCGAGCGCCACCCCCACCCCCACGCCCACCCGGTCGACGACCCCGAAGCCCACCACCCCGCCGAAGGGAACGCCGAAGCCCTCGGCGACCCCCACGACCACCGCCACCCCGCCGCGTACCGGTCCGCCGCGCTGGGTGACCCACGCGCCCCGGCCCGCGCCCACGCGGACCGGCGTCTACGAGCCCTCCCTCCTGACCGAGCCGATCCAGAGCACCCGGGCCCCGATGGCGGCCCCGTCCCCGGCGCCCTCGGCCAACACCGTCCTGCCCCTGCCGCCGCTCAAGCGCTCCACCTCCGACTTCTGTAAGCCGGAGGACATCGCCTCGTGCTGGAGCCTCGCGCCCTGGCGGAGCCGTACCGCGGAGTTCCCCGGCGTCCTGCTGATCGCCAACCAGGAGCCCGCGGGAGCGCCACGCTGGGTGTTCGCACCGCCCGCCTCACCCGCCCGGCAGCTGCCGAGCACGTCCGCGTCGTCGGCCCCCAACCCGACGAGCACCGGCTGCTGGAGCTTCAGTCCCTCGACACTCTGCGCCAGATCCTGGGAGGAGTAACCATGATCACCAGATCCCACGTACGGGTGGCCGTACTCAGCATGGTGGCCGCGCTGACGGTGAGCACCCTCAGCGCGGCCCAGGGAGAGGTGGTCTCCACGGCTCCCTGCGCCCCCGTCGCCACCGGCGAGGCCAGCGCCGCGCAGGCCCTCAACTGGGGCTCGCCGGCCTGGTGCGCGGAGTTCGACGCCGACTACCTCGACGAGTCCGACTGGGTGTTCTACGACTCGGCCGGGCACGCCGGTAACGGCCGCCGCTCCCCGCAGCAGCTCTACCTCGGCAACGGGGCGCTCTACCTGTACGGCCGCGAGGACGGCACCACGGCCGGTCTGGCCGCCCGTCACGACCAGGCCTACGGGCGCTGGGAGACCCGTATCCGCCTGTACGCGGGTGCCGGGTCGTACCACCCCGTCGCCCTGCTGTGGCCCACGGAGGGCGGCGGCAACGTGCGGAGCTCCACCGGTGAGGAGATCGACTTCCTGGAGGTCATCGACGACCCGGAGAGGCAGCGGCCGAACTTCTTCCTGCACACCCCCCAGGGGCAGGAGCAGGCCCACGCCAACATCGACATGACCACCTGGCACACCTACGCAGTGGAGGTCACTCCCAACAGCGTCGTCGGCTACATCGACGGGCAGGAGTGGTTCCGCTCCGCCAACTCCACCAGGAGCTCGATGTCGGTCTGCCTGCAGCTGGACTGGTTCCCCGGCCAGGGCAGCTCGGGTGAGGCGTGGATGGAGGTGGACTGGCTCCGCATCTACCCGTCGTCGACGGGCACCGCGGGCTGAGCCCACCGCAGTACAGGAGGGTGCGGGACCCGTGACGGGTTCCGCACCCTCCTCGTTTCTCAGGCGTTTCTCAGGCGAGCTGGGCGCCCTGCAGCCCGGCGTAGGCGCCGCGCAGCCGCATCAGCTCCTCGTGGGTGCCCATCTCCTCGATCCCTCCGTCGCGCATGACCACGATGCGGTCGGCGCCCCGGATGGTCGACAGCCGGTGGGCGACGACGAGGACCGTACGACCGGTGACCAGGCGGGTCAGCGCCTCCTGGATGAGCGCCTCGGAGCGGGTGTCCAGGGCGGAGGTGGCCTCGTCCAGGATCAGCACGCGCGGGTCGCGGATCAGCGCGCGGGCGATGGCCAGGCGCTGGCGCTGCCCGCCCGACAGCCGGGCGCCCCGCTCACCGACGACCGTGTCGAGGCCGTCGGGGAGCCGGTCGATGAACTCCAGCGCGTTGGCGTCCTGGAGCGCCCGCCGCACCCGGTCCTCGGGAACGTCGGCCATGCCGTAGGTGACGTTCTCCCTGATGCTGCCCTCGAACAGGATCGACTCCTGCGGCACGACGGACAGGAACCTGCGGTAGGTCCGCAGGTCCAGCGTCTCCATGTCGCGCCCGTCCAGCAGGATCCGGCCCGAGGTGGGCCGCAGGAAGCCGATGACGAGGTTGAGCACGGTCGACTTTCCCGCCCCGGAAGGGCCGACCAGCGCGATCGTCTCACCGGGACGCACCGTGAGGTCGAACCCCGTGATCGCGCTCTCCTCGCCGTAGGAGAACCCGACGTCGCGGAACTCGACCTCGCCGCGGACGGAGTCGACCTCCTCCTTGCCCGCGTTGTGCTCCAGGTCGGGCGCCTGGAGGACCTCGCCGATGGACCTTACGGACGCGAGCCCCTTGCTGATCATCGGGGTGAGGGTGAGCAGCGAGGTGACGGCGGCGGTGAGGGTGGCGAAGAAGCTGGTGAGCATGACCACGTCGCCCGCGGTGATGGGGATGACCTGGTAGTAGGCGACGAGCGCGGAACCGGTGAGGAAGGCGACGCCGAGCGCGTTGAGCAGGATCCAGGCCAGCGCGCCGAAGCTGCCGTTGAGCAGGTCGAGCCGGAGGCCCTTGCGCAGCACCTTGGTCAGCGTGCCGTCGACGCGGTGCAGGGCGTCCTGCTCCAGGCCGTGCGCGCGGGTGATCGGGATGAGCGTGGTCATCTCGCTGACCCGGCTGGACAGCTGCTCGACCTCGCGGCGGAAGCTCTCGTTGTCGTCGCGCAGCCGGGTGCGCATCCGCATCACGAGCAGGGCCGCGGCGGGTACGACCACCAGGAAGACGGGGATCGCGGCGGGCACCTGCACGGCGATCACCACCAGGCCCCCGGCCAGCATGGTGAGCGCGGACAGCCCCATGTCGGCCGCCTGCTGGCTGGTCTGCTCCACGCTCTCGACGTCCCGGATGACCTTGGTCTGGAGTACGGCGGCGCTGACCCGCGCGTGGTAGCCGATGGAGAGCTGCTGCATGCGGCGGCAGAGCGCGGAGCGCAGGTCCGTCCCCATCCGGCGGATGGCGCCGTGCAGGCAGCGGACGTAGAGCAGGTGGAGGGGGTAGTTGAGGAGCAGCAGGGCGAGCAGCACTCCCGCGTTGACCCACAGGTGGGCGATCGGGGCGCGGGCGACCACGATGTCGACGACGTTGGCGGTGATCAGCGGCAGCAGCCAGGTCGGACTGTGCTTGACCAGGAAGGCGAGAACCGCCACGAGCAGTCTGAGGCGGTCCTCCCTGAAGAGGTAGGCGAGCGTGCGGATTGGGTGCTCACCGCGGTAGCGGTGATCGAGAGCGCCAACCACAAATCCCCCAAACGATGGTAAATCCCCGGCAATCCTCTCGTACGGAGATTTCGTGCGCGTGACGCCCCCCGGGTGGATCGTGACGCCCCGCCGCGAGATCACTCACGGCACGAACCGGCAGGCACAGGTCACCCGGAAGCACCGGCCACCCGGCACGAACTTGCTCGACGCGGGACGTTCAGCCCGTGGTGGTGATGGGAAGCCTCGTCTCCAGGATCTGGCCCGGCCAGTCGCCGACCCTGAAGCTCTCGGTCCTGGTGAAACCCTGGCTCTCGTAGTACGCCACCAGCCGGCCGTCGTCACCGGCGTAGCAGTCGACCCGCACCAGCCCGATCCCCAGCCCGGCGGCCTCGGCGCGGGCGCGTCCCAGCAGGGCGGCCCCGACCCCCCGGCCGTGGAACCTCCGGTCGACGACCAGCCCCTGGACGTAGAGCTCGGGCTCGGGAGCGGGGGTGACGTAGGGCATCGCGGGCCCCACGACCAGGCAGCCCGCGGGCCGGCCGCCGAGTTCGGCGACGCGCATCCCGCCGGACGTCGCCCACGAGGTGATCCGCTCGACACGGGCCGCGTCGGCGGAGAACGGCTCGCCGCCCCACTGGCCGGTACGGCCCAGGGAGGTCAGCCACGCCACCGCGCCGTCGAACATCGCCAGCACGGCGGGTACGTCGCCGAGATGCCCGTCACGGATAATCACCGGCGGATCGTAACAGGACACATATCTCCACACGGGACGTGCCCGTACGGGATCCGCCACACCGGTAGATCAGTAAACTCGGCGACGGCCGGAGTACGGCTCCTCGGTCACGGGCCCACGCCGTGGCCTCTTCCCCCCCCGGGAGTCACGTGAGCAGCGGGTTGATCGACGCATTCCCGAAACCACCCACCGAGCCGCCTCCGGCGCCGCCCGGCGGGCGCCCGTCCCGGCCGCGCCACAGGTGGCTGTGGTGGGTGGTGGCCGCCGTCACCGCCGTGGTGCTCGTGGCGGCCGGGACGGTGGCGGGCGCGTACGTCAAGCTGACCGGCAACGTCAAGCACGTCGAGGTCTCCGCCGAGGACCTCGGGCGGCGCCCGGCCAAGGCCGCGGGCAGGGCGTTGAACGTGCTGGTCGTCGGCTCGGACCAGCGGGGCGGCAAGAACGCGAGGTACGGCCGGGTGGCGGGCGAACGGACCGACACGATTATGCTCGCGCACATCTCGCCGAAGCGGGACAACGCGATGGTCATCAGCTTCCCGCGTGACTCGATGGTCCAGCTTCCCGCCTGCCGGGCCAGGCAGGGGCTGCCCGGACAGCGACCGCACGTGGGCATGATCAACGAGTCGTTCAACTCCGGCGGCATCACCTGCACCTGGAAGACCGTCGAGTCGCTCACCGGCATCCACATCGACCACTTCGTGAAGGTCGACTTCACCGGCTTCAAGGGCATGGTCGACGCGGTCGGCGGCGTGGAGATCTGCGTACCCGAGGCGATCAACGACAAGAAGGCGCTGCTCCACCTGGCCGCCGGGCGCCAGAACCTCGGGGGCGAGCAGGCCCTGGGCTACGTACGGGCCCGCTACAGCCTGGGCGACGGATCGGACATCGGGCGCATCCAGCGCCAGCAGATGTTCATCGCCTCCATGGTCAAGAAGGTCATGAGCGGCGAGACGCTCACCGACCCCACCCGGCTGTTCGGCTTCCTCGACGCGGCGACGAAGTCGGTCACCACCGACCCCGGCCTCACCCCGGGCGTCATGAAGGACCTGGCGACCAGCGCGCAGGGGCTCGCCGCGGGACAGATCCACTTCATCACCACCCCGTGGCGCTACTCGCTCGTCCACCCGGGCCGGGTGGAGTGGGTCCAGCCGCAGAGCGGCAGGCTGTTCAGGATCGTCGCGACGGACCGGGCGATCACCGGCTCCGGGGTCAAGGGCGGCCAGACCAGGGTGCCCCGGTCGAAGATCCAGGTCGAGGTGCGCAACGGGACCATGCGGTCAGGGCTGGCCACCCTGGTGGCCGTCCAGCTGGAGGAGCGCGGCTACCACGTCGCCAGGATCGGCGACGCGTCCCGCAAGCCGTACCCGACGACCACGATCGCCTACTCGCCGAACGGCGCCGTCAAGGCGCCCACCCTCAGCCGCGACCTGCTCGCCTCCAGTCCGCTGCCCGTCCGCCGGGCGACCACCGGCAGGCTCGTCCTGACGATCGGCGACGACTGGAAGGGCCTGAAGCCGCTTCCCCGCGACGACACCGAGAGCCTGAAGGGGTTCGACGCGACCCACGACTCGTGCACCGGCGCCTGATCGTCCCGCCGGGGAGACATCGCGGCGGTCCGCGGGGGAATGATCGACCTGTCGCCGAGGGGCCGGAGGCCGCGCCGATACCCTCCCGGCCCCGGCCGGATGGGAATCATTGCCCTTCACCGCCGAACGGGCATCAGAGCTTGGCCGGGCTTTGCCCGTGGATTAATACCGATCACCTATAAATAGTCAAAAGCGTGTCTTTTGAGGAGGAAAGCCGCTTTTCGGGGGGGTATCTGTATTGCGACATCCGCGTTCGATCCGGGGTCGGGTGACGCTCATCGCGATCATCGTGTTCGCCCTGGCTCTGGGGATGGGCGCGTTCGCGACGTGGCAGATCGTGGAGACCAGGCTGTCGACCGACCTCGTCAACGCGGTCGCCGAAGCGGCCGTGAAGACGGCCCAGGACATCGAGAAGGGCGTCGCGAACGCCGTCGTCTTCCCGATCAACCGCATCAACCGCATCCAGGTCGTCGCGAGCGACGGCCGGGTGGTCGCCGCCAGCCCCGCCATGGAGGGGGCGCCCCCGATCACCCGGATGCGCCCGGCCCCCGGCGACACACGGGTGGACGGGACGTCGTGCGTGAGCTTCCCCTCAAGGGAACGGGCCTGCTACATCACCGTGGGCTTCCGGGCCGACCACTCCGTCTACGGCGACGTCATGGTCTACGCGGCGGTGCCGGAACCCCCCTCGCTCCGCACCAACTTCCTTGAGATCACGCTGGCGCTCTTCTCCTCGGGGCTTCTCGCGCTGCTCGGCTGGGGTACCTGGTACCTCGCCGGTCGTACGCTCGCGCCGGTGGAGCGGATCCGCGCCGAGATGGCCGAGATCACCGCCTCCGACCTCAGCCGCCGGATGCCCGTCCCCGACTCCGAGGACGAGATGGCGCAGCTCACCGAGACCATCAACGCGACCCTCGAAAGGCTGGAGCACGCCGTGGAGAACCAGCGCCGCTTCGCCTCCGACGCCTCCCACGAACTACGCACCCCCCTGACCGGGCTGCGCACCAAACTCGAACTCGCGATCTCCGACCCGGAGTCGGAGTCGGAGAACCCGCTGGAGACGATGTGCTCCGCGCTGGCGGACGCCGAGCGGCTCCAGGCCCTCATCGAGGACCTGCTGCTGCTCGCCCGCCTCGACGCCGGAGTACGGGGCACGCCGGAGCCGATCGACCTCGCCGAGCTGGTCACCTCCGAGGTGGAGCGCCGCCCGACCCGGCACGAGGTGCTGCTGAAACTCGACCCGGGCGTCGTGGTGCGGGGCAGCAGGGTCCAGCTGGACCGGCTGCTGACCAACCTGCTGACCAACGCCGACCGGCACGCGGTGAGCGAGGTACGGGTCCGGGTCGGGAGCGAGCGGGGCGAGGCCGTGCTGGAGGTCACCGACGACGGGCTCGGCATCCCGGCGGGAGAGCGGGAACGGGTCTTCCAGCGGTTCACCCGCCTGGACTCGGCGCGCAGCCGCGACGCCGGGGGAACCGGCCTGGGCCTGCCCATCGCGAGGGACATCGCCATGGCGCACCGCGGGCGGCTCTACGCCGCCGACAGCACCATCGGCTGCGGCGCCCGGCTCGTCCTCCGCCTCCCCCTGTCGGCCGACCCGGAGAAGGTGATCTCGGCGAACCGCGAAGGGCGACCCCGGCCGAACCACGGAAGGTGATCTCGGCGGTGATGGCCCGCACCTTCCCCGTACAAGAATCGGGTCATCTCCCTGTGGAAGAATCGGGCCATGCACAGGATCGTCATGCTCGCCATGGACGGTGTGATCCCCTTCGAACTGGGCATCCCGCCGCGCATCTTCGGCGGCGCCAAGAGCCCGGACGGCAGGCGGCTCTACGAGGTGATCACCTGCACCGTGGACGGCGCCCCCGTACGCACCGACGCCGACTTCGCGATCGCGGTGGACCACGGAGCCGAGGTCCTGGAGAGCGCGGACACCGTGGTGATCCCGGCCACCCACGCCCTCGGCACGATCTCCACCGAGGGACGGCTCCCCGAACCCCTGGCCGCCGCGATCGCGCGCATCCGGCCGGGCACCCGCCTGGTCTCGATCTGCACCGCCGCCTACGTGCTCGCGGCGGCCGGGCTGCTCGACGACCGGCCCGCGACCACCCACTGGAGCAGCGCCGCCCACTTCCAGAAGCTGTTCCCCCAGGTCAAGGTCAACCCGGACGTGCTGTTCGTGGACGACGGGGACGTGCTCACCTCGGCCGGGGTGGCCGCGGGGGTCGACCTCTGCCTGCACATCGTCCGGCGCGACCACGGCACCGAGGTGGCCAACCGCGTGGCCAGGCGGTGCGTCGTCCCGCCGTGGCGCGACGGTGGCCAGGCCCAGTTCATCGAGCGCCCGCTTCCCGCCCCGGCCACCGCGACGACCGCCTCGACCAGGGCCTGGGCGCTGGAGCGGCTGCACGAGCCGCTTCCCCTCAGCGAGCTGGCCGCCCACGCCCGGATGAGCCGTCGCACCTTCACCCGGCGCTTCCGCGACGAGATGGGCCTCAGCCCGGGGCAGTGGCTCATCCTGCAGCGGGTCGAGCTGGCCCGGCGGCTCCTGGAGACCAGTGACCTGCCGGTGGACGGCGTCGCCCTGCGGTCGGGGTTCGGCACCGCGGCCTCGCTCCGCCAGCATCTGCAGGTGGCCATCGGCGTCTCGCCGATGGCCTACCGCCGCACCTTCCGGCCCGTGGACGCCTGACCCGGCCGGACGTCTCAGCGAGAGAGCGCCGTCACCGGCCGGGCCGTGGGAGGCCGTCGAGGGGCCGTCACCGGGCCGGTCGGCGGGGAGGCCGGATGGGGCCGTCACTGGCCTCGGGACCACTCCTTCTGCAGGTGGTCGGCCGCCTTCTTCGCGGTGAGCCTGCCGCGGGCGACGTCGAGGATGGCGTCGCCCTCCGCGCGCTCAAGGAAGACCTCGTCGGGGACGTTCAGGGAACCGCCGCTTCTGACGAGGTCCTGGATCGCGGCGTAGCCGTCCTTGCCCTCGGAGGTGGCGAAGACGGACGAGTCCACCCGGAAGTCCTCGTGCGCGGGGATCAGCGCCAGGTCTCCGGCCCAGCTGGAGACGCCGTCGCCGGTGGTCAGGAACTCGATCAGCGTGGCCGCCTCGGCCACGTGCTTGGAGCTCTTGGGAACGGCCAGGCCCACTTCGGCCGTACTGCGGACGGCGGGCTTGGCCCCCGACAGGACGGTCGGGAAGGGCCCGGCGCCGATCTTCTTGACGGAGGTCTTCGTGGTCTTGCGGTAGGAGGTGGACAGCATCCGGCTCTGTCCCGAGCCGTCCACCAGGAACAGGGCCTTGCCGGAGCGGAAGAGCTCGGCCGGGCGGTCGCCCTTGAGGGTCAGCGACGATTTCGCCAGCACCCCCCTGTCGAACAGCGACCCGTAGGCGGTCAGGGCCGAGACCATCTCGGGGCCGTTCCACGGCTTGCCGCCGCTCAGCAGGTCGTCGGAGAGGGTCGGGTGGGTCTGGCCCGCGATGGTGAACAGCAGTTCCTCCTGCTGACGCGGCTCGCCGGAGAAGACGACCGGCCGGAGGCCGGGGATCTCCTTCTTGACCCGCATGACGACGGACTCCAGGTCGGCGGCCGTCTTGGGGAAGGAGAGCCCCAGCTCGGACAGGAGACCGGCGTTGTAGTACATGACCGCGCCGCCGCTGGAACCCATCGGGACGGAGTAGAGCGTGCCGCCCTTGGCGGCCTTCTCCGTCTGCCTCACCGCGTTCTCGTCGAGCTCGTCGACCCAGCCGCCGGAGACCTTGTCCTTCCAGTCGTCGACCGGGCGGAGCCGGTTCGCGACGGAGCGGGTCATCGTCGGGATCGGGAGACCGACGACGTCGAGTGCCTCGCCACCGGCGAGCGCCTCGGGCAGCCGCTCGCGGTAGTCGGCCTCGTCGAAGGTGCGCAGCTCGACCTCGATACCGGGGTTCGTCTGCTCGAACGCGGTGATCGCCCTCTTCAGCGCGGCCTCGGGCGGGGAGGAGGTCCAGTACTTCAGCGTGACGGGTCCCGCCGGCTTCTCGGGCTTCTTGGTCTCCTCGCCGGCCTTGGGGACGGCCTGCTTGACCGGCCGGCCGTCGGCCGGTTCACCCGCGCTACAGGCGGTCAGTCCAAGGGCGAGGGCCGCGGTGGTCACGGTGAACGCACGAGCTGTACCACGCATGCATACCTCCAGCAGAATCACGGTGCGGGTGACGGTGTTCAGCCCGGCAGGTCGATCACGGTCATTCCGATCGATCACGAAAAAAGATCTTATGTGGTCCCCTGCCGCGACAGGGGACCGTCAAACTCCCAGCGCAACCGCACCCGTCGGTCCCGGACTCCCGGCGAAGCCGCACCTCTCACTCACGGACTCCCGGACTCCCGGCGAAGCCACGCCTGTCAACTCAATCCGGGCTCCCGAAGCGACCGCGCCTCTCGGCCGGTTCCTCAGCCCCCGGAGCGAACGCGTCCGCTGTCAAGCCGGAACCACACCGCCCAGCTCAGTCCCGGGCGGTGCTCAGCGGCTCGGCGATGTCCTCCAGCCCCCTGCCCTCGGCCTTGACCCCGAGGAAGAGCTCCACCAGCCCTGCGGCGATCATGAGAACCGCGCCGATGCTGAAAGCGAACGCGGCGTCACCGGGCCTGCCGCTCTCGACGAGGTTGGCGAAGACCAGCGGCCCGGACACGCCGCCGACGAAGGTGCCGATCGCGTAGAAGAACGCGATGGCCATGGCCCGGGTCTCCATCGGGAAGATCTCGCTGACGGTCAGGTAGGCCGCGCTCGCCCCGGCGGAGGCGAAGAAGAGCACCACGCACCAGCAGGCGGTGAGCGTGACCGCGGTCAGTACCCCCTGGTTGAACAGCCAGGCCGTACCGAGAAGGAGCACCCCCGAGCCGATGTAGGTGCCGGAGATCATGGGGATGCGGCCGACCGTGTCGAAGAACCGCCCGAGCAGGAGAGGGCCGAGGAAGTTGCCCACCGCGATGACGGCGAAGTAGTAGCCGGTCTCGGTCTCGATGCCGAAGAAGGTCGACAGGATCTGCGCGTACCCGAAGGTGATGGCGTTGTAGAGGAACGCCTGGCCGATGAAGAGCGACAGGCCGAGGACCGTCCGCTTGGGGTAGCGGGCGACCATGGTGTGCGCGATCTTGCCGAAACCGATGGACCTGCGCTGGTGGATGGTCATCGACTGCGAGGGCTCGTCGAGCGTGACGCCCTTCTCGCGCTCGATCCGCTTCTCCACCCCGTCGACCAGCCCCTCGGCCTCCTTGTCACGGCCGTGGATGAACAACCAGCGTGGACTCTCCGGCACGTTCCTGCGCACCAGCAGGATGGCCAGGCCGAGCACCACGCCCATGCCGAACGCGACGCGCCAGCCGATGTTCAGCGGCAGGTTGTTGAGCAGCGGCACGGTCAGCAGCGCGCCGCCCGCGGCGCCGAGCCAGTAGCTGCCGTTGATGATGATGTCGATCCTGCCCCGGTGGCGGCTCGGGATGAGCTCGTCGATGGCCGAGTTGATGGCGGCGTACTCACCGCCGATGCCGAACCCGGTCAGGAAGCGGAACAGGAAGAACCACCAGGCGGAGAACGAGAACGCCGTCGCGGCGGTGGCGACCAGGTAGACGACCATCGTGATGATGAACATCTTCTTGCGGCCGAACCTGTCGGTGAGCCAGCCGAAGAACAGCGCCCCCAGGCACGCCCCTGCCACGTAGAGGGCGGCGGCGGTACCCGCGACCTGGGCCTGGGTGATCGCCAGGCCGCTGCCCTCCTTGGCCAGCTGGGCGGAGAGGTTTCCGACGATCGTCACTTCGAGGCCGTCGAGGATCCATACGGTTCCGAGCCCGATGATGACCATCCAGTGCCATCGTGACCATGGCAACCGGTCCAACCGCGCGGGGACCTTCGTGGTCACCGGTCCCGTCCGAACGTCGCTCATGGCGGCACCCGCTACCCCTTCACGACCGGCTTATACCGAAGTGAGCCCCCTCCCCCTCATCTGCCCCCGTCGCCCCCGCCCCACCAGGACAAACCACCGTGTTTTAGATACATTGCGCGAGCATGGGGAGACTTGACGCTGTTTAGGGAGATCAATGAAAGCCCGGATCACGGGCGTCGCGACGTATCTGCCGGAGCGGACCGTCTCCAGCGCGGACGTCGAACGGCGGATCGAGGGCTACGCGCCCCACAGAGGCATCGTCGAGCGGCTGACCGGAATCCGGCGCCGCCACGTGGCCCGCGACGACCAGCAGGCGTCCGACCTGGCCGCCGAGGCGGCCCGTGAGCTCGACCACTCCGACGCCGACCTGCTCGTCTTCGCGTCGGCCTCGCAGGACATGGTCGAGCCCGCCACCGCGCACATCGTGGCGGCCAAACTGGGACTCTCGTGCCCGGTGTTCGACGTCAAGAACGCCTGCAACAGCATGCTCAACGGGATCCAGATCGCCGAGGCGCTGATCCTGACCGGCGCGCACCGCAAGGTGCTGGTCTGCTCGGGCGAGATCCCGTCGCGGGCGATCCGGTGGCGGGTCAGGGACCGCGCGCAGTTCGTCGACTCCTTCGCGGGCTACACGCTGTCGGACACCGGGGCCGCGGTCACGGTCGCCGCCGATGTGGAACGTGGCATTTTCTACCGTGACTTCGCGGCCGACTCCACGGCCTGGGCGGTCGGCACCCTGCCCGGAGGCGGTTCGGCGCACCCCCGCGACCCCGAGTACTCCTACTTCCGCGGCGACGGGCGCGGGCTGAAGGAGGCCTTCGAGGCGGTCGGCCCGGACATCTTCCTCAACGCCCTCAAGCGCACCGGCCTGACCTGGGACGACTTCGCCATCGTGGCGGTGCACCAGGTGGCGCTGCCCTACCTGCGCTTCCTCGCCCAGGTGCTCGACATCCCCGAGGACAGGCTCGTGGTCAGCCTGCCCGAGCACGGCAACTGCGCCTCGACGACGCTGCCGCTCCAGCTCGCCCTGGGCGGCTGGCGGCCCGGCGACCGGGTGGCGCTGCTCGGGCTGGGCGGCGGAATCAGCAGCGGCGTGATGCTGGCGGAGATGTGACGAACCTCTGGGTGATCGTCCCCGCCTACAACGAGGCCCCCGGCATCGAGGCGACGCTGCGGGCGCTGGCCGAGCAGGACGACCGGGACTTCACGCTGCTCGTGGTGGACAACGCGAGCACCGACGGCACCGCCGAGGTCGTACGGCGGCACGGCGTCCAGGTGGTCGTCGAGACCAGGAAGGGCACCGGCGCCGCCTCCGACACCGGCATGCGCCACGCCATCGCGCACGGGGCGACCCACCTGGCCAGGACCGACGCCGACTGCCTGCCCCGCCCCGACTGGGTGCGCAACATCCGGCGGGCCTTCGGCGACGGGCTGGAGATGGTCGGCGGGCAGCTGCGGCCCAGGACCGACGAGTTCCGGCTGAAGTTCTGGGAGCGCCACCTCATCCCGTTCGTGGTGGGAGTCGCGGCGACCTTCGGGCGCTTCCGGCCGGGCAACAGGGACCCGCGCTACCTGGGCCCGTACGTGATGATGCCCGGCGCCACCCTGGCCATCACCGCGGACCTCTACGAGCGCGCGGGCGGCTTCCCCAGGACCGCGATCGAGGAGGTCCACGAGGACCGCGCCCTGGTCAACCGGGTGCGCACCCTCACCCCCGCGTACGCCTCGCGCCGCGACGTGGTGGTCTTCGGCTCCGTGCGCAGGCTGCGTGCGTACGGCCTCGCGGGCACCCTCGCCTGGTACGCCGACCACCACTACCGGCCGGAAGTGATCGACGTCCGGTGAACCACGAGACCCGCCTCCACCTGGCCGCCCACCCCTTCGCCTACCCGCTCATGCGGCTGCTGGCCCGGCTCGGGCCCGTGGTGCGCGTCCCCGGGCTGGGCGTGGTGGTCAACGACGCCGCCGTCGCGCGGGCCGTGCTGATGGACGGGCGCTTCCGCAAGGACGGCCCCGGCTCGCCCGGCGACCTGTGGACGCCCGTGCTCGGCCCCTCCGTGCTGCTCAACATGGAGGGACCCGGCCATCTCGCGCTCCGCAGGAAACTGATGCCGCTGTTCACCACCGGGTACGTGTCCGCGCTGGTGGACGACGTGCTCCGCGAGCCGCTCGACGACCTCTCCGCGCGTCTGGAGCGGGGGGAGACGGTCGACCTGGTGGACGCGATGCGGCTGATGGCCGGGGCGGTGATCTGCCGGGTGATCGGGCTGGGCGAGGTCCCCGAGGCGCGGGCCAGGGAGCTGTTCGCGGACGGGGAACGGGTCGTCTCGATGGTCTCGCTGCGCTCGCGGCGGCTGTCGGACCGGCAGGTGGCCGTCGCCAGACGGGTGCTGGACCGGATCGGGGACATCGCGCAGGCCGCCTACGAGGCCGGGGACGAGTCCACGGTCATGGGCCGGATGCGGGCGCAGGGACTGTCCGTGGCCGAGGCCAGGGGCGCGGCCGGGGCGTTCTTCCTCACCGGTACCGAGACCGTCGCCACGTTCGTCCCCCGGCTCATCGCCCTCCTGCACGACCACCGGACCCCGGTCGGCGACCTGGACGGGGTCATCGAGGAGGCCATGCGGGTCACCACGCCGACCCCGCTGATGCTGCGCTCGGTGGCCGCCCCCGCGCGCGTCGGGGACACGGCGGTACGCCCCGGCGACCGGGTGCTGATCGTCACCCACAACTGCGCGAGGGCGTACGGCCCCTTCGACCCCTCCCGCGCCCACCCTCCCGAGCTGCGGAGGCTCTGGTTCGGCGCGGGCCCGCACTTCTGCATCGGCTACCCGCTGGCCCTTGCGGAGATCCGCGCGGTGGCCTCGGTCCTGCTCTCCCACCGGGTGCGCGTCGTACGGCGACGCGCGGCCAGACGGGTCCTCATTCCCACCTACGAACACCTGTGGGTCGATCGGGCCGGTGCCGCGTGAACGACATCGTCAGCGGGATCATGACGGTCGCCGGACGGGAGCCGGGGCGCACCGCCATCGTCGACGGCCGGGGCCGCGAGATCACCTACGGCGAACTGGCCCGCCGGGTGACGGCGGTCCGCGACGCGATGAGCCGACCACACCCAAAGAACAAAACGCGCCCGAAGAACGAAACGCGGCCGGGAAACGAAACGCGACTGGGAAACGAAACGCACCCGGAAAGCGAAACCCGACCCGAAAGCGGGACGCGACCAGAAGACGAAACGCGCCCGGAAAACGGGATGCGACCGGAAAGCGAAACGCGGCCTGAAAGCGAAACGCGTCCGGAAGGCGGGATGCGTCCGGGGGACGGGGTGCTGTTCGCGGTGCGGCCCGGGGTGGACGCGGTGGCACTGGCGCTGGGGGCGGTGGCGGCGGGCGGGACGCTCGTCCTCGCGGACCCCGGCCTGGCACCCGACGTGCTCGCGGCCCGCATGGCCGCGACCCGGCCCGCGTGGGTGGTCAGCGAGTCCCTGCTCTACACCCTGAGCGGCCCGCTCAGGGGCCTGGCCCGCCGCCGGGGTCTGCTCCTGCCCGACCTCGCGGACCCGCTTCCCGGCCACCCCGTCCGGCACCTGTACACGGGCCCGTGGCTGCCCGGAGTCCCCCGCGGGGCCCTGCGGCTCTCCCGCATCCTCCGGTCGTCCGGTGACACCACCGCCCCAGCGGGTCGAGAGGCGTACAGAACGGACCTGAACCAACCGACGGCGCTCCAGGAAACATACGAAACCAACCCGGACCAAGAGGCGTACAGGACCAACCCGGACCAACCACCGGCGCCTCAGCAGGCCCACAGGACGGACCTGGGCCAACCACCGGCGTTCCAGGAGACGTACGGGACCAACCCGGACCAACCATCGGCGCTTCAGGGGGCGTACGGGGCCAACCCGGACCAACCGGCGGCGGTGATTTTCACGTCGGGGACCACCGCGCGCCCGCGAGGGGTGGTGCACACCCGGGGGTCGCTCGCGGCCGGGCTGGAGATGTTCAGGAGCGCCTTCCCGCTGGGCCCCGGTGACGTCGTGCACACCGACCAGCTGATGCTCGGGCTGCCCGCCCTGCTGGCCGGGGCGACCTGGTCCCTGCCCGGGGGCGGTGACCTCGCCGCGGAACTGGCCGCGCGGCGGGCCACCCACACCTTCGCCGTGCCGGTGCACCTGGACAGGCTGCTGCGCGAGACCCCCAGGCTCCCCGGAACCCTCCGCTACCTCCTGCTCGGCGCGGCCCCCGCCCCGCCGGGCGTGCTCCGCCGCGCGATCGAGGCCGGGCCCGAGGTCCTGTCGGTCTACGCGATGACCGAGGCGCTTCCCATCGCGATCGCGTCCGCCCGGGAGAAGCTGGCCCAGGTCGAAGGGGATCTGCTCGGGACGCCCCTGCCCGGCGTCGGCGTCCGGATCGCCGAGGACGGCGAGCTGTTCGTCTCCGGTCCCCACCTCGCGCGGCGCTATCTCGGCGAGGAGCCGCTGCGGGAGGTCGCCACCGGCGACCTGGTCCGGCTCGAAGGAGACCGGCTGGTGCTGCTCGGCCGGAAGAAGGACATGATCCTCCGCGACGGGGTCAACATCTACCCGGGCCTGTACGAGTCCGGCATCGCGGCGCTGCCCGGGGTGGCCGAGGCCGCGATCGTCGGGCTCTCCGACCCGGAGACCGGGGACGAGGAGGTCGTGCTGGCCGTCGTTCCCACGGACGGCTACGACGAGGGCCTGCTGCGCAAGGCGCTTCCCGAGATCGTGGACGCCGCTGCCCTGCCCGACCGGATCGAGCCGCTCGACGCCTTCCCCCGTTCCGGGCGAGCCGACAAACTCGACCGGGCCGCCCTGCGAAACCTGGTCACCCGCCGTGCCTGAGCGAAACGCCGTACCCGAACGAAACGCCGTACCTGAGCAACCCGCCGGACCCGAACGACAAGCCGGACCCGAACGACAAGCCGGACCTGGGCGACAGGCCGAGCCCGAACGAGCCACCGAGCCCGCCGGGCCCGTAGGGCGGGCGCCGAGGGTCGCGGTGACGGGCGCCTCCGGATTCGTGGGGGGCGCGGTCTGCCGGGCGGCCAGGGCGCGGGGCTGGACGGTGTGGGCCTTCGGCAGGCGCCCCCGGGTGGACGGCGCCCACGTCGGCGACGCCCCGTACACCTCGTGGAACCTCCTCGCCCCTCCGCCCGTACCGCTCCCTGAGGAGGTGGACGTGGTGATCCACTGCGCCGGGAGCGTCACGGACTGGGGGCCGCCGCGCGCCATCTGGGCCGCCAACGTGGACGGCACCCGCAACGCCGCCGCCGCCTTCCCCGGCACCAGGTTCGTGCACGTCAGCACGGCGAGCGTCTACGACCCGTTCCGGCCGACCGTGATGGCCGCCGAGGACGCCGCCCCGGTCGGGCGGTACGCCAACGCGTACGGCGCCTCGAAGGCCGCCGCGGAGAGGTGCCTGGAGCGGGCGGTCATCCTGCGGCCGCACGCGGTCTACGGCCGGGGGGACACCACGCTGCTCCCCCGGGTCCTCGGGGCGATCAGGGGCGGCAGGCTGCTCGCGGTGGGCGACGGGCGCCAGCGGATCAGCCTGACCTCGGTGGACAACCTGGTCCAGGCCTGCCTGCTCGCCGCAGAGGGCCCGGTCGACCACGGCGTCTTCAACGTGACCGACGCCGAGCCCGTCGTGCTCGACGACGCCCTGCGCGCGATCCTCGCGGAACGCGGCGTCGACGCCGAACCGTACTACCTGCCGCTCACGCTGGTGGACCCCGTCGCCGCCGTCGCCGAGACCGTGGCACGGCTGCTCCGGCGCCCGAGCCCGCCCCGGCTGACGCGCTACGCAGCGGGCCACCTGGCCGTCGAGCGGACCCTCGACATCACCGCCGCGCGCACCCGGCTCGGCTATCACCCCTCGGGGACGTCCTTCGGGGGTTCCGCGGACTGGTGAGGGCGGGCCTCGAACGCCGCGGCCGCGAGCCTGGAACGGACGCGCCTGCCCCTGACGATGAAGGCCGTCGCCGCCACGAGCAGGCCCAGCGTGAAGAGCACGCGCAGGCCGTCCCTCAGGAAGGCGGTCAGCGCGTCGAATATCGCGACCACGGCGGCGTACGACAGGCCGCCGGTGACCGAGGCGGGCAGATAGACGTTGCGGACCGCGGACATGGAGATCGCCAGCGCGAGCATGCTCGCGGCCAGGCCGAGCCCGGCACCGATCAGGGCGGCGCACCGGTCCCGGACCAGGAACACGCCCGCGACGATCAGGAGCGGTGACATGCCCATCAGGACCCACCTCAGCGAGATCAGCTCGTCGTAGACCCCGTCGATCGTGGCTATGGCGGAGGTGGGCAGCAGCAGGGTGACGGGGTGCGTCTTGGGCAGGCGGGAGGCGGCTCCCAGACCGGCGACCTGCAGCCTCCGCTTGACCAGCTCGTACACCGGGGCGAGGTCGTAGCCGACGCCGTTGCCCTCCACGCCGGGATTCGGGGCGTGGCCCAGGATCGCGAGGAGCCGCCGGTGCGTCAGCCGGTTGATCTCCACCCAGGCGACGGCGAAGTCCTCGTCGACGCCGGTCTTCACCGTCTCGCGGATGAGCTCCCCGCCGACCGAGATGCCCAGCCCGCGCAGCCGCACGATGATCTCGTCGGTGACGCGGTCCGTGAGGGCGTTCCTGACGGCCGGGTGGGCGGCCAGCGGAGTCACGTTCCGGATGTAGCGGTTGGGGTCGGCGATCTCGTTCGCCGCCCAGTAGGCGGTGAGGGCGAAAGGAGCGAGAAGGCATCCGAGCGCGATCAAAATCGAACCGATCACTGTACGCACGGGGCCCCCTAACCGCTTTACCTGGAAATCCCCACGTTTGCCTGGCAAAACCGGTTACAGGCTCTTTTTGACGCGAACTTGGAAATCAGTGTCATCCCAGCGGCGAAATCTGGTTTACAAACCTTGACCCACCACCCCCAGCGCGTCGAACAACCACATAGCCGATTCAACCGAAAACCGTTACTAACCTGCGACGTATTGGTCTGACGGATAGGAGATGTCACGGCTATGGCGGGCAATACGGGGCGAACAGGCGTCGGATCGAGCCTGGCACTGACACTGGGTTCAGCCGTTCTGTGGGGCCTGGCCCACCTCTGGGTGGGCCGCCGCCTGTCCGGTGCCTTCCTGCTGGGCATCGAACTACTCCTCGCCGGAGCCGCCGCGACCGCCGTGCTGACCGCCGGGCCCTCCCTGCTCTCCCTCGCCGTGCAACCCGCCTGGCTCTGGGTCTTCGCGCTCACCGCGATGCTGGTCGCCGCCGTGACGGTCGCCGTGATCATCCGCTCCTACCTGCTGGTACGGCCGGAGTCGGCGCCCCCGGCGGCCCGGTACCTCTCGGCCGCCGCCGTCGGCGCGCTGTGCGTGCTGGTGGTCGCTCCCATGGTCTACGCGGCCCGGCTGGCGTACATCTCCCACAGCGTGGTGACCTCGGTGTTCGCCGAAAGCGTCACACCGATCCCGGTGGACCCGTGGAAGGGCACCGACCGGATCAACATCCTGCTCGTCGGCGCGGACGCGGCGGCCAACCGGGTCGGCGTACGCACCGACAGCATGACCGTGGCCAGCGTCGACCCCCGGACCGGCGACACCGTGCTGTTCGGCCTGCCCAGGAACCTGGAGAACGTCCCGATGCCACCGGGCCCGGCCCGCGACCGCTTTCCCTACGGCTTCGAGGGCGAGGCGCCGTACACGCCGGGCATGCTCAACGAGATCTACCAGTACGCCGAGGACTATCCAGAAATGGTTCCCCGACAGGGCAAACGGCACCGCGGCCCGACACTTCTGAAAAGAACGATCGGCGGCATTCTCGGCCTCGACATTCCCTATTACGCGATGGTCGACATGAGGGGTTTCGTGGAGATCGTCGACGCGATGGGCGGCGTACGGGTCCGCATCAAGGATCCCATCGTGTACGGCAGGCAGAACGAGGGCCTGATCGAGGCGGGCAGGCGGAAACTCTCGGGCGAGGAGGCGCTCTGGTACGGCAGGTCCCGCACCTACAGCGACGACTACGTGCGGATGGGCCGCCAGAAGTGCCTGCTGAACGCCGTCGCCAAGCAGGCCGACCCGGTGACGGTCTTCCGGAGCTTCGAGAAACTGGCCACCGCCGCCGTCGACGCCATCTCCACCGACATACCCCGGCAGCTGCTGCCCGACCTGGTCGAACTGGCGGAGAAGGTGAAGGACTCCAGGATCAGGAGCCTCCAGTTCGTCCCCCCGCTGATCTACTCGGGCGCGCCCGACTACCACCTGATCAGGCGCGAGGTCATCGCCACCCTGGCGGCGCCGCCCGCCCCGCCCCGCTCCGTACCCGCCGTACAGGCCGGGGAGCGGAGGAACGCGGGCGAGTACGCCGAGACGAACGCCGTCGTCCTCGACTCCGCCTGCCACTGACAAACCGGGCCGACGGACTCGCGAGGACGATGTGCCCGGCGCGTCCGGCGCGTTGGGAGCGCTCACGAGGATCGGAATGCTGTTATGGAGTGATTACTGAGCGTAACAATGGAGGTTCGAGGATGAAACGCCACCTGGCGAGCGTGGCCCTGCTCGCCGTAATCGCCGTACCCGCCGCCGGATGGTCACCCGCCTGGGCCGATCCGGTCCCCTCGGTCTCCATCTCCCTCGACGACGGGGCGAGGGAGACCACTCCCGGCGCGGAGAACACCTACACACTCCGTCTCAGCAACCAGGGAAGCGCCCGGCTGAAGCGCGTCCTCCTGGTGCAGTCCCTGCCTCCGTCGATGACCTTCGTGAAGGCCGACGCCGGGGGGCACATGGAGCAGGGCAAGGTGGCGTGGACGGTGAACGTCCCGCCGGAGAGGGACACCATCGTCCACCTGAGCGCCCGGGTCGGCGCGGTCGCGGGGGCCGCGGGAGCCGCGGTGCAGAACCTGGCGACGACGGCCTGCGCCCGCAGGAGCGCTACCGGCCCCGTGCTGGTCTGCGCCACGGACATCAACACCGTGACCCCGCCAGAGCGGACGGCCGGATGGGTCCTGCCCGTCTCGCTGGTCTCCGCCGCCGTCGCGGGGCTGGTCACGGCCATGCTCCTGCTCCGCCGCCGTCGCCGGGTCCAACCGGTCTGATCCGGTACGACGAGTGCCCGGCTAGGGTCTCCCCAGCCGGGTACGCGACCGCAGGACCAGGCCGAGGCCGGAGAGCAGGAGCCCCACCAGGACCGGCCCGAACGGCAGCCCCGTGAACGGCAGCGAGGGAGCGGCCGGTACCCCGCGAAGCTCACCGGTGGGACAGGGAACCGCGAAGGACCGCCCCCGGCCCGGCACACACGACGGGTCGACGAGCGGCACCGGACCGGGAACAGGCACGGGCCCCAAGGGACCGGAAAAAAGCGCGGGCCCCGAAGGATCGGGAACAGGTACGGATCCCGAAGGATCGGGAACAGGCGCGGATCCCGAGGGGTCGGGAACAGGCGCGGGCCCCGAGGGGGAGACCGACGCCTGCGCCGGACCGGACTTATCGCCCGTTCCCGGGCCAGACTCGGTACCTGTTCCCGGGCCGGGCGCGGGCACCGAGCCGGGAGAGGGAATCGGCGCGGCGTCCGGATCAGGCACCGAAGCGGAACCCGGCGCCAAAGCCTGAACGGAGCCATCAGCGGATCCCGCCCCTGCCCCTGCTTCTGTCCCTGCTTCCGCCCCTGTCCCAGGCCTTGACCCAGTTCCTGCCCCCGGCCCTGACCCTGACCCCGATGCGGGTGCGGACGCGGTCTCCACCGCCCTCGTTCCGCAGCCCGGTCCTGTCGATCCCGCCGGGCAGCCGGAACCGGGCCTCACACCCACCGCGGCGTCATCCGGCCCGGGGGCCTCGGGCGCGAGCGTCCCGGTGGTCGTCCCCAGCACGGCGACCCGCTGCGCGCAGCCGAAGGCCGCGCCGGGGACGGGAGCGGCGCGCCTGGCGGACCACGGCACCGGGTCCGGGCAGTTCGTCCCGCCTCCGGGAGCCTGGACGGCACTGTCCAGCACCCCATCCCCGGTGGCGGTGGTGCCGACGGTCACGCTGTAGGTGATCGTGACCGTCTCGGCCACCGGGATGTCGCCGGTCCAGGCCAGCTTCGGCGCGCCGTACGAGAGGGTGCCGCTCGTGACCCGCGCGTCGCCGTTGTAGGCCGCGTCGTCGAGGACCCGGGAGAGCTCCCCGGTGAGCGTGGCACCCGGATAGGCGGCGTTGCCGACGTTGCCGATGTTGATCGTGTAGGTGACCCTCTGGCCGGGGACGGCGGTCTCCCTGTCGGCGGTTATGAGGACGTACAGCAGCGGCAGGCCGGATCCGCCGAGGTTTCCACAGGCGGGATCGGCGGACCCGGTCTCGCAGTTGGAGCCCTCGGGACCGACCAGCTCGCCGGTGAGACGCAGGTCCCCCGCCGGAGGGTCGTTCACCGTGACGCCGTAGGTGACCGTCACCGTCCTGCCCGCGGCCACGTCGCCGGTCCAGGTCATCTCGGACCCGGCGAAGGAGACCGCGCCCGACGTGGCCGACTGGTCGCCGTCGAAGCTCGCGTCGTCGAGCAGGCCCGACAGGTCGTCGGTGAAGGTGAAACCCCGGTAGGGGGTGCTCCCGGTGTTGCGTAGCTTGATGGTGTAGATGACCTTCTGGCCGGGCTTGGCGAGAACGGGGGCGGCCGTCTTGGTGATCTCGACCTCCGGCTTCCCCGCCCCCGCCGCACGGCTCTGCGCGACCCGCCTGCCCGTCACGGACGCGGGCGCGGAAGCGCGCGCCTCCTCGGGCACGTCCGTGGACACCTTCCCGGGGACCACGGGGACCACGGACGCGGGCATCTTCTCGGGTACGTGCGCCGACACCTTCTCTGCGGGTACGGACGCGGGCACCTCATCCGACCCCAGGACGGGCCCCGAGGAGGGAGCGTCGGCCACAGCGGGCGACACCTCGTCCCCCTTCACCACGGGCACCACGGGCACCACGGGCACCACGGGCACCACGGGCACGGCCGAGGGCTCCCCCTTCTCCACCGGCACGGCCGGGGACCGCCCGCCCGCCACCGGCACGGACTTCCCGTCCGTCGTCACCCGTGGAGTTCCGGCCTCCGCCCGGACGGACGGCGAGGGCCTCTCCTCCGCGCCCGTCCGGGGTGCGGCGAGAGCGAGCGACGGCGTCACGAGCACCGCGAGCGCGACACCCCACGCGGCGGACCCACCGGTCCACCGCCGGAAAACCCGCCGCCCCACAACCCGCCGTCCAAAGAACCGTCCGGAAAACCGCCGTCCGGAAAACCGTCGTTCGAGAACCCGCCGCCCGGAGACGCGACGCGACCAGGTACCGGTACGTACCACCGAAGCCCCTTGCTGACCCTTGTCCACGACCTCGCCGGGGGGCTCAAGATCAACCAACTCGGGGTGGGATACCCGGACCGGCCGGGTCTCATCGGCGCCGATGGCAAACATCCACCCCGCCGATTCCCAAAGCCGTTGTCGAGTCCGTACAGGAGACCCCGAAGCGGTTACAGCGGATCTTTGGCACCGGTCATGACATGGCAGGCGTTTTCTCTCACACCTTTCGCCCGCATTCGCCAAGAAAAATCACTCTCGTCCTTATTTGCGACGCGAGCACGCCTCCCCTCTTCCCCGCGATACGCGCCACGCGCCGCCGCCCGCCGTGGCATGATGGGCTCCGCGAAGGCTTGAAATGATTTTCATAATCAGATTGGATCGTCGTTGTGAGAGTGGCATTCGTCGGCAAGGGCGGCAGCGGCAAGACGACTCTGTCGGCGCTGTTCGCGAGATACACAGCGAGCCGGGGCGGCCCCGTGGTGGCCGTCGACGCCGACATCAACCAGCACCTGGGCATGGCGTTCGGGCTGGCCGACGGCGCGCTGCCGAGGCCGATGGGCTCGCACCTGACCGAGATCAAGGAATACCTGCGGGGCGACAACCCCCGCATCTCGTCGGCCGCCGCGATGGTCAAGACCACCCCGCCGGGGTCCGGCTCGCGGCTGCTCCGTCTCGACGAGCGCGACGACCCGATCCACACCGGATTCTCCGTCGCCACGCCCGAGGGACTCCGGCTGATGGTCACCGGGCCGTTCAGTGAGGACGACCTGGGCGTGGCGTGCTACCACTCCAAGGTCGGCGCCGTGGAGCTCTATCTCAACCACCTGCTCGACGGCGCGGGCGAGTACGTCGTGGTCGACATGACGGCCGGGGCCGACTCCTTCGCCTCGGGGCTGTTCACCCGCTTCGACATGACCTTCCTGGTGGCCGAGCCGACCCGCCAGGGCGTGAGCGTCTACCGGCAGTACCGCGACTACGCCGCCGACTACGGCGTACCGCTCGCGGTGGTGGGCAACAAGATCCACGGCCCCGGAGACGTGGCGTTCCTGCGCGACCAGGTCGGCGACGACCTGCTGGTCTGCCTGGAGCACTCCCCGGCGATTCGCGCGATGGAGCAGGGCCACCCCTTCGCCCTCCGCGACCTCGAACCGGCCAACTCCCGGGCCCTGGGCACGCTTCTCGACCATCTCGACGCCCGGGAGAAAGACTGGTTCCGCTTCGGGCGCCAGGCCGTGCAGTTCCACCTCCGCAACGCGGAGGCCTGGGCGAACAGGGCCACCGGCGAGGACCTGGCGGCCCAGATCGACCCCGGCTTCGTCTTCGGGCCCACGCGAGTGTCGCTCTCCCGCTAGATGGAGCGGTCAGTAGGCCCGACCTAGTGTCTGATGAATCCCCTTCTGTGAGGAGAACGCAGCATGTCGCTGACCGTTTCGAACGATCTTCTCGACCAGGCCAAGGCCGGTGAGGTGGACGACGCCGCATTCGTTACCTGTGTCAGAGACTCCCTTCCGTACGCCTGGTCGCTCATCACCGGCCTGGTCAAGGAGCGTGAGCACACCGGTGCCGAGTTCGCCGACAACACGGTGCCCCCGCCGGACGAGGCCGCTCGCGGCCAGCTCCTGCGGGCTCTCGCCAGCGACGCCATGCGCGGCGCCCTGGAGCGCCACTTCGGGGTGAGGCTGGCCTTCCAGAACTGCCACCGGGTCGCCGTCTTCGACCTGTCCGCCACCGGCGCCCACGCGGAGTTCGTCACCGCCAGGTCGCAGATCCTCAACCAGTCGCCCGAGCTGGTCGACTGCTGACGGCCTCGTTCCGAGGCGGGCCGCCTTCCCCGGCCGGATGTCCCCGCGCGAGGGTGTTTATCCGAAAAGCCCGAGCTGGCCCTCTCCGGCCAGCGGGTTGCGGTGCCTCTTGAGGTGGCGCCACCGGGGAAGGTCGTCCAGGTAGGACCACGACAGGCGGTGGTGTTCCGTCGGGCCGAGGGAGGCCAGCGCCGCCTGGTGGACCGGCGAGGGGTAGCCCGCGTTGTCGGCGAACCCGTACTCCTCGAAGCCGAGCGAGGCCATGTAGGTGTCCCTCCGGACCTTGGCGATCACGGAGGCCGCGGCCACGGAGACGCAGGAGAGGTCACCCTTGATCTCGCACCTGACCGGCCAGGGCGCGCCCAGATAGTCGTGCTTCCCGTCCAGGACGACCACGTCGGGCCGGACGGGAAGCCCGGCCAGCGCCCTCCTTGCCGCCCTGCGCAGGGCCTCGGTCATCCCGAGCGCGTCGATCTCCTCGTGGGACGCCTCGCCGTACCCGATCCCGGCCGCCCAGGCGGTGATCTCGGAGACCATGGCGGCGCGGCGGGCGGGGGTGAGCAGTTTCGAGTCGGTGAGCCCTGCGGGCGGTTCCGACAGGTCGGTGACCACGGCGCAGACCGCCACCGGACCGGCCCAGGCTCCGCGCCCGACCTCGTCCACCCCGGCGACCAGTTTGGAACCGCCGTCGTTCAGCAACCGCTCAAGGGCGTAGGTGGGAGGCACGTGCCGACGTTACCGGTCCGCGGCCTCCGGGCGTTCCCGTGACGTGGCTCGACCCTCGTTACCGGTCCGCGGCCTCCGGGCGTTCCCGTGACGCCGGTTCGACCCCCTCCAGGTCGGCGGCGAGCAGCCGGGCGGCGACGTGGACGGCCCGGAGGGTGACGGAGACGGCGGGGCGGTGGACACCGGACGACCGGGCGACGGCGTACACGACCCGGCCCACCCCCGGGCCGGGAAACCGGCGGACGGCGATGCCGCGGACCCCGGCGGCGAGCGCCAGGGCGGGGACGGCCGCGATGCCGATGCCCTTGGCGACCAGGCCGATGATCGTGCCCAGTCCCTCGAACTCCCAGGGCACCGGCCGGTGACCGCCGACGTCGGCCATCAGCCGGTCCACCGCCAGCCGGGAGGGTTCGCCGTCCGGGGTGGCCATCCAGGGCTCGTCGCGCAGGTCCCACAGGTCGACCGGGACGTCGGGGGAGGCGAGCCGGTGTCTGCGCGGCACCACGAGCACCAGCGGGTCGCGCAGCAGCGGGAAGACCCGCATGGTGTCGGGCTCGCGCATCCGGCCGTGCCAGTCGTCGACCAGGGCGATGTCCACCTCGCCCGACTGCACCTCGCGCATCCCGCGCCCCGAGCGGCCCTGTCCCATCCGCAGGGTGAGCTCACCGTGCCGTCGCAGCGTCCTGGCCAGCGCGGGCGCGAAGGCCACCGCGGCGGTCGGGAAGGCGGTCACGGTGACCCGTCCCGACGGGGTCGCGGCCTGGGCCGACAGGTCGGACTCGGCGCTCTCCACCATGGCCAGGATGCGCTCGGCGTGCTCGACGAGGCGGCGTCCCGCGTCGGTCAGCTCCGCGCTCCTGGCGGTCCTGTCGATCAGCACGGCTCCCGCCTGGCGCTCCAGCGCGGCCAGCTGCTGCGAGACCGCCGAGGGGCTGTAGCCCAGGGAGGCCGCGGTGGCCGCGATGCTGCCCCGGCGAGCGAACTCACAGATCAGGACGAGCCTCCGTAAATCAAGCATCAGTTTTCCTTACGCCTACCCACGACAACCGAAGCTTGTCCTGATGCACCCCATCCCACCAGGCTGGAAGGCACTCCACAACGTCCCGCGACGAGGTAAGGATCCCGCGATGAGCGTCACCCTTTCCGCCACCCTGGCGGCCAACGAGGACATCGAGCGAAGACGGCGCGCCGGTGAGCGCGTGCTGCACCTGGCCTTCGGTGAGGCGGGCCTGCCCGTCCATCCGGCCCTGCGCGAGCGGCTGGCCGAGGCGTCCGGGCTCAACGGGTACGGGCCGGTCGCCGGGGCGCCCGCGCTGCGCGAGGCGGCCTCCGGCTACTGGTCGCGGCGTGGCCTGCCCACCGATCCCGATCTGGTGGTCTGCGGCCCCGGGAGCAAGCCCCTGCTGTACGGGCTGCTGCTCGCGATCGGCGGCGACATCGTGCTGCCGATGCCGAGCTGGGTCAGCTACGCCGCCCAGGCCGAGCTGGTCGGGGCGCGTTCCCTGCTCGTCCCGACGCCCCCCGGCGAGGGTGGGGTGCCGGATCCCGAACGTGTGGCGGAGGCGGTCGGGAACGCCCGCGCCCAGGGGCGCGACGTGCGCTCGCTGCTGGTCACGCTCCCCGACAACCCCAGCGGCACGCTGGCCGGGGCGTCCACGGTCCGGCGGATCGCCGAGGTCGCCCGGGAGCTCGACCTGACGATCATCTCCGACGAGATCTACCGCGACCTGGTCCACTCCCCGGCCACCGGTTTCCTCAGTCCCGCCGACGTGGCTCCCGAGCGGACCGTGATCACCAGCGGGCTCAGCAAGAGCCTCGCCCTGGGCGGCTGGCGGATCGGCGTGGCCCGGCTCCCGTCGCCGTTCCTGCGCGACCGGCTCCTGGCGGTGGCGAGCGAGATCTGGTCCAGCCCGGCCGCCCCGGTCCAGCAGGCGGCGGCGTACGCGTACACCGAGCCGCCGGAGCTCGTCGAGCGGGTGGGCCGGAGCCGTGAGCTGCACGGCGCGGTGGCGCGGGCGGTGCGCGAGCGGTTCGTCCGCGCGGGTGTGCGGGTGGACGCGCCCCAGGGCGGTTTCTACCTCTACCCCGACTTCACCGGGTTCGGCTTCGCGTCCTCCGCCGACCTGGCCGCGCACCTGCTCGACCGGCACGGCGTCGGGGTGCTCCCCGGCCACGCCTTCGGTGACGACCCGGCGGCCCCGCGGGTACGGGTGGCGACCAGCCTCCTGTACGGCGAGACGACGCCGTTGCGGCTCGCCGCGCTCGATGCCCCGGACCCCCTGGAGCTGCCCTGGATCTCGGCCTCGCTGGACGATCTGAGCGGGGCCCTGGCGGGGCTGCGGGCGTCCCGCGTCCCGCTCGTCACGGGGTGATCGCCCCCCGCCGGGAACGCTCCGACGGGGTGGTTCCCGGGGTGTCGTCAGCGGATCTGACCTGGGATCCCTTACCGTGGAGACCCACGGGTCACCTGCGTTCCTCGATGCTCACCAAGATGTCTCGTGTCGTTTGGTATCAAGCAGGGGAAAGAGCCCTCATCATGTGCTCATGCCCGCTTTTGTCACCCTGTCCGGGCGCCTCGTGCGCCTGGAACCGCTCAGCCTCGCGGTCGTCGACGACCTCGTCGCCGCGGCGAGTGAAGACCGTTCCACCTATACCTTCACTCGCGTCCCCAATGGCCGGGACGAGATGGTCTCCTACGTGGAGGCCGCTCTGGCTGAGCAGGCGGAGGGCCGCACGATGCCCTTCGCCATCCGGTGGCTTCACACCGATCGTGTGGTCGGTGCCACCCGTCTCATGCACCTGGAGTACTGGCAGGGCCCCATGCCCTGGCCGCCGGGCGCTCGTGGGGCGGTGGGCGATGTCCCGTCCGTGGCCGACATCGGTTACACCTGGCTCTCCGCCTCCGCGCAGGGAACCGGTATCAACCGCGAGAGCAAGTATCTGATGCTCTCCCTCGCCTTCGAGACCTGGCAGGTCCACCGCATCACCCTCAAGGCCGATATACGGAACGTACGCTCCCGGGCCGCCATCGAAGCCCTCGGCGCACACCTCGACGGTGTGCGGCGGGCGGAGAGCCGAGGCGCCGACGACACGGTCCGAGATACCGCGTACTACTCGATCCTGAGTGACGAATGGCCGATCGTCCGAGAACGGATGCACGCGCGGATGAACCTGGCCGAGGCCGCGTGAGACGGGCACCCGACGTGCGGGAATACCACAAGGAGCGGCGAACCGCCACAAAGACTACATAGTCATATAAATAGTCACATAATATGATTTTAATCACTTAATGGAATAAAGCCCGCCCGGGGGTCCCGGGCGGGCCTGATGTTCGTCCGGCGCCGTACGCGAGTCGCGGCTCGCGTGACCGGCGGGTCGGGGGAGGATCGCGCTCACCGGTTGTCAGGTGAGCCCACCGGAGACCCCGGGGTCACTCCTCGTCGTCGGACTCGACCTCGTAGATGTAGCGCCACTTGCCGCACAGCGTCTTCTTGACGTCGTGCTTGTCCCAGTAGCAGACCCTGACCTGCAGGTTGTCGATGTCGTCCTCGACGAAGTGGAAGCGCTGGTAGCCGCTGGTGCCACACTTGCGCGCCCAGGAGTAGCTCTCGTCGCCGTCGTGGTTCTCGAACTTGAACTGGGCGTAGCCGCAGAGCCAGTTCGGCGAGTACTTGTCGTAGAGCCTGCCCTGGACGTGGAGGCGGTCGTTGCCGTCGACCGAGACGGTGCCCCGGGCACCGGCGCGGGAGTCGTCGTAGTACTTGGAGTAGTAGTAGCCCCACGACTCCTCGTCGTAGCCGCTCGAAGCGGCGGGGGCGGCGGTGAGGGTGGCGGCGGAGGCGGGGGAGGCGAGGGCGGGAACGCCGATCGCGATGACGGCGGTGGCGGCGGCGAGACCGAGAAGTTTGCTGATCGAGTGGCGCATGGTGGTTCTCCTTGAGGGGTGCGGCTCCCGTCTTCCGGAGGAGCCATGCCTCATTGATAGGCGCGGGTGCCTGCATCGCACTTACAGCGCCTTTATCCACACCTGCAATCCGCTGACATGTCGGGCATGGCCGCCCCCGTATGGGGCCATGCCCGACAGCACCAAGCATTGGGCGCACGACTCAACAGCCGATTGACGTGCAATCAACGTCTCGGCGAACAAGCAAGCCTCTACCTACGGGGTAAGCAAGGGAGGACCTATCATTTGGCCATAAAACTTTCCATTGGGCGGAGATTCGAGAAATGGCTGTTCAGGGCAGCGGAGACGGACTGCGGTTCGCCGTGCTCGGTCCTGTCCAGGCATGGCGCGACGGTTCCGAGCTCGACCTGGGCACCCCGCTGCAACGTTCCATCCTGGCGATGCTCCTGCTGAGAGAGGGCAGGGCGGTCACTCCGGCCGAGATGATCGACGCGATCTGGGGGGACGACGCCCCGCCCCGCGCGCTCGGCGCCCTGCGCACCTACGTCTCCCGGCTGCGCGCGGTGCTGGAGCCGGGCAGGTCCCCGCGCACCCGCCCCGAGCTGCTCACCTCCGTCGGCAGGGGGTACGCGCTGCGGCTGAACGACGGCTCCCTCGACCTGCTCCTCTTCGAGCGCGGCGTCCAGGAGGCCGAGGCCGCGCGCCGCGAGGGCGACCTGGCGCGGGCCGCGGAGAGCCTGCGCGCGAGCCTGGCGCTGTCCACCGGCGAGCCGCTCGCCGGGGCCGTCGGCCCGTACGCCGAGCACCAGCGCGGGCGGCTCGCCGAGCGGCGGATGAGCGTGCTTGAGGTCCTGATGGACCTGGACCTGGAGCTGGGCAGGCACGCCGACGTCCTGTCCGAGCTGATCGCGCTCACCGCCGACCACCCGCTGCGCGAGCGGCTGCGGGCCCAGCTGATGCTCGCCTACTACCGGTGCGGGCGCAGGGCGGAGGCGCTGGCGGCCTTCGCCGACACCCGCGCCACGCTGATCGAGGAGCTGGGCATCGAGCCGGGCTCCGACCTGACGAGCATGCACCAGCGCATCCTCACCGGTGACCCGGCCCTCACCCCGGCGCGGCCCGCGTCCGCCGAGGTCACCGAGGTCCCCGAGGCCGCGAGAACGGCCACGCGGGAGGGCTCCGAGGCGAAACTCCCCCAGCCGGACCCGGAGCACGCGGAAGCAGCGGGGACAGCGGGGACACGAGCGACGCCGACGGCCCCGGAGCTGCCGCGACCGGCGCAGCTTCCCGCCGCCGTGAACGACTTCACCGGCCGCCGCCAGATCATCGCGCGGCTGCGCACGCTGCTGTCGTCCCATGACGGCTCCGAGGGCGTGCCGGTGGCGGCCATCTCCGGCATCGGCGGCGTCGGCAAGACGGCCCTCGCCGTGCACGTCGCCCACGCCATGCACGACCTGTTCCCCGACGGCCAGCTCTACGCCGACCTGCGCGGGTACGGCGAGGAGCCGACCGCTCCCGAGTCGGTGCTCGCGGCCTTCCTGCGCGGGCTCGGCCTGCCCGCCGACGTCATCCCCGACGGCCTGGCCGAGCGGTCCGCGCTGTTCCGCTCGCTCCTGGCCGACCGGCGGATGCTCGTGCTGCTGGACAACGCCCGCGACGCCGCCCAGGTGAGCCAGCTGCTCCCCGGCTCGGCCGGGTGCGCGGCGATCGTGACCAGCCGGGGCAAGCTCGCCGACCTGGCCTCGGCCAGGCTGATCGACCTGGACGTCATGGAGCCGGACGAGGCCCTGGCGCTGTTCGGCATCGTCGCCGGTGTGGAGAGGGTGCAGGCGGAGCGCGCCGTCGCCATGGACGTGGTCGCCGCCTGCGGTTTCCTGCCGCTCGCGGTGCGGATCGTGGCGGCGCGGCTGGCCGCCAGGCCGTCCTGGACGGTCGCCTCCCTGGTGCTGCGGCTGGCCGACGAGCGCCGCCGCCTGGACGAGATGCGCGTGGGCAACCTCACGGTGGAGGCGACCTTCGCCCTCGGGTACGGCCAGCTCAACCCCGCCCAGGCCAGCGCGTTCCGGCTGCTCTCCCTGCCGGGGGGCCCGGACATCTCGATCGGGGCCGCCTCCGGGCTGCTCGCGCTGGACCCGATGGACACCGAGGACGTCCTTGAGTCCCTGGTGGACGCCAGCCTGCTCGAAGCCCCGGCCCCCGGCCGCTACCGCTTCCACGACCTGCTCAAGCTCTTCGCCCGCCGCGTCGCGGAACGGACCGAGAACGCGACGGAGGAGAGCTGCGCCGCGGGCGAGACGAAGCGGGGGGAGCGGCGCGGGTCCGGTGTGAGCGTGACCATCGGCGGGGAGGGCGAGGCCGCGCTGCGGCGGCTGCTCGGCTTCTATCTGGCGTCCGCCCGCTCGGCGCACCGCCTCGCCTACGAGGGCAGCACGATGGCCGACCGGCTGAAAGTCACCGGGACCGGCCACGTCTTCGCCACCGCCGACGAGGCGGTGGCCTGGCTGTCGGTGGAGGCGGAGTCGCTGTTCGCGTCGATCGCCCAGGTGACCTGCGCGGACGAGGCCGACGAGCTGCTGCCCGGGGCCGACCTGCTGCTCGCCATGGAGCCGCTGCTGGAGTCGGGGAGCCACGTCCGCGAGTTCGAGAGCCGGACGCGGGAGATGCTGGCCGTCGCGCGGCGGCTCGGCGCCGTCTCCATCGAACTGCGCTGCCGCTACGTGCTCGGGCGGGTGTTGTTCGGCGCCAACCGGCTGGCCGAGGCGGAGGAGGAGTTCCGTACGTCGCTGGAGCTGTCGGCCGGGGGCGACCGCGTCGTCACCGGCGAGACGCTCAACGCGCTGGCCGTCGTGGCCGGGCGCCGACGCCACCACGTGGAGGCCCTGGCCTGGTTCGACTCGGCGCGCAAGGCGTTCAGGGAGGCCGGGGAGCGGGGCGGGGAGGCACTGACGCTCAGCTACTCCGCCCGCGACCACCTGTTCCTGAAGCAGCCGGAGGAGGCCATCGCCGCCGCCGAGCAGGGACTGGCCCTGTTCATCGAGATGGGCTCCAGCGCGGGCACCGCCAGGGCCCGCTACCACCTGGGGATGGTCCTGTCGCGGGTCGGCAGGCTGAACGAGGCTGTCCACCACCACGCCGAGTGCCTCGCCTTCTTCAGAGCCAGCAGGCAGCGGGTGTGGGAGCAGCGGGTCTGCTCCCGGCTGGCCGAGACGTTCATCAACGCGGGCCGCTTCACCGACGCGGCCCGTCACGCGGAGCAGGCGCTCACCGTGAGCCGGGAGATCAGCCACCCGTACGGCGAGGCGCAGGCCCTGTGGGTGTTAGGCACGGCGCTCAACGGGCTCGGCAAGGTCGGGCGTGGCCGCGACTGCCTCGAACGGGCCCACGACCTGTTCGGCAGGCTCGGGGCGCCCGAGGCCGAGGATCTGCGTCTTCTGCTGGAGCGCGACCAGGTCGACAGCTGATCCCAGCCCGTCGTACAGGTCGTCGTCGAGACGCGTCATCCAGACGTGGTTGATCACCGGTGTTCCCCTCGAAGTCAGAGCCCGCGGTTCGGGATGGGTGTGGAGGTCCGGCCGGCCGTCTGACCCGGGCGACGCGTAGGGGGCCCGGTCATCCGGTGCGTCGCCCGCGGGTCGGCCGCCTCACTGTGACGGTCGGCCGGACGTGGCACGGACCCTTCACCCCCCGGGTCCGTGCCCCACGACCAGAGCTTCTCCCGTGGCGTTTGCGGTTCGATTGACAAGCGATAGCGGCGATATCCACAGCCTGTGGACAGTCACCCTGTGGATATGTGGAAAAACCCTTCGGCGATCAGTGGACGGAGGGCCGCGGGAGCCTTCGTCCGCAGGTCGGCATGGTCCTCGCCGGTCAGTTCCGCGATCGCGGCGAGCAGTGGATCCAGTGGATAGTCGCCGTCGCAGACCCCCGCGAGGGCGGCTTCCACGGTCCCGACCACCGCGCTGCGGCGCAGCCCCCCGGTCTGCCTCAGCACGATCCGCGACGGGTCCTCGGCACCCGGCGGGCCGACCCGCTCCTCCAGCACCCCCTCCGCCACCGCGAGCCTTGAGCCGAGCAGCTCGGCGTCGGTCAGCCGGTGCGCCGTGGTGATCGCGCCGAACACCTCGTCCACGTATCCGCCGACCGGCAGTTCCACCGGCCGCCCGTACTCCTCCACCCGCACGACCGGGTCGAGGCTCCCGGAGTCGTTCAGCGTGATCCAGCCGAAGCCGATGCCGGTGACGTTCTCCGCCTCGAACCAGCCGAGCCAGTCGTCGTAGAGCTCTCGGTGGCGCGCGGTGCCCTGCTCGGCGGCGTCCCGCAGCCACAGCTCGACGTACTCGGCGGGATCCTGGACGTCGCGCTGCACCACCCAGCCGTCGCAGCCGGTCCCGGTGAGCCAGCCGCCCACCCGGTCGCGCCAGTCCTCGCCGCCGACGTGCAGCCAGTTGGCCAGCAGGTGGCAGGTGCCGCCGGGGGCGAGGTGGCGAGGCGCCCGCCGTACGAGGTCGCGGCAGAAGTCGTCGGCGTGGAAGCCCGACTCTCGGTAGGTGAACCGGCCGCCCGGGGAGATCACGAACGGCGGGTTGGAGACGACCAGGTCGAAACGGTCGTCCTCGACGGGGTCGAACAGGGAACCCAGCCGGGCGTCGACACCGGTGATCCCCGACAGCGCCCAGCTGAGACTGGCCAGCTCCAGGGCGCGCGGGTTGACGTCGGTGGCCGTGATCTCCTCGGCTCTGCCGTGCAGGTGGAGGACCTGCACCCCGCATCCGGTCCCCAGGTCCAGGGCGCGCTCGACGGGACGGCGGGAGGCCAGCTGGGCCAGGTTCGCCGAGGCGCCGCCCGCGCCGACGACGTGGTCCGGGCGCAGGGCCGGGTCTCCCGGCCTGACCTTGCGGTCGGAGACGACGTAGCCCCCGTAACCGCCGCCGCCGGTTTCCCAGGGTTGCAGGTGGACCATGGAGGTGACCCGGCCGCCTTCGGTGGTCACCAGGCCCGCGGCGGCGAGTTCCTCCACGGGAAGGCCCGCGGGCACCTCCCGGGCCGCCACGGGGACGCCGAGCCACCACAGCCGGATCAGGGTGGCGAGCGGGTCGCCGTCCGCGGTGGCGCGCAGGGCGGGCACCGTCTCCTCGCGGGAGAGCGCGGTGGCGGCGACGTCGCCGAGACGCTCGCGGACGCCGTCGATGGTGTAGCCGGTGTCGAGCAGAAGCCCCCTGAGCCGGGCAGGCAGATCGTTCACCGGGCAATCCTCGCACCGGGTGCGTCCGAACGCTCCCGGTGATGAGACTGTTACCCACCGGGGTAAGCGTTCTGCAAGCGGACTTCAAGTGGAAAGCGGTACTTCTTGGGAGCCGCACCACACGCTTCAAAGGATCCATGATGCTGATCCCCTGCTTCGCCTGCGAGTCCCGTTTCCATCCTGACGAATATTTCCGCGCCTGCCACGACTACCACCGTGGCAAGGATCTGGTCGCCTGGACCTGCCCGCGGTGCGGCAATCAGGATGAGTTACGGGTCTTTCCCGGAGAGCTGGGGTTCGGATACGCCCGGCGTGGCAGGTTCGACGTCTCCGACCGGGTGCTGGTGCCCGGCCTGCGGCGTCGGCGTCAGGACCTGCGGCTGGACATATCGCTGGCCGAGGACGTCTGGCGGGTGGCGACGCGGACGCGCCAGCTGGTGGGAGCGCACTGAGACCGCTCCGGCCCGGAGAAGCCCCCGTGATCCGGGCCGGAGTGCCGGTGGTGACACCGGCTTGACGTACGGCGCTCAGAGCGGCCGGGACGCACAGAACCGATCGGAGCGGCCGGGGCGCTCAGCGCAGTCGGGACGGTCGGAGCGGCCGGGGCGCTTGGAGCGGTCGGGACGCACGGAGTAATCGGGGCGGTCAGCGCGATCGGAACGGCCGGGGTGCTTGGAGCGGTCAGAGCGGTCGATCAGGAGCTCTGCTGCCGCAGGCTCTGCCAGGCCGCCTCGCGGAGACCGCTGATCTCCTCGGGGGTGGGCTGGTGCGCACCGGCGAACCACAGTCGGCACATCTCGGTGGCCGGTCCCAGCCAGAGCACGTAGCACATCGTCGGGTGGACGGGCTGGAGCAGGCCGTCCTTCATGTGCGGGCGCCACCAGTCGGAGACCTTCCTGAAGAACGCCCTGCGCGACTCCGAGACCTCGGTGCCGCCCGGCTCGTCGCGCCTGGGCGGGCGCTCGCTGATCAGCAGGTGCGCGCGCTCGCGGTGTTCGCCGCTCCAGGACATGTGCAGCGCGACGATGGCCTCGATGCCTCCCCTGGCGGTCTCGTGGCGCTGGAGTTCGGCGAGGAACGCGTCCTGGTACATGCGCAGGGTCTCGGCGTACAGGACGCCGAAGACGTGTTCCTTGCTGGCGAAGTGGTGATAGAAACTGCCGACGCTGACGCCGCTCTCCTCGCGGAGGCTGGCCAGCGTGGTGGCCGAGACCCCGTCCTGGCTGAATCGGCGCAGGGCACCCTCGACGATCCTGGTGCGGCCGTCGCGTCCGTTCTTGGCGTTCTTCACGGATCCCATGGTGGGGTAACAGAACCTTGTTCCGCAAACTGCTCGGGAAACAGCTTGGACCACGTCGATCGTACCGCCCTGATCGTGGAGCCGCGCCGCCTCCCGTCGGGCGGGTTCGGGTACGGCCACGGGAGGCGGCGCCGGGGATCGCTCAGCGGAGGATCCTCGCGGTCACCTCGACCGTGCCGGAGGAGACGCGCATGGTCGCCTCCGGCCATGCCCTGCGGACCATCGACAGGACCGTGCGGTTGTCCCCGAGCACGTCCATCCCCACCGTCCTGGCCCCCCTGGCCTCCGCGCGGCGCATCAGCGCGCGGACGAGCCGGGAGCCGAGCCCCATCCCCTGCCACTCGTCGCCCACCACCACGGCGATCTCGACGTCGGCCTCCTCGCCCCGGCAGCTCATCGCGTGCCCGACGAGAAGGCCCCCGTGCACGGCGAGCAGGGCGTCGCGCCGCTCGTCCACCGCGAGAAGCGTCCTGACGAAGCTCGCGCTCGGGCGGCCCATCCCGGCGAAGAACCTCCGCGCCTGCGTACGGGACGACAGTCCCCCGAGGAAACGACGGATCCCCTCCTCGTCGTCCGGCCGCGCGGACCGGATCTCGACGGCGTCCCCGGACACCGCCGGCATGTTCCCGTACACGACCGCGATGTCCCCGGACGTCTTCGGAATGCTCCCGTACGCGACCGTGACGTCCCCGGGCGCCGGCACACCGTCCGGCGACACGAGCTGAGTTCGCATCATGGACTCAGAGTCTCGCAGGACATCTGAGTATGTCAACTAGACTTAGGTGAACGTTGGAGGTGGTGCGATGGCGACCTACGATTCGCACATGAAAGAGGCGGCTCCCGGCAACCTGCCCCTGCGGGTGGACAACTGCTCCATCGAACGCGCCCTGGGCGTCGTCGGCGAGAAGTGGACGTTCCTGGTGCTGCGCGAGGCGTTCAGCGGCGTGCGGCGCTTCGCCGACATGCAGGCCGCCACAGGAGCGCCCAGGCAGGTGCTCAGCGCCCGGCTGACCCGGCTGGTGGAGGAGGGGCTGCTGCGCAAGGTCCCCTACCGCGAGCCCGGCCAGCGGCAGCGTGACGAGTACCGGCTGACCCAGATGGGTCTCGACCTCTATCCGACCCTGATGGCCCTGATGCGGTGGGGCGACCGGTATCTCAGCGACCGCGAGGGGCCGCCGGTGCGCGTCACCCACCGAGGCTGCGGCGCCCTGGTCGAGCAGCACTTCCGGTGCGCCGAAGGGCACGAGGTGCCCGGTCCGAGGGAGGTCACCCCGGTGCCCGGCCCCGGCATGCGCCCTACAGGCTCCGGAGCTCCGCTTCCGGGGTCTCCGGCCCTCGCGTCTCCAACCTCCGCAGGCAGTGCCTGAGGCTGAGCACCGAGACCAGCGCCACGCCGCCGAGCAGCACCGCGACCGCGGAGGTGCGCACGAGGAGATAGGTCTCCAGGGTCTGGCTGAGCAGCAGCCACAGGCTCAGCGCCCCGTTCAGCAGCTGCGCGCAGCCCCACAGCACCGACTGCGACACGAAGAAGCGGCGCATCCGGGGATGCTCCATCACCTGGTCGGGCAGCGGTACGAGATCGGCCACCACCCGCCGGATCAGCGGCCTCTGCAGCGGCGCGGTGAGCAGGAAGCCCATGCTCACGCAGAACACCCCGAGGCAGGGCTGCAGGAAGAACACGATGGGGTTGCCCGTCGCCACCGCCAGCACCACCCTGACGGTGATCGTGCCCGCCGCCAGCAGCAGCGTGCCCGGTGCCTCGCCGCCCTTCACCAGCCGCCAGGCGACGCCGCCGTAGACCCAGGCCGCCGCCACCGCCAGCGCGCCGTTCGCGTTGGTGAAGATCAGCGCGACGTAGAAGACGAGAACGGGAAGGATCATGCTCTCGAACACCCTGGGAGCGGCGTGCCGCAGCAGGACCCCGATGCGGGGGAGTACGAGCGGAGCCGCGGGCGCGGGCATGAGCACAGTCATCAGGGGCGGGCTCCGGAGGTGGTGGAACATCCCGGGGTAAAACTCACATGACCGTATGCGACGCCCGGAGTGTCCGGTGAGCTTTTCCATGACATCCGAGGATCGGGCGGTCCCGGGCACCTTACTACGCCCAAAGGCGCACCCGGCTACGCCCAAAGGCGCACTCGGAGGACGGGGCGGTGCCCCCGGTGCCTACCCTTGAGGACGTGTACCGCTTCCTGCTGACTCCCCGATGGCTGGCTCTCCACGTGGTGGTGTTGCTGGTCATCCCCGCTTTCGTGCTGCTGGGCCAGTGGCAGTTCGGGCGTTTCGAGGAGAGGTCCACCAGCAGCCACCAGGTCACCGGCAACCTCGCCGCCGCGCCCGTCGCCGTGGAGAGCCTCACCTCACCCGGCGGCACCGTCTCTACGCAGGACAAATACCGCACCGTCACAGCTAAGGGGACGTACGACGCGAACGCCCAGCTCCTGGTCCGGCGCCGCGTCCAGGACAAGGCGGTCGGCTTCTACGTGCTGACTCCGCTGGTCAGGGCGGACGGCACCGGCGTGCTGGTGAACCGGGGCTGGGTCAGGGCGGGCAGTACCGCCGACGCCCTCCCCGAGGTCCCCGCGCCGTCCCCGGGTGAGGTGACTGTCACCGGCAGGCTACGCCCCGCCGAGACCGAGGAGACCTCCGGCATCCGCGACCGGGCGGGCCTGCCCTCGGGACAGGTCCTGCTGATCAACACCGAGGCGATCGGCCGCCGTCTGCCGTACCGGCTCCTCGGCGGGTACGTCGAGCTGACCGGGCAGTCGCCCGAGGCCGCCGCGGCGCCCGCACCCGTCCCCGCGCCGGAGGTCGGCGAGGGAGGCGGTCTCAACCTGGCCTACGGCGTGCAGTGGTGGCTGTTCATCGGGGTCGCGATCGGCGGCTGGGCGCTGCTGATCCGCAGGGAGGCCGCCGACCTCAGGGCCGCGGCGAACGCCCCCGGCGAGCCCGGTGGACCAGGCGAGTCGCCGGACGCCGCCCCGCGGACCGCGGCGGCACCGGCGGAACAGACCGGATCCTGACCGGGAGCCGGTGTCAGCCGGACACGAGGTCCAGAAGGTAACCGGCGGCCCGCGTCAGAACCCCGGAGAGCAGGCCCAGAAGTATTCCCAGCAGGAAGCCCCGCCCGCCGCCCAGCCGCCCGCGCGGCGCGGGGACCCGCCCGGCCGCGAACCAGAGCGGGCGGGGTTCGAGCAGCAGGAACAGGATCGCGCCGATCCACCCTCCGGCGAGGATCCAGAACCAGGCCCACCGGTTGCCCAGCCGGGGCGTCGACCCGAGCATGATCAGGAAGGTGAGCGCCCAGGCCGCGATCGGCCACTCACCGCCGATGGGCACCGGCAGCTCAAGAACCCACCGGGATCCGAGGGGGATTTCCCCGGAGTCGCTCAGCTCGATCACCTTGGCGCCGCTGCGACCCATGTCGCGCCTGAGGTCCGCCATCGTGTAGGGGGGCGATGCCGCCCCGAACGTCCCGGCGTCGAGTTCGCGCCAGGCCAGCGGGCCCTCGGCCCATCGGACGTAGCGGATCGCACCGTCCCGCTCGTCGTACTCGACGAGGGAGACGCGGTCGGCCGAGGCCGCGGCGCGGAACCCGTCCCGCGTCTCCGGGAAGGGCGCACGGTTCAGCACGGTGATCAGGACGCCGAAAACCAGGACGACCAGGAGGACCGACCGGATGGTCAGCCCGACGATCCGCCAGCCGCGACGGACCTCCAGCGCTTCAGGGGCCATACCTTATTAACTACTCGACGATCACGCGTTGACCATCGCCATGCCGAAAAGGAGCGCCACCGCGATCGCGAACCCGCGTGTCCCGTCGAGCCTGGCCGGTGCGGGCAGTGCCTCGTACGGGTCCCGCCACAGGGGTCTCGGCTCCAGCAGGACGTAGAGCAGCGAGCCGCCGGTGAGGAACATCCAGAACCACGCCCAGCGGCTGGCGTAGCGGGGGTTCGGCCGGGCCAGCATGAGCAGCCAGGCCAGGATCTCCGCCGCGACCGCCACCGGGCCGAACGGCTCCCACCACCGGCCGTAGGCGGGCGAGCCCGCCAGGGCCCCGGGGCCGTCGGTGCGCACGATCTCCACGGAGGGGTCGGCGGCGGCGCGCACCTGGGCCAGGAACGCCTCCTGGCGACGTTCCAGGGCCTCGGGGACCAGCCGGGTGGTCCGGGGGTCCCAGACGTCGTCGGGCTGGTCGAAACGGGCCTGGCTCCAGGAGAGCGGCCCGTGGGACCACGTCAGCGTGCCGTAGGCGGGCCAGTTGCGGTCATATACGATCTTGGTCACCGCGCCCGCCCGCAGGTCCGCCACGAGCTCCCCCGCGGGCCGCAGGGGAGGGGCCTGGTTGAGGTGGACGATCACCGTGGAGAGCGCGAGCACGAACAGCAGCGCCACCCGCACGGCGTACGGAATGTCATCCCGTGCCGGAACCATCACTCGCATCCCCTGCCCCATCGCGCGAGACCCACCGCTGGATAGGTTAGAGGGCGTGATCCGGCATATCGAGTTCGCGCGGCTGTACAACTTCCGTGACGTGGGCGGCTACCGGACGGACGGCGGGATGGAGGTGCGCTGGCGGCGGCTCTACCGCTCCGCCTCGCTGCACATGCTCGCCGACGACGACCTCGACCGCTTCCACGCGCTCGGCGTACGCACCGTGATCGACCTGCGCCATCCCAACGAGGTGGCGCGTCGCGGCCGTGCCCCGCAGGGGCCGGGCTACCACAACCTCCCGGTCGAGCATCGCAGGTGGGACACCACTCGTGACTACGACCCCGACGCCGGGATCGCCAGGTTCTTCGCCGACCGCTATCTGGAGGTCTCCCAGGACGGTCACGCCGAGCTCAGGAGCGCCCTGGAGGTGATCGCCGAGGCGGAGAACGCGCCCGTGGTGGTCCACTGCGCGGCGGGCAAGGACCGCACGGGGCTGCTGGTCGCCCTGGTCCTGCGGCTGCTGGGGGTGTCCGAGGAGGACGTGATCGCCGACTACGCGCTGACCGGGCTGGCCAGGCCCCAGATGGTCGCGTACTGGGAGAGGGAGCATCCGGGGGAGCCGGTCCAGTGGGCGGGGTTCGGCGAGGCGCCCGCCGACGCGATGCGCCTCTTCCTGGACGAACTGGGCCCGGTACGGGACTACTGCCTGCGCACCTTGGGTCTGGACGAAAAGGTGATATCCGCCCTCAAGCATCATCTTCTGAAAAATCCTGATATTGGGGCGATCTCTGGGTAGGCGCCCTCGCAGGGCCCGCCATGGGCAGCACCCTCCGGCGGGCCCGTCCCCGGGGTCGCACTTACCCCCCCTCAGGCGGCCCCGGGGCCCGCGAAAGGCACCGCGGGAGGCGCCGCGCGGGGGAGTGTCACCAAGGACATGACAGGGGCTCACGAAAAGCGCGATGAGGACATCACGAAAGACGCGATAGGGACATCACGGGAGACGCCGGCGGAGAGCGTGACGGGAACATCGCGGGAGGCGTCGTGAGAGACAGAGATACCAAGCGGAGACCTTGCAGCTTGATGAGTGTTATTCCAGCGGAATACGGTTGACCGTGTGACTACGCCGCTGCTCCCCGACCCCGAGCCCAGGCGGCGGGACTATGTGATCATTTCAGCCGACGACCACCTGATCGAGCCGCCCGACATGTTCGACGACCGGCTGCCGGAGAAATACGCCGACATGGCGCCCAAGGTGGTCGAGACCGACTCCGGTCACCAGGTCTGGCGGTACGGCGGGGCCACCTACCCCTGTGCCGGGCTCGACGTGGGTGCCGGCCTGCCCCGCGAGCAGTGGACGCTCGACCCGGTCCGGTTCGAGCACATGCGTCCCGGTTGCCATGACGTCGAGGCCCGGATCGAGGACATGGACCGCGCCGGTGTCTGGGCCGCGCTGTGCTTCCCCGGCATGCTGGCCGGGCAGTCCGGCATGGTCTTCGCCAAGACGCGCGACCAGGAGCTGGGCCTGTCGGTCCTGCGCGCGTGGAACGACTGGCACGTGGAGGTCTGGGCGGGCACCTACCCGGAGCGGATCATCGCCCTGCAGCTGCCCTGGCTGACCGACCCCGAGGTGGCCGCCAAGGAGATCCGCGACAACGCGGCGCGCGGTTTCAAGGCGGTGCTCTTCCCCGAGTTCCCCACCCGGCTGCGCCTGCCGTCCATCCACAGCGACCACTGGGACCCGTTCTTCCAGGCGTGCGAGGAGACGGGCACCGTCGTCTGCCTGCACGCCGGTGCCGGTTCCTGGGCTCCGGTCCCCTCCCCGGACACCCCGATCGAGGCGATCACCACGCTGATGCCGGCGAGCGCCATGTTCGCCTGCGCCGACTGGCTCTGGTCGGGCATCCCGCTGCGCTTCCCCGCGCTGCGGATCCTGATCGTGGAGGGCGGCGTGGGCTGGCTGCCGATGCTGGCCGAACGGGCCGACTACGCGCTCGACCACCCGGTGGCGGGGGAGGCCTCCTGGGAGGGCGGCCTGAAGCCCAGCGAGGTGCTGCGGAGAAACTTCTTCTTCGGCACGCTCAACGACCACGCCCTGTCGGGGGTGCGGCTCGCCGTCGGGCTGGAGCACGTGCTGCTGGAGAGCGGCTACCCCCACTCCGACTCCACCTGGCCAGACACCCAGCAGGCCGTCGCGACGAACCTGGGCAGCCTGCCGCCCGCCGACATCGCCCGGGTCGCCTACGGTAACGCCGCCCGCCTGTTCGGCCACCCGCTGCCCTCGCGCGCCTGGCTCAGGATGGAACAGATCTGACCCGCCCTCACTCAGGGCCGGACGGAACCCGGGGCTGGACGGACCTGATCCGCTCGCGCTCCCAGTCGACGTAGCGCCCGCCCTCACCGAGCAGGGAGCCCATCAGCCACAGGAACACACCGAAGTCGTCGGCCACCCCGATGAGAACCAGGAAGTCGGGGACGATGTCGACCGGCGAGATGATGTAGAGCACGCCGAGCCCCATCATGGCCAGCTTGCCCTTGCCCATACCGGAATACTGCCCGTTCATGACCGCGCCGACCATTCTGGGGAGGGCACGGAGACGGGTGCCGAGACCGGGAGAGCCCGGCTTCGTCACGTCCCGGTACGTCCGCCACGCCTGCGCCGCGCGCGCCGCCTTCGCCATGGGATCCTCCTCGGAACCACGTTCGCCTGGCGGCGTACTACCCCGCCGCCTCACGATATAACGCGTGATCTCCCGACAGGGTTCCCGAACGCCCCGCACAGGACAGGACGACGGCTACCGCGTCGCCGCGTGCCGGAAGGGCCGCTCCTCCTCGATCTGGGCGGCCACCCGGACGAGCAGGTCCTCCCGCCCCGAGGCGGCGACCAGCTGCACCCCCACCGGCAGTCCGTCCGCGGTGCGGTGCAGCGGCAGGGAGATCGCGGGCTGCCCGGTGGCGTTGACGGGCGAGGTGAACGACACGGCGCGGCTGGTACGGCCCGGCGAGGTGCTGACGTCGTCGGCGGCCAGCCAGCCGAGGCGGAAGGGCGCCACCCCCAGGGACGGCATGAGCAGCAGGTCGTGCGACTCCCACCAGGCGGCCATCCGCCGTCTGAACCCGTCGATCCAGTCGCGCGAGGTCACGTAGGCGACCGCGTCGAGCTTCCGGCCCGCCGCCCCCAGGATCCGGTTGCGCGTCTCCACCTCGTCGAGCTCGACGGGCCTGCCGCGCCAGCGCCCGATGTCCTCCAGGTCGGCGGCCACGTGGGCGGCGACGATCGTGCCGAAGTGCGTGGCGAAGCCCTCCTCGGCGAGCGCGGCGGGCCCTCCCGGCCCGACGTCGTGGCCCAGCGCCTCCAGCAGCCCGGCGGCCCCGGTGACCGCGGCCACCAGGTCCGGATCGGCCGGGACGCCGCCGCCCGGATGCCCGGTGAGGAAGCCGATCCGCAGCCGCCCGGGATCCGCCCCGGCCTCCTCGGCGAGCGGGCGCCCCCAGGCCGGGGCGCCGTACGGGTCGCCCGGCATCATCCCGGCGATCACGTCGAGGGTCGCCGCGCTGTCCCTGACCGTACGGCAGAGCAGGCCCGCGGCCGAGAAGCCCGCCCAGGGCTCGCCCCCCGAGGGGCCGGAACTGACCCTGCCCCTGCCGGGCTTCAGCCCGACCAGCCCGCACATGCTCGCCGGGATCCGGATCGACCCGCCGCCGTCGCTCGCCGTGGCGACCGCGACCATGCCCGACGCCACCGCCGCCGCGGACCCGCCGCTCGATCCTCCGCTGCTGTAGCGGAGGTCGTACGGATTGCGGGTGGGACCGAAGGCCAGCGGCTCCGTGGTGATCGCGGTGCCGAACTCCGAGGTGTTGGTCCGGCCCAGGATCGTGAACCCCGCCCGGCGCAGCTTGGTCACCGCGTAGCCCTCGCGCTCGGTGAGGATCCCGTCGAGGGTGCGCGATCCCGCGCGGTACGGTTCCCCGGCCATGCTCCAGCCCAGGTCCTTCAGCAGCGTCGGCACGCCCGCGAAGGGGGCGTCGGGGTCGACATCGTCCGCCTCCGCCAGTGCCCGCTCGAACCGGCGGTGGACGACCGCGTTGATCGTGCCGTCGCACGCCTCGATCCGCGCGATCGCCGCCTCGGCGAGCTCCCTCGGGGAGATCTCCCCCTTCCGTACGGCTTGCGCCTGCCCGAGCGCGTCGAGCCTCAACAGGTCGTGCAAGGGTCACTCCTCGGCAGGGGCCAGATCTCGTACGGCCTGGGCGATCGGGACCTCGCCCCCGGGGATGGGGGCGAGCACCGGGGTGTTCAGGCCGTCGCGCACATACTCCCGGATCCTGGCCCGGCACGTGGCGGCGTCGCCGTGCACGATGAGCTCGTCCACGACCTCGTCGGGGATGGCCTTGAGCGCCGCCCGCCGGTCTCCGGCCGCCCAGGCCTCGTGCATCGGCCGCAGCACCTCGCCGCGCCCCAGCCAGTCGTGGAAGGCGGCGTACACCGGGACGGTCAGGTAGCTCGCGAGCATCCGGCGCCCGAGCTCTCGCACCTTCTCCGCGTCTTCGCTGACGCACACGAACAGCCGGGCGATCAGCTCGGTCTCCGGGCCGATCTCGGCCCTGACCCGCCGCACGTCCCCGGGCGAGAGCCAGTTGGTGATCGCGCCGTCGGCCTCCTCGGCGGCCAGGCGCAGCATGCGGGGACGCAGCGCGGCGAGCACGATCTTCGGCGGGATCCTGGGGGCGCGCTCCAGCTTGAAGCCCTTGACCTCGAACGTCTCGTACCGCTCGGTGACCTTCTCGCCCGCGAGGGCCTCGCGCAGGAAGCGCAGGGTGTCCCTGGTCCTGGCGAACGGCTTGACGAACTCCCCGGCGTTCCAGCGTTCCACGATGGCCGGGGAGGAGGCCCCGATGCCCAGGACGAAGCGCTCGGGGGCGAGGTCGGCGAGCGTGGCGGCGGACATCGCGAGCAGGCCGGGCCCCCGGGTGGAGACCGGGACGATCGCGCTGCCGAGCCGTATCCCCGGGGCCCATTCCGAGGCCATCGCCAGGGGGACGAAGCCGTCGACGCCGCTGACCTCGGCGGACCAGGCGTCGGTGTAGCCGAGTCCGGGAAGCTCGGCGATCAGGTCCCTGGAGTCGGCCAGTGAACGGTCGTAGAAGGGGATCGTCATGCCCCAGCGTGGGCCCGTGGTCATCGTGCCGCCTCCGTGTCGGTGATCTCTTCCCAGAATGATGTTCTGACGTAGCTTGCCGCACCCGCTCGGGGTGCCGTCAATAGCCAGACCGTACCAACCGGACGGTATGCCACCAAGAAACGATCCGCGCCGTCCGGCCGTCGTCCATGAGGTCTCGCCGGGACTCACTCGCGGAGTTCGTGAACCCCCGCGATGAAGTCACGGGCGACCCCGCGCAGGCCGGGCAGGTGCGAGAGCCCCACCAGGCGGTCCACCAGCGGGACGGTGAGCTCGATGAACCGGTGTGTCCGCCGGCATCCCTCCGACTCGTCGTGCACCCAGAACAGGACGACACCCATCGACATCAGCCAGAGCAGCTCCGGCAGCTCGGCCCGCAGCTCGCTGTCCATGCGGTCGGAGGAGCCCTCCACGACCCGCCGGTAGATCGCGATCGACGCGTCCCTGGAGGGCGAAGACTCGGCGCTGAACGGGTTGAGCGGGTTACTCGGCTCGGCCGCGTGCTTGAAGAACTTCACCGCGAACTCGTGGTACGGCTCGGAGACCCGCACCCACTCCCGCAGCACCCCCGCCAGCCGCGCGGCGAACCGGTGCTCGGTGGCCAGCAGCTTCTCGCACGCGGCCTCGTGCTCGGTCTGAGCCCGGTCGTAGTACGCCTGGACCAGGATCTCCTTCGAGGCGAAGTAGTAGTAGGCGTTGCCCACCGACACCCCGGCCTCGGCGGCGATGGCCCGCATGGTGGTCGCCTCGTATCCCCGCTCGCGGAAGAGCCGCAGGGCCGTCTCCACGATGACCTCACGGGTCCTGTCCGATCCACGGGTCCTCGGGGTCGGCTCGGTCATCGGTCGCTCGTCACCTATCGATTGGAGCTGGGAGAACGGGCTCATCTGGTCTTTCTCCACTGGACGAACCCTAGATCATCCGTCCCGCACCGCCAGGGAGAAGCCCCAGTGAACGACCCTAAGCGCGCCACATGGCCCCCGCCACTCATATCCGTGATTGCTCCGCCACTCTCGCCCTCGCGCCGCCTCGCCCGCCCCCGCCTCCCGTGCGCTCCCCGCGTCGTCCGCCGACGACACGACGAGGGCACCGTACGTGATAAATCCAGACATGTCGGTCTATCGCCGAAATCGCTGTCCCAGCAGGTCATCGAGCCGCCCGATCATTCCCACTACCGGGCAAAAATCACTCTTCGTGAGGGATCATCCGGGTTCGGGAGTGGGATTGATCCATTTGGCGGAAGGGCTCCCGCGACAAGGGATACATAAATGGGGACACGTCCCTGTAGACAGCGGGCTGCCCGGTTGACGGCCGGAGCACTGCTCGCTCTGCAGCTATCTTTCATCGCATCGGCTCCGCACGACAGCGCGACCGCGGAGAGCGGGAACGCGTCGACCGGCGCCGCGGTCGTGAGCCGGCCCGTCGCGGCCGTCCCGGCGGAGGCACGCCGACTCACGATCACCGGAGTGTACGACATCGCCACCATGGAAACCGCGCGGCGCTACATCCGGGAACTGTGTCACCCGGCGGCCGTCCGGCGGAGCCCCGCGATCCCCCTCTGGCCGGAGGACACCACCCCTGCGGACACGCCGAAGCCCCCCGAGACCACCGCGCGGACACGCACCGCCGCCCTGGCGGGCAAGCACCACGAACAGGCCCCCTCCCAGACGTCCGAGACCACCGCGCGAGCACGCACCGCGGCCCTGGCGGGCGCCCCCCGGAGACAAACCACGGAAACCACCCCCCAGAGCCCCGGGAAAGCACAGGCGGCCGAGGCCCCCGTCGCCGCCACCCCGGCCTCCGTCGCCCTCGAAAAGCCGGCCGAGGCCCGCCCGCCCCAGACGCGACAGGCCCAGCAAGCACAGCAGCCCGTCAGGCTCCAGCAGACGGACGCCAAGCGGCTCCTGCGGGAAGCGGGCCTGACCTGGACCTCCTCGGGCAAGTGCGCGAACCGCAAGGTACCGAACTGCACCTCGCTGGAGGCCGTGCGATCCGCGACCGTCTCCAGCGCCATCGAGCTGAGGCGCCGCAGCGGCTGCCCCCTCGTCGTCACCGGCGGCACCGAGGTGGGCCACGCCCCCGGCCCCTACAGCCATCACGAGGGCTACAAGCTGGACATCAAGCCCAACGCATGCGTCAACCGCTACATCACGAAGAACTACCCGCCGCAGGGGGTGCGGGGGGACGGCGCCCGCCTGTACGGCCAGTCGGCGACCTCGGGCCCCCTCTTCGCCCGCGAGGCGGACCACTGGGACATCCTCTTCCGCTGACCCGGCGAACCCCACGACCCCTTGAGGGACCGCGCCCGGCCTCTCAGCGCCGTACGAGATCCCCCGCGCCGAGCCCCCGGGACCGCGAGGGCCGTGCGGCGGCGTGGCGTCACAGGACGCCACCCCGCCGCACGGCCCGGGAGGACTACGCGAACTCGGCCGCGACCAGCTCGGCGATCTCCGCCGCGTTCAGGGCCGCGCCCTTGCGGAGGTTGTCGCCGCAGACGAACAGGTCGAGGGTGTTGGGGAAGTCGAGCGCCTGGCGGATCCGGCCCACGTAGGTGGGGTCGGTCCCGACGACGTCCGCCGGGGTCGGGAAGACGCCGTTGGCCGGGTCGTCCATCACGACCACGGTCGGGGCGGCCTCAAGGATCCGGTGGGCGTCGGCGACGGTGATCTCGCGCTCGAAGGTCGCGTGCACGGCCAGCGAGTGCGTGGTGATCACCGGGACGCGGACGCAGGTCGCGGAGACCTTCAGGTCGTGGATCCCGAGGATCTTCCTCGACTCGTTGCGGAGCTTGAGCTCCTCGGAGGCCCAGCCGCCGTCCTTGAGCGAGCCCGCCCACGGCACGACGTTGAACGCCACCGGCGCCGGGAACGGCGACTCCTCGTCCCCGAGCCTGTTCTGCAGGGCCTTGCGCACGTCACCGGCGGTCTGCCCGATCGTACGGTCACCCGCCAGGGCCTCGACCTCGTCGTAGAGGCGGGCCGAGCCCGCCACACCCGCGCCGGAGACCGCCTGGTACGAGGCGACCACCAGCGCCCGCAGGCCGTACTCCTCGTGGAGGGCGCCCATCGCGGCCATCATCGACAGGGTCGTGCAGTTGGGGGTGGAGATGATCCCCAGCGGCCTGGTGCGCGCGTCCCGCGGGTTGACCTCCGGCACGACCAGCGGCACCTCGGGGTTCATCCGGAAGGTGCCCGACTTGTCGATGACGACGGCCCCGCGCTCGGCGGCGATCGGCACCCAGGTCGCGGAGACCTCGTCCGGCACGTCGAAGATCGCGATGTCGACGCCGTCGAAGACCTCGGGGGCCAGCTCCTGGACGACGAGGTCCTCGCCGCGGACCCGCAGGACCTTGCCCGCCGAGCGGGCGGACGCGACGAGCTTGATGTCGCCGTAGACGTCCTCGCGGCCGGAGATGATGTCACGCATGACGGTGCCGACGGCACCGGTCGCCCCGATCAGGGCGAGAGTGGGCTTGCGGCTCATCGCCCGCTACCTCCGTAGATCACGGCTTCAACCTGGTCCGCGTCGAGGTCGAACGCGCGGTGCGCGGCGCCGACCGCCGTGTCCACCTCGTCCTGCCCGACGATCACCGAGATGCGGATCTCCGAGGTGGAGATCATCTCGATGTTCACCCCCGCGTCGGCGAGGGCGGCGAAGAACGTCGCGGTGACGCCGGGGTGCGAGCGCATGCCCGCCCCGATCAGCGAGATCTTGCCGATCTGGTCGTCGAAGAGCAGCGACTCGAAGCCGATGCGCTCCTGGATCTTCTTCAGCGCGGTGAGCGCGGCCGAGCCGTCGCTCGTGGGCAGCGTGAAGGAGATGTCCGTCCGCCCGGTCGTCGCCGCCGACACGTTCTGCACGATCATGTCGATGTTGATCTCGGCGTCGGCGAGTGTTTTGAAGATCGTCGCAGCCTCGCCGACCTTGTCGGGCACCCCGACAACGGTGATCTTGGCCTCGCTCCGGTCGTGCGCGACGCCGGAGATGATCGGCTGCTCCATCTCTGTTCCTTCGCTGTCGGGGTCGGAGACGACCCACGTGCCTTCCTTGGTGCTGAACGAGCTTCTGACGTGGATCGGCAGGCTGAACCGGCGAGCGTACTCGACACAGCGCAGGTGCAGGATCTTCGCGCCGCACGCCGCCATCTCCATCATCTCGTCGTACGAGATCTTGGGGATCTTACGGGCGGCGGGGACGATGCGGGGGTCGGCGGTGAAGACGCCGTCCACGTCGGTGTAGATCTCGCACACGTCGGCGTTCAGGGCGGCGGCGAGCGCGACCGCCGTGGTGTCGGAGCCGCCCCTGCCGAGCGTGGTGATGTCCTTGGTGTCCTGCGAGACGCCCTGGAAACCGGCCACGATCGCGATCTGGCCGCTGTCGAGCGCCCCGCGGATCCGGCCGGGCGTCACGTCGATGATGCGCGCGCGGCCGTGCGAGGAGTCGGTGATCACCCCGGCCTGGGAACCGGTGAACGAGCGCGCCTCCTGGCCCAGGTTGGCGATCGCCATCGCCAGCAGCGCCATCGAGATGCGCTCACCGGAGGTGAGCAGCATGTCGAGCTCGCGGCCCGGTGGAAGCGGCGAGACCTGCTGGGCGAGGTCGAGCAGCTCGTCCGTCGTGTCGCCCATGGCCGAAACGATCACCACGACGTCGTTGCCGGCTTTTTTCGTCGCGACGATCCGCTGGGCGACCCGCTTGATGCAGGACGCGTCGGCGACGGACGAACCACCATACTTCTGAACAACGAGCGCCACGAGATGTCTCCGAAGCAATCTAGGGCTGTGGAGCTCACAGTCTACTGGCGCCCCTGCTGAGGCCCTCTGATCAAACCAGCATGTGGACGATCACACCGTCGTGCGCTCCTCCGCGACGTCGAGCCGCGTGTGGGCGACAAGCGCCTGAAGTGCCCGCATCGCCGCTCCGGCGTGGTTTCCCCAGGTGTTGAAATAGGAGTACTGCCACCACCAGAGCGCCTCAAGGGGACGGCCCGCCCGGTGGTGCCGCAGACCGTGCAGGAGGTCGGCGGCCACCGCCGTCAGGTCGTCCGACAGGCGGTACGGGGTGACCACGGTGTCCTTGTAGGGGTCGAAGACCTCGGCGTAGTCGTCGACCGGCCCCAGCCTCTCGGCGAGGGCCGTACGGACGGCGTCGACGTCCGGGTCCTCGCCCAGGTGCGGCTCCCAGTTGCCCGACAGGATCACGTCCTGGCTCGCGCCGAGCTGCGCGCCGGCCGAGCTGACCTGCGCGACCTCCACCAGCAGCAGCGGCAGGATGGCGTCGCCACCCTCACCGCCCGCCAGGCGGGTCAGGCCGTCGATGTAGTTCTTGGCGTGCTCCGCGATTCGTTCCGCGAGAGCGCTCCACGCATCGTCAGACATCAAGGAGCCTTCTTCCTTCGAACGCGCGGCCCAAGGTGACCTCGTCCGCGTACTCAAGGTCACCGCCTACCGGCAGACCGCTGGCCAGTCGTGTCACTTTCAGTCCCATCGGCTTGACCAGACGGGCGAGATAGGTCGCCGTCGCCTCCCCCTCAAGGTTGGGGTCGGTGGCGAGGATCAGCTCGGTGACCTGGCCGTCCGCCAGGCGGGTCATGAGCTCTCGGATGTTCAGGTCGTCGGGGCCGACGCCGTCGATCGGGCTGATCGCCCCGCCGAGCACGTGGTAGCGGCCCCGGAACTCACGGGTCCTCTCGATGGCCACGACGTCCTTCGACTCCTCGACGACGCAGATCACGTGGAGATCGCGTCTGGTGTCGCGGCAGATCCGGCACTCCTCCTCCGCGGCGACGTTGCCGCAGACCCGGCAGAAGCGGACCTTCTCCTTGACCTCCAGCAGAGCGTGCGCGAGCCGCTTCACGTCGGCCGGCTCCGCGGCCAGCAGGTGGAACGCGATGCGCTGCGCGCTCTTGGGACCGACTCCGGGAAGCATCCCCAGCTCGTCGATCAGGTTCTGGACGACCCCTTCGTACATGACCTAGAACCCGGGAAGCTGGCCGAGCCCGCCCCCGCCGCCCAGCCCCTGCGCGAGGGGGCCGAGCTTCTCCTGCTGCAGGTCGGCCGCGGCGCGCACGGCGTCGCGAATGGCGGCGATGACCAGGTCGGCGATGGTGTCGGCCGTCTCCTGGGGGTCGCCGGGGTCCACGGCCTCGGGACTGATCTTGAGTTCGAGCAGCTCGCCCCCGCCGTTGACCGTGGCCACGACCAGTCCGCCGCCCGCGGAGCCCTCGACTTCAGCGTCGTTCAGCTCCTGCTGGGCGCTCACAAGCTGCTGCTGCATGAGCTGTGCCTGCTCCAGCAGCTGCTGCAGGTTGACATCCCCTGGGTTCACCGTCGTTGTGCTCCTCGTCCGTGACATCGGTCGTCACGAGCCTACGGGGTTCGGGCCGGGTCGTGTACTGGAGCGAGCACGCGTTCCCCCAGGAGGGGGATTAAACCCCCCGTCGGGCCCCGGGCCCCCCTCCAGACGTCCGAGACCCGACGCGACACACGCCGGAGCGGCCGCACACGGCGCCGTGTGATCGAAAGGTAACCCTCCGAAGGTTGCACACACGTTGCGATCGTTCACTCACCCTCCGCACACCCTCTTTGGCCGAACGGGTTGCGGGCGGAGGCCCGACCATCGATGCTTCGGCCATCGGCTCTATTCCGGGGGGATATGTGCGCGACAGCCACCGGGGAGCTGTCCAGACGGTCGACCTCGACTCCTACTCGTCACGGCTGCGGCGTCTGCACGAGGCACTGATCAGGGGCGAGTGTCCGGCGGGTGAGGAGCCCAGAGGCGTGATCTCCGCGTCATGGCGGCGGTCGCTGGACGCCGGGGTCGATCCCGACACCGGGTCGGCCCCCCTCGCCTTCGAGGGCGAGGACATCCGCGAGATCCGCTCGGCGCACCCGATGAGCAGGCTCCTGCCGGTCATCACCGGGACCCTCCTGGAGGCCGTCGACGCGGACGACCAGATCCTGCTCGTCACCGACGCCCACGGCAGGGTGCTCTGGCGCGACGGCAACCACCGGACGATGGAGAGCGCCGACGAGGTGGGGCTGGCCGACGGCTTCGACTGGAGCGAGGACGCGATCGGGACCAACGGCCTGGGCACCGCCCTCGCGACCCGGCGCTCCCTGCACGTCTTCTCCGCGGAACACCTGGTCAGGGCGCTCCACGTCTGGTCGTGCTCCGCCGCGCCGATCGTCGACCCCGACAGCGGCGACCTGCTGGGCTGCGTCGACGTCAGCGGCAGGACGCGCGCCATGCACCCGGCGAGCGTCGCCCTCGTCGAGGCCGCGGCGCGGCTGGCCGAGAGCCACCTCACGCTGCGCATGCTCGAACGCGACGAGCGGCTCAGACGCCGTCACGAGCGGCACCTGAGCACGCTGCGCGGCGAGCCCGGCGCCCTGGTCACCGCGACCGGACGGATCATCGCCGGTAACGACGCGCGGCAGTGGGGCGCCCGCGTACGCCTGCCGGAGGTGGGCGACCGGGTGGTCCTGGCCGATGGTCGGAGCGCCTTCCTGGAGGTTCTCGGCGACGACGGCTTCCTGCTCCGGCTCACCGGCCCGGCCAGGGGTCCCGTGCTCACCCTGTCCTTCCTCGGCGCCGAACACCCCTCGGCGCACCTCGACGGGACCCGCCTGTCGCTCTCCCCGCGCCACGCCGAGATCCTCGCGATGCTCGCCCTCAACCCCCAGGGGATGACCGCCGCCCAGCTCTCCTTCCACCTGTACGGCGACGCGGGGAACCCGGTGACCATCCGCGCCGAGATCCACCGCCTCCGCGCCCAGCTCGGCCGGACGATCGCCGCCAAGCCGTACCGCCTGACCTGCGTGGTGGAGGCCGACTTCCTGGAGCTCAAGCGGCTGCTCGCGGCCGACGAGGCCACCCCGGTCGCCCGCGCCTACCGAGGCCCCCTGCTGCCCCGCTCCGAGGCCCCCGCCCTGCGCAGCGAACGCGAGGAGCTGGAGGGCCAGGTACGCGCCCGCCTGCTGCGGCGTGGAGGCCCCGAGGACCTGTGGGCCTACGCGGAGACCGAACACGGCAGGAGCGACATCCAGATCCTCGAACGCCTCGTCGTCACGCTGCCCCGCCACGACCACCGCGCGGTGGCCGCCCGGATCCGCCTCAGCGGCGTCGACCTGCCCTGAGCCGTGCCGCGGGTTCGTCCGCGCTTTCGGGACGAGCGCGGAGGAAGCGTCGCGGGTACGGCGGAAAACCTGCCAGGCGCGGCCGTCGAGACCGGGCCGGTACGGAACGACGCCGGGTCCCCGGTCCTCACCGCGAGTGCGACGTTCGCCGACGTCGGCCCTCGTGACGCGCTGCTCGCGGTGGGGCGATCGTCAGGTGTCCGGTCGAAAAGGCGTGACAGCGCGTCGCGACGGTCGGTGTGACGCGCTGCTCGCGGTGGAGCCGATCGTCAGGTGTGGTCGATCTCGCCGATGACCTGGCCGCCCAGCTCGCGCTGGAGGAGGGCCATGCCGCTGAGCGCGTCGACGTCGGCGTCCGCGTCGTTGAGCGGGTCGACCTCGTCGGTGTCGGGGGCGGTGCCGCGAGCACCTCGGGCGGGCACCGCGTCGGGCCAGGCCGCCGCCTTGGCGCCGGTCTTGGCCGCGGCCCTCGGACCGGCCTGCGCCGCCGCCCTGGCCGCCGAACGGGCGGCGGCCAGACCGGGGCTCGGCATGGAACTCGGCGGGGGAGGCGAGCCGGGGTCCTCCGGCATGGGGGCGTCCGGCCAGGACTCGTCCGTCGCGGGCGGGGCCTGCCGGGGCGGAGCCTCCCGCGGAGCCGCAGGCGCGGGGGCCTGGGGCGGAGACTGCGGGGCCGGTGCTGATGCCGGTGCCTGCGGCTGCGGTGCCTGGTTCTGGGGGGCGGGGTTCTGGGGCGCGGGATGCTGGGGGGCCGGGGGCTGCCTCGGGGCCGGGGGGCGGCCCTCGCCGGAAGGCGCGGGCCCGCCGCCGACGACGGCCTCGACCTTCCAGTTTCCGCCCAGGACCTCCTGCAGCACCGCCGCGACAACCGCGTCCTTGCCGCCGCCGATGAAGTTCTTCATCGCGCCGACCTGGGCGAAGCCGAGGGTGACGATCTTGCCTTCGACCCCGACGACCTGGGCGTTGGTGTTGACGTTGGCCCACACGACGATGCTGCGCCGCTTGAGCGCCGCGAGCACCTGGGGCCACGCCTGCTGCACGGCCCCGGCCCCGGAACCGGACGCCGTCGCCGTGTCGACCGGCGGGGGCGCGGCGGCGGCCTCGGGAGCCTGCTGGACGGACGCCTGTCCCTGCCTGCCGTGTTCCTGCCCCTGGGCCGGTGCGCCGGGCCTGACCGCCACGGGCCAGTCGTCGCCCTGGCCACCGGACCGCTCGGCGGGCGCCTCCGGCTGCGACGGGGGCGACGGGGGTGGTGGGGGCGACGGGTGAACCACCGGCGCGGGAGTGGGAGCGGGAGCCTGCTGCGGGAGGGGCGCGGGGGCCGCGACGACTCCGCCCTTCTCCAGCCGCTCCAGGCGGGCGAGCAGTGCCGCCTCACCCTGGGCGGCGCCGGGAAGAAGGATCCTGGCGCACATCAGTTCGAGCAGCAGCCGGGGCGAGGCCGCCCCGCGCATCTCGGTCAGCCCCGCGTTGAGGATCTCCGCCGCGCGGGTCAGCTCGGCCGGGCCCATCGAGGCCGCCTGGACCTGGAGCCGCTCCAGCTCGTCGCCCGGCCGGTCGAGCAGCCCGCTGGTGGCCGCCTCCGGCACGTTGGCCAGGATCACCAGGTCACGGAAGCGCTCCAGCAGGTCCATCGCGAACCGCCGGGGATCGTGGCCGCCCTCGATCACCCGGTTCACCACCTGGAACACCAGCGCGCCGTCACGACCCGCGAAGGCCGCGACCACGTCGTCGAGCAGGTCGCCGTCGGTGTAACCGAGGAGGGAGACCGCGCGGGCGTACGTGATGCCCGCCTCGTCCGACCCGGCGAACAGCTGGTCGAGGATCGACAGCGAGTCGCGGGCCGACCCCGCGCCCGCCCTGACCACCAGCGGGAGCGCGGCGGGCTCGAACGGGACCTTCTCCGAGGTGAGGATCTCCTCCATGAGCGCACGCAGCGCGGCCGGGGGGATCAACCGGAACGGGTAGTGGTGGGTCCGGGACTTGATCGTCCCGATGACCTTCTCCGGCTCGGTGGTCGCGAAGACGAACTTCAGGTGCGGGGGAGGCTCCTCGACGAGCTTGAGCAGCGCGTTGAAACCCTCGCGGGTCACCATGTGCGCCTCGTCGATGATGTAGATCTTGAAGCGCGACGACACCGGCGCGAAGAAGGCCCGCTCACGCAGGTCGCGGGCGTCGTCCACGCCACCGTGCGAGGCGGCGTCGATCTCGATGACGTCGAGGTGGCCGGGGCCGGTGGGCGCCAGCGCCACGCAGGACTCGCACTCCCCGCACGGGTCGGGGGTCGGGCCCTTCTCGCAGTTCAGGGAGCGGGCCAGGATGCGCGCGCTGGACGTCTTGCCGCATCCCCTGGGCCCGCTGAACAGGTAGGCGTGGTTGATGCGCCCGCTGCGCAGCGCCTGGCGCAACGGGTCGGTGACGTGCTCCTGACCCTTGACCTCGGCGAAGGTCCCGGGCCGGTACTTGCGGTACAGCGCAAGACTCATGCGGCGATCCCACCTGCGAGGGGTCTCAACGAAGAGACCCCTCGCACACCCGCCAGAGCCCGCTTATCCTTGCTGCCTTCCGGCCCTGGGGAGGTTCACAGGATGACGCCGCGCGAGGGGTCGGCCCTCAGTCTAGCCTCAGATCGGAGTGGTCGGTGTCGGAAATTAATGGTCCGCGCCGCTCCGAAAGTTAGGTAAGCTTCTCCACGGAGGATTCGCCTAGTTGGCCTAGGGCGCACGCTTGGAAAGCGTGTTGGGGGCAACCCCTCAGGAGTTCGAATCTCCTATCCTCCGCCAGTCGTAACACGAAAGCCCGCTCCGAACCGGAGCGGGCTTTCGCGCGTCAAGGGCCCGATCGGCCGGTTCGGAAGGCGTCTCTCCCCAGGTCCCGACCGGCCGGTTGATCGCGTAGACGGACCCGTGCGGGGAACGTCCAGGGAAGCGGGATCGCGGCCCGGTGGACGAGACGGGGCTCACGGGCGCCCGATCACCCGGGCCACGACGCCTTCCCTGAAGGGGTGTCCGGCCCCGTCGGCATGGCCGGCCCTCCCCTGGGCAGTCGGAGGGTCCCAAGCGGATCGAAGGGACGTCGGCGATGGACTTCAAGGATGACGCCCAGCTGGACAGCTCGCAGGTCGAGAGTCGCGGCGGAGGGAGGATTCCCGGTGGCGGTCTCGCGATCGGCGGCGGAGCGGCGGGAATCGTCGCGCTCATCGTGGCCCTCATTTTCGGGATAAACCCCGGGGACATCACCGGCGGCTCCTCCCAGCCGGCCCCGGTGGGCCCGAGCTCCGACCTCACCGCCCAGTGCAAGACCGGGCAGGACGCCGACCAGAACGAGGAGTGCCGGGTGGTCGGCGTGGTCAACAGCATCCAGGACTACTGGCCGAAGGCGGTCCAGGGGTACGAACCGGCCAAGACCGTGATGTTCTCCGGGCAGGTCGACACCGCCTGCGGTGCCGCCGACGCCTCCGTCGGCCCGTTCTACTGCCCGGCCGACCGCCAGGTCTACCTGGACCTCAGTTTCTTCAAGGAACTGGAGAGCAAGTTCGGCGCGAAGGGCGGGCCCTTCGCCCAGGCGTACGTCATCGGCCACGAGTACGGCCACCACGTCCAGAACCTCCTCGGGACCAACGCCAAGGCCCAGGAGGGCCCCGAGCAGGGTCCGGAGAGCGGCTCGGTCCGGCTGGAGCTGCAGGCCGACTGCTACTCGGGCGCCTGGGCCAAGAACGCGTACGAGACCGGCCTGTTCGAGAAGCCGTTCACGAAGACGGACATCGAGGAGGCGCTCAGCGCGGCCTCCGCCGTGGGTGACGACAGCATCCAGGAGCGGACCCAGGGCCGGGTCAACCCCGACGGCTTCACCCACGGGACGTCGGCGCAGCGTGTCAAGTGGTTCACCACCGGTTACCAGAGCGGCGACCCCGGCAGGTGTGACACCTTCGCGGGAAGCATCTGACACCGGCTTTGAACTGCGACGGGGGGAACCCGCCCTTCGCCGGGCGGGATTCTCTCCTAAACTACATACTGTGATCTTCAAGTTGGTCGGCGACGAACGGCCCTATCCCGAACACGGTCTCTCGCATCGCGAGTGGGCCCAGATACCGCCGCGACAGGTCCGGCTCGACACCCTGATCACCACGAAAGCGGTGCTCGACCTCCACTCCCTGCTCGCCAAGGACTCCACGTTCTACGGGGACCTGTTCCCGCACGTGGTCCAGTGGCGCGGCGACCTCTATCTGGAGGACGGCCTGCACCGGGCGCTGCGTTCGGCCCTGCACCAGCGCTCGGTCCTGCACGCGCGGGTCCTGGACCTGCCCGCCGAGAGCTGATCCTCTCAAGCGGGATACCGGACCCTGTGGCATCGGCCGGAGGGGTCAGGTGGGAAACCGGCGACCCTGCGGACTCTCGGCGATCCGAAAAACGGCGCATTCACGGCCGCCCCGGCGTGATTGTGGATATGCGAAGAGCCCCTGAGCTGCTCACGCAGTCCAGAGGCTCTTTTCGTGGCGGTGGAGGTGGGATTTGAACCCACGGATAGGTTGCCCCATCACACGCTTTCGAGGCGTGCGCCCTCGGCCACTAGGCGACTCCACCGCGGAGCAGCTTACCGGATAACCGCTATTGCTCGCGCATCCGTCGAGCGGTGAAGAACTCGGTGAGAACCGCCGCGCACTCGTCGGCCAGGACGCCCCCGAGGACCTCGGGCCGGTGGTTGAGGCGGCGGTCCCTGAGCACGTCCCAGAGTGACCCCGCGGCGCCGCCCTTGGGGTCCTCGGCGCCGTAGACGACACGGTCGACCCGGGCGAGCACGGCGGCTCCCGCGCACATGGTGCAGGGTTCCAGGGTGACCACCAGCGTGCAGCCGCTCAGCCGCCACCGGCCGCACGCCCTCGCGGCCCGCCGCAGGACGAGCATCTCGGCGTGCGCGGTGGGGTCGGCCGAGACCTCCCTGTCGTTTCCCGCGCGTGCCAGCACGGAGCCGTCGGGGCCCAGAAGGACCGCGCCGACGGGCACGTCTCCGCGCGCTCCGGCCTCGACGGCCTCCGCCAGGGCGAGCCGCATCTCCCGGACGTAGCCCACCGGTACCGGGCCGGTCACCGTACGCCCACCGCTCCGGCGCCGGGCCGGTCACCGTGCCGCCCCGGCGTCAGGCGTACGCCCAACGGCGGCGGGCCGGTCACGGCGCGTCCGTCACCGCAGGCGGTCGAGCTCGTCGGCGAACGCCAGCCGCTCGGCGATCACCGAGAGCGTGTCCGCGGGGAGCGCGCCCTCCTCCATGCTGAGCTCGATGAGCTCCTCCGAGCTGAGCCCGAGATCCTCCAGCAGCTCGAAGTCGCCCGCCGGCCGCACTCCCAGGTCGGGGGTGTCCTTGTCCACCGCCACCCCGGCGAGCTCGGTGAAGAGCTCACCCAGGTCGTCGGAGAGACCCGCGTGGGCGTCGGACAGGAACGTGCGCGGCTCCAGGTCGCCCTGGTATCGGACGATCGCGAACCACTCGTCCTCCACCTCCACGCACAGCAGGGCGAGCTCGTCACCGGTGAGCCCTAGATGTTCCTGGACGGCGTCGCCGAGGTCGTCGGCGATCTCCGCCTCGCTGAGGTCGACCTCCGCACCGTTCCAACCGTCCGTCGTACGGACGAAGGCGGCGGAGAACACGCTGTTGGATGGTCTGGAGGGCATGGCCGATCTCCCGAGGTCAGCCGAACACAGAGTCGATGGCGCGTTCGAACGGCTCGGAGAACCCCAGCCGCGCGGCGATGCTTGACAGGACGTCCTCGGGGAGGAGGTCGATATCCCCTGACAGGATGCCGAGCTCCATCTCGTCGAGGCCCAGGTCCGCGAAGATGGACAGGTCCCCCGCGGGGAGCGCCGTCTCCTCGTCCTGGAGGATCGCGTCGAGTTCGTCCTCGTCGGGAACCGGCACGTCCAGGTACTCCAGTGCCTGCTGGGCGAGCGGGAAGTCCCAGGACGCGGCGATGTCGGAGAGGAACACCTCGACCCTCTCGCCGAAGACCCGTAGCGCCACGAAGAACTCATCCCCAACGGCGACCAGGCCAATCGTGCCGTTCATGCTCGGCTGCTGGCGCAGGGCGTGGATGAGACCCTCAAGGTCGGAGGTGAGGGACACCGGGAGCATCTCCGCCTCCCAGCGGTCGTCCTCCCGGTAGATCACGATGGCAAAGTCCAGCGAGTCTTCGTCTGACATGGCCATCCCCACCGAATGCTTTCTCTACGGAGGTCAATGCTTTCAGAAGCGAAGCACTGACGTGGGCCTCTCCGACCAAATTGTGATCAAATCCGAGTGAGCGGGCGATGTCGAACGAGTGTGACCGTCATCCCCCGGCTTACCGCCGCCGACCGGGCCAGGATACCTTTGACCACCATGGAAACCCTGGTCGTCGACCATCCCCTGGTGGCCCACAAGCTGACCGCGCTGCGGGATGTGAACACGGACTCCCCCACCTTCCGGCGTCTCGCCGACGAGCTGGTGACCCTGCTGGCCTACGAGGCGACCAGGCACGTCCGCGTCACCGAGTGGTCGGTGGAGACCCCCGTGGCCCCCGCCAGGGGGGTGCGGCTGGCGCACCCGTACCCGCTGGTGGTCCCGATCCTGCGCGCGGGGCTGGGGATGCTGGAGGGCATGACCCGGCTGCTGCCGACGGCCGAGGTCGGCTTCCTCGGGATGATCCGCAACGAGTCCACGCTGGAGGCGGAGACCTACGCCACCCGCCTGCCCGAGGACCTCTCGGGCCGCCAGGTGTACGTGGTCGACCCGATGCTGGCCACCGGCGGCACGCTCGCCGCCGCGATCAAGTTCCTCTTCGACCGGGGCGCCGACGACGTGACCGCGCTGTGCCTGCTGGCCGCGCCCGAGGGGATCGCCCACCTCGACGAGTCCTTCGCGGGCACCGGCAAGCCGATCCGCCTGGTGACCGCGGCCCTGGACGAGCGGCTGAACGAGAACGGCTACATCGTCCCCGGGCTGGGCGACGCGGGAGACCGCCTCTACGGCGTCGTCTGAGGGCCCAAGGATCCGCTACCGGAGATTCCAGACCATCCTTTTCCCTTAAAGGATGGTTCTTCTACTCATCGACAGTTACATAATGTGGTTCCCCGGGTACTAAGCGTGGCGAAGACATCTCTTCTGTGTCCCCGGTCCGCCGAGGCCGCGGGCGCACACCAGGGAGAACCATGAGCGAGCGAATCATCCCGGACACCGAGCCGGACCCGTACGCGGACTTCAGCGCCGCGCTCAGGGACGAGTTCTCGGAGATCCATCCGGCGACCACGGTGACCCGCTGCATCGAGGCGGCCCACTACGGAGCGCTGGAGGTCGTCGGCCACGCCCATCCGGCGCTGGTCGAACGGATCGCCCGCAAGCACCTCGAGGTCCTCGCGCTGGTCGCGAGCGAGCGCGGGTGACGCGGGCGGCCGGGATGGCGGCGTGACGGGCGGGAAGTGCCCCGCGAGGGCCTCGGACGGGATCCTCGCGACGCGCACGAGACCGAATCAGCCGATGCGCTTTACCTCGGCATGGCCCTGGGTAATGTATATGGCGGGTGCAGTGGGTGAGCGGTAGTAGGAGGCCAAGGTGCAGGTCAAGAAAGTCCTAACGTACGGCGCTGTCGGATTTGTGGCGTTTTTCCTGTTCACACGACCAGGTGACGCGGCCAACGCTGTGAGGGGTGCCATGGACACGGTTTACACGGCGGCCGATTCTCTGGCCCAATTCGTCTCACATCTGTCATGAGGCTCGTGACCCACGGGGACTCCGCTCCCTCGTCGGTCAACCGCTACCTACTCCCCCACGAACACCAGGTCATCATGGTGCGGCGCCACCCGGCCGTGCTGCTTCGCGCGGTCGCCGAGGTCTTCGGCGGCCTGATCCTCGCCGGACTGCTGAGCAAGTGGTTCGGCGACCAGGGCGGAGGCGGCGTGCTCGTCGTCGTCTGGTGGGCCTGGCTGCTGCTCCTGATCCGCTTCGTCTGGAAGGTCGCCGAGTGGTCCGTCGACTACTTCGTCGTCACCTCCAAGCGAATGCTGCTCACCACCGGGCTGATCACCCGCAAGGTCGACATGATGCCGCTCGGCAAGGTCACCGACATGAGCTTCCAGCGTTCGATCCTCGGCCGCATGCTGGGATACGGCGAGTTCGTCCTGGAGTCGGCCGGTCAGGACCAGGCGCTGTCGAGGGTCAACTACATCCCGTACCCGGAGACCCTCTATCTGGAGGTCTGCCAGATGCTCTTCCCCGGGGGTAACGACTCGGACGACTAGCATCCGTGTCCGCGGTAGCGGGGGCCGTTGACACTTTCCGGTGAGGATTTTTCACTCGGGGTTACCTGATTCGACCGCTTCATGCAATCATGGCGAGAACGTTGACCATCCCCCGCCCTGAGAGATCAGATGCCGAGTCAGGGAACCATCGGTGACCGCGTCCGCGGACTGCGCCTGAGCAGGCGTATGTCCCAGGCCCAGCTCGCAGGGCCGGACCTTTCCGACAGCTATGTCTCCCTCATCGAGTCCGGCAAGCGGACGCCGACCCCCGTGGTCGCCCGCCTGCTGGCCGAGCGATTGGGGTGCACCACCGAGTTCCTGCTGCACGGGATCGAGCCGCGCCAGCGCATCGACACCGAACTCGGCCTGCGCCACGCGGAGCTGGAGCTCCTCCACGGTGATCCGTCCGTCGCGGCGGATCGCTTCGGCGAGATCGTCAAGGTCGCCGGCGAGGAGAACGTCATGCTGGCCGCGCACGCGCGGTTCGGCCGTGCCCGCGCGCTGGAGACCCAGGGCAAGATCGGCCCGGCGGTGAAGGCGTTCGAGCGGCTCCGCCGCGAGGCGTCCGCCCACCCCGAGCGCCTGGCCGACCTGCCGCTGGCGGTGGCCCTGAGCCGCTGCTACCAGCGCGCCGGAGACACCCTCCGCGCCCGCGACCTGGCCGTCCACGCGCTCGGTGAGATCAACCGGCTGCCCCTGTCGCAGGGGGAGATCGCCGTCGAGCTGGCCGCCTCCCTGATGGAGACCACCGGCACCCGGGGATCCGGCTCGCCGGGCATGTCCTACGTCCGGAACGTCCTGTCGGTCAACGGCGTCCCCGCCGCGGTCAACCGCACCGCGGAGATCCACGCCCTCTGGCAGGCGAGCGTCACCGCCGCCGACGGCGAGGACTCGGCGCTGGCCGTCCGTCTCGCCGACGACGCGATCGCGACCGGGCGCCCGGCGCGGATGGCCTCGCAGCTCGCCCTCATCGCGATGGACTGGGCCCGTCTCGCCGCCTCCACCGGTGACGGGCCGCTCGACGAGGCCCGCGAGTTCGCGGCCGCCGCGAGCGAGGTCTTCGCCGTGTTCCCCGAGCACGTCCACGAGTACGTCAAAAGCCTTGTCGTGCGCGCCCACGTCCAGTTGGGGGCGGGCGACACCCAGGGCGCGGTCACCCTGGCCACGACCGCCCTCGACATGCTGGACGGGCAGGCGAGCCCGGTCGGGGCGACCGCACGGCTGGTCCTCGCCCGTGCCGCGCTCGTCCGCGGTCAGGGCGGCGAGGTCACGACGGCCCTCGGCACCGCCAAGCAGGCGCTGAGCGACATCCGGTACGAGCTTTCCGGTCCCGACCGGGAAGCCGCGCGGGTCTGGCGCGAGCTCGGCGACCTGTACGGCCAGGTCGGTGTGGTCGACGAGCAGACCGGTGCGTATCGTAAGGCTCTTGAGGCTGCCGGAGTGCGCGACGCGATGGTGGGCGTGACCGTCGATTCGGCTCTGGTCCGTTAAGACGGGGTCCCGCCTTCTGGAGTTCCAGATTTGTTTTTGTGCCTCCGGAATAACTAGGGTCTACCAGTCATTGATTCGTAGGATGATTGGTTTCTCCGGAGGAGGCGGACGGTGAGTCTGCGTACGGCGCAGCGAGCATCCCTCGTCGACCAAGTGATCGATCAACTCAAGGAGCAGATCACTTCTAACTCCTGGCAGATGCACGCGAAGATTCCTACCGAGACCGTGCTCGCCGAACAGCTGGGGGTCGGGCGTAACACCGTGCGCGAGGCGGTGCGTGCCCTCACACACGCCGGTCTGCTGGAGTGCCGCCAGGGCGACGGGACGTACGTCCGGGCCACGAGCGAGCTCTCCGGGGCCATGCTGCGGCGGCTGCGCACCGCCGAGCAGCTCGAAATCCTGGAGGTGCGGCGCGCGCTGGAGGTGGAGGCCGCCAGACTGGCCGCCACCAGGCGCACCGAAGCCGACATCGCCGGGATCGAGGCGGCACTGGCCGAGCGGGAGCGGGCCTGGGAGCTGGGAGAGCCCGACGCGTTCGTCGAGGCCGACCTCGCCTTCCACATGGCGGTCGTCCGCGCCACCCACAACCTCGTGCTGATCGATCTCTACGAGGACTTCTCGGCGGCGCTGCGCGCCAGCATCACCGCCGCGGGCACCTCGCTGAACAGCACCCTGAACAGCACGTACATCCCGCACGAAGCGATCGCCCGTGCCATCGCCGTCGGTGACGCCGCCGCCGCCGAGCGCGCGGGCCACGCGTGCATGGAGCACATCCTGATCGCCCTGACGGAGGAGCAGGAACTCTCTCTCTGATCCTCGTTTTCTCATGCCGAGGGCCCCTCACCGTTCAGACGGTGAGGGGCCCTCGGCATGAGGCGATCAGGTCAGGCGCAGGGACATCACGAGGTAGCGGAACGAGGGGGCGGCGTCGCCGGGAACCTCCGTGACGAGGGCCGGGCGGCTCGGCGACTCCATGTTGAGCCGGACGAACTCAGTCTCGACCCCGCTCAGGCCGTCGAGCAGGAACTGGGACTGGAAGGCGATCTGGATGTCGCCGCCGGACAGCTCGGCGTCGACGACCTCGGTGCCCCGGCCGATGTCGCCGCCGCCCGCCTGGATGAGGACCTGCCCCTGGGCGAAGGAGAGGCGGACCGCGGTGTTGCGCTCGGCGACCAGCGCGACCCGCTTGATCGCGTCGATGAACGGCGCCACCGGCAGGTCGGCCCGGATCGACCAGTCGTCGGTCAGCCGCGAGCGGTAGTCGATGAACTGCTCGTCGAGCAGGCGGACCGTGGTGGCCCGGCCGACGCTCTCGAAACCGGCCACGCCGTCGCCCAGCGCCACCGACACCTCGCCGCCGCGCAGCGACTTGGCCACGTCGACGAGCACTCGCGCTGGCACCATCGCGGCGGCCGTGGTGCCGGCCGTCTCGGGGCGCCAGCCGAACTCCCTGGCCGCGATGCGGTAGCGGTCGGTGGCGGCCATGGTCACGTCGTCGCCGGAGATGTCGACCCGGATGCCGGTCAGCATGGGGAGGCTCTCGTCGCGGCTGGCCGCCGGGGCCACCTGGCCGACCGCGCTCGCGAAGGCCACGCCGCCGACCGCGCCGATCTTCGGCGGCATCTCGGGGAGGGAGGGGAAGTCCTCGACCGGCATGGTCAGCAGGCCGAACTCCGCGCTGCCGCAGGTCAGCACCGCTTCGGAGCCGCTGGTGAGGACCTCCACCACGTCGCCGGGCAGGCTGCGGGTGATCTCCGCGAGGATCCGGCCCGGGATCAGCACCCGGCCGGGCTCCGCCACGACCGCCTCGACCGAGACGCGGGCGGAGACGTCGTAGTCGAACGCCGACAGCACGAGGTCGCCGTCGTCGGCCTCCAGGAGCAGGCCGGAGAGCACGGGAATGGCCGGTCGGTTCGGCAGCACCCGGGCCACCCAGGCCACGGCGTCGGCCAGGACATCACGGTTAACCTGGAACTTCACCTGATCATCCCTTCGTCCCGAACGGCACACCGGGCGCGGAAGCCGTACTTCAACAGCACGTTATCCGCTGAGACCGACAGAACCGTTACGCGGCCGGGGAAAAAAGGGGAGGGGGAGGTCAGCCCCGGGCGGCGTTGAGGTAGGTCAGGACGGCGAGCACGCGGCGGTTGTCGTCGTCGGAGGGGGCGAGGTCGAGCTTGGCGAAGATGCTGGCCGTGTGCTTGCCGACCGCGCTCTCGCTGAGGAACAGCCGCTGGGAGATGGCCGCGTTGGAGCGGCCCTCGGCCATCAGCTCCAGCACCTCGCGCTCGCGCGGGGTCAGCGCGCCGAGCGGCTGGTGCCTGGCGGTGCTGGCCAGCAGTTTGGCGATCACCTCGGGGTCCATCGCGGTGCCCCCCGCGGCGACCCGGCGGACCGCGTCGACGAACTGCTCGGCGTTGAAGACCCGGTCCTTGAGGAGATAGCCGATCGCCCCCGAGCCGTCGGCCAGCAGCTCTCGCGCGTACAGCTGCTCGACGTGCTGGGACAGCACGAGCACCGGCAGGCCGGGGACGGCCCGGCGGGCCGCCAGCGCGGCCTGGAGCCCCTCGTCGGTGAACGTGGGCGGGAGGCGTACGTCGACCACCGCCACGTCGGGCCGCAGACCGGTCAGCGCCCCCAGCAGCTCGGGCCCCGACTCCACGGCGGCCACCACCTCGAAGTCGTGTGCCTGGAGGAGGTGGACCAGGCCGTCGCGCAGGAGATACAGGTCTTCGGCGATGACGACTCTCAGGCTCACCGGCCCAACCATAGGCGGGTCGGCAGGACCTCCGCCAGCCGCTGCTGGCGGGCGTGCATGACGGGGATGAGCATGCCCGCGGCGTACATGGACAGGCCCAGGAGGATGTTGAAGACGATCAGCGGCCACTGCAGCAGCTCGGGCAGGTAGAGGGCGAGGAACCAGCTGCGGTGCTCGGCGCCGAAGAGCTTCATGATCATCGTCACCAGTCCCTGCGGGAAGAGCGGGAGCCAGCCGATCCCCCAGCAGATCCCGACGATGACGGCCTTGCCCCGGGGCAGGGACGGCTTGCAGTCCGGGCTCTTCTCCCTCAGGGCGTTGGGCAGGTCGAACGTGGCGGTGGTCGGGCCGCCCCGCGGGCTGCTGACCGCGAGCACCCCGTCGAAGGCCGCCAGCCTGCGCTCGATGCCGCGCAGGCCGCTGCCCTGGGCCGGGTCGGCGCCCCCTGAGCCGTCGTCGGTGACCACCACGCGCAGCGCGTGGTCGTTGGTGCTGATGTCGATCCATACCCGCTCGGCGCCGCCGTGCCGGGCCGCGTTGGTGAGGAGCTCGCTGATCGAGAAGTAGGCGGCCGACTCCACGGGCGAGTCGGGGCGGGTGTCCAGGTCCACGGTGACCGTGACCTTCAGCGGGCTGTCCAGCGCCAGGGCGCGCACGGCGTCGCCGAGGCCGCGTTCGGCCAGGACCGGCGGGTGGATGCCCTTGACGAGGTCGCGCAGCTCGACGAGTGCCGTGGAGGAGGCCTCCCTGACCTTGCCGAGCAGGGCCTTGGCCGCCGCCGGGTCCTTGTCCATCAGCTCCTCGACCGCGCCGAGCGTCATGCCCATCGCGACGAGCCTCGCCTGCGCCCCGTCGTGCAGGTCGCGCTCGATCCGCCGCAGCTCGGAGGCCTGGGAGTCGACCGTCGCCAGGCGCGCCTGGTCGAGCCGCTGCACCCGCGCCGCGAGCACGGACCTGGCCGTGGGGGACAGCAGCAGGTGGTTCCATCGCGCGTACGCCCGCAGCAGTCGCGGGGTCGCGGCCAGCGCGGCGGCCGAGGCGCATCCCAGGGCGAGGGGCAGCGCCACCGGGGCCGCGGCCCACCACGCCAGGACGGCGCATCCGGCCAGGGTGAGGGGCAGCAGCGGGACGGCGTAGACGGCCAGCGGGTTGAGGAAGAGCCAGAGCCCGTCCCGCCAGGTGGCCGGGTCACCGATGATCCACTTCCAGCGGTTGTTCCAGTCTGGCCACTTCGGCGTCTTGTAGAGCTGGCGCTCGTGGCGGTACCAGCCGTCGGGCTGGGGCCGGGCCGGCAGCGGCGGGGGCAGGTAGGGCACCGGCACGGCGATCCCGAACCACGTGCCGTTCAGCCTTCTGGCGAGCGCGGTGCGGTGCCGGACCAGGTGGGCCGTGGGGGGAAACATGAAGACCATCCCCAGGCCGAACGCCAGCACGAACCCGACCAGGGTCAGCGCCACCAGGACGACGTCCACCAGCGCCGCCGCCCCCAGGGCGAGCGCCTTTCCCACCGCCACCGCGTATGTCCTCATGGCTCCAAGTGTCGGTGATCCGGCCGGGCGTGCCCAGTGGTGGCGGACGCCGCGGAGGGGTGGAGGTAGCCACACCCCCGGCGGGTGCCTGGCCCGCTCCCGCCGGGGACGTAGACGGATTCTCCGCGAGCGGCGCGGCTCGTAGCGTCGTTGGGCATGAAGGTCATCGAGGTCAGCAACCTCCGCAAGCGGTACCGCGACAAGCTGGCGGTGGACGACGTCTCGTTCACCGTGGAAGAGGGCGAGATCTTCGGCGTTCTCGGCCCCAACGGCGCCGGCAAGACGACCACCGTGGAGTGCGTCGCCGGCCTGCGCGTCCCCGACTCCGGCACCGTCAGCGTGCTCGGAGGTCTGCACCGCGGCGAGCTGAAGGAACGGCTGGGAGTCCAGCTGCAGAGCTCCACGCTGCCGGAGAAGCTCAAGGTCTGGGAGGCGCTCGACCTGTACGCGTCCTTCTACCGGACCCCGGCGGACTGGAGAGCGCTGATCGAGCGCGTCGGGCTCGCCGACAAGCGCGACACCCCCTACGGCAAGCTCTCCGGCGGCCAGCAGCAGCGGCTCTCGATCGCGCTGGCCCTGGTCGGCAACCCCCGCGTGGCGATCCTGGACGAGCTGACCACCGGCCTCGACCCCCAGGCGCGCAGGGACACCTGGGAGCTCATCGAGCGGATCCGCGAGGACGGTGTGACGATCCTGCTCGTCACCCACTTCATGGAGGAGGCCGAGCGGCTCTGCGACCGGCTCGCGCTGATCGACTCCGGCCGGGTGGTCGCGATGGACAGCCCGTCGGGCCTGATCGCCAGGGTCGGCGGGCGCCAGACCGTCAGGTTCCGGCCGTCCGGGCCGCTCGACGACTCCCGGCTCGAAGCCCTGCCCGAGGTCACCGGGGTGAGCCGCAGCGGCGGGCAGGTCGCGGTCACCGGCACCGGCAACCTGCTCCTCGCGGTCACGACCGTCCTGTCCGCCGCGGGTGTCGTACCCACCGACCTGCGCGTGGAGCAGGCCACCCTCGACGACGCCTTCCTCAGCCTCACCGGAAAGAAGATCTCCTCATGAACAAGATGCTCCTGACCGAGGCCAAGCTCTTCCTGCGGGACCCGGCCGGTCCGATCTTCGCGGTGATGCTGCCCCTCGTCCTCCTGCTCGCGCTGGGGCAGATCCCCGGCTACCAGGAGGCGGTTCCCGAGCTGGGCGGGGAGCGGGTCATCGACACCCAGCTGCCCGTCATGATGGTGATCCTGGCGGTGGTGACGATGGCGCTGACCGTCCTGCCCGCGACGCTGGTGACCTACCGGGAGAGCGGCGTGCTGCGCCGGATGTCCACCACCCCGGTCAACCCGATCCGGCTGCTGGTCGCCCAGGTCGCCAACAACCTCGTGGTGGCGATCGTCGCCACCGCCCTCCTGATCGGTCTGGGCTATCTCGTCCTCGGCTCGGTCCCGCCCAGGAGCCCGCTGGCCTTCACCGGGGTGTTCGTGCTCGGCACGGCCTCGATGCTGAGCCTGGGGCTGCTGATCGCCGCGGTGGCGCCCAACGCGAAGGTGGCGCCGGGCATCGGCTCGCTGCTGATGTTCCCGCTGATGTTCATGGCGGGGATGTGGATCCCCCGGGACCTGATGCCCGACGTGGTGCGGCGGATCGGGGACTTCCTGCCGATGGCGCCGTTCGCCGACGCGCTCCGCGACACGTGGGCCGGGCAGGCGCCGCAGACGCTGCACCTGGTGGTGATGACGGTGACCGTACTGGTCATGGGCGGGCTGGCCGCACGGTTCTTCCGCTGGGAGTGACGGCCGCCGGGGGGGGCGGCGGGGCCGCCGGGGTCCGTCCTTTACGAGGGGCAGGGACGGACCCCGGCTTATTTGACTGTTCGTTCTAGATTGTTCTACGTTTCTCCCATGGCGAGGGCAAAGGAGTTCGACCCGGACGCCGCCCTCCAGGCGGCGCTCGACCTGTTCTGGGAGCGCGGCTACGAGGCGACGTCGGTGAGCGACCTGGTGGACCGCCTGGGGATCGGCCGGGCCAGCCTGTACGCCACGTTCGGCGGCAAGCACGAGCTCTACCTCCGGGCGCTGCGGCGCTACCGGGAGATCCGCCGCCCGCTGTACATGGAGACGCTCTCGCGTCCGGGACCCGCGCTTCCCGCCGTACGGGAGCTGGTGGAGGGCTACGTCCGCGACTCCGCGGGGGAGGCGGGGCGGCGGGGCTGCATGATCGGGAACGCGGCGGCGGAGATGCTCCCCGGCGACGAGCAGGTGGCCCGGTGCGTGGACGGCGACTGGACCGCGCTGGAGACCGCGCTGATGTCGGCGCTCACCCGGGCGCGGGCACAGGGGGAGCTGCCCGCGGAGCGCGACCCGCGGGCGCTGGCGGGCTTCCTGCTGGTCTTCCTCCAGGGGTTGCGGCTGACGGCCAAGGGGACGTCGGATCCGGTACGGCTGCGCGTCGCCGCCGCCCAGGCACTCACTATTCTGGACTGATCAATCCACTATGGAGTCATCATGAAATTTCAGGACAAGGTGGTTCTGGTGACCGGGGGCGGGACGGGCATCGGCAGGGCGGTGGCACGCGGGTTCGCCCGCGAGGGCGCCCGCGTCGTGGTGGCCGCCCGGGGCCCGGAGGCGCTGGAGCAGACCGTGAAGCTGATCGAGTCGGACGGCGGCCGGGCGTCCGCCCTCGTCGCGGACGTCTCCGACTCCGCCTCGGTCGCCGGGCTGGTCGAGCGGATCGTGGAGCGGCACGGCGGGCTGGACGTCGCGATCAACAACGCCGGGGTGTTCGCCATGGGCGAGGTCGCCGACCTGCCGGAGGAGGATTTCACCCGGGTCGTCGGCGTCAACCTGACCGGCACCTTCCTCGCGATGAAGCACGAGATCCCGGCGATGCTGGCCGGAGGTGGCGGGGTCATCGTCAACGTCACCTCCCAGGTGGGGACGCACAAGCGCATCCCGGGCCTCGGCGCCTACGCCGCCTCCAAGGCCGGGGTGACGGCGCTGACCCGTACCGCCGCCCTGGAGTACATCGGCCGGGGTGTCAGGATCAACGCGCTCAGCCCCGGCCCGCACGACACCTCGATGTCCATGCGACCGGGTGAGACGGAGGCCGACCGGGCCGAGCGGATCAGCCGGCAGCTCCCGATCGGCAGGGTCGGCTCGCTCGACGAGCTCACCGGCACCGTCCTGTGGCTGGCCTCGGAGGACGCGGCCTTCGTGGTCGGCGCCGACATCGTGGTGGACGGCGGCTCCACCGCCTGACCCGGCGGCGTCCCCCGCCCACGCGGTTCTCCCTGGTTCACCGCCTGACCGGAACCGCGAGCCTCCGCGCCCGGATACACCACCTGGCCGGACACCGCGCCTCCGCGCGGCTCTCCCGGGTCCACCACCTGATCCAGCACCGCGTGCCTCCGCCCAGTTCCCCCGTTCCGCCCTCGCCCGGCTCTCCCATCCCGTTCCACGTGGTTCTCCCGGATCCACCGCCTGACCGGACGCCGCGCGTCTTCGCCCGGCTCCCCCGTCCCGTTCCCGTGCGGCCTCCTCCACACAGTTCTCCCGCTTCATGCCACGACACGGTGCTCCCGATCACACCGGTTTTCGACATCCGGTGCGTTCTTCCCCTCCGTATCGGATGTCCGGCGATGGGAAGCCGGATATGTCACTCTTGATTGATGCTGATCCTGGCGCACGTAAGTGACGTCCACATCGACGGTTCCCCCCGCAGCATCGACAGGACCCGATCCGTCATGCGGCACCTGGAGAACCTGCCCGGTCCCCTGGACGCGGTCGTGGTGACCGGCGACATCGCCGACAACGGCCTGATCGAGGAGTACGAGATCGCGCGTGAGCTGCTGACCACGCGCTATCCGACGATCATCTGCCCCGGTAACCACGACGTCCGTCCGGCGTTCCGCAAGGCCCTGCTCGACCTCGACGAGGACGGCGACGGGCCGGTCAACCAGGTCCTCAGGCTCGACGGGCTCACCGTCGCGCTGTGCGACTCCAGCGTCCCCGGGCGGCCGGAGGGCTTCCTGGAGGACGAGACGGTCACCTGGTTGAACGGCGTGCTCGCCGAGACCCCCGACACCCCGGCCATCGTCGGCATGCACCACCCGCCGGTGTCGCTGGGCATCCCGTACGTGGACGCGATCCGGCTGCGGAACCCGGAGCGGCTGGAGGCGGTCGTGCGGCGGCACCCGCAGGTGGTGGCCGTCGTCACCGGTCACGCCCACACCGCGGCGAGCACCACCTTCGCGGGCCTGCCGCTGTCGGTCGCCCCGGGGGTCGTATCCACGCTGCGGCTCACCCAGGAGCTCGACGTCCCGGTCCCCGTCGACTACGACCTGCCGCCGCAGATCGCCATGCACGTCTTCGACGGCGGCCGTCTCATCACCCACGTCCGCCCGGTCCTGTGACATCGCCGACATCGCCGCGGCCCGCCCCACGGCGTGCCGCGGCCTGAGCGAGACCCGGCCTCCCGGTGTCCGCGACGCCTCGGGAGACCGGCCCGTCCGCATAGCCGGATATATCCGTCACGGCCGACGCACCGATCCGTACGCCCCGCCTCGGGAGGCCGGTCCGCGTCCCCGTTTCCGGCCGGGTGTTCCGCGCCCGAAATTAGCGTTGTTGCACCCTTATGCGAAGCTAGTTCGACTGATAATCGGAAAACAACACGATCTGTTGAACCCTCGGGGACCCGGCGCCGTACTGCCAGCCGACACCGGAAAATCGTCCGGCGGCCGAACCCGGGAGGGCACAGCGTGATCGTGGACGCCCCGCGGCGACCCGCTCCAGCGGGCACCGCCGTGATCGCGGAACCGCCTCCCGGCGTTCGCGACCACGAAAAGGCGGGCGATGCCACCCCCGCGCACCGATCACGACCGCCCGACGCGAACCGCGGGGCACACGTGATGACGCGGCAGGGCGCCTGCCAATCCCCGCCGGTCGATTCCCCCGGAGAGAACCTCAACGTGAAAGCCTCTTCCTGGTCCGGTGACCGGCGAAGCCGGTCCCGCCACCGTCTGCGGCCGGTCGAGCCTCCCGACGACGAGCTGATCGTCGCGGAGCTGTATCGGGCGTACCACCGGCCGTTGCTCTCCTTCGTCGTACGGCTCACCCGTGGCGACCTGCAGTGGGCCGAGGACGTGGTGCAGGAGACCATGGTGCGCGCGTGGCGCAGCGCGGACCGGTTCGACGCCGACGCGTCGTCCCTGATGCCTTGGCTTGCGACGGTCGCCAGACATATCGTGATTGACGACCAACGCCGTAAGGACGCGCGTCCCCACGAGGCGGGTGAGGGACCACTGGAGAGTGTGCCCATGCCCGATCAGATGGAAGATCTTCTGCGACAGGTCGTCGTGTCGGACGCGCTCAACTCGCTGTCCCCCGCCCACCGCGAGATCCTCAACGAGACGGTCCTGCGCGACCGATCGGTGAACGACGCCGCCGAGGCGCTCGGCATCCCCGTCGGCACGGTGAAGTCGAGGGCGTACTACGCCCTCCGCGCGCTGCGCGTCGCCCTTGAGGAGAGAGGGGTGACGGCATGACCTCGCAGGTGGAGCACACCGACGTGGGCGCGTACGCCCTGGGCATCCTCGGGGAGCCCGACCGGACGGCCTTCTCGCACCACCTGGCCACGTGCCCGTCCTGCACCGCGGAGCTTCGGGAGCTGTCCGGGGTGGCGGACGCGCTCGCCGGGATCGGGCCTCTCAGGGACGAGGGCGGCAGGGTCGGCGACACCGATGACAGGGGTCCCGCCGAGGTGGTCAGCCTGCTGCGCCGTCGCAAGGCGGCCGACCGGCGTGCCCGCAGGGGCACGTTCGTGATCGGCGCCGCCGCGGCCGTCACCCTGGTCGCCGGTGGGATCGCCGTGGGCACCACGATCTCCGGCGACGGCGGGAGCGTTCCCGTCGGCCACTCCGCGCACGGCCCCGCGGAAGAGGCCTACCGGGCCGGTACGCCGCTCTCGGGTACGGGCGCCTCCGGCGTCACCGGCGGCCTGGTGCTGGAGACGAAGGGCTGGGGTACCCACGCCGTCCTGGAGCTCAGGGGCGTCAAGGGGCCGCTGGAGTGCGAGCTGGTCGCCGTCTCCCCGACCGGCGAGCGGCGCGTGGTCACCGGATGGGCGGTGCCCGAGCGGGGCTACGGGGTTCCCGGCTCTCCCGAGTCGCTCTACGTGCACGGCGGGGTCGCCTGGGGACCGACCGGGATAGACCGCTTCGAGGTGCGTACGACCGGCGGGGACACCCTGCTCACCGTCACGGTCTGACCCGGCATCCTAGCCCTCCCCCGGAACGGGAGGGCATTTTCCGGGCCGTTTCCGTATGTGTACTTTTACGTATTTGAACGTTGAACCATTGCTGGCCGTGGGGCCGTACAACCGGCTGAAGAACGCAGCAGCCCCTTACAGCTACGAGAGGTTCACGATGTCCAAGCGCACCCTCACCGTCTCCGGCGTGGCCATCGCCGCGGCCATGCTCTCCGCGGCCCTCGCCCCCGTCGCGCAGGCCGGTACAGCCGCGGCCACGCCCTCCGATACCGCGAGCACAACGGACGCCTACTTCGCGGGCACCCTGATCGGGAAGAACGAGGTGCCGACCAGCGGCGGTCCCGCCGTCGGCGACAAGAACGGCAGGGCCCTCGCCGTGGTCCGCATCCGAGGCAACGAGGTCTCCTACGCCGTACGGTGGGAGGGGACGGACACCCCCACCGCGTTCCACATCCACCAGGGCAAGGCCGGTAAGAACGGCGACGTGAAGGTCGGCTTCTTCATGGAGGCCCTGCCCGGCGGCAGCAAGGCCATCCTCGGCAGCGTCAGGATCAACGACGGCGGCCTGCTGTCCGGGATCAAGAGGAACCCGAAGAACTGGTACCTCAACCTGCACACCGCCGAGTTCCCGGGTGGCGCGGTGCGCGCCCAGATGCACCGGATCAGCCCGACCAACCTGGCCAACGTGCTGGCCAGCGGCGTGCACCCCATCTACCACTCCAACGCCGACGGCCGCCAGGAGGTCCCGGCCCCCGGCAAGAAGGTCGGCGACCCGAACGGCCGCGCCGAGTGGCTCGTCGGCATCAAGGGCTCGAAGGTCTACTACGCCACCATCTGGGAGAAGCTCGCCGCCCCCACCAACGGGCACATCCACCGGGGTAAGAAGGGCAAGAACGGCGATGTCGTGATCGACTTCTTCGCCGACACGAACGGCCTGCCCAAGGGGGTCACCGGGATCGCCGGTACCGCGTCGGTGAAGTCCGACATCGCCCGGGGCATCAAGCAGAACCCGAAGAACTGGTACACCAACCTGCACACCACCGAGTTCGGCGGCGGCGCGGTGCGCGGCCAGCTCTACCGGTCCGGCGGCGGCTGGTAACCCGACGTCCGGGGATCACGCGGCGGCGACGAGTCCGGACGCGGAGGGGATCCACGATGGCCACAAGCCACCCGTGCCCCCGGAGACGACGGCGCCCGCCACACGGACCAACTCCGTGCGGCGGGCGCCGTCGCGCGTGACGGCCGACTCCGTGGGGCGACCGTCACGTGCGACGGTTTCCGTGCGGCGGACAGTGTGGCGGGCACCGCCAGGTATGACCGCGACTCTGTGGAACGAACACCGTCACGCGTGACGACCGGGTCCGTGCGACAGGCGCCGTCGCGTGTGACCGCCGGTGTAACTTCGGCTGCCACCCCCTCGGGCCGGTGGGGTGGACCGTGCGACAGGCGCCGTCGCGCGTGACCGCCGGTATAACCGGGTCCGTTCAGTCCGTCCGGACGGGCCCGGGTTCCACGGCCGCGCGGAGGTCGTAGAGCTCGCGGGCGGCCATGATCTCCGAGACGTGCTTCTCCGACCAGCTCTTGATGCCCTCCATCAGCGCGACCACGCTGTGTCCCAGCGGGCTGAGCTCGTACTCCACCCGGGGCGGGATCGTCGGGTAGATCGTGCGGATCACCATCCCGTCGCGTTCCATGTTCCGCAACGTCTGGGTGAGGCTCTTCTGGGTGATCCCGTCGAGCCTGCGGCGGAGCACGCCGAACCGGACCGGGCCGTCCCGCAAGGCGTCCACCAGCAGGCAGGTCCACTTGTTGGCGATCGCCTCCAGGACCCTCCGCGAGCCGCACTCCCTCAGGTACGCGTTGGCCGCGCCGTACTCTCGCAGGCCAGAAATGGTTTCCATAAGGTACCTATATCTCCAGAAGGTGCCTTCTTACAAAGGGATACCGGTTTCGTCGACGATTGGTCCCGACGAACTTCCCTTCAGAGGAGACCACGATGCGTGTCATCACCCAGTCCGTCGTCGGCGGCCCGTCCGTACTCGACGTCACCGAGACCGACCGGCCGGAACCGGATCACGGGCAGGTCCTGATCAGGGTCGGGGCCGCCGGGGTCAACCCGGTCGACGGGGCCGTCCGCGCCGGTCTCTACCCGCTGCTCGGCCCGCCGCCGTTCACCCTCGGCTGGGACGTCGCGGGCACGGTCGAGTCCACCGGGCCCGGCGTGTCCGCGTTCGCCCCCGGCGACGAGGTGCTCGGCCTGCTCGCCTTCCCCGGTGCCGGCAACGCCTACGCCGACTACGTGCTCGCCTCGCCCAACGAGATCGTCCACAGGCCCGCCGCCCTGCCCGTGGAGCAGGCGGGAGGGCTTCCGCTGGCCGGGCTGACCGCCTGGCAGGCGCTGGCCGGTATCGCCCGCCTCGGCGAGGGGCGGCGGGTGCTCGTCCACGCCGCAGGAGGAGGGGTCGGCCACCTCGCCGTCCAGGTCGCCGCGTCTCTCGGGGCGCACGTCACCGGTACCGCCAGGACCGCCAAGCACGACCTCCTGCGCGAGCTGGGCGCGGACACCCTGATCGACCACACCGCCGCCGACTTCGTCGCGGAGACCGAGCCGGTGGACGTGGTGTTCGACCTGGTGGGCGGTGAGTACGGGGAACGTTCCGCCGCCGCGCTCAAGCCGGGCGGGCTGCTCGTCGGAGCGGTGGGGAACAACCTCGGCATCACGCGGGAACGCGCGGCCGAGCTGGGCGTACGGCTCGCGGTGGTGAGCGTGCGCCCCTCGGCGGCCGACCTGTCACGGCTGACGGCCCTGGTGGAGTCGGGACGGCTCAGGGTCCACGTGGACCAGGCGCTGCCGCTGGCCGAGGTGGTCAAGGCGCACGAGCTCCTGGCGACCCGCCGTACCACCGGGAAGATCGTCCTGATTCCCTGAGGTGCCCGGCCCGGTCAGGTGCCGTAGGGATGGGCGCTCCTGCCCTCGCGCAGCGTCCGCGCCCACCAGGTGAGCTGGTCGAGCAGTACCTTGGCCGCGCCGTCGCAGCTCCGCGGGTCGGTCGGCGCCCCCGTGTCGTCGAAGTTCCTCCAGGCTCCGTGAAAGCTGACGGTGTCGCGGACGGTGACCGCGTGCAGCTCGGCGAAGACCAGGCGGAGTTGCTCGATCGCCCGCAGGCCGCCGGAGACGCCGCCGTAGGAGACGAACCCGACTGGCTTGGCGTGCCACTGCCGGTCGTGCCAGTCGATCGCGTTCTTCAACGAGGCGGGGAAACTGTGGTTGTACTCGGGCGTCACGACGGCGAACGCGTCGGCCCTGGCCAGCCTCGGGGTCAGTGCCCCCAGAGCCCGCGCCGCCTCCGCGCCGGGCGCGGCCCCGAAGCGGGGCATCACCATCGGCAGGGAAATCTCGGCCAGGTCGATGACGTCGACCTCCAGGCCCTCGTGTCGGCGGGCCCGGCCCGCGAACCATTCCGCGATGGTCGGGCCGAACCGGCCTTCCCGGACACTTCCCACGATAACCGCCAACCTGATCGGCTCCTCGGGCATGACGGTCCTCCGCTGGTCACAGTGGGTTTGTCCGCGCCTTCACGGCGCCGTGTGAACAGGTTCGTACCTCAACCATGGTTCACGTCAAGCCGGGATCGTGCGTCCGTGGAAATCGGCGTCCCGGTGACAGGTCATGGTCGTGCGACTTACCGGTTGACGATGGCAAGCCGTGTCCGGGGTGCCCGGCTGGTGAGAAGATCGGGGGTGCTCCGAATAGCAGACGCAGTACTCGCGAGGTTGCCGGGACCGCTGCACGCGCTTGCGCTGAAGCACCGTGAACCGCTGAAGTTCGCGGTGGTGGGCGGAACAGCGTTCATAGTGGACAACACGGTGTTCTACGGGCTGAAGCTCACCATTTTGGAACCAAAGCCGGTGACCGCGAAGATCATCGCGGTGCTCGTGGCGACGATCGTGTCCTACGTGCTGAACCGCGAATGGTCGTTCCGGACCAGGGGCGGCCGCGAGCGCCGTCACGAGGCGGCACTGTTCTTCCTGGTCAGTGGCGTCGGCCTGGTACTCAGCTCCGCACCGCTCTGGATCTCCCGGTACGTGTTCCGCCTGGAGACCCCGGACGTGAGCCTGGTGACCCAGGAGATCGCCGACTTCGTGAGCGCGCAGGTCATCGGCACGCTGATCGCCATGGTCTTCCGTTTCTGGGCGCTCAGGAAGTGGGTCTTCCCCGACGAGAAGCCCGAGTCCGGCGGCGTACGACTGGCTCCCACCCCCGATCGCACGGACGAGGCGGCCTGACGGCTTGGACCGCTTCACCCTGACCGCCGAACAGAACCCTCGTAAGCCAGGCATCACGGAGCGTCGTCAACCTTCACGATCAGCCGCGCTTGCTCTTCGTCGCCGGATGAGCTGGCGCGGCAAGCCGCGGCGGCGATGACCCGGAAGCGCTCCGGCTCCGGCGCGCTCGCGCGTCATCGCCGCCGGGATGGTCTCTCAGGTGTCGTGACAGCGCTCAGCCGCCGTCGGCGCACCCGGCTTGGGCGTCGCGATACCACGGAGAAGCCTCAGCCTGTCGGGGGCCGGCATAAACGACGACCTTCGTACGCCCCGACAGGACCACACCTGATGGCCACCACGCGTCGGGAACGTTCGGGCGAACTTCTCTCTTGGGCCCCACGCGGAAGGAGTCGATTCCCATCCCGCGCCTGGCGAGCTCACCGCGAAGCTTCCCTACCGTCATGCGCATGTAGGGCACGCAGTGCAGCACCTCTCCCGGGGCGCTGATCTCGCCGGTGGTGGTGTAGTTCTCCCCCTCCCTGGCGGGTCTGCCCAGGGTCACACCGGCGGGTCCCGCCAGATCGGCCGGAATCCTGAGCTTCACCGTGCAAGGGTCTTCGAAGGCCGGGCAGTTCGGGTCGGGGATCGGCTCGATCTGCGGAGTCTCCTCCTCCGTCGACGTGCCCTGACCACCGACCACCTTGCCCACCAGGCTCGGCGACACCGGCTCCAGTTCCAGCGTGACCGGCAGTCCACGCGCCCGGAACTCCTCGGCGTACTGTTCCGGCGCGGCGTACACGTCCTTCACGGTGACGATGTAGTCCTTGCCCGACCTGGTGAAGTCCAGCGCCTCCGCCGGTCGCGGCCAGACCACGACACCGAGAGCGGCCACGGCGATGACGGTGCCCGACGCCACGGCGAACATCGCCGGCTTCCACGTCCTCCCGCGTGGCACGGGCCGCGGCCTGGACGCGGCCATGATGTGCCGCGCGTGAGCCGCCAGATCCGATGGGTCGGCGCGCACGCCGGAGGCCGGATCGTGTGCCCGCAGCGTGGTCCTCAGCTGCTTGACGTCGTGGTTCATACGGCACTCTCCCCGAATCGCGGCTGGCGCTGAGGGTGGTCGGCGAGGGACTGTTCGAGTCGTCTGCGGGCGCGGTGCAACCGCATCGCGGCCGTCGCTCTGGAACAGCCCGCGACCTGGGCCGCTTCGCGGAGGTCGAGCCCTTCCCAGGCGACCAGCAGCACCAGCTCCCTGTCGCTCTCGCTCAGGCTGTTCAGTGCCGTCAGGGCCGCCTGTCGCGCGACAACCGCAACGGCGTGATCGTCGATGTCGCCGACATCGTGGACCGCGAACAGTCCTTCGCGCCTCCTCTCCTTCTTGACGAGGTTCCGGATCAGGTTCCGGGCCGTGACATACAGCCATGGCAGCGGCCGGTCGGGCGGTATTTCTCGATGCTTCTCCCACGCGATTCTGAACGTCTCGCTGGCGATGTCCGGGGCGTCGGCCGGACCGACGCGCCGCCACGCATATCGAAGGACCGGCTCATAGTGCTCCTGGAACAGGCGCGTGAAATCTGCTTCTTCATCCACAGTCACACCCCTTGTATGTCACCAGGCCGCCCAACATCACCGAGGACGACGCGACCGGGGGTGTCCGTTCGGCGGGTTCGAACGCGGACCCCGCACACGGGGTCTAGTGCGGAGCCATGTCGACGAAACGGCTGTAGTGGCCCTGGAAGGCGACGGTGACCGTGGCGGTGGGGCCGTTACGGTGCTTGGCCACGATCAGGTCGGCCTCGCCCGCCCTGGGCGACTCGCGCTCGTAGGCGTCCTCCCGGTGGAGCAGGATGACCATGTCGGCATCTTGCTCGATACTTCCGGATTCGCGAAGGTCGCTGACCATGGGCCTTTTGTCGGTCCGCTGCTCGGGACCACGGTTGAGCTGGGAGATCGCGATCACCGGGACCTCCAGCTCCTTGGCGAGGAGCTTGATGGCCCGGGAGATCTCGGAGACCTCGTTCTGGCGGCTCTCGGTCTTCTTTGGCGAGGACATCAGCTGCAGGTAGTCGATGATGACGAACCGCAGATCGTTGCGCTGCTTGAGGCGGCGGCACTTGGCCCTGATCTCCATCATCGACATGTTGGGCGAGTCGTCGATGAACAGCGGGGCCTCGGCCACCTCGCCCATCCGCCGGGCCAGCTTGGCCCAGTCGTCGTCGGTCATCGTGCCCGACCGCATGGCGTGCAGCGCCACCCGCGCCTCGGCCGACAGCAGGCGCATCGTGATCTCATTGCGCGACATCTCCAGCGAGAACACCACGGTCGTCATGCCGTGCTTGATGGCGGCGGATCTCGCGAAATCCAGACCAAGCGTGCTGTTGTGCGTTGGAATACCGGTTCTTCCAGCAAGGTACATATGGTCGACATTGTCGACTTCCACGCATCTCACCGGCGTTGAGGGCACCGGCCGCACATCGACGATGTATCGGACAAGCGTCGACGGATGGGCCACGGTAACCTGCCGCACAGCCTTGCGGGACAGGCGGAACACTTTGTCCGCCGCCGTAAAGTTGATCATGTAGTAGGTGGAGGAGGCGACGCTTCTGCCCTTGACAGCCCGCGTCTTCATCGTCGCCCGGTAACCGAGACTCAGAACCAGTTCGTAGGCGTCTTCGGCGAGTCTCCTGTTGGTGACCCCGAACTGGATCTGACCGTTGCGGCTGACGTATCCATCGGTGTCGAGAAGACCGGCGAGCAGGGCGCGCCGCTGCTGCTCGGAGGCTCGCAGGTAGATCCGAGGAATGTGCTTGTCGCCGAGGACACCAAGGGTGCGCAAGACGGCCTGCACCGTGCCGTGACGGTTTCGGCATGCCTGGCACTGCCTCAAACCACTGGACGGGCCACCGCAGTCGGGACACGTAGGTGCCGGCACCGGACTCGACACCAGGCGGGCCCTGCCTCCGCACGAGCGGCCACAGGTGCGCACCTGGGATGTCTGGGGCACGAACAGAGCACCGCAGACAGTGCACGGCCTTTCCGCCACAGGCGGCGGATGCGGCAGACCAAGCGAGTAGAGGAGATCGGAGCTCGTACGGGTGACCCGCACCCCTTCGGCTTCCAGGTTGAGAACGATCTCTGGGTCGACGGTGGTGAACCGGGCACCGTCTGTGTGACCGTCACCAAGCCATACTCCGAGCGCGTAGGGGGGCAACGGCAGATCCCGCTCGGGCAGGTCGAACGCCGCGGCGACGGCCACCGCGTGGTTCGGCCGCCTGTCCGCCGAGGCGCAGCGCAATGTGCGGGCGATCTCCTCGGTTGTCACGACGTCCTCGTGGACAGCGGTCATGGAGGCGTTCATCGGCTGGGACACCCGCGCGTACAGCGCTCCGAAGAGCTCCGTGCGCGAGTATGCCGGGGCGTTCCACGTGTAGCGGCGAACCGGGCCGGTGACGGGCATGGGCACCTTGCCCGACACACCGATCTCCTTTTGCACGGTGTGGAGAACGTTGCGGAACTCGTCTCCTAGAACCGACAGGGCTTCCCGGTGCGTGACAAGCCGGTCCGGCTCCGCCGCCGACGTCTCGTACACGCCCCTGACGTGCTCTATGGATTCTTCGGGCCAGTAAAGGGTCCGTCTGTTCTCCGAGTCCTGGCGACGACGCGCACGCGTGGTCGTCCGCCATTGGTGCTGAGCGTCCGCGACGATCACGGTGCCGTCGCTGAACTCCACCTCGTAACAAGGCCGTCCGTGCATCACCTCGGTCGCCGCGACCACCCGTGTCGGCTTGCCGTCCGCACCGATCAGGTGGTCACCCGGCTCGACCTCACGCATGGTCGTCCAGCCGCCTGGAGTGGGCAGCGGCGTGTCGAGGGCGAGCGCCTTGCCGATGGCGGGACGGGCGGCCACGACGATCATCTGGCCGGGGTGCAGGCCGTTGGTGAGGGAGTCGAGGTCCTGGAAGCCGGTGGGGACCCCGACCATCTGGCCGCTCCGGCCGCCGATGGCCTCCAGCTCGTCGAGGGCGCCCGGCATGATGTCGGCCAGGGGGATGTAGTCCTCGGAGGTGCGGCGCTCGGTGACCTTGTAGATCTCCGCCTGGGCGCGGTCGACGAGGTCGTCGACCTCCTCGTCCTGGCCGCCGTAGCCGTAGGAGACGATGCGGGTGCCGGCCTCGATCAGGCGGCGGAGGATGGCCTGCTCGCGGACGATCCTCGCGTAGTAACCGGCGTTGGCCGCGGTCGGGACGACGGCGGTCAGCGTGTGCAGGTAGGCGCCGCCGCCGATCCTGGCGACCTCACCCCGTTTCTGCAGCTCGTCGAGGATGGTGACCGCGTCGGCGGGGTCGCCCCGGCCGTAGAGGTCGGTGATGATGTCGTAGATGATCTGGTGGGCCGGACGGTAGAAGTCGTCGGACCGCAGGATCTCGACCACGTCGGCGATGGCGTCCTTGGACAGCAGCATGCCGCCCAGGACCGACTGCTCGGCCTCGATGTTGTTCGGTGGGGTGCGCTCGAATCTCGGCTCGAAGACCGGCGGCTCCGCGATGCTCACCACACACCCCCTCTTTCGAACACAGTTACGTTATCTCTATTTGTAGCCGATCGGTGTGACAGTTTCGCGGCTTCGCGCCCGGCTGGCAACGCGGCCTGTCGACAGAGGTGTGGATAAGCTGTGCACTTCTTCCCCAGAGGTGTGGGCACCCTGGGGACAGTTCTGTGGATAACTCTTGTCCACAGCTGTGGATAACGCCCTGACCAGCGGAAATGTCATCCACTGCCTGTGGAGAAAAGAAAGTTGGGGCGACACGCCGAAAGTCGCCCCAGATGGCATGGCCTGACGGGTTCATCCCCCCGAAGATCCACCCGGAGGTAAGAGGCACAATAGACATGTGCCTCTTACCCCGCGATCCGGTGGATCCGGCCGATCCCGCCGATCCGACCAGCCCGGCCGATCTGACCGGTCCCGCGGATCCAGCGCATCCGGCCGACCCGGCGGATCCGCCCCCTCCGACCCCTCCGGCCGGTCCGGTCGCGACCACGACCGGCAGATCCTGCGGCTGGCACTGCCCGCGTTCGGCGCCCTGGTGGCCGAGCCGCTCTTCCTGCTGACCGACAGCGTCGTCGTCGGCCGCCTCCCCGCCCCCGCGCTCGGCGCCCTGGGCGTGGCGAGCACGGTGCTGAGCTTCCTGGTGGGACTGTGCGTCTTCCTGGCGTACGGCACGACCGCGGCGGTGGCCCGGCAGATCGGGGCGGGCGAGACCGGGCGGGCGCTGCGGCAGGGGGTGGACGGTCTCTGGCTGGCCGCCGGGGTGGGAGTGGCGATCATCGTGGTCGTCTGGCCGCTGGCGCCCTCGCTGGTCCACCTGATCGGCGCGGAGGGCGAGCTCGCCCGGCAGGCGGTGACCTACCTGCGGATCAGCCTGTTCGGCGTCCCCGCCATGCTGCTGGTGCTCGCGGGCACCGGCGTGCTGCGCGGCATGCAGGACACCGCGACCCCGCTGCTGGTGTCGGTGGGGGCCTTCGCGCTGAACGCGGTGCTCAACGTCGTGTTCGTCCTGGGACTGGGCTGGGGGATCGCGGGCTCGGCCTGGGGCACGGTGCTGGCCCAGTCGCTCGCCGCCGCCGTCTACCTCCTCCTGATCCTCGTCCGGTACCGCGCGCCGTTCCGTCCCGACCTGACCGGCGTACGGGCGGCGGGTTCGGCGGGGATCGCCCTGATCATCCGTACGGCGTGCCTCCAGGTGGTGCTGGCCGTCGCGACCGCCGCGGCCACCCGTATGGGAGAGCAGCAGATCGAGGCGCACACCGTCGCCATCAGGATCTGGACCCTGCTGGCGTTCGCCCTGGACGCGATCGCCATCGCCGGGCAGGCGATCACCGGCCGCGCGCTGGGCGCCGGTGACGTGGCGGGAGCACGCGGCGCGACCGGGAGGATGGTGATCTGGGGAGTCGGCTCGGGCGTGCTGCTCGGCCTCCTCGTGGTGGTGGCCAGGCCGTTCGTGCCCGCGCTGTTCGACGCGGGACCCGTCGTCACCGCGGAGTTGCTCGACCTGCTCTGGGTGGTGGCCGCCCTGCAGCCCGTCGCCGGGGTGGTCTTCGTACTGGACGGCGTGCTGATCGGCGCCGGGGACCGGCGCTACCTCGCCTGGGCGGGGGTGTGGACGACGATCGCCTACCTGCCCGCCGCGTTCCTGGTGGACCTCGGGGACGGCGGGCTGGTCGCGCTCTGGCTGGCGCTCGGGCTGTGGATGGCGGCCCGGCTCGTCACCCTGTCGACGCGGGCGTACGGCACGGCGTGGCTGGTGGTCGGCGGCTGAGGCGGCCGGACGCCTATCGCGGCGACGGGCGGTTCTCACCGGTGACGGAGGGTGTCTCCGACAGGTGATCCGGGCGTGACACTGTGGTGTCCACGACGTGATCGGATAGCCCTTGTCCTGCGGAACTCTCCTACGGCACTGTGAAGCGAGTCTCGCAATACCGGGTTACCAGCCCATCACGATTGGTCGCGTCGTGCCCGAAGGTCCTTCCTCCTCGATCGTTCGCCGCATGCCGCCGAGCCATGCCACCGAACGGTGGACCGGTGCGCGCCACGGCCTTCCCACGGCCTACCGAGGGGCGGACCTGATCGTCCTCGGCGTCGGCGTCATGATCGGCGCGGGCATCTTCAGCCTCGCCGGACGCCAGGCGGCGAGCATGGCCGGACCGGGCGTGATCCTCTCCTTCATGATCGCGGGAATCACCAGCCTGCTCGTGGCCTTCTGCATCGCGGAGCTGTCCTCCGCCATGCCGAGCTCGGGAAGCGCCTACACCTTCGCCTACGTCATCTTCGGCGAGCTCTGGGCCTGGATCGTGGGCTGGGCGCTGATCCTGGAACTCCTCCTGGCCGCGGCGGTGGTGGCCCGCGCCTGGTCGCACTACGCCGCCCAGATGCTCACCGACCTCGGCGTGAACCTTCCCCGGCCGGTCGCGGGCATGATCGGCCAGAGCACCGGCTTCGACCTGTTCACGTTGTTCATCCTGGCGATCCTCACGGCCGTGGTGGCCCTGGGCGCCCGCGTCGGGCTGCGCACCCTGTGGATCATCGTGGTCGCCAAGCTGCTCGCCATCGGCGCGGTCATCGTGGTCGGCGCCATCCACTTCGACCGGCGCAACCTCGCGGCCATCCCGGTGCCCGCGGCGCCCGCCGGGCAGGCCGAGGACACCCTGCACTCCCCGTTGCTCGGCATCCTCTTCGGCCAGACGGGCGCGTTCGGCTGGTTCGGCATCTTCGCCGCCTCGGCGGCCATCACCTTCGCGTACATCGGCTTCGACGTCGTGGCCACCGCCGCGGAGGAGGCGGAGGACGCGCCGAGGTCGATCCCGAAGGGCATCATCCGCGGGCTGATGCTCACCACGGTCATCTACATCGCGGTCGCGGTGGTCATGGTCGGGATGACCCCGTACGACAAGATGGACGCGAGCGCGCCGCTCGCCAGTGCCTTCCGCGACGCGGGCGAGGGCTTCATGGTGCACGTCATCAACATCGGGGCGGTGCTCGGCCTCACCACCGTCGTGCTGGTGCTGCTCGTCGGCCTGACGCGCGTACTGTTCTCCATGGCGCGCGACGGGCTGATCCCGCGCTCGCTCGCCAAGGTCAACCGCGGCTACCACAGTCCGACGAGGGTCACGCTGCTCATCGGCTTCCTCGCGATCCTGCTGGCCGAGTTCGTGGACGTGCTGACGCTCGAACCGCTGGTCGTGATCGGTGCCCTGTTCGTGTTCATCGTCGTGGGCGGCGGGGTGGTCAGGATGCGGCAGACGATGCCGGACCTGCCGCGAGGTTTCCGCACCCCGTTCTCTCCCGGCGTGCCGATCGCCTCGATCCTCGCCTGCCTGTGGCTCATGGTGAACCTCCAGCTCATCACCTGGCTGTACTTCATCATCTGGATGGCCTTCGGCGTGCTGGTCTACCTGATGTACGGGAGGCGCAACAGCGTGCTCGCCACGATGGCGCGGCCCCGCCCCGAGGCGCCCGCCGCTCCCGCCCCGGGACCGTACTACGGCGCCCCGCCCGGCGGCCCCGGCCCCGCCGCCGGGCCCCGTGGCAGGCACCGCCGCTGAGGCCGGTCAGAGGCGCCGGGCGTCGATCACGCTCTGTACGAACTCCCTGGTGCGGGGCTCGCGGGGATCGGTGAAGATCTGCTCGGGGGTGCCGCGCTCCAGGAGCACGCCGCCGTCGAGGAAGCAGACGGTGTCGGCGATCTCGCGGCAGAAGCCCATCTCGTGGGTGGTCAGGATCATGGTCATGCCCCCCTCCTTGAGCTCCCGGATGATCCCGAGCACCTCCTTGACCAGCGCCGGGTCCAGGGCGGAGGTGACCTCGTCCAGCAGCATCAGGCGGGGCTGCGTGGCCAGGGCCCTGATGATGGCGGCACGCTGCTGCTGGCCGCCGGAGAGCTGGTCGGGGTAGGCGTCCGCCTTGTCCGCCAGGCCGAACCTGGCCAGCAGGTCGCGGGCCTGCGCCTCAGCCTGTCTCCCGCCCACCTTGTGCACCTTGCGCGGGGCGAGCGTGATGTTGTCCAGCACGCTCATGTGCGGGAACAGGTTGAACGCCTGGAACACGATGCCCATGCGCTTGCGCACGTCGTCGGGATCGGCCCCGGCGTCGGTGATCTCCTCGCCGTCCAGGGTGATCGTGCCGTCGTCGGCGGTCTCCAGCAGGTTGACGCAGCGCAGCAGGGTGGACTTGCCGGAGCCTGAGGCGCCGATCAGGCAGACCACCTCGTGCGGCTCGACCTCCAGGTCGATCCCGCGCAACACGCTGTGGCCGCGATAGTTCTTCCACAGGCCCTCGATGGCCAGCAGGCTCATGCCCTCTCCTCCCGTACCGCCGCCGTCCCACCGGGCGGCACGACACCGCCGCCGTACGCCGGGCTCCGCCCGCTCACTGGCCCCGCCGCCTCTGCGAACGGGCCGCCAGGTAGTCGGTGAAGCGGGCCATCGGGATGGTGAGCAGGATGAACAGCAGCGCCGCCGCCAGGTAGGGGGTGTAGTTGAAAGTGCTCGCGACGTGGATCTGCGCCTGCCTCAGCGCCTCCAGGGGGCCGATCGTGGCGACGAGCGCGGTGTCCTTCTGCAGCGAGACGAAGTCGTTGAGCAGCGGCGGCACCACCCTGCGCACGGCCTGCGGCACCACCACGTAGCGCATCGTCTGGCCGTGGCTCAGCCCGAGGGACCGGGCGGCGGCCCGCTGGCTGGGGTGCACCGACTCGATGCCCGCCCGGAAGACCTCCGCCACGTACGCGCCGTACGAGAGGGTGAGCGCGATGATGCCCAGCGTCGCGAGGTCCGTCGGCGTCCCCTGCAGGCCGAGCGCGGGCAGGCCGAAGCCGACGAGATAGATGACGAGGATCGTGGGCACGCCGCGGAAGACGTCGGTGTAGATCACCGCCAGGGCGCGCAGCGGAAAGAACACCGGCGCCGTGAGGTTGCGGGCCAGCGCGACGAGCAGTCCCACGACGAGGATCAGCGGCTCGGCGATCAGGAAGATCTTGATGTTGAGCAGGAACCCGCTCAGCACGTCCGGCAGCGCCCCGGTGAACTGGTCGAGGTCGAAGAACGTCTCCCGCACCCTGGGCCAGCCGGGAGAGGCCGTGAAGAGCCAGAGCAGCAGGACGATCACGAGGATCGTCGAGACCGTCGCGACGGAGCCCGAACGGATCGACGACCTCCTGCGGAGCCGCTCCCGCTCCAGCTGCCGCTCGCTCTTCGCCCAGCCGGTGGGGACCTGCAAACGCTCGTCGTTCCTCATCGAGCGCCGCCGTGGCACGGACCGTACGCGGGCGGGACCCCGGCTCCGGGTGTGAACGACGTCGGAGGGGCGTACTCCAGGGTCACTTCAGCTCCGGCGCGCCCGCGGCGGAGCCGAGCCACTCGGTCTCGATCTTCGCCAGCTCACCGGAGGCGGTCAGCTTGTCGATGGCCTCGTTGACGCAGCCCACCAGCGGGCTGCCCTTCTCGAAGACCGCGCCGAAGACCTCGGGCTCCCCGGAGGCCGTGCCGAACTGACCGACGATCTTGGAGTTCTCGACCTGCGCGGCGGTCACGTAGAAGGCGGTGGGCAGGTCCACCACCACGGCGTCGACCTGCTTGTTCTTCAGCGCGTTGACGGCGTCGATCTGCTCGTTGTAGACGTTGAGCTCGGACGAGGGCTGGATGACGTCCTTGACCGCCTGCAGCGAGGTGGTGCCGACCTGCACACCGATCTTGGCGTCCTTCAGGCTCGCCAGGTCCGTGGCGGAGGCGACCTTGGAGCCGTCCAGCGCGACCACGGCCTGCTTGACCGTGTAGTAGCCCTTGCTGAAGTCGACGACCTTGGCCCGGTCGGGGGTGACCGAGACCTGGTTGACGTCGAAGTCGAACTGCTTGGCACCCGGCGCGAACGCGGAGTCGAACTTCACCGTCGCCCAGGTGACGTCACCCTGGGCGAAGCCCAGCTGCTTCGCGACGGCGTAGGCGACCGCGCTCTCGAAGCCCTTGCCGTTGGCCGGGTCGTCGTCGCTGAACCACGGGTCGTAGGCGGGCTTGTCGGTGCCGATGGTCAGCTTGCCGGGGGTCTTCAGCGCGAGGCTTTCCTTGGCGCAGGCGCTGGGGGCCGTGGAGGCGCCGCCGGAGGCGCTCGATGACGCGGGGCTCGCCTGGGTCGTCGTTTCCGAGGCCGGCGCACAGGCCACCGCGGTCGCCGCGAGGGCACCGAGCGCGAACAGCGTCGAGGGACGAACCATGACAAAACCTCCAGGGCGAAGCAACGATTCCCGAATTGTATGTACTCGCAGTGACCTGGGGTAACGGGGTATCAAAATGTGAACTTTTCCCGGCGGGAAAGGGGCTTTCCCCGGCCTCCACGACCCGCCACGGGACCTTGGCCGCGAGAACCTTTCCGGGCCACCGGACCGGCCCCTCGGGGCGGGGAAAGGACAAGGCCCCTCCCCGCGAACGGGAAGGGGCCTTGTCTCACGGGGCCTGTCAGGCCGCGACGACCTCGACATCGAGGGACGCGGAGACCTCCGGGTGCAGCTTGACGCTGACCCGGTGGGAGCCGAGGCTCTTGATCGCGGAGGCGATCTCGATGCGACGGCGGTCGAGCAGGGGGCCACCGGCGGCCTTGACGGCGTCGGCGACGTCACCCGTGGTGATGGAGCCGAAGAGGCGGCCGGACTCGCCGGCCTTCGTCTTCAGGACCACCTTCAGGGCCTGCAGCTGACCGGCGACCTCCTTGGCGGTGCCAAGGTCGCGAATCTCGCGAGCGTCGCGGGCCTTCTTGATCGAGGAGATCTGCTTCTCGCCGCCGCGCGTCCACAGGATCGCGAAACCACGGGGAAGCAGGTAGTTGCGGCCGTAGCCGCTCTTGACCTCGACGATGTCGCCGGGGGCGCCGAGGCCGGTGACCTCACTGGTGAGAATGAGCTTCATCTGTCCGGACCTCCTTAGCGCGCGGTGCTCATGTACGGCAGGAGCGCCATCTCACGAGCGTTCTTGATAGCGGTCGCCACGTCACGCTGGTGCTGGGTGCAGTTGCCCGTCACCCGGCGAGCACGGATCTTGCCGCGGTCGGAGATGAACTTCCGAAGCAGCGCCGTGTCCTTGTAGTCGACGTAGGAGATCTTGTCGTGGCAGAATAGGCAAACCTTCTTCTTAGGCTTGCGCAGTGCCGGCTTGGCCATCGTGGTGCTCCTTTCAGAGCCCCGCCGTCAGGCGGGAATGGTCGCTGCGGATATGGACTGGGAATACCGGACGCGGTCGCGTCCGTCCCGGAGGAGCGTCCCTAGAAAGGCGGTTCGTCGCTGAAGTCGCCGCCGCCGAAGCCGCCGCCACCCTGCTGCTGCTGACCGCCGCCGCCCCCGTAGTTGTTGCCGCCGCCGCCGGAGAAACCGCCACCTTGCGGTGCGGCCGGCGCCGCGGAGGCCCACGGGTCGTTGGCGGGGCCGCCGCCGAAGCCGCCACCACCGCCGCCACCGCCCTGACGGGCGGTCTTGTTGACCTTGGCGGTCGCGTTTCTCAGGGAGGGGCCGACCTCGTCGACCTCAACCTCGTAGACGGTGCGCTTCTCGCCTTCCTTGGTCTCGTAGGACCTCTGGCGGAGCCGCCCCTGAACGATGACCCGCATGCCGCGCTGGAGGCTCTCGGCGGCGTTCTCCGCCGCCTGCCGCCATACGTTGCAGGTCAGGAAGAGGCCTTCGCCGTCTTTCCACTCGTTGGTCGTCTTGTCGAGGAACCTCGGAGTGGACGCGATGCGAAACCGGGCCACCGCTTGCCCCGTGGGGGTGAAGCGCAGCTCCGGATCGTCGACGAGGTTGCCGACGATGGTGATCGTGGTGTCGCCTGCTGCCATGGCTAGCGCTGCCCTTCCTGCGGCCTTCGCTGGTTATCGGCTCAGAGTACGGCTGCCGTCCGACAAAATGCCGGAGATTAGTGCACGTCCGGGCGCAGGACCTTGGTGCGCAGGATTCCCTCGTTGAGGTTCATCTGCCGGTCGAGCTCCTTGACCGTGGCGGGCTCGGCGCTCAGGTCGATGACGGCGTAGATGCCCTCGGGCTTCTTCGCGATGTCGTAGGACAGCCTGCGGCGACCCCACACGTCGACCTTCTCCACGGTGCCGCCGTCGTTGCGGACGACCGTGAGGAACTGGTCGAGGGAAGGGGCGACCGTACGCTCATCGAGCGAGGGGTCAAGAATGACCATCACTTCGTAACGGCGCATGCTGACTTCCAACCTCCTCTGGACTCTTGCGGTCACGACACCGTGCCGTGACAGGAGGACGCTGACGTACTGCACCCCGGACTCCCATTTCGGCGCTCGGGGTGGAGGGTGGGCCATAACACACCCATTCGACGTAGCCGTGCCAGCCTACCAGCCCACCAAGGGTTGGGCCGTCACCTCGCCGGGCACGTGTCCCCACAGAAGTCCGCACGAAGGCACGCCCTCACGGGGAATTTCACGGGAAAGGGGGGTGAGGATGTCTCATGTGCCCGGACACCGCCAGAGCGGGCGTTTCCGGTTCAGGCTGAACAGCGACGGGCGGCGCCACCCCCTGGAGAACGTGCTGAGCGTCTGCACGATCCTCTGCGGGCTGGTTGCCTTCGTGGCAGGGTTCGTCCCCGCCGCGCACTCCGTCGCGTCGTTCCTGGGGGTGCTGGGGTTCTGCGGGGGCCTCTACTCCCAGTACGTCTCCGCGACGAGGCCGGAGCGCGCGCTGAACATCGTGGGCATCGTGGCCTCGTTCGTCGGTGTGGCCTTCGGCATCCGCCACGGGGGTTTCCTCCCGTAGGGTCCCGAACCTGGCGAAGGCCACACCGGCGAAGGCTCAAAGGCTCGAAGGCTCAGAAAGCCGGGCGGGCGAGGGTCCGTCGAACGAGGAACGGCTAACCGGCCAGGCGCAGGTCCACGCCCAGCAGGATGAGGAACCACAGGAAGACGGCGAGCAGGGCCTCGGCGATGTCCTTCAGGAGCGCGGGGGTGATGTAGTCGTACACCCAGGCGACGTAGATGCCGATCAGGATGTAGATGAGACCGATGAGACTGATCCCTCTGCGATAGCGAGCAGCCACTGGGAACTCCTTGGGGGTTTTGGCCCGTGGGGGCGGGCGGTGGGGCGCGACCTGCGACTGCCCATGCCCTCGGCGTTGAAACGGCTACTCTCGGATACATGCCGCTTATCGGAGCTCATGTCGACCAGGACGACCCGCTGGCACATGCCAGGGCACGTAACGCCGAGGTCGTGCAGTTCTTCCTCGGTGACCCGAAGGGGTGGAAGGCCCCGGTCATCGGCGAGAAGACCCGGGAGATCAAGGACTCGGGCGTGGAGGTCTACGTCCACGCCCCCTACGTGATCAACGTGGCGACCGCCAACAACCGGGTGCGCATCCCCAGCCGCAAGCTGCTGAGCGCGCACCTCGCCGCGGCGGCCGAGCTGGGCGCCCGGGGGCTGATCGTCCACGGCGGGCACGTCGGCACCGGAGACGACCCGCAGAAGGGCTTCGACAACTGGCGCAAGGTGTTCGAGCGCCTGGAGGAGCACGAGGTTCCCGTCCTCATCGAGAACACCGCGGGCGGCGACAACGCGATGGCGCGCAAGCTTGAGCGCGTCGCCCGGCTGTGGGACGCGCTCGACGGCTTCGACGTGGGCTTCTGCCTCGACACCTGCCACGCCCACGCGGGCGGCGAGGACCTGGCGGACGTGGTCGAGCGGGTCATGGCGATCACCGGCAGGATCGACCTGGTCCACTGCAACGACTCGCGCGACGCCTTCGACTCCGGCGCCGACCGGCACGCGAGCCTCGGCGCGGGCCAGATCGACCCCGAGCTGATCCTGGGCGTGTGCCGGAGCGCGAACGCGCCGATCGTGGTGGAGACCCCCTTCGACGGCCAGGCCGAGGACATCGCCTTCCTCAGGACGAAGCTCTGAAGGACGAGGCTCTGGGCCGGGCTTCCAGGGACAAAACTTCCAGGGGCGAAAGGGGCTACGAGCTGAGCCGCCCCCGCCGGTGGGCGAGAGTTGATCCACAGCCTGTGGATAACTTCATGGGATTACTTTTTCCCAAGAGTGGGTAAGGAGGCGTCCCCGCAGCTCAGCCCACCCAGGCGCCATCGGTGAAGATCAACGTGTTGAGCGCCATCAGCGGGCCCACCACCAGGGCGTAGACGATGATGATCCATCGTTGCCACGGCGCCGGTCCGCTGCTCACCCTGGCGAGCAGGACGAAGAGCGGCCACCACAGCAGCGCCGAGCGCGGGACCGACAGATAGTAGGCGGAGCACAACAGGGCGCCCACCTGGAGCCCCACATAGACGAACTCGCTCCACCTCCGCAGGTAGAGCAGGACCAGCACGAGCACCACCCCGACGATCGCCCCCGCGATCTCCAGCCGGAACGCCCAGGCGAACCGCCCCTCTCCCATGGCCGCGTTCCAGGTCGTGGTCAGCGACTCCCAGGGCCACACCATGTGACGCCCCCAGCCGGCCTCCTGCGCGGTCTTCCAGGCCAGCCAGTCACCCGTACGGGAGTACTGGTAGGCGGAGTAGAGCGCCAGCGGCACGAACGGGAGGAGCAGCCACCCCGCCCGCCGGACGGGCTGCCTGCGGGCGACGAACTCCACGATCAGCGCGACGGCCAGGAACAGGCCGGTGATGCGTACGCAGGAGGCGCCCGCCGCCAGGGCCGTGGCGAGCGGCCAGCGGCCCTGCCGCGCCGCGAGCCAGGCCGGGAGGGCGAACGCCAGGAAGAGCGCCTCGCTGTAGCCCGCGAACAGGAACACCGCCATCGGCCAGAGCAGCAGCGCCAGCACCGCGCGCCGGCCGGTCCCCTCAGGACCCTCGAACTCGGCCAGCCTGGCGAGCGCCACCATCGCGACGGCACCGGCCACCAGGGAGATCAGCAGCCCGGCGAGCGTCCAGTCGTCGATCACGAGATGCACCGCGCGGAGCATCAGCGGCATTCCGGGGAAGAAGGCGGGCAACCCCTTGTCGGGCTCGCTGCCCGGGGCTCCGCCGTAGCCGTGCTCGGCGATGGTGATGAGAAGGCCCGCGTCCCAGTTGCGCCAGCGCTCCAGGAACGGCTTCGGTACGGCGTCCCCCTCCATCAGCGCCTGGGCACCGACGACGACCAGGACGACGACTCCCAGCCGGGAGGCCAGCCAGAGCAGCAGCCCTTCCGTCGCGACGTCGCGCGGAGGGGTCTCTCGCGGAGGAGCGGGAGGAGTGATCACAAGGTCGGATTGTCCCGGATCACCGTGGCGGACCGCCAGACGTGGACGCTCGCCGAACAGACCCACCCTGCCTCCTGTCACGTTGACGGAGCACCGAACGCGGACGCTCGCCGGACGACCTGCCACCGTGGCGGACCACCGGACGCGCCGGACCCGCCGGACGTGGACGCTCGCCGTACGGCCCCATCCCCGCCCCCGCGCTAGGAGAGCGCGAGCCGGAAGCGGTCGGGGGCCTCGTCGAAGACGCCGCCCGCCTGGTCGTCGGTCCCGTCCTGGCGGATCACGTCCTTGTCGGGGACGAAGATGTCCCGTACGACGAACGCCATCATGATCAGGATGGTGATCACGCGGCCCCACACGGCGGTGAAGTAGGTGTCGCCCGCGATCCCCAGGGCCTCGTTGCCCGGCTGGATGCCGACGAGATAGAGCCAGATCGCGAAGAAGTACCAGCACTCGGCGAGCTGCCAGAGCGCGATCGGCTTCCAGCCCGGCCTGGCCAGCGCCGCGAAGGGGATCAACCAGAGCACGTACTGCGGCGACCACACCTTGTTGGTCAGCATGAACGCCGCCAGGGTGAGGAAGCACAGCTGCATCAGGCGTGGACGGGTCTTGGCCGTCAGGGTGATCACGGCGATCGCCAGGCAGAACCCGGCGAGCGAGACGACGCCCAGCTTGTCGAGGAGCTCGGAGTCACCCAGGATCGGCCACTGCTTCTGGTTGAAGAAGTACCAGATGGAGCCCCAGTCGGCCGGCCGCTCCTGGCTGAAGACGTAGAACCTCTTCCAGCCGTCGAAGGCGAAGTACATGATCGGCACGTTGACGACGAGCCAGGCGCCCGCGACGCCGCCGATCGTCTTGAGGAACGGCACCCACCTGCCGGTGCGCAGCGTCAGCAGGAACAGCGGGCCGAGGAACATCAGCGGGTAGAACTTGGTGGCGATCGCGAGGCCGAGCAGGATGCCCGCGAGCCACTGCTTCCGCTTCGACCAGGCCAGCAGCGCGCCCAGCGCGAGGGCGTTGGCCGCCAGGTCCCAGTTGATGTACGCGGTGAGGATCAGCGCGGGGGCGAGGGCGTACCAGAGCGCGTCCCAGCGCCTGGCGGGACCGGCCAGCGCGGCCATCAGCAGCACGCCGACGACCAGGCAGAACGCCATGAGGATGACGGTGAGGTCGTAGAACGCCGTCCCCTGGTCGCTCATGGGGGTGACGATCCGGCGGAAGAACTCCATGATCCCGCCGATGCCGACGGGGTACTCGACCGGATAGTCGAAATAGGGGATCTTGCCCTCGTTGAGCTTCTCGTTCCACCACAGGGGATAGATGTCGGTGTAACAGAAGTTCGTGAACTGCAGGGTCCCGTGGTTCCACGCCCCGCCGACGCGGCACGGCCACTTCCAGAACCAGGCCAGAACCGCCCCCAGCCCCGCGAACAGGGCCAGGGGCACGTACGGGATGGCCCGGGTGCCGAACTCGGGCAGCGAGCTCCGCGACGACAGGAGGTTCTTCATCAGGGACGTCGCCCGCTCGCCGAGGGCGTCGGCACGAGGGCCGCCGCCGGTGTGCCGGGGGCGCCGACCGAGGCCGGCGTGCCGCCCTGCCCGATCTCGCCGTTCGGCAGCTCGTCACTCGGGACGCCGCCGTCACCGCCGTCGGTGCCGACGTCGCACGAGCCGTCCCAGGGCAGGCACTCACGGCCCTCGGGCTGGTCTCCCCCGCCACCGTCGGGGTTGTCGTTCGGCCAGCCGCCGTCGTCGCCGTTCTCGTCGGGGAAGGGGTTGGTCTCCTCCATCGTCGGCGTCGGGGAGGGCGTCGGCGTGGGGGTGGCCAGGTTGCTCTGCGTCCCGGTGTTGGCCCTCGGCGGGAACTGCAGGACCTCGTCCTTGGCGGTCACGGCCTGCATGTAGTCGTGCCAGATCTGGGTCGGGGTGCCGCCACCGCCGATGAAGGAGGGCATGGGCTCCTCCTTCCAAAGGATCTTGGAGTCGTCGAGCTTCCGGTTCGGCAGGCCGTACTTGTCGACCTTCAGCTTGCGCGTCCCGGCCTTGTTGTAGGGCACGTCCTTGGACATGCCGACCGCGGTGACGATCTGCGGGGTGAAGCCGACGAACCAGGCGTCCTTGTAGGCGTTGTTCGTGCCGGTCTTGCCGGCCACCGGCCGGGTGCCGATGTTCGCGGCGCCACCGGTGCCGCCCTTGACGACGGCCTGGAGCGCGACGGTCGTGTCGGCCGCCGACTCGGGGCTGATGACCTGCCTCTCGGCGGCCTGCTCCTTGAGCACGACGGTGCCGTCGACCTCGATCACCTTGACGACGGTGTGCCAGTCGACGTGCTTGCCCTCGTTGGCGAAGATGGAGTAACCGGCGGCCTGCTCGACCGCGGTCACCGAGGCCACGCCGATGGTGGTCAGGTAGTTCTGGTTCTCGACCGCCCAGTCGACCGCGTTCTTGTCCTTGTAGGCCGGGTTCAGCTTGGCCGTCTCGCCCACGCCCGCCTCCCTGGCGATCCTGGCCACCTCGTCGAGCGTGACGGCCTCGCCCATCTGTGCGAAGACGGTGTTGACCGAGCTGGCCATGGCCTTGATCATGTTGATCGGCCCGAACGCCGCGTTCCCCGAGTTGCTGATCGGGGTGGTATGCGGCATCTTGATCGTCCGCATGCCGTCGACGTAGCTGTCGAGCGACCTGCCGCTCTCCAGCCAGGCCGCGAGCACGTAGGGCTTGAACGCCGACGCCGCCTGCTTGGTGGTGTCGAACGCGCGGTTGTTGAAGTCCTTGACGAAGTCGTCGCCGCTGTAGAAGGCGAGCACCCGGCCGTTCTTCGGGTTCACCGAGGCCACCCTGGCGTGGATGGTCGGCTCCAGGCCGGCGGTCCGGGCCTTCACCGCGTCCCTGGCGGCCTTCATCATGTCCTTGTCGAACGTGGTGTAGACCTTGTAGCCCCCGGTCTCCAGGTCCTTGCGGCTGATGCCCCGTCCGTTGAGCTCCCGGAAGACGATGTTGAGCATGTAGCCCCTGAGCCCCTCGAAGGTCTCCGCGACCTTGACGTCGGCGAACTTCAGGTCGTCGAAGGAGCTGTTCGCGTACTTGCCGTACTCACCCGGGTTCATCTCCGCCATGTTCCTGAGAGCGGCCTGGAAGCGCTCCTTGGTCGCGGCGTAGTTCTTCTTCTCCTCTTGGGTGTCGAAGGTGGTCGGGTTCTGGATCCGGCCGGCCAGGTAGGCGCCCTCCGGCACGGTCAGCTGGCCGACGTTCTTGCCGAAGAACGCCTTCGCCGCGGCCTGGATGCCGTACGCGCCACGGCCGAAGTAGATGAGGTTGAAGTACTCCTCAAGGATCTGTTCCTTCTCCAGCGTCTTGCTGATCTTGACGGCGACGAAGATCTCCTTGATCTTGCGCTGGATCGAGACCTCCGCGCTGAGACCGTCGTAGTAGCCGCGCGCCATCTGCTGGGTGATGGTCGAGGCACCCTGGAGCTGGGCGCCGCTGACGGTGCTCCAGAGCGAGCGGGCCATGCCCGCGATGTCGATGCCGCTGTCGGTGCGGAAGGTCTGGTTCTCCAGGGCGATCGCCGCGTCCTGGACGTAGACGGGGATCTGCTTGAGCTTCACCGGGGTCCGCTTGGTGCCGTAGCGGGCCATCACGGTCTTGCCGTCGCCGTAGTAGATCACGCTGCCCCGGTCGTCCACGCTGGCCTGCGCGGTGGGGACCGGCGTGTTGGCGTAGGCGACCGCGATCATGCCGAAGACGCCCGCGCTGAGGACCACGAAGCTGGCCATCAGGATCTTCCAGTTGGGCAGGAAGCGCGTCCACCTCCTGGTCTGGGGCTCGTCGTCCTCGGGGCCATCGCCCCCGGGCCCTCCGGGCCCCTCCGGGCCTCCGGGTCCGCCCGCGGCGGGTCCGCCCGCACCGCGCCCGCGGCGCCTGCGCCCGCCCTCGGCCCGCGAACCGGCGGAACGCCCGCCCGCCTGGGCGGCGAGCATCGACTGGGTGTCCTCGAAGGCGGCCTCGGCGCGGCGGCCGGTCGGGTCGGTGTCGCGACGGCGCACCTCGCCACCCCACTGCTCGGGGGCGCGCGGGGGCACACCGCCGGGGGTGCCGGGGCCACCGGGAGCGCCGGGTCCGCGCGGGGGCACGCCGCCGGGGGTGCCCGCGTCGCGCCGGGGCGGCCCGCCGGGCTGCTGGGACGCGCCACCGGGGTAGGGCATCCCGCCGTGCTGAGGCTGGGGCATCATCGCGGTCCGGGGATCGGCTCCCGCCGCCTGCGATGGCCGGGCCTGCGGTGCCTGCCGAGGAGAATCCCAGCCTGCACTGGTTTGGGGGTTTTGTGAGGGGGGAACTGCACGGGGAGCGGCTCCTGGGCTTGAGCGACGGCGCCGCCCCTGGCGAGCCGACTCGTCGGCGCCCTCCTGGCGCCCGTCCGACTCCGGGTCATTGCTGTGGCTGTAACTCACGCGTCCTCGTTTGGTCATCGGGGTCTACGACGGCGTGCAGGCGGGCGAGACTACCTCCTGATCACCAGAGATCTCGCCGCCTTGGCTCACTGGTAGCCGGCCTATTCGGGTGGATCTCCATTCCCGGTGACGAACGAGATCGTCGAGTGGTCCCGGCAACAACCTTGGCAGACCTCTCCCAGGTTGACGCGGGATTCCGGGTATTGGAAAGCGGTCCACGCCGCGCGAGGACCGTGTCCCACGACCGCCTGCTGTGACCACATACGCGCCAGACTACGGCCTTTTTGTCGTTTGCTCCCAACCACTGGGGAAAGTCGCTGATTGCAGCCTTATGTTGGATGGACGTATCCTGTCGATGTATCGGTTCGATACATCGACACGAGAGGTGGTGGTTTCCAGTGGCCGGAGGACGTGGCGGCGTGCTGGAGCTGGCCGTGCTCGGGTCGTTGCACGAGACCCCGCTACACGGCTATGAGCTGCGCAAACGGCTCAACGCCCTGCTCGGTATGTTCCGGGCGTTCTCCTACGGCTCGCTCTACCCCTGCCTCCGTCAGTTGCTCACCGACGGGCTGATCGTCGAAGACGGCGACGCCGCCGCGGCCAACACGGCCGCCGACAGCGCCATCGTGCTCCCCGGCCGCCGTTCGAAGATCGTCTACAAACTGACCGCGGAGGGCAAGGAACGCCTGCAGGAGCTGCTCACCCAGGCCGGTCCTTCCGCCTGGGAGGACGAGAGCTTCGGCGTGCACTTCGCCTTCTTCAGGCACACCGAGGCCGAGGTGCGCCTGCGCATCCTCGAAGGCCGCCGCAGCCGGCTTGAGGAACGTCTGGACGGCGTGCGCACGGCACTCGCCCGTACGCGCGAACGGCTGGACAGCTACACCCTTGAGCTCCAGCGTCACGGCCTGGAGTCGGTCGAACGCGAAGTGCGCTGGTTGAATGAGCTGATCGCCACCGAACGGCGAGCATCGCCGCCGGAGGGGGAGCGGCGACCCGCGCGAGACGAGACGTCCAGGGCGCCCGCGCCAGGGACGGGCACGACGGGGCGGCACGCCACCCCGGAAGAGAAATGACCACTGAGAAAGAACAAAGGGGAGCGAGTGCCATGGGTTCGGTGCGCGTAGCCATTGTCGGTGTAGGCAACTGTGCCACGTCGCTCATTCAGGGCGTGCACTACTACCGGGACGCCGACCCCGGTGCCCGGGTGCCGGGCCTGATGCACGTCAAGTTCGGCGACTACCACGTCGGCGACGTGGAGTTCGTCGCGGCGTTCGACGTGGACGCCAAGAAGGTCGGGCGTGACCTGTCCGAGGCGATCGTGGCCTCGGAGAACAACACGATCAAGATCTGCGACGTGCCGCCGCTCGGCGTCACGGTGCAGCGTGGCCCCACCTTCGACGGTCTCGGCGAGTACTACCGGGAGATGGTCGAGGAGTCCGACGAGACGCCGGTCGACGTCGTCCAGGTCCTCAAGGACAGCAAGGTGGACGTCCTCGTCTCCTACCTGCCGGTGGGTTCCGAGGAGGCCGACCGCTTCTACGCCCAGTGCGCCCTCGACGCGAAGGTCGCGTTCGTCAACGCGCTGCCGGTGTTCATCGCCTCCGACCCCACCTGGGCCCAGAAGTTCGTCGACGCCGGGGTCCCGATCGTCGGCGACGACATCAAGTCGCAGGTCGGGGCGACCATCACGCACCGCGTGATGGCCAAGCTGTTCGAGGACCGCGGGGTCGAGCTGCTCCGCACCTACCAGCTGAACTTCGGCGGCAACATGGACTTCATGAACATGCTGGAGCGCAAGCGCCTGCAGTCCAAGAAGATCTCCAAGACCCAGTCGGTCACCTCGCAGATCCCGCACGAGATGCAGAAGGCCGACGTGCACATCGGCCCGTCGGACCACGTGCCGTGGCTCGACGACCGCAAGTGGGCGTACGTGCGCCTGGAGGGCAGGTCCTTCGGCGACACTCCCCTCAACCTGGAGTACAAGCTGGAGGTCTGGGACTCCCCCAACTCCGCCGGCATCATCATCGACGCGGTGCGCGCCGCCAAGATCGCTCTTGACCGGGGCATCGCCGGGCCGATCCTGTCCGCCTCCTCGTACTTCATGAAGTCCCCGCCGGAGCAGTACTCCGACGACGAGGCGCGCGACTACGTGGAGAAGTTCATCCGCGGTGAGGTCGAGCGCTGACCTGCCGGCACCGAGCGGCAGACGGCGAGAGCCCCCGACCCATGTGGGTCGGGGGCTCTCGCCGTTGAACGGCCCTTCACGGGCCGGGGCTCCTGCTGTCGAACGGGCTGACGCCGAACGGGCACCCCGTCAGCGGGCGGCGGGCGGCAGACCGGCGGGGTCGGCGGCCGGCCAGGCGAGCGGGTCGGCGCCGAGCTCGACCAGCTGGGGGACCTGCTCGCGGCACCACGGGGAGATCGCCAGACGGTCGCCGAGCACCCCGTCGGTGAACTCCTTCCACGGCATCCAGCGCACGTCGTCGACCTCGTCGGGGTTGGGCGCGGCCTCCGAGGTCACGAGCACCCGGTAAACCGGGCACAGCTCCCGCTCGACGGTGCCGTTGTCCATGACCGCGCGGTAGGAGAAACGCGGCAGGAGGAGATCGACCTGGCCGGCCGCGAGGCCGAGCTCGTGGGAGAGCCTGCGGGTCACCGCCCCGGGGAGCGGCTCGCCGGGCAGGGGGTGGCCACAGCAGCTGTTGGTCCACACCCCCGGCCAGGTGATCTTGTGCAGTGCGCGGCGGGAGAGGAGGACCCGCCCCTGCTCGTCGAACACGTAACTGGAGAAGGCCAGGTGGAGGGGAGTGTCGAGACCGTGCACCGTGGCCTTGGCCGCCGTGCCGATCGCGTTTCCCTCGGTGTCGACGAGCACAACGTGTTCATCAGGTGTCACTCGACCGAGGGTACGTGATCATGTCGGTTTACCGCGCCCCCTACGTGATACGTAGGCAAAGGTCGTAAATGCCGGTCAGCACAATCAGGGATGTTCCCGATGCCCGCCCGGGGCGCCCGCACATAGGCTGAGCGCGTGTCATTTGCATCCGATCTACGCGTGGTCCTGGAGGGTCGGGACTTCCGGAGGCTGTACGCGACCCGGCTGGTCTCGCAGTTCTCCGATGGGATCTTCCAGTTCGCCGTGGCCGGGTTCGCCTTCTTCAGCCCGGAGAAGAGCACGAGCGCGGTGGAGATCGCCGCCGGGCTGGCCGTGCTGCTGCTGCCGTACTCGATCCTGGGTCCCTTCGCCGGGGTGTTCATCGACCGCTGGTCGCGGCGGCAGATCCTGGTGATCGCGCCGCTGGTCCGCGGGGCGCTGCTGCTCACCGCGGCGGCGCTCGTCGCCGCGGACGCCCCCGACGGGATCTTCTACGCCGCCGCGCTCGGCGTGCTCGGCGTGAACCGGTTCTTCCTGGCCGCGCTCGGGGCCTCGCTCCCGCACGTCGTACCAGCCGACCGGCTGATGGTGGCCAACGCGGTCACCCCGACCTCCGGCACCGTGCTCACCTTCGTGGGCATCGGCGCCGGCTACCTGCTTCGGATGATCTTCGGTTCCGGCCACCCGGGTACGGCGGTGCTGCTCGTCGTCTCCGGTCTCGTCTTCGGGTTCAGCGCGCTCATCGCGATGACCATGGGCAGGCAGCTGCTCGGCCCCGCCCACGACCCCGACCGGCCTCAGGCCCGCGAGGCCGTACGCCACGTGCTGACCGGCCTGGCCGACGGCGCGCGGCACCTCGCCCGGCACCGGTCCGCCGCGGCGGCGATGGGCGCGATGGCCACCCACCGGTTCATGTACGGCATGTGCACGGCGATGCTCGTGCTGCTGTCGCGCTACTACTTCGCCGAGAACGCCGAGGACGCGCTGACCGCGGTCTCCGTCGTGGTCGCCACCTCGGGGGTCGGCTACTTCCTGGCCATCCTGGTCACGCCGTGGGCCACCGAGCGCTTCGGCATCGAGCGGTGGATCCCGGCCATGCTGGTCACCGCCGGTGTGCTGACGCTGGCGCTCTGCGCGTCGTTCCAGCAGTGGGGGTTCGCGGCCGCGGGCTTCGTCCTCGGCATCGCCGGGCAGAGCATCAAGATCTGCGCCGACACCGCCGTCCAGCGGGACCTCCAGGACGCCTACCTCGGCCGGGCCTTCTCCATCTACGACATGCTCTTCAACGGCAGTTACGTGCTGGCCGCGGCCCTGGCGGCGACGCTGCTCCCGCCGAACGGCAAGTCGCTGCTCGTGATGGTGGTCATCACCGCCGGATACGTCGTGGGCGCGGTGATCTACCGGGCCGTCACACCGGCCCGGGCGGCCGAGCCACTGCCGTCGTCGCCGTCACAGTGACTCTCACGGTGACCTGGCCACCGCGTCGTCGCCGTCGTGGCGCTCACAGTGACCGGGCCGCCGCCGTCATCGCCGTCGTGATCCTCTCCAGGTCGCCGTCGCCGATCGAGTAGGGCGGCATCGCGTAGATCAGCCGTCCGAACGGGCGGAGCCAGACGCCGTGCCGCATGACGAGGTCCTGGACGGCGGGGACGTCGACGGGCTCGCGGGCCTCGATCACCCCGATCGCGCCGAGGACCCGCACGTCCCGCACTCCCGGCGCCCCCGAGGCCCCGGCCAGTCCCGCGAGGAGACCGGCCTCGATCCGGCCGACCTCCTCGCGCCACGGACGCTCCCGCAGGAGCTCCAGGGAGGCGTTCGCGACGGACGCGGCCAGCGGGTTGCCCATGAAGGTCGGCCCGTGCGCCAGCACGCCGACGCCCCCGGCCACCCGCTCGGTGCACAGCGTCGCGGCCAGTGACAGGTAGCCGCCGGTCAGGGCCTTGCCCAGGCACATGATGTCGGGCCTGATCCCGGCGTGGTCGCAGCCGAACAGCCTCCCGGTCCTGCCGAACCCGGTGGCGATCTCGTCGGCGATCAGCAGGACGCCGTGCTCGTCGGCCAGCTCGCGGAGCAGCCGCAGGTAGGCCGGGTGGTAGAAGTGCATGCCGCCCGCCCCCTGGACGACGGGCTCCACGATGATCGCGGCCAGCTCGTGGGCGTGCCGGGCGACCAGGTCCGCCAGCCGGGACGCGTAGCCCTCGTCGTACTCGCGCGGCGGCCGGTCGGCGAACACGTGCTCGGGCAGCACGCCGGAGAACAGGTGGTGCATGCCGTTGACCGGGTCGCAGACCGACATCGCCCCGAAGGTGTCGCCGTGGTAGCCGCCCCTGACCGTGAGCAGCCGCCCCTTGCCGGTGAACTGGAACGCCATCTTGATCGCGACCTCGACCGCGACCGACCCCGAGTCGGCGAGGAACACCTTCGGCAGCCCGGTCATCGCGGCGAGCGTGGTGGCCAGCCGTACGGCGGGCTCGTGGGTGAGCCCGCCGAACATGACGTGCGCCATGTCCTCCAGCTGGTCCCTCAGCGCCCGGTTGAGCCGGGGGTGGTTGTAGCCGTGGACGGCCGCCCACCAGGACGACATGCCGTCGACCAGCTCGCGCCCGTCGGCGAGCGTGAGCCGCACCCCGTCCGCGCGGGAGACCACGTGCGGCGTCACCGGCTGGGGCGTGGCCGCGTAGGGGTGCCACACGTGCTCACGGTCGAGCAGGGCGATCTCGGCCGCCCCGTCGAGACCTCCGAGACCGGGAACGGCGGCGTCAAGGTCGTCAAGGTCGTCGAGACCACCGAGGTCAGGGACGCCGTTCAGAGTCCACCTCGTTCGCGTCGCCCGCCTCGTTCGCCCGTGCCCACTCGCGGAGGGCGTCCGCGGCGGCCTCCTTGCCGAGGACACCCTGGTCGAGGCGCATCTCCAGCAGGAACTTGTAGGCGCGGCCCACGAGGGGACCCGGCGGGACGCCGAGGAGCTCCTGGATCTCGTTGCCGTCGAGCTCGGGGCGGATCTTGCCGAGCTCCTCCTCCTCGGCCAGCCGGGCGATGCGCTCCTCCAGCTGGTCGTAGGTCTGCGACAGGGCCAGGGCCTTGCGCCGGTTGCGGGTGGTGCAGTCGGCGCGGGTCAGCCTGTGCAGGCGCTCCAGCAGGTGCCCGGCGTCGCGGACGTAGCGGCGTACGGCCGAGTCGGTCCACTCGCCCGTGCCGTACCCGTGGAAGCGCAGGTGCAGCTCCACCAGGCGGGAGACGTCGGCCACCACGTCCTTGGGGAACTTCAGCTCCGCCATGCGCTTCTTCGCGAGCTGGGCCCCGACCACCTCGTGGTGGTGGAAGGAGACCCGGCCGCCGGGCTCGTGGCGGCGGGTCTTCGGCTTGCCCACGTCGTGCAGGAGCGCGGCCCAGCGCAGGATCCGGTCGGGGCCGTTCTCCTCCAGGTCGATCGCCTGCTCCAGCACGATCAGCGAGTGCTCGTAGACGTCCTTGTGCCGGTGGTGCTCGTCGATCTCCAGGCGGAGCTTGGGCAGCTCGGGCAGCACGTGGTCGGCGAGCCCTGAGTCGACGAGGAGCCGCAGGCCCTCGCGGGGGTGGTCGCCGCCGACGAGCTTGTCCAGCTCGTCGCGGATGCGCTCGGCGGAGACGATGTCGATCCTGTCGCCCATCGCGCCCATCGCGGCGAGCGCCGCCGGGTCGACGGCGAAGCCGAGCTGGCTGGCGAACCTGGCGGCGCGGAGCATCCGCAGCGGGTCGTCGCCGAAGGAGCGCTCGGGGGGCCCCGGGGTGCGCAGCACCCTGGCGTGCAGGTCGTCGAGGCCGCCGTGCGGGTCGACGAACTCGCGGGACGGCAGCCGCAGCGCCATCGCGTTGACCGCGAAGTCGCGCCGGGCCAGGTCGCCCTCCAGCGTGTCGCCGTAGGCCACGTCGGGCTTGCGCGACTTGGGGTCGTACGACTCGCTGCGGTAGGTGGTGATCTCCAGCAGCCACCCGCCCTTGCGGACGCCGACGGTGCCGAAGTCGATGCCGATCGTCCAGATGGAGTCGGCCCAGTCGCGGACGAGCTCCAGGACCGTCTCGGGCCTCGCGTCCGTGGTCAGGTCGAGATCGTTGCCGATCCTGCCCAGGAAGACGTCGCGTACGGAGCCGCCGACGAGGGCGATCTGGTAACCCCTGGCGGCGAAGAGCTCGCCGAGCTCGTCCGCCACAGGTGCGATCTTCCGGAACAGCTCGCTCATGCCGTGGCGCTGGCTCTGGGTCAGATTTGAAAGGGACAAGCCGGGTAGGTCCTTCGGTTACGGAACATGTTCCCCTGCGGGGATACACCTGAAGCGATCACCAGGTTACGGTCGGTCAGGGAACCTCGGGGACTGTGCGTCGAGGCAAGGAGCACACACATGAAGGATGCGCTCGCGATCCACCGCCGGCTCCTCGCACACCAGGTCCATCATGAGATCGTACGCCTTCCGCGCGCGATGACATGCTCGGACGAACTCCCCGAGGTGCTGTCGGCGAGTCCCGAGATCTGCGTGGGGGTCACGGTCTTCGAGGTCACGACGCGAATCGGCCGCGAGCCCGTGGCGGTCGTCGCCTCCGTCGGTTCCCCGCCCCGCCCGGGGGTGATCGGCGGCATTCTGGGGGCCCGGCGGGTGAGGGCGGCCTCGGCCTTCACCGTCAACTCCGCCACCGACTACGCCTCGGGCCTGGTCTGCCCGCTGCTGCTGCCCGCCACGCTCGCCGTGCTGGTGGACGAGCGGCTCACCCGCACCGCCACACCCGTTTACGTGCCCACCGGAGAGCGCCGGACGGCACTCCTGATCCGTGCCGACCATCTGCTCACACTGGTATCAGGAAAGATCGTCAACATGACCCGGCAGGGCTCCCTCGGCGAACCGGCGACCTTTCCCCTCGCCGGTTAGGCCATAGCATTACCGGCGTGCGCCGTACTCGACCCCTGGCCGGCACGTGATCCGCAAAGCCGCGCTCCTCGCCCTGCTCGCCACCACGCTGCTCGTTCCCGCGGCCGTGGTCGCTCCGGGTACGGCGGACGCCCGGACGGCCTCGGCCTCGGTGAACCGGGCTGGCCTCCAGGTCGTGCTGGAGGCGATCGGCCCCGACGCGCCGCGTGACCCGACCACCGAGATCAAACTGTCCGGCTCCCTGGTCAACTCGGGCACCGAGCCCATGAACGGGCTGCGCATCCGGATGCGCTTCTCGCCGCAGCCGTTCGCCAGGCGAACCGACATGCAGACCTACCTGGCGGGGCAGACCCTCCCGAACTCGTGGTGCTGCGAGAGTTTCGTCCAGGCGCCGATCGCGCCCTCGGGCAAGCTGCCGTGGGAGTTCGCCTTCACGCCGGGGGAGCTGAAGCTCTCCGTCTTCGGCGTCTACCCGGTCATGGTCGAGGTGCTCGACGCCTTCGGGCAGCAGGCCGGCAGCATGCGTACCCTCCTGACCTACATGCCCAGGGAGACCAGGGTGGCCCGCACCCGGCTCGCCATGGTGCTGCCCATCGTCGACCAGCCTCGCCGGTCCGTCGACTCCACCTTCGCCGACGAGGGCCTGCCCGCGGTCATGGCCCCCGGCAAGCGCCTGGGCGACCTGCTCAAGATCGCCCAGGACACGTCGTCCGCCAAGGGCATCACCTGGCTCGTCGACTCCGCGCTGCTCGACGACGCGCGGGCCATGGGCGAGCCGCACACGGTCAGGTCCAAGGACCGCACCCAGGAGCGCCCCGCGACCCCCGAGACCGCCCGGTGGCTGAGCGACCTCCGCGAGGCCGTCGCCGACCACCCGGTGGTGGCCACCCCGTACGGCGACCCCGACGTGGCGGCCCTCGCCCACAACGGGGTCGACGACGCCACCCGGACCGGGATCGCCGCGGCCGGGATCGTCGCCAGGGAGACCCTCGGCCGCGACGTGATCACCAACGTCAACTGGCCGGTGGGCGGCCTGATCGACTACGACGGGCTGGACCTGCTGGCCACCGGCGGCGTCAACACCGTGCTTCTGAACGTGCTGAACCTGCCGCCGGTGACGCCCCCGGTCGCCACCCCCGACGCCTCGGCGACCCTGGAGAGCGTGAACGGCCCGCTCACCGCCCTGGTCGCCGACGCCGTGCTGAGCGAGACCGTCGGCGCCGACACCTCCGCCCCCGGCGCGGCGCTCGTCAACCGCCAGCGGTTCATCGCGGAGACGGCGATGATCAGTTCGGAGCCCGCCACCTCCGCCAGGACGGTGATCGCCGTCCCGCACCGCCGCTGGGACCCCGATCCCGAGTACGTCACCGACCTGGTCGAGACGGCCGCCACCCTGCCCTGGCTGGCTCCCGTCACGCTCGACGCGATCAAGCGCGGCAAGGGCGTCCCGGTCCCGAGGGCCGGCCTGACCTACACCGACCAGAACCGGAAGCCGGAGCTCTCCAAGCAGTACCTGACGGGCGTCAAGAAGGTCGGCGCCCGCGCCGACCTGACCGCCGCGATCACCACCGCCCAGGACCTCGACGTCTTCGACCTGGCCCTGCTGCGCCTGACCTCCTCGGCCTGGCGGGGCAGGACCGGCTCCGCCACGCCGTACGTCCAGCAGGTCGCCGAGGCGATCGACGGCCGGATCGCGATGGTCAACATCACCGGCAGCGAGCAGTCGCGGCTGCGCACCCTGGCGGGCAGCAACGGCGACGTGCCGATCAGCGTGCGCAACGAGCTGAGCGGCGAGGCCAGCCGGATCGCGGTCCGGCTGAAGGTGACCTCCGACCAGCCCGACCTGCTCAAGATCGAGCCGTACGAGGACAAGCTGGAGATCATCGGCGGCCAGAACCAGACCATCCGGATCCCGATGACCTCGACGGAGAGCGGCCAGACGACGGTGACGGTCCAGCTCACCACCGACGACGGCCGCAAGTACGGCAAGCCGGTCGAGCTGACCGTGCGCACCACCGGCTACACCGGGGTCGCCCTGGTGATCGTGGGGGCCGCCCTCGTGGTGATGCTGGCCGCCGTCGTCATGCGCGTCCTGCGCCGCAGGGGAGGCCGCCGCCCGGCGGCCGCTCCCCCGCCGAAGCGCGAGCGCGAGCCCGCCGGCACCGAGTCCTGAGCGCCTGGCGCTCCCAGCACCTAGCGAAGGAAAGCGCATGAGCAGGGTCCTGCGCGCGAGCGCGATCATGGCGGCGGGGACGATGGTCTCCCGCGTCACCGGCTTCGTCCGGACGGCGGTGCTCGCGGCGGCCATCGGGACCTTCGCGCTGGGCGACGCCTACAACGTGGCCTACACGATCCCGTTCATCCTGTTCGACTCCCTCCTCGGCGGGATCCTGAGCAGCGTCGTGGTGCCGATGATCATCAAGCGGCAGAAGGCCGACCCCGACGGAGGCCGCGCCTACGAGCAGCGGCTGATGACGCTCGGGGTGCTCGGGCTGACGGTGGTCGCGGTGGTCTCGGTGCTGCTGGCCAGGCAGCTGATCGGCCTCTACAGCACCGACTGGGGTCCCCGGCAGACCGAGGTGGCGGTCAGGCTGGCCCAGTACATCCTGCCGATGATCGCCTTCTTCGGGATCGGCGCGATCGCCGGGGCGATCCTCAACACCCGCGACAGGTTCGCCGCCCCGATGTGGGCGCCCGTGCTCAACAACCTCGTGATGATCGCCGTCGCCGCCGTCTACTACGTGAAGCTGGGCGGCGCGGGCACCGACGTCGACACGGTCACCGACGCCGACCTGGCCCTGCTCGGGCTCGGCACCACCGCGGGCATCGTGGCGCAGTGCGTGGTGCTCGTCGTCTCGCTGCACCGGGTCGGCTTCCGCTTCCGGCCCCGGTTCGACCTGCGCAACGCCGGGCTCGGCGAGATGGGCCGCACCGCGATCTGGACCTTCGCCTACGTCGGGATCGGCCAGATCACCTTCCTGGTCACCACCAGGCTCGCGACCGGCGCGGGCCAGCGGGCGCCCGGCGCCGGCAACGCCGCCTACGCCTACGCCTACCAGCTCTTCCAGCTCCCGTACGGGATCATCGCGGTCTCGGTGATCACCGCGATGCTGCCCAGGATGAGCCGGGGGGTGGCCGACGGGCAGCTCGACACGGTCAGGGAGGAGTTCTCCTCGGGGGTGCGGCTGGTGTCGGTGCTGCTGGTGCCCGCCGGGCTGCTGCTGATGGTGCTGGGCCCCGCGGTGACCGTGCTGGTCTTCTCGTGGGGCAACATGACCGTCGACTCCGCGGTCTACATCGGCAACGTGCTGCAGGTCTTCGGGCTGTCGCTGGTCCCGTTCTCGATCTTCCAGCTGCTGCTGCGGGTCTTCTACTCCTTCGGCGACACGCGCACCCCGGTGTTCCTCGCCGTCGGCAACCTGACGGTGAACGTCACGCTCAGCCTCGTGGCCTACTACACCCTGCCCCCCCGCTACATCGTGATGGGCCTGGCCTCCGCGTTCACCGTCGCCTACGTGGCCGGCGCGGCGGTCGCCTGGATCCTGGCCGCGCGCCGGGTGGGGGGCCTGGCGGGGCGCAGGGTGGCCGCCGGGCTGTCCCGGATGTACCTGGCCGCGCTCCCGGCGGCGGCGCTCGCGCTCGGCGTGCTGTGGCTCACCCAGGAGCTCACGGCGCTGGACGCGCTGAGCGCCGCCATCATGCTGGCGGCGGGCGGCGGACTCGGTATGGTTCTTTACTTGGCGATCGCCCACCGGATGCGCATCCCCGAGGTGAGTTCGATCGTTGGAATGGTGGCAGGACGGGTAGGCCGGTAACCCAAAGACTTGTCTCAAACGTCTGACAAGACGAACACGGGCGGAACCGGCGCGGGACTACCATGGTGCAACGCGTGTGGTGACATGCGGCTAATGGAAGCAGGAGGGCGTGGGCGGATCCACCCAGCATCATGTGATGTGTCTTGATGTGCTGACCGGGCATGGTGCTGTCGTGTTCTCAGGTACGGGGTCCTCGTGAGTTCCCCCGCCGTCGAGCCCGGCACCAAGCTGGCCGAGCGTTTCCGGCTCGAAGACCGTGTCCACGAGTCGGGCGGGGCCACCCTGTGGAAGGCCATCGACGAGGTGCTCGCCAGACCCGTCGCCGTCCACACCTTCGACCCCGACTTCCCCCGCCTGAACGAGGTCGTCACGGCGGCCAGGGTGGCCAGTCGGCTCACCGACCCCCGCCTCACCCAGGTCTTCGACGCGACCGAGGACGACGGTCACTCCTACGTCGTCAGCGAGTGGGTGAGCGGCGAGTCCTTCGGCGACATGATCGCGGGAGGGCCGCTCGACCCCGAGCGGGCCGCCGCGATGGTCGCCGAGGCGGCCGAGGCGCTGGCCCACGCGCACGAGGCGAACCTCGCCCACCTCTGCCTCACCCCCGAGCACCTGGTGTGGACGGCGGGCAGCACGGTCAAGCTGCTCGGCCTGGGGGTCGACGCCGTCCTGGGCGACGTGACGAGCGACGACCCCGCCCGCGAGGACGCCGAGGGCCTCGGCCGCCTGCTGTACGCCGGGCTGACCGGCCACTGGCCAGGGGACGAGCAGGACAGCGGCGGCCTGCCCGTCGCGCCCATGGGCGACGGGCACTTCTGCACGCCGCGCCAGGTCACCGCGGGCGTTCCCGGCTACCTGGACGCCATCGTCTGCCGGGCGATGCTGCCGGAGACCAGGCGTGGGCTCGACCCGCTGACCACGCCCGCCGAGGTCGCCGAGGCCCTGGCCTCGGTGTCGCGGCCCAGTCCCCTGCCGATGCCGACGCCGATGCCCATGACGGCGCTGCCGGTGGCGGCCTCGCGTTCCGAGGGCATCGACACCATGGCGCCCCAGCGCCACACGCCCGCTTCCCAGCATCAGACCCAGCACCGCCCGATGCCCCAGCAGGGCGGCGGCATGGTCAACAAGGTCGCCATGACCGTCGTCGTGCTGCTGGTGATGGTGGCCGTCGGCCTGGGCGCCTGGACCCTCGGCCGCAGCATCGGCAACGCGGGCACCCCGACGCCCGGCGAGGAGAGCACCACGCCCACGCCGACCGTGGCCGCCGGGACCCGTGAGGTGAAGCCCTCCTCCGTCACCGGCTTCGACCCGCTGGGCGACAACGAGGAGCGCGGCGAGCTGGCCATCAACGCGACGGACGGCAAGGAGTCCACCGACTGGCACTCCGAGTCGTACGACTCCGCCGACTTCGGGCGGCTCAAGACGGGGGTGGGCCTCCTGCTGGACATGGGAGAGAGCGTCCCGGTCAAGCAGGTGACGGTCGAGTTCGGCGGCACCTCGGGAGGCACCGTGGAACTCAGGGTCGGCGACTCCCCGCAGCTCGACGACCTGTCCGTCCTGCAGAAGATCAACGGAGTCTCCGGCAAGAAGACGTTCACCGCGGAGGCCCCGAAGAAGGGCCGCTACGTGCTCGTCTGGTTCACCAAGATGCCCACCTACCAGGGGAAGTTCCGCGGCCAGGTGCTGGACATGAAGGTCCTCGCGACCAAGTGACACCACTGCGATTTGATCTGTTTTACATGGCTTCTTGCAGATCATCAGAGAATCCGTGGCACCATCTATCCCGTAGAGGTGTTCTCCCCGGATCGGTATAGCAGGACTCTCCTTGTGAATTTCCCACCCGAGACCCCGCCAGCGGCGGACGAGCAGACGGCGAAGGCCCCCGTGTCCGACGCCGACCTGCTCACCCGGCACATCGCCGGGGATCCGCACGCCTTCAGTGAAATAGTCAAGCGACATCGAGACCGCATGTGGGCGGTCGCCCTGCGCACGCTGGGCGATCCCGACGAGGCGGCCGACGCCGTTCAGGACGCCTTCGTCTCGGCCTATCGCAAGGCCGGGAGTTTTCGCGGCGAGGCGGCCGTGACCACGTGGCTGCACCGCATCGTGGTCAACGCCTGCCTCGACCGCATGCGCAGGAAATCGGTGCGCCCGGTGGCCGACGACGAGCTCGTCGAGGCCGCGGAGCGCGAGACCCCGGTGCTCGACCAGACGGCCGAGCGCGAGGTGTCCATGGAGGTCTCCGCGGCCCTGAAGCTGCTGCCCTCCGACCAGCGCGCCGCGCTGGTGCTCGTGGACATGATGGGCTACTCGGTCGAGGACGCGGCCCAGGTGCTGGAGGTGCCGAGCGGCACGGTGAAGAGCCGGTGCGCGCGCGGACGGGCGAAACTCGCCCCGATTCTTTCCCATTTACGGAACCGATCAGACCTGTCTCGCGTCTCATCCGCGAAGGGAGCAGAACTTCGTGACGGGTGATACGCACTACGACCTGGAGATCTTGGCCGAACTGGCCGAGGGGCTCCTCGACGCCGCCACGGCCATGCGGGTACGCGAGCATCTCGCGATCTGCGATCCCTGTGGCGAGAGCCTCGCCGACCTCGCGGCGGTTCGTGAGGTTCTGGCGGCGACCCCCACACCGGCGATGCCGATGGGAGTCGCGCTGAGGATCGACCGCGCGCTGGCCGTCGAGGCCGAGAGCTTCCGTGGAGGTGGAGTGGGCCTGGTGGAAGCACCGGCCTGGGACGACATAATGCGCGACGCGCCGTGGGAGACGTCCTCTCCCGCAGAACCGGCGCCATGGGAGACGACCCCCCAGAGGGACCCGCTCCCCGAGCTTGAGCCCGCCGTGCGGCTGGGGGTCGTCGGCGACGACGGCACCGTGGTCCCGGTGGTCCCGGCCAGGCGCCGCGGCGCGAACCGGCGGCGCCGGTGGGCGATGCCCGCCGCGGCGGCGGGCGTGGCGGCGGCGGTGATCGGCGCGACCGTGCTGGCGACCGGGACGCTGTCGGCGTCCGGGCCGGACCCCGTGATCTCGATCGCCCAGCCCGCGCCGGCGGACACGATCCAGTACACGCTGACCGACAGCAACTGGAACTACACCGACGCGGAGCTTCGCGGTTCGCTGCTCGACTACATCGGTCCCGGGACCATAGTCGGAACGACCGACAACTCCAGGATCGACCAGTGTGTCCGGCAGGTCTCGGCGCAGGTCGGCACGTCGCCCTTCGCCGTGGACCAGGGGTTCTACAACGGGCAGGAGGCCAACATCCTGCTCTTCTGGCAGAACCAGGCCAAGAACACGGTGCGCGTCCACGTCGTGGGCCCGCAGTGTGACAACGTGCGCAAGCCGGGTCTCGCAAGCTGGGAGTGACCGGTACGAAGTGGCCCCGGGTGACCTGCGACAGGCCACCCGGGGCGGCCGGTACGGCGCCGGACGCCTTTCGGGAGTCGGCGGACCGGTCCTCGGTGAGTCTCGGTGAGTGAGGCATCCGGGGTGATCGGCGATGGGTAATCCGTTTCCCAAAGACCCGTCCCTTCCGTGGGTGCCCGGCATGGATTCGTCCGTGCCGGGCTTTCCCGTTCCACCGGCGGATCCGTTACCGCGCCGGGCGGGAATCACCGGCGCCTAGGATCTGTTGACGCCGGTGGCATCGACAGAGGGAGAGGCGCGAGCACAGATGGACGTCCGGAATGTGATCATCATCGGATCGGGTCCCGCCGGTTACACATCGGCCGTGTACTCCGCGCGTGCCGACCTCAACCCGCTGGTCTTCGAGGGGTCGGTCACCGCCGGTGGCGCCCTGATGAACACCACCGAGGTGGAGAACTTCCCCGGCTTCCCCGACGGCATCATGGGGCCGGACCTGATGGACGGGATGCGCAAGCAGGCCGAGCGGTTCGGTGCCGAGCTGGTCGCCGACGACGTGATCGAGGTCGATCTGACCGCCAGCCCCAAGGTCGTCAAGACCGCCACCGACACCTTCTACGCCAAGTCGGTGATCCTGACCATGGGGTCCGGATACCGCGAGCTGGGCGTGCCGAACGAGAAGCGGCTGTCGGGTCACGGGGTGTCGTGGTGCGCGACCTGTGACGGGTTCTTCTTCCGGGGCCAGGACATCGTGGTGGTCGGCGGGGGGGACACCGCGATGGAGGAGGCGATCTTCCTGACCCGGTTCGCGGCCTCGGTGACGGTGGTGCATCGCCGGGACGAGCTGCGCGCCAGCAAGATCATGCGGGACCGGGCGTTCGCGAACGAGAAGATTCGTTTCGTCTGGGACAGCGAGGTCGTCGAGGTGCTGGGCGACTCCAAGGTGAGCGGGGTGCGGGTACGCGACCTCAAGACCGGCGCGGAGAGCGTGCTGGCGGCCACCGGGCTGTTCATCGCGATCGGGCACGATCCGCGCACCGAGCTGGTCAAGGGCCAGGTGGAGCTGGACGACGAGGGCTACATCAAGGTGGACTCCCCCTCGACCCGCACCAACCTGGACGGGGTGTTCGCCGCGGGTGACGTGGTCGACCACACGTACCGCCAGGCGATCACCGCGGCCGGCACCGGCACCGCCGCCTCGCTCGACTCCGAGCGCTGGCTGGCCGACCACGAAGGCGTGTGACGACCGCGCCACGTGACGGCGGGATGTGACGACGGCGGGCGGGTGCCGGGCGGTGCCGGGCACCACCCGCCGCCGGACACCGCCTGACACGCGTCGCACGCCGTCGAGCAGCGCGCCGGGCGCGCATATCGGGCGCACCGGGTGCGCGCCGGTCACCGCCCCATCGGCGTCATCGGCATCGTCAGCAGGAACAGTCCTCAGGCAAGTCCTCAGGGAAAAGGGAGAGCAGGAACCTTGGGCACCATCAAGCACGTGACCGACGCCAGTTTCGAGGCCGACGTCCTCAAGAGCGACAAGCCCGTGATCGTCGACTTCTGGGCCGAGTGGTGCGGCCCGTGCCGCCAGGTCGCGCCCATCCTGGAGGAGATCGCCAGCGAGAAGGCCGACAACCTCACCATCGTCAAGCTGAACGTCGACGATAATCCGGCAACGGCGACAAACTACGGCGTACTCCAGATTCCCACCCTGAACGTCTATAAGAACGGAGAGGTTGTGAAGCAGATCATCGGCGCCAAGCCGAAGGCCATGCTGCTTCGCGAGCTTGAGGGCATCATCTAGGCCCTCTGCGGCCGGCCGCCCCCCACGGCGTCCGCCCGTATCACCCGCTTCCGAGCGGCACACCCACCCACTGAAAGCCCCCCGCCTCACCGCGGGGGGCTTTCACATGCGCGGGACCTCCCGCCGTACGCCGCGTGGGCCTAAAAGGCCCTACGCGCACCACGCGGGCTCGCGAGGTCCCCGGAGAGAGGCTCACGGATCCCGGAGAGCGTTAGAAGGGCTCAGAGGCGTGCCGTACGGGCTCCAGGGGGTCTCAGACGGGCCGCAGGGCTCTCTCGGGACTCATCGACCCGAGGAGCCTCTCCAGTGCCACCTCGACGTCCTCACGCCACGAGACGGCGTTCTTGAGCTCCAGGCGGAGGCGGGGGAAGCGCAGATGCGGGCGGACCGTCTTGAAACCCACGGAGAGCAGGTAGTCGGCGGGCATCAGGCACGCGCCCGGCTGCTCCCACTTCAGGTCGCCGAACGCCTCGATCGCCCGTACGCCGCGCCGGGTCAGGTCCTTGGCCACGCCCTGGACCAGCATCCGGCCCAGGCCGCCCCCGGAGAACTCCGGGATGATGTGCGCGGTCATCAGCAGCACCGCGTCCGCGCTGACCGGGGAGGTCGGGAAGGCCACCGAACGCGGCACGTAGTGGGGCGGCGCGTAGAGCACGAACCCGGCCGCCACCCCGTCCACATAGACGATCTTTCCGCAGCTTCCCCACTCCAGCAGGGTGGAGGAGATCCACGCCTCCTTCTCCAGCCCGGGGTCGCCGACCTTCACGGCCCGGTCCGCGTTGACGGGATCGAGCTCCCAGAAGACGCACCGGCGGCAGCGGCGCGGCAGGTCGTCGAGATTGTCGAGGGTGACGTTTGCCAGCCGACGCGACACCTGTTGGCCCCAATCCTGGCGAGACGAGTGCAAGCCATGGCGAAAAACGCGCGAAAACGGCGTCTCCAGCTGGCATCGTAGCCCAGTGCGGGTCTTGGTTTCAGGAGGTCCCGTCCCCACACGCAGACGAACTACAACCCCTGCCGTAACCTGGTTTCTCTAGTATGAGCGCTTTGTGCTCCACAAAATCTAGGAGGTGGACCGTGCCCCAGAACAACGATCACGGTCAGGCCATCACCCCGTCCCATGGGTCGCGCATCGACGCCTACGTCGACCGTTACGCGGCACGGGCAACCGGGATGGTCGCCTCCGAGGTGCGAGCTCTCTTCTCCGTCGCGTCGAGGCCCGAGGTGGTCTCGCTCGCCGGCGGCATGCCGTACGTCACCGCCCTTCCCCTGGACGTGGTGGGGGAGCTGGTCGCCGACCTGATCGCCAAGCGCGGCCCCGTCGCGCTCCAGTACGGCTCGGGGCAGGGCGACCCGCACCTGCGCGAGCAGATCTGCGACGTCATGCGGATGGAGGGGATCGAGGCCAACCCGGACGACGTCGTCGTGACCGTCGGCTCCCAGCAGGCCCTCGACCTGATCACCCGGATCTTCATCGACCCGGGTGACGTCGTGCTCGCCGAGGGGCCCTCCTACGTCGGGGCGCTGGGCACCTTCTCCGCCTACCAGGCCAGGGTCATCCATGTCGCGATGGACAGCGAGGGGATCGTCCCCGAGTCGCTGGCCCAGACCATCTACGCCCTGAAGAGCGCGGGCAACCGGATCAAGTTCCTCTACACGATCCCCACCTTCCAGAACCCCGCGGGCGTGACGCTCAGCGTCGCGCGCAGGCGGCAGGTCCTGGAGATCTGCCAGCGGGCCGACGTGCTGATCGTCGAGGACAACCCGTACGGCATGCTCGGCTTCGACGGCGAGCCCATGCGGACGCTGCGCGCCGACAACGCCGACGGCATCGTCTATCTCGGCTCGTTCTCCAAGACCCTGGCTCCCGGTTTCCGGGTCGGCTGGGCCCTCGCCCCGCACGCCATCCGCGAGAAGCTGGTGCTGGCGATGGAGTCGGCGGTCCTGTCGCACTCCTCGTTCACCCAGCTGGCCGTCGGCCAGTATCTCGCCACCCAGCCCTGGCGCGAGCAGATCAAGTCGTTCAGGGAGCTCTACCGCGAGCGCCGCGACACCATGCTCTCCTCGCTGGAGGCCCTGATGCCCGACGGCGTCACCTGGACCCGCCCCGGTGGCGGGTTCTTCGTCTGGGCCACCCTCCCCGAGGGGCTCGACTCCAAGGCGCTCCTGCCCCGCGCGGTCGCGGAGCGGGTGGCCTTCGTCCCCGGCACCGGCTTCTTCGCCGACGGCGGCGGCGCGCGGCACATGCGGCTCTCCTACTGCTACCCCGAGCCCGACCGCATCCGCGAGGGCGTCCGCCGCCTGGCCGGGGTGATCGGGCAGGAGCTGCGCGTCCGCGACACCTTCGGGACCGGCTCGCCCGCCGAACGCGCCGGTATCGACACCCCGGGCCCCGACCTCGCGTAACCCGGCCTCCGGAGGTGCCCCGTGCCACGGGACACCTCCGGCATGAGTTCCTCCCCTCGGGTGCCGTACGGTGACTTCCTGCGCCGGTGCGCGGTGATCGATCCCGATCCGTCGGGACAACCGGGCCGCGCGTGACGAGAGCGACAGGACAGGCTCGGAGCGGGCCTTGACGAGAGGTATGTCGGATGCGTGACCTGGGCAATGTGCTCGTCCTGGCGGGCGGGCTCTCCTACGAGCGGGAGGTCTCGCTGCGTTCGGGCCGGCGGGTGAGCGAGGTGCTGCGGGGAGCGGGCATCTCCGTGGAGACCCGCGACACCGACGCGTCACTGGTTCCCGCCATGCTCGCGGACCCGCCGGACGCGGTCTTCGTCACCCTCCACGGCGGAGCGGGCGAGGACGGCGCCATCCGCTCGATCCTCGAACTCCTCTCCGTCCCGTACGTCGGCGCCGGCCCCGACGCCTGCCGGGTCGCCTACGACAAGCCCACCGCCAAGACCGTCGTCCGCTCCGTCGGGCTGCGCACCCCCGAATCGGTGACGCTGCCCAAGGAGACCTTCCACGACCTCGGCGCCTCCGCGGTGCTGGCCCGCATCGTGGACCGCCTCGGCCTTCCCCTGTTCGTCAAGCCGTCCCGTGGCGGCTCGGCGCTCGGCGCGTCGATCGTGCGCAGCGCCGAGGAGTTCCCCGCCGCCATGGTCGGCTGCTTCGCCTACGGCGACACCGCGCTGATCGAGCGCTGCGTCGAAGGGGTCGAGGTCGCCGTCTCCGTGGTGGACCTCGGGAACGGGCCCGTGGCGCTGCCCCCGGTGGAGATCGTCGCCAACGAGGGCGTGTACGACTACGCGGCCCGCTACACCGCCGGGCACACCGAGTTCTTCGCCCCGGCGCGCCTCTCGCCCAAGGCGTCGGCGGCCTGCGCCGAGATGGCGGTGACCGCGCACACCGCCCTCGGCCTCAGGGACGTCTCCCGTACCGACCTGATCGTCGACGCGGACGGCCTGCCCCACTTCCTCGAAGTGAACGTCGCCCCGGGGATGACCGAGACGTCCCTCCTCCCCATGGCCGCGGAGGCCGCCGGGGACGACCTCGGCACCCTCTGCCGGGTCCTCCTGGAACAGGCCGCCAAGCGCGGAGCCTGAGACCGGACCGGCGGCCGGGCCGAACCGATGGCCCGAACCGCCGGACCGGGCCGGTGGGCCGGGCCGACGGCGGGTGGGGGGACCGGCGGGGTGAGGGCCGGTGGCGGACGGGCCGGGGCGGATTCGGTGAGCGGATGAGCGGGCAGCGGACCGGATTCGGCGGGCGGGTGGCGGACCGGGCTCGGTGAGGCGGGTGCCGGACCGGACTCTGCGGGCGGGTGAGCGGGTGGCGGGCCGGGCTCGATGAGCGGGCGGGCCGGACCGGATTCGGCGGGTGGGTGGGCCGGGGCGGCGAGCGGGCCGGGCCTCCCCCTACGCTGGCCGTGTGCTGACCTCCACCCCATTCCCCAAGAGCTTCGCCAGCGACAACCACGCGGGCGTGCACCCTGCGGTTCTCACCGCCATCCTCGAAGCGAACACCGGAGACGCCCCCGCCTATGGCGGGGACGCCTGGACCACCGCGATGGAGGACGCCTTCCGCGCCGAGTTCGGCGACCACGCGACGACCTATCCGATGTTCAACGGCACCGGCGCCAACGTCGTGGGCCTCGGGCTCGTACTCCGGGCGTACGACGCGGTGCTCTGCCCGGCCACCGCCCACATCAACACCAACGAGTGCGGTGCCGCCGAACGTGTGCTGGGGACCAAGCTGGTCACCCTTCCCACCGGGGACGGCAAGATCTCCGTGGACGACATCCGCGGCCAGCTGTCCACGCTGGGGGACGAGCACCACTCCCAGCCCAGGGTCGTCTCCATCTCCCAGGTGACCGAGTGCGGCACCTGCTACACCGCCGACGAGATCGCCGAGCTCGCGGAGTTCGCGCACGCGCACGACCTCTTCCTGCACATGGACGGCGCCCGGCTGGCCAACGCGGCGGCCGAGCTCGGCTGCTCGCTCCGCTCCCTCACCACGGACGCGGGCGTGGACCTGCTCAGCTTCGGGGGTACCAAGAACGGCGCCATGGGTGCCGAGGCGCTCGTGATTCTCCGCCCGGAGCTGGACGCCCCGGCGCTGTTCCTGCGCAAGCAGGGGATGCAGCTCGCCTCCAAGATGCGCTTCGTCTCCGCCCAGCTGACCGCCCTCCTCACCGAGGAGCTCTGGCGTCGGAACGCCGCCCACGCCAACGCCATGGCCCACCGCCTGGCCGATGGCATCGCCGATCTCCCCGGCGTCTCCCTGCGCTACCCGGTGCAGTCCAACGCCGTCTTCCCCGCCCTCCCCGAGAAGGCCATCGCGGAGTTGCAGCAGCGCTACCTCTTTCACGTCTGGGACGCGACCGAGAACGTGGTCCGCTGGGTGACCGCCTTCGACACCACCCCCGAGCACGTCGACACCTTCGTCTCCGACATCCGTCTCGTCGTCCGGGAGGCCGTCGGCTCCTGAGCGGCGCCTGTTTCACGTGAAACAATCTCTCCCTCGGGGACGTGACTGTTTCACGTGAAACACCGGCCGCCATCCCCCTCTCCCACACGTAGACTCCTGGCCGTTCCGCAGGCAAGGCCCCGGCCGCCCGTCCTCCCCGCCGAAAGCTCGCGTCTCGCCGACCTCCGCTTCGTACGCCTGCCGACCCATGTTTCACGTGAAACGATGCCGTCTCCCCCTCGCGGCACGGTCGCCCGCCGACGCCGGGCACACGGCCCTGAGGCCGCGCACGCGTACCCGCGAGGTGTGTGGGAAGCGAGGACTCCCCTCGATCATCGCGACGCCGTACGGCGAGCACAGGAGGGCGGGGGGAGGTGGCAACGCGGAGGCCGGGAGACGGAACACGGACAGGAATGCGAACGCGCGGGGAAGCGGGGCCCCGGAAGCAGGGTGAAGGGCGAGGAGGGAACCGAGAAGCGGCGGGGATGCGAAGGTGGCCGGACCGGGAGCGGCCGGAGATGCAGGGGAGCGGCACGAGAGCCGAGGATGCGAGAACCGGCCTGCCCGCCCCGGGCACGAAACCTGTCCGCCCCGGGTATGGGAATGGCCTCCCTGTTTCACGTGAAACAGGGAGGCCATTCCCATACCCGGGGAACCGTCCGGGAAGGCCGGTCGCCGGGGGTCATCCCGGAGGGCAGCCATCCCGGAAGGGGCCTCGGGGAAGATCCACCGGCTCGGCGAGTACGCCACGGGCTCGTGTTCGACGGGCCTCTGGAGCCGGTGAGGTCATCCTTCCATCGCCTGCAGCGACCCCGGGGCCATCGTGCCGATGATGCGCTCCAGGTCGTCGATGGTCGCGAACTCCACCACGATGCGTCCCTTGCGACGGCCGAAGTCGACCTTCACCCGGGTCTCGAAGCGGTCGGAGAGCCGGTCGGCCAGATGCCGGAGGGCGGGCTCCTCGTCGGGCTTCGCCCGGGGAGCACGCTGGACCGGGGCCGGGGCCGCCTTGGCGTCGCCCACGGCGACGATCTCCTCGACCGCGCGGACCGACAGCAGTTCGGCCGAGATCCGGTTGGCGAGGTGTTCCTGGGCGGCGGGATCGTCCAGGCGGAGCAGGGCGCGGGCGTGGCCCGCGCTGATCGTTCCGGCCGCGACCTTGCGCTGCACCCCGGGCGGCAGCTTCAGCAGGCGCACCGTGTTGGTCACGTGCGAGCGGGAACGGCCGACGCGGGTGGCGAGTTGCTCGTGGGTCGCGCCGAAGTCGTCGAGCAGCTGCTGGTAGGCCGCCGCCTCCTCCAGGGCGTTGAGCTGCTCGCGCTGGAGGTTCTCGATGAGCGCGTCGAGCAGGAGCTTGTCCTCCTGGGTCTCCCGCACGATCGCGGGGATCTCGGAGAGCCCGGCGGCCCTGGACGCGCGCCAGCGGCGCTCGCCCATGATCAGCTCGTAGCGTCCCTCACCCGTGGCGCGCACCACGATCGGCTGGAGCAGGCCGACCTCGCCGATCGAGGTGGCCAGCTCCCTCAGGGCCTCCTCGTCGAAGATGTCGCGCGGCTGACGCGGGTTGGGCACGATGTCGTCGACGGGAATCTCAAGGAAGTAGGCGCCCGCGACCGGGTTGGGGCCGGGCTGCTCCGGCACCACCGGCTCCGGGGCGACCATGGTCACGGTCATCGACACGGGTGCCTCCGCGACGACGGCCGGGCCGGTCGGGATGAGCGCCCCCAGTCCCCTGCCCAACCCTCTCGGCTGCTTGCTCACTTGCCCCTCCCGAGACTCAAGGTGTCGCACTCACTGACATGCCCGTGGCCACGGCCACGGGGTTCCCGGCGCTCATACGGCCGCACCGCGATAGGCGATCTCGCGGGCGGCGTCCATGTAGGCCATCGCACCGCTGGAGCCCGGATCGTACGTCATGACCGACTGACCGTAGCTCGGCGCCTCGGAGACGCGCACGCTTCGAGGGATCAGCGTGCTCAACACCGTCGCGCCGAAGTGGGAGCGGACCTCGTCGGCGACCTGGGAGGCGAGGCGGGTGCGCCCGTCGTACATCGTCATGAGGATGGTGGAGAGGTCAAGCGTGGGGTTCAGATGGGCACGGACCAGGTCCACGTTCCTCAGCAGCTGGCCAAGACCTTCCAACGCGTAGTACTCGCACTGGATGGGGATCAGCAGCTCGTTCGCGGCCATCAGCGCGTTGACCGTCAGCAGGCCGAGCGAGGGAGGGCAGTCGATGAGGATGTAGTCGAACTCGACGGCGTCGTACGCGGCCAGCGCGCGCTGCAGGCGGGCCTCGCGGGCGACCATGGAGACCAGCTCGATCTCGGCACCGGCCAGGTCGATCGTCGCGGGGGCGCAGTAGAGGCCCGGCATGTCCGGGACCTCCTTCACGACCTCCGCGAGCGGCAGGTCCTCCACGAGCACCTTGTACATGTCCGGTACGTCGCCTCGGTGCTCGACGGCCAGGGCCGTCGAGGCGTTGCCCTGGGGGTCGAGGTCGACCACGAGCACCCGCTGGCCGTGCATGGACAGCGCCGCCGCCAGGTTGACCGACGTGGTGGTCTTGCCGACGCCGCCCTTCTGGTTGGCGACGGTGAAAATCCGGGTTCTGGAAGGGCGAGGCCAGTCTCCGTCCCGGACCCCGGCGGTACCTCCGGGAGCGGCGGCGGTCTTCTGGGCCGATGTTTCACGTGAAACCACTGAGCTGAGTGCCTCTCGTACCAGCGGCGAGTCGCCGGGATTAAGGGGGGTCTGGGTCACGGTCGTCTTCCTTTCAACCGGCCTGACTACGGCACCGGGAGCCGGTGCCGGCCAGCCCAGACCGGAAAGGCGTCCATGGGGCAAAACGGCGGGAACCTCGGGCCAGCCGAGACCGCTCCTCGCGCTGGCGATCGCACTCGAACGGTCGTTCACTGGCCTCGTACTCGCTTTGCTCGGTTTATCTGGTGGCCTCGCGCTATTTGCCTCGCGAGGCACGATCCTTCCGGCGAGAGGCCTTCCGCGCTCCCTCGGGAGCTCGACCGGCGACCACCCGGATGAGAGTTGCGGGCGGCTCGACCTTACCGTGCCCGACCGATGTAAGCTCGGCGGTTTGCACCCCACTCGACCGCAATTGCGACTCCGCGTCCGCCAGCTCCTCCGCGGCACGCTCGCCCTTCATCGCCAGCAGCTCGCCGCCCTCGCGCAGGAGGGGCAGCGACCATTTCAGCAGACGGTCGAGCGGCGCCACCGCGCGGGCGGAGGCGACGTCGAACTCCCGCCTGCCCGCGAACTCCTCGGCCCGGCCGCGCAGCACCTCGACGTTGTCGAGTTTCAGCGACTCCACACACTCGTCCAGGAAGACCGTCCGGCGAAGGAGCGGCTCCAGGAGGGTGACGGTGATGTCGGGCCGGACGATCGCGAGGACCAGGCCGGGCAGTCCGGCACCGGAGCCGATGTCGACCAGGCGCACACCGGCGGGCACGACTTCGGCGATCACCGCGCAGTTGAGCAGGTGACGGTCCCAGATGCGCGGTATCTCCCTCGGGCCGAGCAGCCCGCGCACCACGCCGGGACCGGCCAGCAGCTCCGCGAAGGCCTCCGCTCTCGCCCAGGCGTCGCCGGTGAACACCTCGCGCGCGACCTCGGGCGGTTCGGGGATCTGGTCACTCACTCGACGCTCACTCTTCCCTCGGAAATATCGGGGCCAGGCCGGTCTCAAGGCTAACGGCCCGCTTCGGCGCCGTCGTACAGCGCGGGCGGTGTCCACGCCGGGCGGGCCGCGAAAAAGGCCGCCGTCCCCCGGGATCCGGGGGACGGCGGCCTCTGTCAGCCCGTGCCGTCGCGCTAGGGGGTGTCAGACGGGAAGGACCACCACGAAACGACGGGGCTCCTCGCCCTCGGACTCGCTCCGCAGGCCCGCCGCGGCGACGGCGTCGTGCACGATCTTCCGCTCGAACGGGGTCATCGGCTGCAGCGACTTGGGCTCGCCGTTCCGCTTGACGTCCGCCGCGATCTTGCTGCCGAGCTCGCTCAGCTCGCTCCGGCGGCGGTCGCGGTACCCGCCGATGTCGAGCATCAGGCGCGACCGCTCACCCGTCTGGCGGTGGACCGCGAGGCGGGTCAGCTCCTGGATGGCCTCCAGGATCTCGCCGTTGGGGCCGACCAGGTCGCCGCCCTTGATATCGACGACCGACACCACGGCGCGATCACCTTCGACATCCATGTCGATGTCACCGTCGATGTCGGCGATGTCGAGCAGACCCTCGACGTAGTCCGCCGCGATCTCGCCTTCCTGCTCCAGGGCGGCGAGATCGGGAGCCGCCTTCACGGGCTCCTTCTCGGCCTCGGCCTCGGTCACGTCCGGCCACTCCTTCGTGCTGTCGGGATGAGACGTCAGGACTTCTTGCTGCCGGTCCGCTTGCTGCGGGGCTGGCGGGTGGGCTGCTGCCGGATCACCTTCGCCTCCGGTACGGGCGGCGCCTCGGGCTCGGGGGTGGCCTTCTTGACCTTGCTCAGCAGGCTCGGCTTGGGCTCGGGAGTCGTGATGTTGCCCTTGGCGTCGACCACCGGGGTGGGGTTGCGGCTGTAGAACCAGTGCTGCTGGCCGAGGGTCCAGAGGTTCGTGGTGACCCAGTAGAGGATCAGGCCGAGGGGGAAGTTCAGCGAGAAGACGGCGAACAGCGGCGAGACGTACATCAGGATCTTCTGCTGCTGCGCCATCGGGTTGTCCGGCATCTGGGCGATCGAGCGCGTCACGCTCTGCCGGACGGTGAGGAAGGTCGTCAGCGAGCTGACCGCCACGAAGATCGCGAGCACGATCTTGGTCATGATCGGGTCGGCGTCCAGCTTGAGGATGTCGGCCGAGCTCGTGAAGAACGTCGCCGGGATCGGGGCGCCGAAGATGTGCGCGGCCCGGGCGCTGTTGACGAGGTCCTGCGTCATGCCGAACTTGGCGTGGCCCGCGGCCATGGCCTGCAGCACGGTGAACATCGAGATGAAGATCGGGAACTGCGCCAGGATCGGCAGGCAGCCGCCCAGCGGGTTGGCCCCCTGCCCCTGGTACAGCGCCATGACCTCCTGGTTCATGCGCTGCTTGTCGTTCTTATACCGTTTGCGGATCTCCTGGACCTTGGGCGCCAGTTCCTGCATCTTCTTCGACGAGCGCATCTGCTTGAGGAAGAGCGGGAAGATCAGCAGCCGCATCAGCACGGTGAGCGTGATGATGGTCAGCGCCCAGTTGAGCCCGTTGTCCTTCGGAATGAAGGTGCTGTAGCCCTGGTGAATCCAGGTGATTACTTGGGCGACGGCTGTGTACAGCCAGTTCAGCCAGGACAGCTCCACCGAGCTAGCTCCCTTGCGTTTCGTCGGACCGGCCCGGGCGCGGGGGCACCGGGTCAAAGCCTCCGGGATGGAATGGGTGGCAACGCCCGATTCTCCGGATCGTCAACCATGTGCCGCGCAGCGCGCCGTGAACGGCCACGGCTTCGAGGCCGTAGGCACTGCACGAGGGGTGGAAGCGGCAACGGGGACCCAGCAGAGGACTCACGAAGGACCGGTAGAACCGGATCGGAGCCATCAGGATCCTGGCAGCCGGAGAAATTCCAGCGGTCTGCTGCGCCGTCATCATCGCCCATCCATGCGAGCCCCGGGGGGCTCCAGCCGCCTGAGTAAACGATCCAGCGCGACGTCGAGTTCGGCGGCAATGCGCTCGCTTCGCGCGGACGCGGCCGGTGGATTGGCGCGTACAACCAGCAGGCTACCTCTCGGAAGCCGGTCGAGACGGTCTCGCATGAGGTGTCTCAACTGACGTTTAACCCGATTTCTGATGACCGCGCCTCCTACGGCACGACTCACCACGAATCCAACCAGGGGGGGAGTGTCCCTGTCGGCGCGCATGCCGAAGTGCGCGACCAGGGTGGGGCGGCCTGCTCGGCTTCCCCCTCTGATCGCGCCGGCGAACTCGTCGCCCCGGCGCATGCGGGACCCGGACGGCAGCACGAGAGATCTTGGTCACCCTGGGCAGGTACGCCCGTCGCCCGCCGACAGCGATGCCGGCGGGCGACGGGCGCTACTGCCTAGGCCCGGCGGGCCGGGCACAACGGATGCGTCAGGCGGAGATCTCGGCGCGGCCCTTGCGACGGCGAGCGGCAAGGATGGCGCGGCCGGCGCGGGTGCGCATGCGGAGCCGGAAGCCGTGGGTCTTCGCACGACGGCGGTTGTTCGGCTGGAAAGTACGCTTGCTCACGAGTGGGCTCCAGGCTCAAGACGCATCCCCAGCACATGGGGACGCTCGACAATGGCTGGCCTGCCGGATGCGGGGCATGCGAAATAGCCGCCGCGTGGCAAGCCGACCGTCGTACGTTACGGGGCAGGCGTGTCCCAGGTCAAACCGGAAGGTGTTCCCGAAGCACGCCCACACAGGTTATCCACGTTTCCACAGGCACGTTATCCACCGGCGCCTCGCCGTCCACAGGATGTGCACTCCGTCCCCCCTGTACGCCACTAGGCTGTGGACAACGTCTTGTACACAGCTGTGGACAGGGCTACTGTCGGCCCTTCCAGACCCTCTCTCCGCTGCGAGGACGCGTCGGACCGCAGGTAACGGGCTGTGCACAGCCTGTGGATTCGATGTGGATTTCGCATGGCGCCCACGAAGGGGCCACGGGACTCCCGGCATGTGGACAACGACGAGATCCGGTGCGCCCGGCGGCCATTGTTGTGGATAAACAGATCGCGGTGGGCCAGCGGGCCGCGTCGGGAGGAGGGGAGCCGGACCATGGACGGAACGGACCTCAGCGCGGTCTGGGCGAGGGCCCTTGAGAACTCCCTGAACGAGAACGTCCCGTCCCAGCAGCGGGTCTGGCTCAACATGACCCGGCCCTTCGGCCTCATGAACGACACCGTGGTGCTCGCCGCGCCCACGGATTTCGCCAGAGATGTCCTGGAAAACAAGCTTCGCCCGCTCATCAGCCAGGCACTGTCCCAGGAGTTCGGCCGCCCGATGCGGGTGGCGGTCATGGTCGACCCCAGCGCGGCGGGTCCCGAGTCCGGTCTCACCCCCCGCCAGGACACTTATCCCCAGGCGCAGCCGCAGGGTTATGCACAGCCCGGCGGGGCCCAGCAGGGTTATGCACAACCCGCACAAGGCCAGCACCACGGGGGTTCCGGGCTCCAGCACCCCTATCCGGGGGGCAACCAGGCCGAGCGGCCGTCCACCGACTATCCACAGGCGCAGCCGTTCTCCTACCCGTACCAGCAGGGCGAGGAGTCACCCCAGCCGTACCTCCCCGCCGAGCCGTCGCAGGCGCCCTCGCAGGGGGAACAGGGCCCCGGATACGGCCGCGGCTACACCCCGCAGCCGTCCCCGCCCCGGCCCGAGCCCGACTCCTTCGACCGAGGCGCGCCCCCCGTGCCCGGCGCGGGCGGCGCCGGGGGCGTACAGAACAGGTGGGACGGCCGGGGGAGCCGCACGCAGGGCGAACCGGCCAGGCTGAACCCGAAGTACACCTTCGACACCTTCGTGATCGGCTCCAGCAACCGGTTCGCGCACGCGGCGGCGGTCGCGGTGGCCGAGGCGCCGGCCAAGGCGTACAACCCTCTGTTCATCTACGGCGACTCGGGGCTGGGCAAGACCCACCTGCTGCACGCGATCGGCCACTACGCCCAGAGCCTCTACGACGGCGCGCGGGTGAGGTACGTGAGCTCGGAGGAGTTCACCAACGACTTCATCAACTCCATCCGCGACCACAAGGCCGACAACTTCCGGGGCCGCTACCGGGCCGTGGACATCCTGCTGGTGGACGACATCCAGTTCCTGGAGGGCAAGGAGCAGACGCAGGAGGAGTTCTTCCACACCTTCAACACACTGCACAACTCCAACAAGCAGATCGTCATCTCCAGCGACCGGGCGCCGAAACAGCTGGTCACGCTGGAGGACCGGCTGCGCAACCGGTTCGAGTGGGGCCTGATCACCGACGTCCAGCCGCCCGAGCTGGAGACCCGGATCGCGATCCTGCGCAAGAAGGCGATCCAGGAGGGCCTGGCCGCGCCGCCCGAGGTGCTCGAGTACATCGCGAGCCGCATCTCGACCAACATCCGCGAGCTGGAGGGCGCCCTGATCAGGGTGACCGCGTTCGCGAGCCTGAACCGGCAGTCGGTGGACCTGCAGCTCACCGAGGTCGTGCTCAAGGACCTGATCACCGAGGACGCGGGCTCGGAGATAACGGTCGCCACGATCATGGCGTCCACCGCCGCGTACTTCGGGCTGTCGATCGACGACCTGTGCGGCGGGTCGCGCTCGCGGGTGCTGGTGACCGCCCGCCAGATCGCCATGTATCTGTGCAGGGAGCTGACCGACATGTCGCTGCCGAAGATCGGCCAGCAGTTCGGCGGCCGCGACCACACCACGGTGATGCACGCCGACCGGAAGATCCGCTCCCTGATGGCCGAGCGACGCTCGATCTACAACCAGGTCAACGAGCTGACGACCCGGATCAAGCAGCAGTCCCGCAACGGATGATGAGGTTTTTCACCTCATGATGCACAGGCTGTGGAAAACCTTGTGGATCAACGGTTCGCGGGGGCCGGGGAGGCTCCGGGGCGCCCAACCATGATCATCCGGAAACCCGCTGGTCCGAACGCTGTTCGGAGCATGTGGACAACCCTGGGGAGAACTTGGGGACAACCTGGGGACAACTCGTGGATAACCTGGGGACGGCCTGTGGGGAGAGTTTTCCACAAGGACAAAACGACCTCCTACCCCGTGGATAACCTGGGGAAACCTCGTGGAAAACTTGGGGACAGAGGGGCCCGAATCTGGGGACGGCCTGTGTGTACTCCGAGGTTCTCCCCAGCCCCAAGAGTTGTCCACAGTCTCCACCCACAGCCCCAGTGGATGAAAAAACAGCACTTGACCTGCGGAAACAATGGCTTTCCACAGTATCCACAGCCCCTAATACGAAGGCCACTTGTATCTCTAACTAGGAAACCCAAGAGCCATAAGAGGGGTTCCGAGGGAGCACAGGTGCGGGACAGTGAACACTTGAACCCCAGGCACCGAGCGGATGGCGCTCGACACACAGGAGGCAGATCCACGTGATGTTCCGGGTCGACCGAGACGTGCTCGCTGAGGCGGTCGCATGGACGGCGCGCAGCCTGCCGGCGCGTCCCTCCGTGCCGGTGCTGGCCGGCATGCGTCTTGAGGTCACGGAGAACGGGCAGCTCAAGCTCTCGGGCTTCGACTACGAGGTCTCCGCCGAGGTGACCCTCGAACTGCAGACGGGCGAGGCGGGCGTGGTGCTCGTCTCCGGCAGGCTTCTGGCCGAGATCACCAGGGCGCTTCCCGCGCAGCCTGTGGATTTCGTCGTGGAGGGCGCCAAGGCGGTCGTCACCTGTGGCAGCGCCCGGTTCACCCTTCTCACCATGCCTGTGGAGGACTACCCCTCCCTGCCGACCATGCCCCCGGCCGCGGGCCGGGTGGGCAGCGACGTGTTCGCCTCGGCCGTCGGCCAGGTCGCCGTGGCCGCGGGCAAGGACGACACCCTGCCGATGCTCACCGGCGTCCGCGTGGAGATCGAGGGCGACACGGTCACGCTCGCCGCGACCGACCGCTACCGCCTCGCCGTACGGGAGCTGAAGTGGCAGCCGGGCCAGCCCGACTTCTCGGCCATCGCGATGATCCCCGGCAAGACCCTCGCCGACACGGCCAAGGCCCTGGGCGGCACCGGCGCCGAGGTCGAGATCGCGATGAGCTCCGCGGGCGGCACCGGTGAGGGCATGATCGGCTTCTCCAGCGCGGGGCGCCGCACCACCACCCGGCTGCTCGACCCCGAGTTCCCCAAGTACCGCTCGCTGCTGCCGACGGAGTTCTCCGCCCGCGCGGAGCTGCCGACGTCCGCCTTCGTCGAGGCCGTCAAGCGCGTGGCCCTGGTCGCCGAGCGCAACACGCCCGTACGGCTGGCCTTCCGCGGCGACGAGGTCGTCCTGGAGGCGGGCAGCGGCGACGAGGCTCAGGCGGTCGAGGTGCTCCCCGTCGACTTCGAGGGTGACGACATCAACATCGCCTTCAACCACCAGTTCCTGCTGGAGGGGCTCGGCGCGATCGACTCCGACGTGGCCCGCCTGCAGATGACCACGTCCACCAAGCCCGCCATCCTCACCGGGGGCAAGCCCGCCGACGACGGGGGCATCCCCGACTACCGCTACCTGATCATGCCCATCCGCCTGTCCAGCTGATGGGCACCCCGCGACGGCCCGGCGCGGGGGATCCCGCGGCGGGGACAGTGCCGGGCCCCGAATCGGGCGCGGAGGCGCGCGGCGGGGCCGGAGGGGGAGCGACGTGGCTCAAGGCGTGCCTGAACGGCGCCAGGAGGCCCGGCGAGCACCCGGCCCTCCCCCTGACCCCTCTGGAGCTCGCTGAGGCGGCCCGTGAGGCCCGTGGGGCGGGTGCGGTCGCCGTTCACATGCACCCGCGCGACGAGGCGGGCAGCGAGTCGCTCAGCGCCGTCCACATCGGGGCGGCCGTGCGCGCCGTACGCGAGGCGTGCCCCGGCCTCCCCGTCGGGGTGAGCACAGGGCTGTGGATAACCGGCGGGGACGTGGACGCGCGGCGCGACGCCGTCCGGGGCTGGGCCGCGCTCGCCCCCGGTGACCTGCCGGACTTCGCGTCGGCGAACCTCTCCGAGCCCGGCTTCGAGGCCCTGTGGCATGATCTGCGGCGGCTCGGGGTGGACGTGGAGGCCGGGGTCTGGTCGGTGGACGACGCCGACGCGCTCGCCGCGACCGGCCTCGAATGCGCGCGGGTGCTCGTCGAGATCATCGGTGGTCCCGCTAGCACCGCCGTCCCCCGGGCGCGCGCCGTCCTGGACCGCCTCGCCGAGAGAGGTGTCCCCGGCCCGAGACTGCTCCACGGGGAGGGGGACCCTGCGTGGATTCTCCTGGACGAGGCGGGGCAGGCTGGACTGGCCACGCGCATCGGCCTGGAGGACGTCCTCCACAGCCCCGCGGGTGACCCTGTCGGCGGGAACGCCGAGCTGGTAAGGCTTGCGCGGGCACGCCTGGCGTAGGTGAACGATGAAACCCTGAAGGGGGTTCGCATGCAGATCGGCATGGTCGGGCTGGGCAAGATGGGCGGCAACATGGCGGAGCGCCTGCGCCGCGGAGGCCACGACGTCGTCGGGTACGACCGCGATCCCGCGGTCAGTGACGTCGCCAGCTTGGAGGAGCTCGTGGAGCGGCTCCAGGCGCCGCGCACCGTCTGGGTCATGGTGCCCTCGGGCGACCCGACCCGGGCGACGGTCGAGGCGCTCGGCGGCCTGCTGTCGCCCGGCGACATCCTCGTCGACGGCGGCAACTCGCACTACGTCGACGACCAGAAGCACGGCGCCGAGCTCGCCGCCAAGGACATCGGCTTCGTCGACTGCGGGGTGAGCGGCGGCGTCTGGGGGCTGCAGAACGGCTACGCGCTCATGGTCGGCGGCGACAAGGCCCACGTCGAGCGGGTGATGCCGATCTTCGAGACCCTCAAGCCCGAGGGGGAGGACGGCTTCGTCCACGCCGGCACGGTCGGCGCCGGCCATTTCGCCAAGATGGTCCACAACGGCATCGAGTACGGCATGATGCAGGCTTTCGCCGAGGGCTGGGAGCTGCTTGAGGCCTCCGACATCGTGACCGACGTGGCCGGTTCCTTCAAGAGCTGGCGGCAGGGCACGGTCATCCGCTCCTGGCTGCTCGACCTGATGGTCCGCGCGCTCGACGAGGACCCGTCCCTGGCGGAGCTGGAGGGCTACGCGCAGGACTCGGGCGAGGGCCGCTGGGCGGTGCAGGCCGCCGTCGAGCTGGCGGTCCCGCTGCCGGTCATCACCGCCGCCCTGTACGCCAGGTTCGCCTCCCGCCAGGACGACTCGCCGGCCATGAAGGTCGTCGCGGCCCTGCGCAACCAGTTCGGCGGTCACGCGGTCACCTCCAAGGCGGGCGCGGCCGAGAAGGGCGCAGACTCCCCCGGTGCCGACGTCGAGCCCCCGGCCGAGGCGGCCGGATAGCCCGCCGTCCCCGAGCGGCTCGCGCCATACCTTTTCCCGGGGGCGCGGGCCGTACGGACGCGGGAGGCCCCGGCGACGGACGGGGCCGACTAATCTTCCTGGGGTGCATGTCGCCCATCTCTCCCTGACCGACTTCCGGTCCTACGAAACCGTCGATCTCGGCATGGAGCCGGGGGTCACGGCCTTCGTCGGGCCCAACGGCATGGGAAAGACCAACCTGGTCGAGGCGCTGGGGTACGTGGCGACGCAGGCCAGCCACCGGGTCGCCACCGACGGGCCGCTGGTCAGGCAGGGCGCGACGCGGGCGATCGTCCGCTCGTCGGTGGTCCGCGACGACCGGCGCGCGCTGGTCGAGCTGGAGATCAACCCGGGCAGGGCCAACCGGGCCAGGCTGAACCGCTCCCCCGTCTCCCGTCCCCGCGACGTCGTCGGCCTGCTGCGCACGGTCCTGTTCGCCCCCGAGGATCTCGCCATGGTCAAGGGCGACCCCTCCGAGCGGCGCCGGTTCCTCGACGACCTCCTGGTGGCCAGGACGCCCAGGTTCGCGGGGGTTCGCGCCGACTACGACCGGGTGCTCAAGCAGCGCGGCGCCCTGCTGCGCACCGCCGCGCAGGCCAGGCGGGGCCGGGGCCGGAGCCCGCGGCGGGCCGAGAGCGACGCGGCGTTCGCCGAGGCGGGGGCGGGAGACCCGCTGAGCACCCTGGAGGTCTGGGACGCCCACCTGGCCACGCACGGCGCCGAGCTGCTCGCGGCCAGGCTGGAGCTGGTCGAGACGCTGCGCCCGCTGGTCGCCGCCTCGTACGCCGCGCTCGCGCCCGACTCCGCGCCCGCCGGGCTGGAGTACCGCGGCACCCTGCCCCCGGACGTGGGCACCGACCGCGCCGAGCTGGAGAAGCGGCTGCGGGCCTGCCTGCTGGAGGTGCGCGCCTCGGAGCTGGAACGCGGCGTGACCCTCGTCGGCCCGCACCGCGACGACCTGTTCCTCGGCCTGGGCGAGCTGCCGGCGCGCGGTTACGCCAGCCACGGCGAGTCGTGGTCGTTTGCGCTGGCGCTCAGGCTGGCCGCCTACGACCTGCTCAGGGCGGACGGCGGCGATCCGGTCCTGATCCTGGACGACGTCTTCGCCGAGCTGGACAACAAACGCAGGCGGCGCCTGGCCGAGATGGTCGCCCCCGCGGAGCAGGTGCTGATCACCGCCGCGGTCCCCGACGACGTGCCGGCGGAGCTGGCGGGGGGCCGTTTCGACGTGACCGAGGGGGGCGTGGCCCGTGTCCGATGACGGTGGGGAGGGAGCGGGACCCCGGGGCACCGAGCCGGGACGGCGTGGCGCGGGTGACCATCCCGGCCAGGCGGTACCGGACGGCGCGGGTGTGGACGGGGTGGCCGCGGGGTCGGCGAGGAGCGCGGCGGCCAAGGGGGCCGCGATGGCGAGGGAGAAGCTGGCCCAGGCCAAGTCGGACGCGGCCAGGCGGGGGCAGCTCCCCCGGCGCGAGCCTCGGCGCAGGGCGTCGGGGGCGCGCAGGGACTCCGGCGACCCCCAGCTGTTCGGCAGGGCCATCGCCGACCTGCTGTCCGACCGGGGCTGGGAGCAGCCCGCCGCGATCGGCGGGGTTTTCGGTCGCTGGCACGAGATCGTCGGCGCCGACATGGCGGCCCACACCAAGCCGGAGACCTTCGCCGAGGGCGAGGTCGTGGTGGTCGCCGACTCCACCGCCTGGGCCACCCAGGTCCGTCTGCTGGCGAGGACGCTCGTCAGGAGACTGAACGAGGAACTCGGGGACGGAACTGTACAAAAGGTAAAAGTTCGCGGGCCTCAGAACGGTCCCCGATCCAGCGGCGGCCTGCGGGTCACCGGAAGCCGCGGTCCGGGCGACACGTACGGCTGATCCGGGCCTGGAAAACGGATCAGCGGCTCCTCTGACGCGACGAACCCCCTCCGCGTAGGGGGATGTTCGAGGCGATGATCGTCGCGCGACAGGCCATTCCAGAGGCCGTCAATGCCACATGATGTGCTCTGAGCCGCTAGAATGAAATCGAATTCCGGACACGTCCGTTTGCGTGTCACCCCCGGCGCGCATGCCGGCTCCCCTGGGTGAACGCATCGGGGCATTCACGACGGTGACGGGCACGGCGGGGCTACATGTTGTCTCCCTGCCGCGTGTCCGCGGCAGGAGGATTTCGCACTTGTCCTACGACGCTAGCTCAATCACCGTTCTCGAAGGGCTCGAGGCGGTCCGTAAGCGCCCCGGCATGTACATCGGCTCCACCGGCGAGCGCGGTCTCCACCACCTCGTCTACGAGGTCGTCGACAACTCCGTCGACGAGGCCCTGGCGGGACACGCCGACCGGATCGAGGTCACCCTGCTCGCCGACAACGGCGTGCGGGTCGTCGACAACGGCCGGGGCATCCCCGTCGGGAACGTCCCCGGCGAGGACCGTCCCGCGGTCGAGGTCGTCCTGACCGTGCTGCACGCGGGAGGCAAGTTCGACGACAAGTCGTACGCGGTCTCCGGCGGCCTGCACGGCGTGGGCGTCTCCGTCGTCAACGCGCTGTCCAGCAAGCTCGACGTGGAGATCCGCACCGACGGCCACCACTGGCGCCAGAACTACGTCGGGACCAGGCCCACCGCCCCGCTGGCCAAGGGCGAGAAGACCGACGAGACCGGCACCTCGATCACCTTCTGGGCCGACGAGACGATCTTCGAGACCACGACCTGGCACTTCGAGACCCTCGCGCGCCGCTTCCAGGAGATGGCCTTCCTCAACAAGGGCCTGACGATCTCCATCAGGGACGAGCGCCCGGAGTTCGCCGAGGTGGAGGACGGGCAGCCCAAGGAGGTCACGTACTTCTACGAGGGCGGCCTGTCCGACTTCGTCAAGCACCTCAACTCCAAGAAGGAGCCCGCGCACCTCTCGGTGATCGACTTCGAGGAGCAGGGCGAGGGCATCGCCGTCGAGATCGCGATGCAGTGGAACAACTCCTACAGCGAGTCCGTCTACACCTTCGCCAACACGATCAACACCGCCGAGGGCGGCACCCACGAGGAGGGCTTCCGCGCGGCGCTGACGTCCATCGTCAACCGCTACGCGCGCGAGCAGAAGTTCCTCAAGGAGGGCAAGGACGACAACCTCGCCGGAGAGGACATCCGCGAGGGTCTCACCGCGATCATCTCGGTGAAGCTGGCCGACCCGCAGTTCGAGGGCCAGACCAAGACCAAGCTGGGCAACACCGAGGCCAAGTCGTTCGTCCAGAAGGCCTGCAACGACCACCTGCGCGACTGGTTCGAGCGCAACCCCGGCGAGGCCAAGGACATCATCACGAAGTCCCTGCAGGCCTCCCGTGCCCGCCTCGCGGCCCGCCAGGCCCGCGACCTGACCCGGCGCAAGTCGCTGCTGGAGTCGGGCTCGGGGCTGCCGGGCAAGCTGGCCGACTGCCAGTGGAGCGACCCGGAGAAGTGCGAGCTGTACATCGTCGAGGGTGACTCGGCGGGTGGCTCGGCCAAGGGCGGCCGCGACTCCAAGTTCCAGGCGATCCTCCCGATCCGCGGCAAGATCCTCAACGTCGAGAAGGCCCGGATCGACAAGGTCCTGCAGAACAACGAGGTCCAGGCGCTGATCACCGCCATGGGCACGGGTGTGCACGACGAGTTCGACATCACCAAGCTCCGCTACCACAAGCTCATCCTGATGGCGGACGCCGACGTCGACGGCCAGCACATCACGACGCTGCTGCTGACCCTGCTGTTCCGCTTCATGCGACCCCTGATCGAGGCCGGGCACGTCTACCTCTCCCAGCCGCCCCTCTACAAGATCAAGTGGGACCGGAAGGGCGAGGACGCCTCCTACGCCTACTCCGACCGTGAGCGCGACGTGGTCATCCAGGCCGGCATCGACGCGGGCAAGCCCGACCCCCGGCCGCGCGACAACGTGCAGCGCTTCAAGGGACTGGGCGAGATGAACGCCAACCAGCTCTGGGACACGACGATGAACCCCGACACCCGCCTTCTCCTCCAGGTCACCCTCGACGACGCGGCCCAGGCCGACGAGCTGTTCAGCGTGCTCATGGGTGAGGACGTCGAAGCCCGCCGTTCCTTCATCATTAGGAACGCCCGGGATGTCCGTTTCCTCGACGTGTAGACGTGTAGTGGTAGCCGTACCAGAAAAGGATCCTGACCTGTGACGGAAGTCAACACTCCGCCCGGCCCTCCGACCGACCGCGTCGAGCCGGTCGACATCCAGTCCGAGATGCAGCGCAGCTACATGGACTACGCGATGTCGGTCATCGTCTCGCGCGCGCTGCCGGACGTCCGGGACGGCCTCAAACCGGTGCACCGCCGCGTGCTGTACGCCATGTACGACGGCGGCTACCGGCCCGACCGCGGATACTTCAAGTGCTCCCGCGTCGTCGGCGACGTCATGGGCTCCTACCACCCGCACGGTGACTCGTCGATCTACGCCACCGTGGTGCGGATGGCCCAGCCCTGGTCACTGCGCTACACGCTGGTCGACGGGCAGGGCAACTTCGGCTCGCCGGGCAACGACCCGCCGGCGGCGATGCGCTACACCGAGTGCAAGCTCGCGCCCATCGCGATGGAGATGCTGCGCGACATCGACAAGGACACCGTCGATCTCGTCCCCAACTACGACGGGCGCTCCCAGGAGCCCCTGGTCCTGCCCTCGCGCTTCCCCAACCTGCTGGTCAACGGGGCGGCGGGCATCGCGGTCGGCATGGCCACCAACATCCCGCCGCACAACCTGCGGGAGGTGGCCAGCGGCATCGTCTGGTGCCTGCAGAACCCCGAGGCCGACGACGAGGAGCTCCTCGAAGCGCTGATCGCCCGGGTCAAGGGGCCCGACTTCCCCACCGGCGCGCTGATCGTCGGCCGCCGCGGCATCGACGACGCGTACCGCACCGGCCGGGGCTCGATCACCATGCGGGCGATCGTCGAGGTCGAGGAGGACGCCAAGGGCCGTCAGTGCCTGGTCGTCACCGAGCTCCCGTACCAGGTCAACCCGGACAACCTCGCGCTGACCATCGCCGAGGCGGTCAAGGACGGCAGGATCACCGGCATCGCCGACGTCCGCGACGAGAGCTCCTCGCGCGTCGGCCAGCGCCTGGTGATCGTGCTCAAGCGCGACGCGGTCGCCAAGGTCGTGCTGAACAACCTCTTCAAGCACACCCAGCTGCAGACCACCTTCGGCGCCAACATGCTCGCCCTGGTCGACGGCGTGCCGCGTACGCTCAGGCTCGACCAGTTCGTCCGCCACTACGTGGCGCACCAGATCGAGGTCGTGGTCCGCAGGACCAGATACCTGCTGCGCAAGGCCGAGGAGCGGGCGCACATCCTGCGCGCCCTGCTCAAGGCCCTGGAGCGGATGGACGAGGTCATCGCCCTGATCCGCCGGTCGCCCTCGGCGTCCGCGGCGCAGGGCGGCCTGATGACGCTGCTGGAGATCGACGAGATCCAGGCGCAGGCCATCCTCGACATGCAGCTGCGCAAGCTGGCCGCCCTGGAGCGCCAGCAGATCACCGACGAGCACGACTCGCTGATGGCGCAGATCACCGAGTACCAGGCGATCCTCGCCTCGCCCGAGCGGCAGCGCACGATCGTCCAGGACGAGCTCACGGAGCTCACCGGCCGGTACGGCGACGAGCGCAAGACCGACATCATCGCCTACGAGGGCGACATGTCGATCGAGGACCTCCTGGCCGAGGAGGACATGGTCGTCACGATCACCCGTGGCGGCTACGCCAAGCGAACCAACACAGATCTTTACCGGGCGCAGAAGCGCGGCGGCAAGGGCGTGCGGGGCGCGCAGCTGCGCCAGGACGACATCGTCGACCACTTCTTCGTCACCACGACGCACCACTGGCTGCTGTTCTTCACGAACAAGGGCCGCGTCTACCGGGTCAAGGCGTACGAGCTGCCCGACTCCGGCCGCGACGCGCGCGGGCAGCACCTGGCGAACCTGCTGGCCATGCAGCCGGACGAGGTCGTCATGGAGGTCCTTGACCTGCGTGACTACGAGGTCGCCCCGTACCTCGTGCTGGCCACCCGCAGTGGCCTGGTGAAGAAGACGCGCCTCTCCGAGTACGACTCGCCGCGCACGGGTGGTCTCATCGCGATCAATTTGCGCGAAGATGATGAGGTGATCGCTGCCAGGCTGGTGTCGGAGGACGACGATCTCCTCCTCGTCTCGCGCGGCGCCCAGTCCATCCGCTTCACGGCCTCCGACGAGGCCATGCGCCCGATGGGCAGGGCGACCAGCGGCGTGATCGGCATGCGCTTCCTCGACGGGGACGAGCTCCTGGCGATGAACCGGATCGCCGACGGCGACAACGTGCTCATCGCGACCGAGGGCGGCTACGCCAAGCGCACTCCCGTTGATCAGTACCCTCTTCAGGGAAGGGGCGGAAAGGGAGTCCTGACCGCCAAGATCGTTAGCGCGCGTGGCAAGCTGGTTGGCGCGGTCATGGTCAGACCCGAGGACGAGGTTTTCGCGATCACGTCCGCCGGAGGGGTTATCCGGACGAGTGCCGGGGAGATCAAGCAGTCTGGCCGCCAGACGATGGGGGTTCGGCTGATGAATCTGGCTGAGGGGGACAGCGTTGTGGCTCTGGCCCGCAACGCGGAGGCGTTGGAAACCGGCGAGAACGTGGGGGCCGGGGAAGACGTCGAGGCGCCGGTGGAGACCGGTGAGAACGGGGAGGGGGAGAATCCGTGAGTGCTCAGGGCAAACCGGGATCGCGCCCCGCCTCCTCATCGACACGCGATCAGGCGACGGAGAAGATGGACAAGACCGCTGGAACGAAAGACGTCGAGGCGGCCTCGTCACCGGTTAACGGTAGCGTGCCCGCGCCGGAAACCGATGAATCGGTATCCGACGATCGCAAGGGCAGGAAAAAAGTGACGACGACAGAGGACGGCAAGCAAGCCGACACCACGGTGCGGATCCGTCCAGGCGGATCTCCACCGCCCTCCGCGCCACCGCTGCAGTCGCCCGCTCCGCCTCCGCAGCCCTCGCCGTCCTCCCCTCCGCCGGGCGGGCAGGGCCGTCCCCCGGCCGGGCCGCAGCAGAACAACCGCGCCCCGTGGTCGCCCGGCAGCCTGTCGTCGCCCCAGGCCCCGGCGGACGGGCCCGGCAGGAAGGCCGCCGACGTCGGCGGCCCCAGGTCGCCCCGCAAGGCGCACCTGGTGCTGCGCAGGGTCGAGCCGTGGTCGGCCATGAAGTTCAGCTTCGTCGTGTCACTGGTCTGCTTCGTGGTGCTGTTCATCGCGGTCGCGGTGCTCTACATGGTGCTGTCCGGCCTCGGGGTGTTCGAGAACATCATCCAGACGGTCACCCAGCTGACGACGGCCGACGGCAAGGCCACCAGCGGCGTCGACATCGCCTCCTGGTTCGAGCCGGTCCGCATCCTGGGCTACACCGCCCTGATCGGCGCGGTGAACGTCGTGCTGATCACCGCTCTCTCCACCCTCGGCGCGGTGATCTACAACGTCGCCTCCGACCTGGTCGGCGGCGTGGAGGTCACCTTCAGCGAGGCCGAGTAGCCGGTCCGTCGCGTGTCCCCGCCCGTTTTTCGAGGGCGGGGACATGGCGCGAGCAGGTACCGAAACAGGGTAAGCTTTTCCCTGTTCGAACGAACGGGTTCGCCTCCGCCACGCGGCTGCGAGACCGTTCATCTGTGTGATGAGGGGCTATAGCTCAGACGGTTAGAGCGCTTCCCTGATAAGGAAGAGGTCCCAGGTTCAAGTCCTGGTAGCCCCACCCAGCTCAGAGGCCATTTCCCGGTTCGGGAAGTGGCCTTTTTGATCTTCCGGGTGACTAAGTGAGTGACTACCTGTTCGGGCCGTGCCTGAGACGGTAGGAACTAGCGAGCCGCTGTGTGGCAAGGGAGTGGTCGTGGTCGAGATCAACTGGCACGTGGTCAACAACGGCTTGGACTTCCTTGAAAGCGCCGTGGAGCTTCTTGAAGCCGGGAGCGAGAGGGAGGTGAAGTACGCCGCCCTTCATCTCAGCGCCAGCATCGAAACCTTGCTCAAAGTTCGTCTGGCCCGCGAGCACTGGACCCTCGTGGTGGCAGACCCGCGTGAGGCCAGGCGAGACAAGTACGAGTCGGGGGACTTCAAGAGTGTCCCCATTGATCAAGCTTTGGACCGTTTGGTGAACATCGCGAGCGTTGCGATCTCTGACGAGGACATCAAGCGGATCAAGAGTCTGAATCGGACTCGTAATCAGATAGCACACTTCGCTCTCATCGCCGAGAACCCCTTGGCGACACGTGCCACGGTTGCCCGCGCGATGGAAGCTCTTCTGCGCTTCATAGAGAAGCAGTTGGCCCCGGGAGCCTCCCCAGAGGAGCGAGAGATCATCGATGCTACCTACAGTCACGTCATGGAGCAGATTCGGCAGATTAAGGTGATGGTACGGGAGAGGATGAACTCTCTTAAGCCGATCATCGCCCAGGCAGACATGCCGGTAGTCAAGTGTCCTGAGTGTCTACAGGACGCATACCTGTTCTCTGACGGAACAGCAGGTAAGTGCCTGTTCTGCTCATACAACAAGTCTGGATTCGTGGCAGCGGCTAACTACGCTAGCAATGTTTTGGGAGAGGACGAGTATTCAACGATCAAGGATGGTGGAGAGTGGATCGTTAGCCAGTGCCACCTTTGCGCCGATACGGCGCTAGTGGACGGGATCATCACCACTGCCCGTATGGAGGCAACGCAAGGATGCTTCGGGTGTGGTTATTTCGGTAACCGGGGTGCTCTCGAACAATGCTCTCGGTGCACCGCGTGGACAGAGGCAGAACCAGATTCTGTGGCCGTCTGCTCTGCCTGTTGGGACTACATGATCTCTCGTGACTGAGGAGCCTACCTACCTGCGGAGTCACTCACTCATGTCTGAAGATTCGATCCATCGCTTCAGCCTCTTCCAGTAATACCGGGCGAAGTTGCTTGCGGTAGACCTTCTCCGTCACTACCGTCCCCTTGTGGCCGACCAGGCGGGAGATGTTCTCCAGGGCCATGCCGGAGTCCGACAGCAGCGAGACGAAGCTGTGCCGCATCTCTCGGGGCGTCCACTCGTCAGGGTCCAGGTCGGTCCTTTTGAGGATCACCCGGAAGGCCCGACGCACGTTGGCTGCGTCCAGCTCGGTCCCGTGCTTGCTTGCGAAGACGAGATCATTCTCCTGCCACAGGTCCCCCGCCTTCTCTCGTGCGAGCGTCTGCCGCTCGTGATGCCCGCGCAGCGCGTCTACGCACAGCTTGGGGAGAGCGAGGGTTCATCCCTGCCCCGACCCCCAAGCAGACCGTCACCGACGCCTTCGTCCACGTCCTCACTCAGCCGTCGTTCTACGAGATGATCACCAACGAGCGTGGTCCCACCACCTGGGGAGACCATCGTCACCGCCCGCATGCCCTACGCCGACGAGCGCGACCTGATGGCCCTATCGGTCGGCAGCCCCATCCTGATCATCCGTCGCATCCTCGCCGACAAAGACGGCCGACCCCTGGAGATGACCGAGATCAAGGCCGACGCCGAACGCTTCGAGACCGTCTACGCCCGCGAGAACTCCACCAGTGATCTCCCCGAGGGATTCGACCCCGACATCCACGACATTGAACAACTCGCGGACAGACCCGATCCTGAACCGACCGGCCGCATCCTGTTCCTGCTGTGACAGGTCGTTGTGATCGACATTGGCTCAGAGTTTCTTTACTGGTTCAAGGCGCCAGCGCTTCGCGCCGCCGCACGGCGCGGCACGCCCGCCCGGCGCGGACGGACCCCGCCGCCCGCCGCACCGAGCACCCGCCGAACCGAGCGGACCCGCCGCCCCTGGGTACGCGCTGCCGCCGCTCCGTCAGGCTCATGATTAACCTGCATGGAGGCCGTAAGACCATGCCGCAAGCTTTTCCGCCAGCGGTTTTGCTAGCGTTTATCGCCCGTTTCATTAGAGAAGAATCTTAAGTTCTGTAGGAGCCTCAAAGGGGGCCTCAAAGTCGCGCTGAGCAGCGCACATATTACAGGTGATTTAGTTTACAGATTTTTATTCTAGAGGAGCGAGTATCTGACTCGGACGCCCAATGCACCCCTATGGTGCGGTAATCTTCGAAGCCAAAGAAAACGCCCGCCGTCATCTTGCAGGACACGGCGGGCGCTAAAGCTCGCCCATGTGTCTAGGAGTAGCTTCATGAACAGGTTACCGCTTGGTCGGGGTCCACTGCTGGTCACATGCATGGTTGCGTGCCTCGTCGCAGCGCTTGTGATCATGGGGCATGGCAGTGAGGCTTCGCTGGTGGTTGGAGCCGTCACAACAGTCCTTATGATCTTCGTTGGCCGGTCAACGGGAGTTGAACCCTCTCGTTCCGAGAGTTCCGGGGAAGCCGAGGCTCCTGTTCCGGGCCGCTTGCAGGAGTGACTGTGATCAGATGGTCAACCGCCTCTACGCTCCGTTGGCTGCTGTGCTCCATGTCTGTGCATGGTGTACCGGGTTGCTGTAGGTGACTCCCCGCCCCCGCCTCCGGAGTGTTCGTGTCCCTCGGTCGGCGTCAACTTCGTCTGTACCTGTTGAGTGAAGGTTGCTGTGCACGTCGGAGTGGACGGACACGCGAAGACGGAGTTGACCCCTCGGTCGGGACACACAATCTGGCAGCTATCGGGGGCGGGGGAGGAATGGGCCAGGAGTCGTGCATGGTGATCTCTGGCAGGCGTGACGACGTGGTCCCTCCAGATCCACGCCGTCACGCCGGTCTAGCGGGCGTGCCCGGACAGCAGCGCCGTCCAGGTCGCCCGAGCTGTGGCGATCGACCAGCGGTGGCTCTCGTCCACCCGGTGGCCGTCGTCGAGTTGGAGGGTGCGCCGGATGAATCCCTGTCCGCCGCCTTGGAACAGTTCGTATACCGTGGCCCGGCATCCACACGTCCAGGCCACCGGCCGTACCCGCTCTAAGACCTGGTCGGGCTTGTGCCAGTCGAGCCGTACATGATCACGTTGTGCCATGCCCAGATGCGGGCTCAAGCACGTCTCGGTCACTGTCACAGCGGCGCTGCCTGCGTCGCCGCTTTTGGAGCGGGTGCGGAGCGCGTTGTGCGCAGGTCGGTGTAGCGGGCGGCGATCCGGTGCGCGGCCGTGGCCGGGTTGCCCGCTGTATGGGCCGCGTACTTCCTGCGGCCTGTCCGCATGGAGTACTCCCCGTTCCACCACACGAAGCGGACGCCGTCGGACCAGACGAGCAGGTCCACCCACACACTCAGCAGGTCCGTGCCGTGCCCCTGGTGAACATCGGCGGTTATCCCGAGATCATCGAGAGCGGCGCGAAGTTGTTCGGCCGCCTGGGAGGAACGGGCGGCTTTAGTGATCGTTGCGTTGCGGGTCATCGCTTCTCCGGAAGGTCTCGGATGGTCGTGACGGGGCAGCTGGACATGTGACCGCGACTAGTGTTCATCTTGCGGGGTGGGACGTTTATCGACGCTTGATACGTCCCCAAGCATGCTGACCAGCGCCGGGACGGGAAACTCCGTTTGAGGACGGCGACGGGACGTCTTTGAAGGCGTATAAACGTCCCATGGCACCCAACGAGCGCTTACGGTCCGCACTGCTCAGCGCGGGCATCAGCGTCCGGCAACTGGCCGAGGCGGTAGGGGTCGATCCCAAGACCGCCGAACGATGGGTCAACACCGGCCGCACACCACACCCGGGCATCGCCCACCGGGCCGCGATCGTGCTCCGGGAGGATCTGGCCCACCTGTGGCCCGCGATCGAGCAGGGAAAGCGACGCCATCGAGGGAGCGGTGAACTGGTCGCCGCCTACCCCACCCGTGCTTCCGCGCCCCTGGACATGTGGCGGACCCTGTTCGAGCGCGCGGAGCAGCGCATCGGCATCCTGGTCTACGCCGCGAACTTCCTGCACGAGTCGTGGCCGGACTTCAACGACCTTCTCGCGTCGAAGGCGCGGGAGGGGTGCCGCGTGCGCATCCTGCTCGGTGACGCCGACTCGCCTGTCATCCAGGGCCGGGGCGCTGAAGAGCGGTTCGGGCACGGTATCGAGTCACGGTGCCGGGTGGCGCTCATGCACTACCGGCCCTTGGCGGAGTCGGCGAACGTCGAGCTGCGTGTGCACGACACCACGCTGTATAACTCCCTGTTCGTGGGCGACGACCACATGATCGTCAACGCGCACGTGTACGGCATGAACGCCTATGGCGCACCGGTCTACCACCTGCGCCGCACACGTGAGGAAGGGCTATTCGACACCTACGCCACCAGCTTTGAGGCAGTGTGGGAGCAGTCCCGGCTCCCTGGAAAAGAGGCGTAGATGGCCCGTACCGAGTACTACGACGATTCCGGCGCGCCCGAGCCGAACAGGCTGGTCGTGGGGGTGTCCGCCGTGGTCGTCGATGACCGTGGTCGCATCCTCATGCAGAGGCGCACCGACAATGGGCTGTGGGCGCTGCCTGGCGGCGGGATGGATCTCACCGAGTCGGTGCCGCAGGCGGCTGTACGGGAGGTGAGGGAGGAGACCGGCTACGACGTCGAGGTGACCGGGATGGTCGGCCTTTACACCGACGCCCGGCACATCATCGCCTACACCGACGGAGAGGTACGCCGTCAGTTCAACATCTGCCTGACGGCTCGCGTCATCGGCGGGACGCTCGCGGTCAGCGACGAGTCGACCGACGTCCGCTGGGTCGGCAGGGAAGAGATCGACACGTTGCCGATGCACGACACCCAGCGACTCCGGATCGGGCATTTCCTCGCCGGGACGGCTTCGCCGTACATCGGCTGAATCGGGACGTTCCTGAGTGACCAGGTGGTTGTTCGCGCGTACCGCGGGTTGTGATGAAACGGTCGACGCTGTCCGAGGGGCCTTCAGGTGCGGGTGGCGAGGTCGAAGGTGGTGACGAGTTCCTCGGCGGCGATGGCGGGGTCGAGGCCGGTGAGGAGCCGGGCGGCGACGGTGTCGATCGTCGCGCGGACGGTCATGGCCATGAGCTGCGTGTCGAAGACGCGGAACTCGCCGGCCCGGCGGCCCTGCTCGAACAGCTCGGCCAGTAGGGCCAGGGCCATGTCCTGGGTCCCGGCCGGTGCCGGGGCCGCGTTGAAGGCGATCTGCTGGACCGCCCGCACGTGGGCGGGATTGGTGGCGATGAACTCCACGTTGGCGCGGATGTACGTCGCCAGTTTCTCGCGCGGGCCCTCCGCGGCCACGATCCTCGGATGCATGTACGCCGCGGCGTCGGTGAGCACCTTGGTCAGCACGTCCGCGAGCAGGTCATCCTTGGTGGCGAAATGGTAGGAGATCAGGCGTTTGCTGCTTAGTCCCGCGTGGCCGCAGATCGCTTCGAAGGTCGTTCCCGTGTAGCCCCGCTCGGCCAGGACCTCGATCGTGGCCTGCACGATCTGCTCCCTACGGGCCTGGGTCGCCCGAGCGCGGTCAACCGGTGCGGGTGTGGGCATGATGGGCCTTTCCGTGATCGGCGGCCCTCCCGCCGAGCCTGGTCAGCCCAGTTTGCCAGTCTGGCGGGGACTCGGGAACGCCGCTCGTACGGCGTGCTGGCTGGCCAGGATCGCGACTCCGGCCAGCAGCAGGCCGATCAGCCCCTGGTCGACCTTCATCCACAGCGGGTAGCCGCTGTCGGGCGCCACGCAGATCAGCACGATGCCGATCGTGCCCAGGATCGAGATGGCTCTGATCCGTACGTAGGCCGGGCGTTCGCCCCTGATGGCCTGCCCGGCGAGCGAGATCAGCCACAGCGAGGCCGCCGCCACGCCGCCGCCGCGCACCCAGACCACCCAGTTGACCAGGTCAGGGTGGTTCCGCAGCGCGGTGGCGATGATCAGGGTCGCCAGTGACACGGCCGCCATCCCGACGAACAGGGAGCGGATCCGCTGGAGATTCACCAGTGCTTTGTTATCCATGCGGGTAATAGTTACACGGCTGGATAAAAAGGGCAAGTGGTGGCTGAGTCACGGCTTCCGGCGTGCCGGGCGCTGACGCGACGGTTGTGGTGGGGGTGAGGGGGTGGCGCGACAGTTACGGGCGCTAGGGGGACATGACGGCTACGGGTGTGAGAGCGGAGAGTGGGCGTCGGTCGCGTGTGTGACGTGGTGGCCGTGCGGGTGGTGGCCCCCGGTGGGCGTGGTGGCGGCGACAATGGCGACCGGCGGTAATTCATCGGTCACTGATCGCTCAAAGGATTGGCCACCTGGCCACCTCAAAGGCATTCAATAAAACGCGGTAACGGCATGGCCGGAACCGGGAACACTCGGTGATTGACATCTGTCTCTTGGTGTACGACGTGATAGCCGGGCCGACTGGAGAAGTCAGGACCCTCTCACATCGATGCACAAATGTTCTCTGCCGAAATGGAGTCGATCATAGAGGCTGGATATGTTGGAGATGATGACTCTCGCGTCTACGCGTCAGTAAGCACCGCAATGGGGCCCGCGGTGGTGGCCGGATGTAGCGCGCCGAGTCTTCGGGGTCGACTCTTGCCAGATCCAATCGCAGTAGAGCCAACACAGGGGGTTGGATGCGACTGAGAGAACGTCGGCTTGTTCACTCCCGACAGACTGCCGCGGTGGCGCCGGCTGTCGGACGGTCGGATGCGACCGTCCAGTCTGTGGCATCGCCTCGTCCATGTCCAGATCGTGGCAATGGAACCAACGGCGGAGAGCCGGACATGACGCCGCAGGTGGAGCGGCTTGTTTCATATATCTCCGGCTCACGCGCCGAACCGGACGGGAGGGCTGCTTGAGCGAACCGCGCGGAGCGCTGAACGGCCGGAACGGTCGGCGGCGATGCTCGCGAGGCCGCAGGTGCGGCGAACCGCTGTTCGCGGCATGATCGAAAGACCGGTGTTCGACTGATGACGCAGGAAAACCTCTGGCAGACGAATTGATCACCACGATCACGTCTGTAGCGGCCGGGGGCTTCGGATGCCGTTCTGTTGTGCTGCCGTTGATTTGTCGCGTTCAATGCTGAACCGCGTCGTCAGTACATCTCGGCCGATTTCGGGGAAGTGCCTGGAAGATGCGGGGGCGGCGGGACGCGTCGGGATATGTTTCGGCGACGCGACAGCCGAATCGTTCTTCGGGAAGTCGAAGACGGGGGCTGTTTCGTCATCGGACGCTCGCCATTCGTGCGGAGGTGTGGCGTGCCGCCATTCGTTATATTGATGGCCTCCGCGACTCCAGAAGAGTGCATTCCTGTTTGGCGTAAAAGCCTATCGAAGTTCTCGATGAATGGCTGACGAACGGTATGACAGTGTGATATAAATCATCTATTCCGGTGTCCGGAAAGGTGTGGCTCCTCATAGCTGCTGCTGCTACAGCGGCGAGTCGAGCCGCGACGGGGAATGAGGGAGTGACCGCGGGCCGAATGAGTTCCCTTGACGTGCTGGTGCGCACGTGCCAGGGGATCCGCTCGGTAGTACCAAATGCCGGTCCGGGAGTGTTGAACCGGCGATCGTGTTCAGACAACGGGGACAGAGACAGAGAACGGGGGCAGAGAACGGGGGCTCAGCTCGACTCCGGTCGGCGAGAGTAAACGCGCGGGACCGGGGGCTGGCTCATCAGAGCGTGGGGTTCGTGTGTCACGAATGTCTTGACTGGCTTTCCGCCTGAACCGAGCGGTGCCTGTCGAGCGTGACGGCGCGGTATTCGGTGGCACTGCGACGAGCGCCGACCGCGCCAGGACCGTGACGTGTGCTCGCCATTCGACGATCCTCACGACATGGCCGATCTGATGCTCCAATTCAATGGAAAGCCATCGTCAACAGCTTGATCACAAAGTGTCACGGGGCTGCCTGATCGTTTCGCGAAATCGGGGATCAGGACACATGTGTAGTATTCGCCATCCCGCAAAGGGCGTCCGTAGACGCCCGCTGGTCCTGTGCGACGCAGGACGAAGAAGCGTGTGATGTCCTTCCAGAAGGGGGGCAACGTTGGCTGAGCGTATCGGATCTGTTGTGTCGTCAGATATAACCCAAATATGGAACACGCCGGACGGGGATTTTGAAGCCGCTCTATCTCCGGTCGAGGAGGTCCCCATCGGCTCGCTGCTTCCGGGGGACTCACCGCGCAGTGCCGGAGACCTCCAGCATGTGCGTCTGATATCCGAGCTGGAAACAAAACTTCCTCCGATAATAGTGCACCGGCCTACCATGCGGATCGTGGATGGAATGCACCGGCTGCGGGCAGCGGCACTGTGCGGAAAAAAGAGCATGAGCGTTCGGTTCTTCGACGGGGACGAACACGACGCCTTCGTTCTCGCCGTCAGGGCGAACATAACCCACGGTCTCCCGCTGTCCTCTTCCGACCGCGCCGCCGCGGCCGACCGGATCCTTCGGTCACACCCTCACTGGTCTGACCGGACAATCGCCCAGATAGCCGGGCTGTCCGCCCAGAGGGTGCGCAATATCCGCCATGCCGCGTTCCCCCAGGACTCCCAGCCGACAGCACGGCTGGGACGTGACGGCCGGACCCGCCCGCTGGACAGCTCGGCCGGCCGGATCCGCGCGGCCGAGCTGATAGTGAAGGAGCCGCACAGCTCGCTTCGGCAGATCGCGCAGCGGGCGGGAATCTCGTCGGGCACGGTACGGGACGTCCGTGACCGCCTGAGGAGAGGAGACTCTCCCCTGCCGGAGTCGCTGAGATCCGCTTCCGCCGATGCGCTGCCTCGGCTCACCCCTCAAGCCGAGGAAACCGGGCAAGCCGGGCAAACCGGGCCAGCCGGGCCGGATGACTCGACAGCTCCCGTCTCCCGGCCCGAGCCGGTGGACGGCCACCGCCGCAGATCACCGTTGAACGCCCTGATTAGGGATCCGTCTCTGCGGTCCGTGGAGCGGGGCAGATTTCTCCTCCGCATGCTCAGCTCAAGTGCCCTGCTCCCACCGAGCCGGAAGCAGCTGATCGACGCGGTTCCCGAGCACTGCGTCGATCTGGTCTATCAGGTGGCCAAGGAGAGCGCCGTGGCCTGGGCGGAGTTCGCCGAAGATCTCGAACGCAGAGCGACGCGGCTCAAGCCGTGAACGTGAGGACGGTGCCTACGTGTGCAACTGCTGAAAAACAGCGGTTGCACACCGGCCGTACCGATTCGGAAACCGCCGCAGGGCGCTTGACATGCGGGTTTGTCTGAGCGAGCCCCGGTGCGCCGAGGGCGCGATGATCGTCCTGAACCGGGCCGGAGGTGGCCAACCGCTTCCGGGTCACCCGGACGTCGGCCACCCGCCGGTATCGGGTTTCGGCAGGCGCGTGTCTCCCGGACGATCGGACGACCGGATGACCGGGCGGCGTCCTGCCGCTGTCACGACGCCGCGCGTGCGTCCAGCTGACGCTCGATGAGCCCGGTCAGGTCACCGACCGTTCTGATGTCCTTGAGTTCGTCGTCGATCTCCACCTGGAACCGGTCGAAAATCGCGGCTCCTATCTCGACGACGGCCAGCGAGTCCACGTCGAAATCCTCCATGAGGTACTTGTCCGGAGTCACCTCGGCGCGGGGAACGCCCGCCACCTCCTCGATTATCTCGGCCACCACCTGGCCGATATCAGTCGTGGTCATGTCCATTGTCAGGCCACCTTCCCATTGTTTCGCCATGGCGCTTCGGTGGATCCACCCAGCAAACATCGTGGCATTTTTCGTCATTGCTGCCATCCACAGAACGTGGCCGTTCGTGTACTCAATTTAGAGTAGTGTCAATAGCCTGACCGTCTTGCGAAATGATCAACTTTCGGCGATCCTGCAACCTATGCGGTGGCCATACGGGGAGACCATGTTCCAAGACGCGCTGACCGCGGTCGTCGCGCTTGTATTTGGCTGCGTTCTATTGCGGGCCGGAGTTTTTTCCCATCGTTTTGGAATAGTCGAAACGACGTTTCTCATCCCCCCGTTGGTCCTGGCCAGCGGGTCGCTGCTCCTGCGCCGGACCAGACCGCTGTTCGGGCTGGGGCTGGCGGCGATCGCCGCCGTCGCCGACGCGGCCGTGGGGCCATCGTTACTCCCCGTGCTTCTCCTGAGCAACCTTCTCTACAACGCGACCCTGCACGGACCGGCGCACGCGGTGTCCTGGCTGATCGGCGGAGGCTATGCCGCGACCGGAGTGGCGGCGCTGATCGTCCTGGCGTGGACGGAGACCGTCCGGGGCGGCCTGCTGACCGCGATCTACATGTTCCTGGTGCTGGTGTTGCCGTCCGTGGTCGGGCTGACAGTCCGCAGGTACCGCGAGAGTGCCGAACAGGCGCAGCGAAGAATCGGAGTGGAACGGCACGAGTCGGTGATGCAGGAGAGAGCCCGGGTGGCGGGCGACATTCACGACATCGTCGGCAACCACCTGAGCGCCATCGCGCTGCAGTCCACCGCCGCGATGGTCACCGCTCCGCGTGACAACGAGAAGCATCTGACGGCCCTGGTGGAGATCCGGCAGAGCAGTGTGGAAGTGATCGGCGAGATCCGCCGCATGGTCGCGACCCTGCGTACCGGCGGGCAGAGCCCGCGGTCCCTGCCCGTCGCGCCCGCCGTGCTCGACCTGGCACGTTCACTCATGGAACGCATGGAGAAGCTGGGATCGCCCGCGCGGCTGCGGACGGTGGGCACTCCCGTTCTGGGACACCGGGAGGTCGAGACGGTAGCCTGCCGAATCATCCAGGAATCGCTCACCAATGTGCTCAAGTACGCCTACGGGTCCGCCGTCGACATCGTCATCGTCTATCGGCCGGACCACATGATGATCACAGTGGAGAACGGCCTGTCGGCTGCGAACCCGGACCTGGCGCTCACCGGTTCCGGGCTCGGCGTGGCCAACATGGCCGAACGAGCCGCGCGGGTCGGTGGGACGTGCACCGCGCGGTGGTACGGGGACCGGTGGCGAGTGCACGCCGTGCTGCCGCTGAACCCGGCCGGGACCGTTCAGGATGTGCTTATCTGAGGAGTCTTTGTCGTGACCATCCGTGTTCTCATCGTCGACGACCATCTTCCCGTCCGGATAGGGCTCGCCATGATCATCAACTCGGCCGACGACGTGGAGGTGGTCGGCGAGGCCGCCAACGGCGAGCAGGCCCTGAGGCTGGCACAGACGCTCCGCCCGGACGCGGTGCTCATGGACATCCGCATGCCCGGGATGGACGGGATCGCCACCACCCGGCGGATGTGCATGCTGGGCGTGACCAACATCCTGCTGACCACGGCTTTCGACGCCGACGAGTACCTGTTCGGGGGGCTGTGCGCGGGGGCGGTCGGGTTCATCCTGAAGGACACCGACGCCGACTCGCTGATCACGGCACTGCGGTCCGTGGCGAACGGGGGCGGGGCGCTGTCGCCGAGCGTGACGCGGCGGCTGATCGCCGACTACGCGACCCGGATGTCGCCGCCGGAGGCGCGCGAGCAGCAGGCGAGGACGCTGGAACCGCTCACCGCGCGGGAACAGGAGGTGCTGTCCTGCGTCGGACGCGGCCTGTCCAACCGCCAGATCGCCACCGAGCTGGGGCTCGCCGAGAACACGGCCAAGACCCATGTCAGCCGTGTGCTGGCCAAGCTCGGGCTGAGCAGCAGGGTGCAGGCGGCCATCCTGGCGCAGGAGTTCAACCTGACGGCCTCACGCACGATCGGGTGAGGTCACACCCGGATCAACGAGGGCCGTACGGGATCGTGTCATCGAAGCCTGTAGGGGCCTGCCGGATTCCGTCTTCACCGTTGTCCGTATGACTCGTTCGGGCTCCCGAGCGAGGCGCGGGGGTCGGCGCCGGTGCGTGCGGGCGTTCTGACCTGCGGTCCCGTCGTTTCTGGGGTACGGAACCGGCGGCGCCAGGTAAGGGGGCGACGGGGGAGGAAGCCGCCTGCTTTCGGGGATGGCGCCGTACGGAAGCTCCCGTGGCGGCCCGCACGGCGAGGCGTCCCGACGGGCGACGCCGTCGATCCCGTTCCGCCCCGGCCGGGCTTTTGGCGGCCTCACCGGGCCCGCGTTCCGGCCGGTCGTCACCGCCGACGCGGCGATCCATTTCCGCCGGGACCACGAATGCGATGCCGGTCGCCGACAAGGACTACCGAGGCGTACTTAGTTACGCCGACAGCGCGTACACAATGAGAATTAGAAGGCGTCGCCATCCGGTGTATCGCACGCCCCTGACCTGGGGGCATTTCGGTGTTCGCCTCGTTGCGCACCGTATTGCGGGAAATCCGCATTCGCCTATTACAAACACGGCTATATGACCTCCTTGACATTTCCATCTGAAATACAGAAGATCGCCCATATCGGCGTCTGAAAGCGATAAATAGACGGATCCGCCGGGGCGGGCCGCGGTGGGAGAGTGGGAGAGAGGTCGCCATGGGGGCTCGCCTGATCGGGCCGGACGGCATCGGGGCCGTGGATCTGGAGTCCGCGGCGGGCGGGGCGGTGCGGGCATTTCACGACGCCGGAATGCGTGCCGGAGACCGGGTCCTGCTGTGGGCGGACAACAGCCCGTCGTACGCGGCCGCGGTACTGGCACTGACGCACCTCGACGTCTCGCTGGTCCTGCTCGACCACCGCCAGACCGCCGCGGAGACCGCCGCCACGGCGCGTGCCGCCGAGGTGTCCTGGGTCGTCACCGACATGCCCGACACCCCTGCCCAGGGGCGGGTCATCCACCTGGGGGCACTCGCCGACCGCCTGTCCGAGCCAGGCCGCCTGTCCGAGCCCGGCTTCTCGGTCGATCCGGCGCGGTGGCGCGCACGCTCCGACGCCCTGGTCACCTGGTCGTCCGGAACCACGGGCACCCCGAAGGGCATCGTCCGTACCGGCGAGGCGTTCCTGGGCAACCTGGAACGCACCCAGCGCCGGTTCGGCTACCGGCGTGACGACGTGCTGCTGCCCCTGCTGCCCTTCTCCCACCAGTGGGGGCTGTCGCTGATCCTGCTCACCTGGATCAGCGGCGCGACCCTCGTCGTCGCCCCGTACACGCGCGTCAACCAGGCGTTGCGGCTGGTGGGAAGGACCGGCGCGACCGTGGTCGACGCCACCCCCGCCACGTACCACAGCCTGCTGAACGTCCTGACGCGTCAGCCCGGCCTGCGTGACGCGGTCGCCTCGGTGGAGCGATGGTGCACCGGTGGCGCCCCGATGCACCCGGGGTTGTCGGAGCGGTTCCAGGAGGTGATGGGCCGCCCGCTGCTGGACGGCTACGGCAGCACGGAGGCGGGAAACATCTCCTTCGCGCTGCCGCCCGACCCGGTGGCCTGCGGGCGGCCGCTCGACGGGGTCGAGGTGTGGATCGGCGCGGACGGCGGACGGCCCGTCGCTCCGGGGGCGACCGGCGAGATCTGGGTGCGCTCCCCCGACCTGTTCACCGGCCACCTGGACGAGCGCGGGATCACACCGGTGGACCACCGCGCTGGCTACCGCACCGGAGACCTGGGCTTCCAGGACCCGGACGGCAATCTGCACGTGCTGGGGCGCAGGGCCGCGGTCCACCGATCCGGGCACACCCTGTACCCGGAGGTCATCGAGCGCACGGCGCAGCGGTGTGGCCGCGAGGTCAAGATCGTCGCGCTGGACGACGACCGGCGCGGTTCCCAGCTGGTGTTCGTGGTGGCCGACCCCGACGGTGGCGCCCCGCACGTCTGGTGGGAACGTCTCCGCGCGCTGCTGCCGGCGTACGAGTACCCCAACCGCGTGCTGGTCCTGGACCGGCTGCCGCTGAACCGTACCGGCAAGGTCGACGCCGCCGAGCTGCGGCGGGTGGTGCTGCGTGAGCTCGGGGACAACCCGTCGTCGTCGGTGGTCACCCCCGACAACCCCGTTCTCCGAACGTGAAAGGAACGCAATGACAACGCATTCCGACAGGGCGCCACGTCGGCGCGTCGTGGTCACCGGCACCGGAGCGGTCTCCCCCATCGGTGTGACCACCGAGGAGTTCTGGGCGGGGCTGGTGGCGGGCCGCAGCGGCGCGAGCCCGATCACCGGGTTCGACGCCTCGGATCTGCCGGTGCGAATCGGCGCGGAGGTCCGCGACTTCGATCCGGGCGTGTACATCGAGCGCAAGCTGAGCCGCCGCCTCGACGGCTACGCCCAGTTCGCCATCGCCGCGACGTACCAGGCCGCCGCGCAGGCGAAGCTGCAGCTCGTCGACGGCTTGGGCGAGCGGACCGCGGTGTACGTGGGGTCGGCCTACGGGGCCGACAAGCTGATGGCGACCGCCCTGGCCACGCTGCGCGACCGCGGTCACCAGGCGATGAGCCCCTTCTACGCCGCCAACAGCGGGGTGGACAGCGCGGCGAGCGAGATCGCGATCCTGCTGGGCGCGACCGGACCGTCCAACGCCATGAGCACCGCGTGCGCCACCGGGGCGACGTGCATCGGCGAGGCCCTCCGGCTGATCCGCCACGGCTACGCCGACGTCGCCGTGGCCGGTGCCTCCGACGACTGCGTGTCCCGGCTCAACATCTCCAGCACCGCGAGGGCCGGGGCGCTGTCCCGCCGCAACGACGACCCGACCCGGGCCAGCCGCCCCTTCGACCGGGACCGCGACGGGTTCCTGATGGGCGCGGGCGCCGGGGTGGTGGTCCTGGAGGCCGCCGAGCACGCGCTGGGCCGGGACGCCGAGATCCTCGCCGAGCTGGTCGGGTACGGCGCGAGCACCGACGCCCACCACGTGACGGCCCCGCACCCGGAGGGGCGCGGCGCGCGCGGCGCGATCCGGCAGGCGCTGCGGGACGGCGGGCTCGCCCCGACGGACGTGGACTACGTCAACGCGCACGGCACCGGCACGTTGATGAACGACCGGATCGAGGCGGCGGCCATCCGCGCCGAGCTGGGCGAGCACGCCGAGCGCATCCCGATCACCTCGATCAAGTCGATGACCGGGCACACCCTGGGCGCGGCGGGCGCGCTGGAGCTGATCGCCTCGATCTGCACGATCAGGGAAGGGGTGGTGCCCCCCACGATCAACTGCGACGACCCCGAGGACACCGGGCTGGACTTCGTCCCGCACACCGCTCGCCGGCAGGAGGTTCGTACGGTCCTGAGCAACTCCTTCGGGTTCGGCGGCCGTAACGCCGTGCTGGCCGTGCGCCGCTGGGAGGAGTGAGCGGTGCCGGGAGGACGGGCCGTGCCCTGGACGAACCCTGAACGAACGGACATCCGGTGAAGGGACATCGATGAGAGGCGAGCTTGTCACGCTGCGGCGTGTGTTCGAAGACGACTACGACGCGCTGGCGACCTGGGCGAGCGGGCGGGCGGGCCTGTACGGCAGCGGGTCCGCGGCCTTCCCCAGCCGTGAGGACATGCGCCGGGGCATCGAGTCCGGCGGCACCCGCTACCTGATCGTCACCGATCCGGACGGCACCCGGATCGGAGCGGTGACCTGGGACCAGGGCGCCCACGCCCTCAGCTTCCGGATCGGGGTGATGATCGGCGACGAGGACCTGTGGACGGAGGGGCACGGCGCGGAGGCCATCCTGCTTCTCCTGAACCAGCTGTTCCACACCATGGGGGCGCACCGGGTGGAGATGCTCGCCGGGCTCTACAACCGGCAGCCCGTGCGGATGGTCACGCAGGGCTACATGGTGCTGGAGGGGATCCTGCGCGACTACTTCTTCGTGGACGGGGAGTTCCACGACGCCGTCATCCTGTCGCTGCTGCGCCCGGACTACTACCGGCTGGTGAGCGATCTGGGGATCGCGCAGGACGTGATACCGGCCGAGCAGAAACGGGAGGCGCACGAGACGCTGCGCAAGCACCTGGTGGAGGTCTCCGGCGACTACTTCATCCGGCTGATCGAAGACCGGAGACGCTAGCCGGGGGCCCGATCGCCGTCGCGTTCGCCCACCGGCCCCGCGTCGCCCGTATCACCCGACCGACCGACCGTCCTTCCGAAGACAGATCAGGAGGCTTCCATGTCATCAGCCGCTCCCCGCGTCTCGGTCTCCGAGCACGCAGACGGCGGGGTGACGCCGCAGGTACCCCGGTTCCACGCTCCCTTCGACTGGGACGAGGTGGACGAGGTGACCCGGACCCTGGGCACGGCCGTGCTGACCGGCCTGGTCGACGAGGACCTGCGGAACCGGTTCGACCGGGAGATCGACCGGTGGCTGGACCGGCACCCGGACACCGCCCTTCCCGACAGCGGGTCGCCGGTCTACGACACGTTCATGGGCCGTCGTACGGCGCGGCTGCACGGGCTGGTCGCCAAGGCGCCCTCGTCGGCGGACCTGATCGCCCACCCCGACCTGCTCGGCTGGGCGCGGCGGCTGCTCGCGCCGGTGTGCGACGGCATCCTGCTCAGCGCGGGTGAGTTCATCCAGATCGGCCCGCGCGAGTCGCGCCAGTACACCCATCGCGACTCCGACGCCTGGTGGTTCGCGCCGCGCGGGCCGGACCCGCTGTGCGTGAACGTGATGGTGGCGCTGACCCCGTTCGACGAGAACAACGGCGCGACCCGGGTGGCGCCGGGCAGCTGCCTGTGGCCGGACGACCGGCGGCCCGTGAACGACGAGATCGTGCAGCCCCGGCTGGACCCCGGTGACGCCCTGCTGTTCCGCGCCGACGTCTTCCACGGCGGCGGCGCCAACCGCACCGCCGACCAGTTCCGGCGCGGCGTCGTGCTCAGCTACTGCGTGGGGTGGCTGCGGCCGCTGGAGAACTCCTTCCTCAACGTGCCGCGGGAGGTCGCCGCGGAGCTGCCCGGCGAGGTGGCCGAACTACTCGGCTACACGATCCACGACTCGACCGGCCGCGGCGGCGGCATCATCGGGACGCACGAGTACGGCGACCCCCGCCAGGCCCTGCTACGCGGCTGACGGCGAACACGCGGACGGCCCCGGGCGCACCTCGTGCCCGGGGCCGTCTCGCCGTACGCGATGTGCGACTACGAGGATCACCCTCGCGTGTCGGGCCAGCGGTGGAGGCGGTACGGAAGCCACCACAGGTAGGGGCCGATCTCCGCCACCAGCCGATGCTTGCGGAAGTCGTCCGCGACCACCGGGGGGACCGATTCGGCCGGTGCTCCCTGGTGGAGGGTCCTGACGGCGTCGAGGTGGATGTCCCGGCTGAGGATGAGCCGGCGCGTGCCGGCCGACCGGGCGTCACGTACGTGGACGAATCCCGGCCCCTTCCGGTAGAGCAGGTTTCCGAGGCGGTAGGAGTCGCGCCATCGGCGGACGGTGTCGCCGTCGCCGTGGACGGCGGAGGAGGGCGGGTAGAGGTGCTGGAGGAGCGAGACCGGGAAGTCGCCGTCACACTCCAGCGCCCACTGGACCGACAGGCCGATCCTGGTGAGCTCCCGGACGAGCGAGAGCTGTTCCAGGGCGAGGCCGAGGTCGGCGCCCCTCCGGATGTCGACGTGGTCGGCCAGGTCGACCCTGCGGGCGCCCTGCTCGCTGAACCGGAGGGCGGAGGCGGTCGCCGCGCCCTCCTCGGCGTCGGCGTCGCCGAGGAACATCCCCGGGACCTCCCTGGCCGCGCTGGTGTACTCCCGCCAGAGCGTCACCCTGATGTTCGGCATGCGGCTCCTCCTCAGTGCTGGGTGACCAGTCGCGACGCGTCCGGCTCGGTGTCCGCGGCCCGCCGGTGGACGCTCGACTTGGTTCGTTGCAGCTCGCGGTTCGCCGCCACGGCCGCGACATGGATGAACTGGTCGTTGTCGGTGAAGACGACGCCGTGACCGCGCCAGTCCGCCAGGATCCGGCGGACGACCTCTTCGGAGACGCCCTCGGCGAACTCGGCCGAGAGCTTGCGGGACAGCACCGGAACACCGCGCGGATCGTCGAGCAGGCGGAACAGCGCGCGTTCCACCGGGTCGTCGAGGACGAGCGTCGACCAGTGGAAATGCGGTCGCGTGTTGATGAGGACGATGCTCTCGCCCAGGTCGTGATAGGTGAGGCGGCTCTCGGCCGCCACCTTCTGCCAGTCGGCGGTGGCGACCTGCAGCCGGTGCGCGATCTCCTCGTCGATCCCCGCCGGTCGCGCGTCGAAGGAGTACGCGAGGTCGAAGCTCTCGTTCTCGGGAAGATCGAAGATCAGCCGATGCGGGAGGGTGGGCCGCAGGTCCGGGAAGCCCAGCTCAGGCCGGTCGAAGTAGGGGCTGAACCGTTCGATGATGATCCGGCTGATGGCCTCGGGCGGCCACAGGTGGTGGAGCGCGGGGAACTGCTCGATGACGGCTGTGTAGTCGGCGGGCGTCTCTCCGGGGAAGCCGTAGAGGTAGTTCCAGAGCACCTTGATGCCCAGAGATTCGGCGTCCCTGATGATCCGCACGTTCTGACAGCCCGTCACGCCCTTGTCCATCAGTTTCAGGACGTGGCTGTTGAGGCTCTCGATGCCCGGCTGGATCGTGACGATGCCCGCGTCGGCGAGGATCCGCAGCTGGTGGCGCCGCAGGTTCGACTTCACCTCGCAGTGCAGGCGCAGGTCGTAGTCGGCCTGGGCGAGCCGGGGCAGGAGCGAGGTGAAGTAGGCCATGTCCAGGATGTTGTCGACCACGAAGACGTCGAGGACCCGGTGGCGTTCGACAAGCTCCATGATCTCTTCGTAGAACCGTCCGGGGCTCTTGCTGCGGAACTCCATGGACGAGCCGTTGAGGCCGCAGAACGTGCAGTGGTGCTTGGCGCCCCACCAGCATCCGCGCGCCCCCTCCACCACGAGGACCGGTTCGAACCAGGACCGCGCCACCGACGTCGACCACCGCCTGAAGAACTCGGAGTAGTCGGGCGGGACCAGGGCGCCGGGCGGAATGGGCTTCTTCTCCATGGGATTGGCCACGGAGGCGCCGTCCGCCCGGCGCCAGCACAGTCCCGGGATGTCCTTGAGATCTCCCTTGCCGAGCAGCGCCTCGATCAGCGCCGGGAAGCTCAGCTCTCCCTCTCCCCGGACGACATGGTCGACGCAGGGGAAGTTGCGGTGGATGGCGGCTCCCTGGGGGCCGTCGCAGTTGGCGCCGCCGAACACCGTCACGATCTCCGGGGCGAGGCGCTTGATGTGCCGCGCCGCGGCCAGCGAGGCGACGCTCTGCTGGAACGTGGACGTGAACCCGACGACGTCGGGGGCCATCGCGACGATGCGTTCGGCGAAGTCCCGGACGAACTCGTCGCTCAGCGCGCGCAGCTTGAGCATCAGGTCGACCCGTTCCCCGGGGAACTCGGCGCGCGCCATCCGCTCGAACTCCTCGGCGTGGCGTTCGGTGTCGTGCAGGGCGGGGGCGAACACCCAGTCACCGCAGCTTCTGAAGTGGGAGTCGACGGCGAAGAAATTGTAGTCGGCCGGGGAGATGGGGCAGCGTTCGGCGAGCCAGTCGACGTAGTCGAGGTTTCCGAAGACGGTTTGGACATCGATATCGGTGAGTTTGGTCCGCGTGAGCCGGGTAAGTATTCCAAGCGCGATGGGAGACATGTCGATCGCCGCCCACGGCATCGAGACCAGGAGAATACGCATAATCACCTTTGTTCAACGGAAAGAGTGAAAGCATCGACGGGCAACGCGACCCGGAGCCGCTCGACGTCTCCGTCTGTGACGAGCACCGGCCGGTCGGGGTGGAGTTCTGTGGCCGCGTTCGCCGCGGCGATCTCAGGCCGTACTCGTCAAGGTGATCCGGAGTGTGGCCAGCGGTTCGGCGGTCCACCGGTATGATCCCGGCCTCGGCCGGGTGTCCGGTGAACGGTTCGGGGGAGCGCGCCCGGATCCCGCCGGTCTTGTCGATCCACGCGACGAGCCCCCATGGTGACCCCTCTCCCACCGCGGTCCGCCCCGGCGGAGCCGTCTGATTTATCGCTTTCAGACGCCGATATGGGCGATCATCTGTATTCCAGATGAGAATGTCAAGAGGGTTATATGGACCTGTTTACGGAAGGTGAATTCGAGTTTTCCGTAAATACGGTGCGTAACGGAATGGACACCGAAATGCCTCCAGGTTGAACGGCATGCAATACACCGAATGGAGACGCTCTCTAATCCTCATTGTGTACGCATTGTCGGCGTAACTGAGTACGCCTCGATAGCCATCATCGGCGACCGGCGAATCTCCCGAGGAGCCGGGCACCCGGCGAACCCCGCCCGCTCACGGGCGCCCCGGGAGGTGGTCGGCGCGGGGTTCGGGGATCTCGATGACGGTGGGGCAGGGGACGGTGAGCGCCCGGGTGACGGCGGCGCGCAGTTCGGCGGGGCTGGTGACGCGCACCCCCTCGCCGCCGTAGGCGCGGCCCAGGGCGGGGAAGTCCGGCCCGAGCAGATCGACGCCGATCCTGGGGATGCCGCGTTCGGCCATCTCCTGGGCGATCATGCCGTAGCCCCCGTTGGCCACCACCACGACGGGCAGGGACAGGCCGAGCTCCACGGCCGTCGCCAGCTCGTTCACGGTGAACTGGAACCCGCCGTCGCCGGTGAGCGCGGTGACCGGCCGTCCCGGCACGCCCAGGGACGCGCCGATGGCGGCGGGGAGCGCGTACCCGAGGGTGCCGAAGCCGGTGGGGTACAGGAAGCTGCCCGGCCGTTCCACCCGGAAGCCGGTCAGCGCGCCCAGGTAACACACCCGCGCGCTGTCGTTGACCAGCACCGCGTCCTCCGGCAGTGCCGCGCGCAGCGCCCGGACGACCGGCCGCCAGCGCTCGCCGTACGCCGTCACGGCGGCGCGGGCCGCCGTCCGGGACAGGCCCCGGCCCGCGTTCCCCGGGCGGGGGGTGAGGGCGGGCATCATCCGGGCGAGCGTGCCCGCCGCGTCGCCCACCAGCGGGTACGCCGCGGGGACGGGGCGGTGCACCTGGTCGGGGTCCACGTCCACCCGTACGATCCGGCCGGGCAGGTCCAGCGCGCCGGACCAGGTGTCCGTGTCCGCCAGCTCGGTGCCGACGGCGAGCACGACATCGGCCTCGCGCAGCAGGTCGCGGATCTCCGGTACGTGGAGCGCGGCACCGAGCGAGAGCTCGTGGCTCTCCGGCAGGACCCCCTTGCCGTTGGCGGTGGTGACCACCGGTGCCGCCAGCAGCTCGGCCACCTCGCGCAGCTCGCCCGCCGCGTTCCGCGCACCGCCACCGGCGATGATCACCGGTTTCCTCGCGGTCGCCAGGACGCGCGCGGCGGCGAGGGCGGCCTGCTCTGAGGAGGAGGCGGGGGCGGCGCGCACCGGGGCCGCCACGGGGATGTCGGAGGCGCTGGCCAGCAGGTCGTAGGGCACCTCCACGTGCGTCGGCCGGGGGCGGCCGGTCGTGAACCCGGCGAACACCGAGGCCAGCACCCGGGGGATCTCCGCGAGCGTGTGCACCCGCCTGCTGCCGCACACCGCGGCGAGCGCCGCCGACTGGTCCCTGACCTCGTGCAGCAGCCCCGACCCGCGCTCGTGGTCCAGCGGCACACCGGGAGAGAGGAGCAGCATCGGCACGGAGTCGGAATACGCCTGCCCCGCGGCGGCCACCGCGTTGAGCAGCCCGGGGCCGCTCGTGGTGATGACGACGCCCGGCCGTCCGGTCACCCTCGCGTAGCCGTCCGCCGCGTACCCCGCGCCCTGCTCGTGGCGCGGGGTGACGTGACGGGGGCGGCCCGCGCCCAGATGCCGGTAGATCTCCAGGTTGTGGGTGCCGGGGATGCCGAAGACCAGTTCGACGTCGTGCGCGCGCAGCGCGGCGACCAGCAGCTCTCCCCCGGTGGGCATGTCATCCTCTTCCGTGGCCGTCTCGTCCCACCGCGGTCTCGTACGTCAACCGGACCGGGATCCCCTGGCGCCGCCCGCCGCGCGTTCTCCCTCTTCCCCCTCGGCGCCCATCGCCTCGCCGTTGGCCTCGGCGATCGCCACCGCGGCCTCCCGCGGGGCCACCCCGCCGGTCGCGGCGGCGCGCTTCATCCGGCCCACGAGGTCGTCGATCGTCTCGTCGATCCTCGCGAACGCCGACTCCGCGGTGGGCGCGATGTCGCCGAACAGCGTCCACCACCACCAGGCGTTGGCCGCGGAGTTCACCACGAAGTCGGGCAGCACCTCGACGTTCCGCCCGGCCAGCGCCGCCTCCGCGCCGGGGGTGACCGAGGCGTTGGCCGCCTCGACCACGTACCGGGCCCGCACCCGCTCGTGGTTGCGCTCGTGGACGGCGTACGACACGGCCGCGGTCACCAGCACGTCGGCGTCGACGCCGGTCCACGCGTCGCCGGGCAGCTCGCGGTCCCCCGGCGCCAGCCGGTCACGGTTGATGCCGCCGTACAGCGTGCGCGTCCGCAGCATGGTCTCGACGTCGAGCCCGCCCGGATTCACCACCAGGCCGTCGGCGTCGGTGATCCCCACGACCCGCAGTCCGTGGCGTGCCAGGTAGCGGGCGGTGGCGCCGCCCATGGAACCGAAGCCCTGGATCACCACCCGGGCGTCCGCCGCGCGTTCCCCGTTGTGCCGCAGGGCCGTCACCACCGCCCGGGCCACGCCGTAGCCCCCGGCCAGGTCGCCGAGGCCGATCTCGTCGACGGTGACGGCGAACGCGCTCGCCAGCCGCCGCAGCCCCGCGTCGGCACCGTCGGGCACCTGCGCGAGCGCGGCCTCGACCGAGCTTCGCATGCCGATCTCGCCCATCAGGCCGTCGATGGTGGCCTGCCGGACCCCCAGGTCCTCACCGGTGGCCCAGTGCTCTCTCAGCAGGGGACGCATGGCGAGGAAGTACCGTTTGAGGACGTTTCGCGCCTCCGGGTGCCGTGGATCCAGGTCGATGCCGCCCTTCGCGCCGCCGAACGGGCGGTACCGGTCACCGGGGCGGAAGAGGACCGTCTCCTTCAGCGACATGACCCGGGCCAGGTCCGTGACCTCGTGCAGGGTGCATCCGGAACGCATGCGCACGCCGCCGCTGGCGACCCCGCGCCGCAGCCGGTCCACGACCAGGTGGCCGACCACGCCGGTGACCTCGTCGGTCCAGGTGACCCGCAGGTACGGCGCCCTCACTTGTCGCCGCTCCCGGCGAGGGGTTTCCCGCCCTCCGTGGGAGGCTTCCCCTCCTCCGTGTCGAACAGGCCGAGGACGTGCTCGTTCACCCGGTACCGCGCGAGGACCTCGGGGGCCAGGTAGCGCGTGCCCGTGACGAACTCGATGCAGGACCCGGCCCCGCACTCGCACAGGAACGGGCAGGCCATGTCCCATTCGGAGGCGGGGTAGAAGATCGACACCTCGTCACCGGCGCGGATCGCGCGCTCGGCCACCAGCCGCCTGGCCGAGGCCGCGAAGTAGGCGTTGGGCGCGCACGAATGGTTGAGATAGCGAATCTCCCCGGCGTCGATGTGCCGGTCGACCCCGACCTGCAGGGTGAAACGAGAAGGGACGGCCAGTTCCACGTCGGCCGTCACCTCCATGATCGTCTCACCCGGTGCGAAGTCCCGGGACGTGACGATCCCACTGCCGCCGGGACGCCCCTCGACGACGTTCAAGAACCCGCCACCACTCCACATGTCCGCTCCTTATCGGTTTCTTTCGGCCTGACCGGCGCGGGCGTGAACGGCCCCTCGCCCTGTCCTCAGGGGCCGGATGACGGATCGCTCAGCAGTTCGTGCAGATGATCGGTGAGGATCTCCACCGTCGGGTGCCTGGCCAGCCGCAGCGGAGGCAGCCGCCGGCCGAGCACCACCCGCAGGCGGCGCTGGATGAGCAGGCCCATCAGCGAGTCCATGCCGACGTCGAAGAAGTTCTCGTCCACGCCGAGCGCCTCCGCTTCGGGGAACCCCAGCACCTCGGCGACCACGACGCGGACGTGACGGCGCAGGCTCTCCCGGGTGCCGTCCGGCGGCGCGTCGCGGTCCTCGGGCGCCGGGGCGGTCAGCTCCCTGAGCAGCGGGGACGGGGCGGCCGAGTCGGCGCTTCCCAGCAGGTCCCACTCGGCGTCGGCCACGACGGTCTGGACCGCCGCACCGGCGAGCACCGGCCCCAGGGTCCGTACCGCGCGGTCGCCGGGCATCAGGCGCAGCCCGGTGCCCTCGAACAGGGACTGCTGCGGCGTGCCCTCGATTCCCTCGCGCCACGCGCCCCAGTTGACGACGTGCCCAGGCAGGCCGCGCAGCCGACGGGCGTGCACGAAGGTCTCCAGGTAGCAGTTGGCGGCGGCGTAGGCGGGATCCCAGCCGCCGAACAGCGCCGCCAGCGCGGAGAAGCCCAGGAAACACCGGACGTCGTGCTCCTCGCCGAGGCGGCCGAGCAACTCGGTGCCGTCGACCTTGGAGGCGAACATAGCGGCCAGGTGGGTCTCGTCCATGTCCTCCAGCCGCGCGGTGCCGCCGGTGAGGGCGGCGTGGACGACCGCGCGCAGCGGCGGCAGGTCGGCGCCGAACCGGCGGGACAGCGCGCTCATGGCGGCCTCGTCCGCGACGTCGGCACGTACGTCGCTGACCGGCACTCCCTCGGCGCGCAGGCGCGCGGCGGCCTCGGCGGACTCCCCGCGCAACCCGCCGCGCGACACGACCACCAGGTGACGCGCGCCCAGGCGGACCAGGCCGGGCAGCAGCGCCGGTCCGATACGTCCGGTACCGCCGACGACCAGGCAACCGCCGTCCCCGGGGATCGGGGGCCCGGCCTCGGCCGGTACGTCCTCGACCGGGCGGAGGCGGGGAACGTGACGTGTGCCGTCCCGGTAGGCGGCCTGCGCGTCGCCCGGTTCCGCGCCCAGCTCGGCCAGGACGTACGCGGCGTCGTGCTCGGACGCGGTGGGCGCCAGGTCGACCAGCCCGCCGTAGAGGTCGGGGTGCTGTACGGCCAGCCACCGGCCCAGTCCCCACACGGGCGCGTGGGCGGCGTTGAGCTCCGGCTCACCGCCGACCGCCTGCGCGCCACGGGTGACCAGCCACAGACGGGACGACCGGCCGGACGCGGCCAGGGAACGGACCAGGCCGAGGACGTCGGAGGCGGTGCGTCCGGCGCGGGCGGTGTCGTCGCCCGCGCCGGACCCGGTCGCGAGAAGGACCACGTCGGTCGTGCCGCGCGCCCGCTTGGCGGCCACCGACAGTCGCGTCGAACCCGCGACCGCGCCACCCGTACGCAGCAGGCCGACCAGGTCGGCCGCGAGCGTCTCGTCCCCCTCGTCCTGGGGGACGACCAGCCAGTCCCCACCCGGCGGCGCGGGCGCCTCCGCCCGTTCCGCCGTCGGCCACGTGACCCGCAGCATCCACTCGGTCGCGGGCGTCGGCGCGGGCTCGGCGGACGGTGGCTTCGGCCTGGGCGTCGCCGCCCAGAAACGGCGGTGCCGCCAGGGTGTCGAGGGAACGCCGGTCGTCGTCCCCTCGGGGAAGATCCGGTCCCAGTCCACGCGCTGTCCGGCGGTGTAGATCCTCGCCAGGCCGGTCAGCAGTTCCCGCCGGGCGGGCTCGTCCCGGCGCAGGCTCCAGGCGACGGTGAAGTCATCGCTTTCCAGCGCGTCCAGCAGGGTGTCGTCCAGTGCCTTGCCGAGCACCGGGTGCGGGCCGATCTCAAGGAACAGGCGGTGACCGTCCCCGGCCGCGGCGCGTACCGCGTCGGCGAACCTGACGGGTTGCCGCAGGTTGGCCACCCAGTAGTCGGCGTCGAGCACGGGTGTCCCGTCCCGGGGGCCGCGCACGGTGGAGTAGAACGGCACCTTGGGGCCGCCGGGCCTCAGGTCGGCCAGCGCCTCCCGCAGCGGACCGGCGAGCGGGTCCATGGCGGGCGAGTGCGAGGCCACGTCGACCTTGATCTCGTGAACGTCGATGCCGTCGGCGGCCAGCTTGTCCATCAGCGTTCGCATCGCCTCGGTCTCCCCCGAGGCGACGGTCAGGTTGGGCCCGGCGAGCACGGCGATGTCTATCCTGCCGAGCCCGGCGGCCTCGGCGACGGCGGCGCGTACCGTGTCCGCCGACGCCTCGATCGAGGCCATGATCCCCTGGCCGGCGACCGTGGACAGCAGCCGGGAGCGCCGGCAGACGATCGCGGCGCCGTCGCGCGGGCTGAGCGCTCCCGCGACGACGGCGGCCGCGATCTCGCCCATGGAGTGACCGACCACGGCGGCGGGCTCCACGCCATGGGAACGCCAGGCAGCGGCCAGCGCGATCTGCATGGTGAACAGCAGGGGCTGGACCGTCGCGACCCCGAGCATCTCCTCGGGCCGTCCCGCCCGCAGCACCGCCTCCGGGGAGAATCCGGCCTCGGCCCGGACAAGGGGGTCCAGCTCGGCCACGGCGGCCGCGAAGGCGGCGTCGTGTTCCAGGAGCTCCCGCGCCATGCCCGGCCACTGGCCGCCCTGCCCGGAGAACACCCACACCGGGCCTTTGGCGTTGGCTCCGGCCGCCGTGGCGGCCACCCCCAGCGACGGCCGGGCGTCGGCGAGCGCGGTCAGCCCTTCGATCAGCTCGTCACGGGTGCCCGCGACGACGGCGCCCCGGGCGGGACGGCCGGCGCGCCGCTCCAGGGTGCGCCCGAGGTCGGCCAGCGGTACCTGACCGTCGTCGCCCTTCAACCAGGACGCCAGCCCGGCCGCCGTGTCCCGCATCCGTTCGAGGGTCGTCGCCGCGACCGGGTAGAGCGCGAGGCCGGGGTCGGCGGGCGGGGCGGTGACGCGCGTGTGCTCCTCCAGGACGATGTGCGCGTTGGTCCCGCTGAACCCGAAAGACGAGACGGCGGCCCGGCGTACCCCCTCGCCCGTGGGCCACGGCGTCGCGCGGTCCGGGACGAAGAACCGGCTGCGTTCGGCGTCGATCGCGGGGTTCCAGCGGTCGAAGTGCAGGTTCGGCGGGATCGTGCCGAACCGCACCGCGAGCGCCGCCTTGATCAGGCCCGCGACGCCCGAGGCCGCCTCCAGGTGCCCGATGTTGGTCTTGACGGCACCGAGCGCGCAGCGCGGCGTCTCGCCGCCCGTACCGTAGACCGCGTGCAGGGACTCGAACTCGATGGGGTCGCCGAGCGCGGTTCCCGTGCCGTGGGTCTCGACGTAGCCGACCGACCCTGAGGCGACTCCCGCGATCTCCAGGGCACCGCGCATGACCTCGCGCTGCGCGATGCCGCTGGGTGCCGTGACCCCCTGTGAGCGGCCGTCGGAGTTCACCGCCGAGCTGCGGATCACCGCGGTCACCGTGTCGCCGTCGCGGACCGCGTCGATGAGCCGCTTGAGGACGACCACGCCGCAGCCCTCGCCTCGGACGAACCCGTCGGCGGCGGCGTCGAAGCTCTTGCAGCGGCCGTCGGGGGCCAGCATCCCCCACTGCGACATGGCGATCTGCGTGTCGGGGTCGAGGATGACGTTCACGCCGCCGACCAGCGCCAGGTCGGTCTCCCGCAGCCGCAGGCTCTGACAGGCCAGGTGTACGGAGACCAGCGAGGCCGAGCACGCGGTGTCCACGGCGACGCTGGGACCGCGCAGGCCGAGGAGGTAGCTGATGCGGCCGACCGCCACGCTGTGCGCGGTTCCGGTGCTGCTGTAGGCGTCGGGTTCGGTGGCCTGGAGATTGCGGTAGTCGGAGTGGTAGACACCGGCGAACACGCCGGTGCGCGACCCCGCCAGACTGTCGGGCTCGATGCCGCCCTGTTCGAGCGCCTCCCAGGCGACCTCAAGGAGGATGCGCTGCTGCGGATCCATGGAGACCGCCTCACGCGGCGAGATCCCGAAGAACTCGGCGTCAAATCCGGCCACGTCGTCCAGGAAGCCGCCCCAGCGGGAGTTCATCCGGCCGGGGACGAGCGGATCGGGATCGTAGACGGCGCTCGCGTCCCAGCGGTCGGCGGGGATCTCCCCCACGCCGTTCCGTCCTTCCAGGAGCAGCTTCCAGTAGTCCCGCAGGCCGTTGACGCCTCCGGGCAGCCTGCACGCCATGCCGACGACGGCGATGGGCTCGCCGGCGACCGTCGTGGCCGCCGCACGCGACCGCGCGTCCAGCTCCTCGCGCCGATCCCGCTCCAGCTTCGCGAGCCGCTCGCCGATCCCCGTCATGCCGCACCGACCTCCCAGCCGGACGCGCCGATGCCCCGCCCGTCTTGTCCGTTGCCTTTTCCGATGCCTCGCCCGCTGCTTTGTCGGCTGCTTCGTCCGCCGTGGAGCGGGTCGACGCGGCCGAGGCGGAGGGCGGCGCCGACGCGCACGAGCCCGGTGACGTTTCGTCGAATCGCCCGCCCGGCCCGATCCTCCGGTCGCCGGGCGGCGATTCGATTCTGTTTCATGTTCGGTAATGATGGTTGCCGGATCCTCAATTCAGCAATGACCTGAAATGAGCAGGCGACTCGTCAATTCGATGTAGTCAATTTCGCGACCGGCAAGATCCCGGATTTCCCTTCCGGCGCTTTCCGGTACGGCCCGCGACGGCGGATCATCTCGCGGCGTCGAGTGAATGGCCCATGATCGCCGGTGCCGGGATCTTCGCTCACCCCCCGCGGAACGTGGCCGACGGCGTCGTCGGGGGGCTTCTCGTCGGTCGGCGGCCGATCGACACGGAGCGGCCCGGCCGCACCGGTGGCGCCGTCACCAGGCCGTGGCCGCGTATCACCGGTCAGCACGGAGCCGTCGATCCCGAGCCGAAGGGCCGGACGTGGAGAATGGTGTTGAATGCGGCTTCTCCCAGGTCATGGTTTATCCGGACATGTCACCAGACCGTAGTAGTGGTTACGCGGATCGTAGCGGAGTAATGGCGGAAGTCGCGTTCATCGCGGCTTTTCAGTGTTTCCACTGTGCCGTACGGCGTTGACCTGAGGTTTTATGCCGGAACGCGGGGCGGATCGGCCCGGAGTCGCGCAACGCGGGAGGACCGCCGCCCTCCTTTCGACGTACGCGAACTACCTCCTTTCGGTGTACGCGAACTTCCTCCTCAAAGGGGTTCTCTCGCGGGCCCTTGGCGGCTCATCATGGACATGTTGGTATGAAGCGATGCGACGTTACCTGAGACGCCGGTACTATGCGAGCGATAAACGCGGCCGACGAAGATTGGCATTCGACGGCGACCGGCACGCCATGGAGGTGAGTGAGCGGAAAAACATTCCATTTTGAGACAGCGGCCCCTGTGTCGCCGCTGTACACAACCGATACGGAAAGTGGGCGCAAAAACATGATCTTCGGCCTCATCGTGGCCTGTGAAATCGCCTTCTGGGTCGTTCTCGCCGCCGGGCTGGCCGCACGTTATCTGCTCGGCCGGCGGTTGATCGGCGCGGTGCTGCTCGCGGGTGTTCCGCTTCTCGACCTCGTGCTGCTCGTCGCCTCCTACTTCGATCTGCGCGCGGGAGCGACGGCCGGGCCCCAGCACGGACTCGTGGCCGTGTACGTCGGGTTCTCCGTGGTCTTCGGTCCGAGCATCATCCGGTGGGCCGACGACCGGTTCGCGCACCGGTTCGCCGACGGCCCCCCTCCGCGCCGCCCGCCCCAGTCGGGCCGCCCCTACATGCGCTACGAGTGGCGCCAGTTCGGCAAGGCCTGCCTGACCTGGGTCATCACCTGCGGACTACTGTTCGCGATCATCATGTTCGTCGACGATCCCGACCGTACCGGTCACCTTTGGGCGTGGGTCAGGTCCATGACCACCATGCTGGCGATCTGGGTGATCTGGCCCATCGTGGCGACGTTCTCGGCCGGTGACAGCAAGAGCGATCCGGCACAGGAGCCCGTCCAGAAGGGGCACCCCCGGAACGAGGGGTGATCGGCGCGACGCCCTCTCGTGTCGTGAGATCGGGTAGCCGAGGTCCGTCGGGACGGCCGTGGCGGTCGGTGGCGGCGATGCCGGTCCAGCCGACCGGACGCACACCGAGCCCGGGGTTCGGGGCGAGTGAACGGACATCGACGGAGACCGCCGTCGGCCCGCTCGGGGCCGACGGCTTCGCCCTGACGCGTGGAGCCCTGACATGTCCTGACGTGTTGACGTGTGGAGACGCGCAGACAGGGCCGGTGACACCTGCTTCGGGCGGGGATCCCCGCCGTCGGCACCGCCTCCAGGCGGCACCGCACCGGGCAGCCATCGGCCAGGCGGACAACGTACGGCCTGCTCGGCTGCGGGAACGATTCAGCGTCCGATCTCGCGAACCGTGAGGAAGAAGGCCGGGAGTCCCCCGGCTCAGGTGCCCATGGCGTGCCTGCTGCCATCCACGTGAACGATCTCGCCGGTGGTCGCGGGGAACCAGTCCGGCTCAGGTGCCCATGGCGTGCCTGCCGCCGTCCACGTGAACGATCTCGCCGGTGGTCGCGGGGAACCAGTCCGAGAGCAGGGCCGCGCACGCCCGTGCGACCACCGTGTGGTCGTCGGGTCGCCAGCCCAGCGGTGCGTGCTCGTCCCATTCCGCCAGTGAATCCCTGAACCCGGGGATGTTGGACGAGGCGACCGTCCGCAGCGGCCCCGCCGCGACCAGGTTCATCCGCACGCCGTGCGGGCCCAGGTAGTGCGCCAGATACCGGGCACACGACTCCAGCCCGGACTTGGCGACCCCCATCCAGTCGTAGCCGGGGGACGCGCCGCGGCCGTCGTAGTCGAGCGCCACGATCGAGGCGCCGGGACGCAGCAGCGGCAGCACCGCGCTCGTGAGCGCCTGGAGGGAGAAGGTCGACACCTGCAGTGTCGTCGCCACGTCCTCCCACGAGGTCCGCAGGAACTGCCCGCCGAGGGCACCCGGTGGCGCGAACGCGACCGCGTGCAGGACGCCGTCCAGCCCGTTGAAGTGCACGCCGACCTGCTCGGCCAGCGCGTGGAGTTGTGTGGTGTCGGTGATGTCCAGGTCGACCACCGGCGGCGGTTTGGGGAGCCGCATGGCGACCCGCTCCACCAGACTGCGGCGGCCGTAGGAGGTGAGCACGACCTCCGCGCCCTCCGCCTGGGCCACCCGGGCGACCTCGAAGGCGATCGACGAGTAGGTGAGCACTCCGGTGATCAAAATGTTCTTGCCGTCGAGAATTCCCATATGCCTCACCGCGTATTTTTTGCTTATCGCAAGCTAACGGCGAGGTCGATTCGATGTCAATGAGGATCGTCCCGATGACAAACCGGGTGAGATTGCCGGTGCATCCTTTTGAGGGGACGTTCGCGGGCGTGATTCCGCTGGCGGGTGGCACGAAGGCCGGGAAATACGCTCCGGCGGAGCACTCCGGCCGTAATACCAAAGTATGAGGCCGCTGCTTATTCCGGGTCATTGCCTGGCCTTCCGGCGGTCAGGACCATGGAGCTTATGGGACATTGCAGAAAGGCCGCTCCCGCGGACCGGCGGAATTCCCCGGCACCGGCTCGCGGTACGGGGGGCGGGTCGTGCGCGAGCCCGCGGGCGGACCGATGAATACGGCGGCCCCGCCTACCGGACCCGTGACCACGCCGACTCCGCCCACCGGACCGGTTTGCTCACCGGTCCCGCTTACCGGACCGGTGAAGGGAGCCCCGTGAGCCTGCCCGCGTTCCCCGGTGGCGAGCCGGACGACCTGGTGACGATCCTGCGTCGCCGGGCCACGCGCACACCCGAGCGGGTGGCCTTCTCCTTCGTGGACTTCGCCGCCGACCGGGCGGGGCGGGCCCGGGCCGTCGACTACGAGACCCTGGACGAGCGCGCCCGCGCGGTCGCCGCGACGCTCCAGCGGATCTGCGCGCCCGGCGACCGGGTGGCGATCTCGTGCCCGAACGGTCCCGGCTACGTGGACGCGCTGCTCGGCTGCCTGTACGCGGGCTGTGTCGCGGTGCCGCTTCCCGGGCCGGAAAGGCCGGGCCAGACCGTCCGGCTGCGCGGTGTGCTGGCCGACTGCTCGCCGCGCTACGTGCTCACCACGACCGACGCGCGCGCCGACGTCGAAGCGGCGCTGGGCGACGCGCCGGAGGACACCGGGTGCGCGATCCTGTGCGTCGACCAGGTGCCGACGGAGACGGCCGCCGACTGGACCGACCCGCCGCGCTCGCCCGGCGATCTGGCGTTCCTGCAGTACACGTCGGGCTCCACCCGCGAGCCGGTGGGGGTGTGCGTCACCCACGCCAACCTGCTCGCGTGCGTCCGGCAGATCGAACAGCGGTCGGAGATGGACGACCAGTCGGTCGTCGTGTCCTGGTTGCCGTTCTTCCACGACATGGGACTGATCTCCGGCATAGTGCTGCCGCTGGGCGCCGGTGCCCACGCGGTGCTCTTCACCCCGATGGCGTTCCTGCAGGAGCCCGCCCGCTGGCTGCGGCTGATCTCCGACTACCGGGGCACCTGGACCGCCGGCCCCGACTTCGCCTTCGACCTGTGCGTACGCCGTGTCGGCCCTGACCGGCGCCGCGACCTGGACCTGAGCTCGCTCACCAGCGTCACCAACGGCAGCGAGCAGGTCCGGCCCGGCAGCGTCGAGGCGTTCCTGGACGCCTTCGGTCCCTGCGGCCTCGACCCGGCGGTCGTCTCGCCCGGCTACGGGCTGGCCGAGGCCACCCTCGGCGTGACCGCCGCCGTCCGGGGCGCGGTGATCCGTACCTTCGACCGCGCGGAGCTCGCCGAGGGCCGCGCCCGCCCGGCCGCGCCCGGCGGGACGCCCGTGCGGGGCCTGGTGGGTTGCGGGCCGCCGCTGCCGGAGGTGGCCGTACTGGTCGCCGACCCGGAGACGGGCGCGGAACTGCCCGCCGGCCGGGTCGGCGAGGTCTGTGTGCGCGGCGCCAACGTCGCCGAGGGCTACTGGGGGCGGCCCGACCTGACCCGCGCGGTCTTCGTCGAGCGCCCCGGCGGGCCGCCGGGCCGCTGGCTGCGTACCGGCGACATGGGCTTCCTGTACGAGGGCGAGCTGTACATCACCGGCCGCAGCAAGGAGCTGGTGATCGTGGACGGCCGTAACCACGCCCCCGCCGACATCGAGCTGACCGTCGAGCAGGCGCACCCGGCGATCCGGCCGGGCGGCGTGGCGGCCTTCGCGCTGGAGACGGCCGACGGCGAGGGCCTGGGCGTCGTCGCCGAGCTGCGCGGCGGACGGCTCGACGAACCGGCCGCCGGGCTGGCCGACACGGTGAACGCGATGCTCGCGGCCGAACACGGGCTGCGGGCGAAGGGGCTGGTGTTCGTCCGGCCTGGACGGCTTCCACGGACCACCAGCGGCAAGATCCGGCGCACGGAGTGCCGTACGCGGTTCGCCGCCGGTGGTCTCGACCCGCTGGACCCCGCGGTGATCGACACGGTGATCGACGCGGTGGCGGACGGCGTGACGGCGGACGGTGCGCGATGACGGCCCCGGGCCGCCGGACGCCGACCGAGGCCGAGATCCGGAACTGGCTCGCCGATCGGCTGGCCCGCCGCCTGCGGCGGCCCCCGGCCGAGGTGGATCCGGGGCGCCCCCTCAACGAACTGGGGCTGAGCTCCCGCGACATCGTCGAGATCACCGGCGAGCTGCAGGAGTGGCTTGGGACCGTCGTCGATCCCGCGCTCGTCTACGCCCACCCGACGGTCGCCGGGCTGGCCCGCGCGTGCGTTCCCGGACGGGGCGAACCCGCGGTGGCCCCGGAGGACCGGGTGTCGCCGTCCACGGCCGGGCCGGTGGCCGTTGTCGGGATCGGCTGCCGGTTCCCCGGCGGCGTCACCGATCCTTCGGCGTTCTGGGAGATGTTGTCGGCGGGTCGTGAAGGCGTCGGCGAGGTTCCCGCGGACCGCTGGCGGGAGTGGACGAGGCAGGAGCCCGCCGTCGCGCGCCTGCTGGGCGGGGCGGTCCCCCGGGGCGGGTTCCTGGCCCACGACGTGGGCGGGTTCGACGCCGAGTACTTCGGCGTCTCGCCGCGTGAGGCCGCCGCGATGGACCCCCAGCAGCGGATCGCGCTGGAGGTCGCGGTCGAGGCGCTGCAGCACGCCGCCATCGCCCCCGGCGCGCTGGCGGGCACCCGTACCGGCGTGTTCGTCGGCGCGTCCACCTCCGACTACGGCCAGATGCTGTTCCGCGACCTGACGGCGGTGAACGCCTGGACGGGCACCGGCGCCAGCCCGAGCATCATCGCCAACCGGATCTCCTACTGGCTGGGCGCGCACGGCCCCAGCCTCGTCGTCGACACCGCCTGCTCCTCGTCCCTGACGGCGACGCACCTCGCCGCGCGGAGCCTGGCCTCGGGGGAGAGCGACCTGGCGCTCGTCGGGGGCGTCAACCTCATCCTGTCGCCCGGGGTGACCGTCAACTTCCACCGGGCGGGGGCGATGGCCGCCGACGGCCGGTGCAAGACCTTCGACGCCGCCGCCGACGGCTACGTCCGCGGCGAGGGCTGCGGCGTGGTGGTGCTGAAACGGCTGGCCGACGCGCGCCGGGACGGCGACCGTGTCCTGGCGGTCCTGCGCGGCAGCGCCGTCAACAGCGACGGCCCGTCCAACGGCCTGATGGCCCCCAACCCCGACGCGCAGGAGGCCGTGCTGCGGGCGGCCTGCGCCGCCGCCGGGCTCGACCCCGGCGAGATCGACTACGTCGAGGCGCACGGCACCGGCACCATGCTCGGCGACACCGTCGAGGCCCGCGCCCTGGGCCGGGTGTTCGGCGCGGCCCGCGACGCCGACGCGCCGTTGCCGGTCGGATCGGTCAAGACCAACATCGGCCACCTGGAGGCCGCGGCGGGCGTGGCGGGACTGATCAAGGTGGTGCTGGCGCTGGCCAACGGCCGCGTACCGCCGAGCCTGCACTTCACCGTTCCCAACCCGCACATCGACTTCCACGGCGCGCGCCTGCGGGTGGTGACACCGGAGCTCGACCGGCAGGAGACGGCCGACCGGCCGAGGCTGCTCCGCGCGGGGGTGTCCTCGTTCGGCTTCGGCGGCGGCAACGCCCACGCGGTCCTGGAGCGGGCGCCCGCCGGTGAACCGGAGGCGGACGCGCGGCCCGCCGACGCCTCCGACCGTCCGGGCGTCTACTGCCTGCCGGTCGCCGACCCGGAGAGGACCCTGGCCTTCGCCTCGGCGCTCGCCGACCGGCTGGACGCCCCGGACGACGCTCCCGCCCTGGCGGACGTCGGGTACACCCTGGCGCGGCGCACCGCCGGGCCCTGCACCGCCGTCGTCGCCGGTTCCCGGGGTCAGCTCGTGGCCGAGCTGCGCGACCTGGCCGCCGGACGGCCCGGCCCGGCCGTGTTCCCACCGGCCCGCGCCGCCGCCGGGGAGGGGCCGGTGTGGGTGTTCCCCGGGCAGGGGGCGCAGTGGACCGGGATGGCGCGCGGCCTGCTGGCCGAGGAGCCCGCCTTCGCCGCCGCGGTGGACGAGCTGGACCCGCTGTTCGTCCGCGAGGCCCGGTACTCGCTGCGGCACGCCCTCGAACGAGGCCGCCCGCTCGTCGGCATCGACCGCGTCCAGCCGGTGCTGTTCGGCGTCCAGGTCGCGCTCGCCGCGCTCTGGCGCGCGCACGGCGTCACACCGGCCGCGGTGATCGGCAACTCGATGGGCGAGGTCGCCGCCGCGGTGGTGGCGGGGGCCCTCACCCCGGCGGACGGGGTCGCGGTGATCGTACGGAGGTCCCGGCTGATGGCCCGCGCCGCCGGACGCGGCGCGATGGCGGTGGCGGACCTCACCGGCCTCGGGGCGGAGGACCTGGCGGCCGGATTCCCCGGTGTCGAGGTGGCGGGTCATCTCGCGCCCGGCCAGAGCATGATGGCGGGCGACGCGGAGGCCGTGGCGCGGTTCGTCGCCCGGCTGGAGGGCGAGGGACGGCTCGCCCGCACCGTACGGGTGGACGTGGCCTCCCACTCCAGCCACATGGACCCCCTGCTGGGCGAGCTGGCCGAGCAGCTGGGCGAGGTGACCGGCACCGGCGAGCCGACCTGCGAGTTCCTCACCACCGTGCTCGACGACCCGCGCAAGGCGCCCGACTTCACCGCGGCGTACTGGGGGGCGAACCTGCGCCGCCCGGTGCGGTTCGAGCAGGCGGTACGGGCGGCGGCGGGCATCGGGCCCTTCGTGGAGATCTCTCCGCATCCGGTGCTCACCCACGCGGTCGAGGAGACGCTGCGCGCGGAGGGCGTCGCCGAGCCCGTGGTCGTCCCGACACTCCGCCGCGACTGCGACGAGCCGTGGACGTTCAGGACGGCCCTGGCCCGCCTCGTCGCGGCGGGCCTTCGTCCCGACCCTCCGGCGCTGCACCCGGCGGGCCGCGTCATCGACCTGCCCGCCGTCCCGTGGCGCCACACCCGCCACTGGATCGCGGACACCGCGCCCGATCCCGGCCTCCCGGCGCCCGCCCCCGGCACCCTGCTCGGCGTGGCCGACACGGTCCCCGCCGAACCCGCGATCCGGACGTGGCGCGCGCTGTGCTCACCCGAGGCGCCGCCCTTCCCCGGCGAGCACACCGTCGACGGTGTGCCGGTCGTTCCGGCCGCGGTGCTGCTCAACACGCTGCTGCGGGCGTCCGGGACCGGGGCGGTCGCCGACGTACGGCTGCTGCGCCCCGTGCTCACCGGCCTGCGCCTGGAGGCCCAGGTCACCGAGCAGGGTGGTGCGCTGCGGCTGGCGGCCCGCCCGCAGGCGTCACCGGACGCGGCGTGGGTGGAGCACCTGACCGCGCGCATCGCCGTTCCGGACCAGGTCCCGTCGCCGGACGCGGGGTGGGTGGAGCACCTGACCGCGCGTACCGCCGGTCCGGGCCCGGTCCCGCCACCGCCCGGTCACGCCCCGGACGGCGACCGGCTCACCGGCGCGGACGTCGACGCCCTGCTGGACGGCTCGGCCGCCGGGCGGGCCTACCCGTGGCACGTGACCGAGGCGTGGCGCGCGCCGGGCCGGTTGCGCGGCGCCGTCGAACTCACCGACGGCACGGCCGGGCTGCTCGACGCGGTCCTCCACCTGGCCCCGCTCGCGGTCGTGGACGACTGGCGGGGGACGCCGGTCCCGTCCGGCGTGGGTCATCTGGCCTGCGTCGCGGAACCGGCCGGGCACGCCGTGATCGACGTGCGCGTTTCCGGGGAGACCGGGCGTGGCGGGGTGGTCATGGACGTCGTCGTCACCGGCCCGGACGGCGAGACCATGCTGACCGCCGGTCGGCTCACCTACGCGCTCCTGGACACGGTGTCCGGACCCGACGTCGTGGACGCGCGGCGGCTGACGTTCGCCCCGCGCTGGGAGCCCGTCGACCTCACGACGGCCGCCCCACCGGCCTCGGTCGCGGTCGTCGGGCCGCCCGGCCCGTTCACCGGGCGGCTCGCGGCCGCCCTGCGTGACCGCTGCGGCCGGGTGCACCTCGGCGAGTCCGTAGAAGGGCTCCCGGACGTCGAGGCGATCGTCCTCGCGCCGCTCGCGGGCACCGCCTCCGCCACCCCGTACGAGGACGCCGTCGCGACGGTACGCCGCGCCGCCGCCGCGATCGCGGCGGCGGGGGGTTCGGCCCGGGTCTGGCTGGTCACCAGAGGGGCGCGGTCTCCACGGGATGTCTCCGGCACCCTCCAGTCCCTGCTGTGGGGGCTGGCGGGAGTCGCGGCAGCCGAACACCCGGACCGCTGGGGCGGAGTGGCCGACCTCGACGACGAGGACGACGCGACGTTCGCCGCGCTGGCAGGGGTGCTCGGCCTGCGCCGGGACGGTCCCCTGTCGATCGTCGCGGGCGGCGTGACAGGGCTGCGGCTCGCCCCTGTCGGCGACCCGCCGGACGGTACGCCGACAGCGTGCCGTCCGGACGCCGCCTACCTGGTGACCGGGGGTCTCGGCGCGCTCGGGCTGCGGACCGCCGGGTGGCTGGCCGAGCGCGGCGCGCGCCGCCTCGTGCTCGCCGGGCGCACGCCGCTGCCCCCGCGCGGGGACTGGGACCGGCGTGCCGCCGCCGATCCCGCCACGGCCGTACGGGTGGCCGCGATCCGCGCGCTGGAGGCCCGTGGCGTCGCCGTCCAGGCCGTGGCGCTGGACGTCGGCGACGTCGCGGCGCTGCGCCGTCTGGTCCGCGAGCGCGACCGGGCCGGGCTGCCGCCGGTGCGCGGCGTCGTCCACGCGGCCGGGGTCGTGGGCGACCGGCCGCTGCGCGACCTGGACGACGACACCGTCCGGGCCGTCCTGTGGCCCAAGGTCGCGGGCCTGCTCGCCCTGGACGCCGTCTTCCCGGTGGACGACCTGGACTTCCTCGTGCTGTTCTCGTCGGCCGGGGCGCTGTTCGGCGTGCCCGGTCAGGGGCCGTACGCGGCGGCGAACGCGTTCCTGGACGCCTTCGCGCGCCGGCGCGGCCGGGACGGCGCACGCGTGGTGAGCCTCGGGTGGGGGCCCTGGGACGGTCTCGGGTTCGCCGCCGACGCGCGCCTGGTCGACGAGCGGACGCGCGCCGCCGGGCTGCGTCCGCTGCGCGCGGAGGAGGCGTTCGGCGCGCTGGACCACGTGCTACGGCACCGGACGGCCCAGGCCCTGGTCGTCGCGCCGGGGAGCGCGCCGGACACGCCTCCCGAAGGACTGCTCGCGGACGTCCTGGCCGGACCCGGGGCCACGGCGGACACGGGCGCGGACACGGACACAAGCGCTGCCCGGCCCGCCCGTCCGGACTGGACGGCGTTCCCGCCGGATGAGCTGGGGCCCGCCCTGACGGCGGTCGTGCGGGAGGCGGCCGCGGCCGAGCTCGGCCTGCCGGTCGGGGATCTGGCCGACGACCGGCCACTGGCCGAACTCGGCCTCGACTCGATCATGGGGCTGGCGTTGCGCCGCAGGCTGGAGCGGCTGACCGGCGCGACGCTGTCCGCCACGGTCCTGTGGAACTACCCGACGGTGGCCGCCCTGACCGCGCTGCTGACCGAACGCCTGGCCGGGCCGCCTTCCCCGGGTGCCCCCTCGGACGCTCCTGCGGGTGCTCCCTTGGGTGATGACCAGTCCTGGTCGGCGCTGCTGGAGCGGGTCTCGGCCGACGACGGCTGACGAGACCACCCCGGACCGTCGGCGGGGACCGGATGCCTGTCCTGGCCCGTTGAGGGGAACCGGACGCCTGTTCCGGACCGCTGGCGGGGATTGGACGCGCGGTCGGGCCGGGCCGTCCGTGTTGTCGCGGGGAGAACCCGTCGCCGTGATCGGGGTCGGCCGTCGGCTGTCCGGCGGCGTCACGGCCCGTCCGCGGGGACACCGGCGGCCGACCGGCTGTATTGGCCGTCGTATTGGCCGCCGGTTCGAGCAGCTGCCGGATCGCGTGCGACAAGATGTCGACGCCCCCTGCCGGACGAGGTCCGTTCTGCCGGACGAGATCCGGACGAGATCCGTTCCCGTGTGCCCGGGAGTCCGGGCCGCCCGGACGGCGTACCGGCCGGCCGTCACCGCCGGCGCGGCGAGAAACTACGAATGTAGTACATGTGCCCGGGACTGATTCGCCGAGAGCCGAAAGAAATGAACGGCCCGCCGGTCCCGAAAATGCCCTATCCCCGGTAACTCTTCTGTCCGGACCGCCGGTGCGGACGGGAGTGATAAACGGTTACGTGCCACTGCTTATTTCGCTGTAATTCGTATACTAATTCTGGAGTACCTCACCGAAAAGAGTCAGCGAGAAAGGTGCTCTGACCTGGGAAAATGAAGAAGGAGTTACGCATTGTCGAAGTTCACTCACCCTCTTTGATCCCCTTCTTGGTAGCCAGGAAGTTTATTGATGAGCTGCTCTTGACAGTTCTCGGACAGGTGCGCATTATTGCCTTGAGTATCCGGAAAGAATTTCATCGGATTGCGAGACGGGTGGGGTGTGAATGAAGGATCATCCTGTGTCCGGCAACGGGGGCGGCGACTCTGCGGAGATCTCGACCGCAAAACTACGTGACGTCTTTCCGGGCGGAGAAATCTACGCGGTGAGCGACGACGAGACGCTTCTTCAGAGCGCCTCCCGGTACGGGCTCACAGGCATCCCGATGGCCGAGGCCGACGACCTCCCCGAGGGTGCCAACGTGGTTCTCCTTCTCCGGAACCACATGCTGAGCAAGGAGATTCGCAAGCGCTTCCGCAAGGCCAAGGTGCTGTTCGTCCCCATCTCCAGCTTCGGCACCGAGCTCGAATCGGCCCTCTACACCCTGCGGCTCACGCTTCTGACGGACTACGCGGTCGCCGTCGAGCGGACCCGCCGGTGGATCGACGAGCTCAGGAGCCTGACCGAACCGATCAACTTCGTCTCGCAGGGGCCGTCCTCGGCGGGGGACCTCACCACGAACTTCGTCTGCACGCTCGCCGACGACCTCACCCTCGACGCCTGGGCCTCGCCCACCATCGGCACCGGGCAGTGGGTCGGCGTGGGGAGCTACTGCGAGATCGCACTCACCGCCCGCGGCTTCTCGGCGGACCGCCCGCGCCCCTTCACCATCGACGGCACCGCCGTGGCCTCCGGGGTCCTGGCCGCCCGCGACCCGAGGTTCGACGAGGCCGGTGACGCCCGGATCCGGGCCGCGGACGACCTCCGGCGCGAGCTCAACCGGCGCGGCCCGATCGTGCTGCGCCTCAAGGGCGGCGTGCTCTCCGACGTGCGCGCCGGTGGCGAGGACTTCACCGACGCGCTTCTCGAGGTGACCAACCCGGAGTACGGGCTGCACGCCCTCGAACTCGGCCTCGGGACCAACCAGCATGTCCTGCCGTACGTGGACTGGACCGTCAACTCGCAGCTCAACGAGGGGGCGGGGCCGGTGCACATCGGCTTCGGCGACGGGATCACCGGCGCCCATATGGACTTCGTGGTCGCGGATGCGGCCCATCACTTCGGCTCATCGGTCTGATAGCCGTCACCAGCGTCCATGGGACGCCTCTCTGAGATGTCCCATGGCGATGTCCCATGTTCCTCCGACGAAGAGAGGGGGTGAATGGCTAATGCGCAACCTGTCTATTTCGGACCAGTCGTGGACCATGCAGTCCGAGGCTGCCGACGAGCTTGACGTGTCCGCGGAGGCGGACTTCGACCGCAGCGTCACCTTCAGCTACGCCCGGATCTGACGCTTGGATCCGCTCAGTTACGCCCGGATCTGATCTGAGATCCGCTCGGTGAGGGCGGCGGTCGTGTTTCCGCCGCCCTCACCGTCTCATCGGAAAGGACTTGCTGATGGACACAGCAGACGACCGGCACATTGTCATCTCGGTCGACGGCCATGGCGGTGCCCCGGTCGACGGATACCGGGACTATCTGGAGTCGTCCTATCATGAGGAGTTCGATCGCTGGGCGGCGACCTACGAGGTCCCCTACGAGGACATGAAGGGCGAGGACGGCTCCCGCAACTGGGACTCCGACCGCCGACTGCGGGATCTTGAGCAGGACGGGGTCGTGGCGGAGGTCCTGTACCCCAACACCGTCCCGCCGTTTTTCTCCACCTCCTCGCTGGCGAGCAGCCAGGCCGCTGTGCCGAACGTGGAGGAGGTACGCCGCAGGCGGGCGGGGCTGCGGGCGCACAACCGCTGGCTGGCGGACTTCTGCGGCATGGCGAAAGGGCGCCGCGCGGGTGTGATCCAGGTCATGCCGCACGACATCGACGCGGCCATTGAGGACATCCACGCGGCCGTCGACGCCGGGGTGCACGGAGGGGTGCTGCTTCCTGGCGTGCCGCCGGGCTCTGGCCTGCCGCCGCTCTACCACAGCTACTACAGGCCGCTGTGGGAGACCTGCGCCGAGCTGGGGATCCCGATCAACTGCCACAGCGGCGGTTCGGGGCCGAGGACGGGCACCCAGCAGGAGGACGACATGTTCTTCCTCATGGAGATGAAGTGGTGGGACCAGCGGACGCTGCGCCACCTCATCCTGGGCGGCGTGCTCGAACGGCACCCCGGGCTCAGGGTCGTGTTCACCGAGGTGGGGGTCGACTGGATCCCGGCGCTGCTCAGGTCCATGGACCGGTACTTCGACTCGATGCGTACCCCCTCCGGGTTGTCCAGTGAGGAGATGACCTACCACGGGACGCATGTGCTCGACCGGCTGTCCCTGCGCCCCAGCGAGTACTGGAAGCGGCAGTGCTACGTGGGAGCGAGCTTCCTGCACCCGAACGAGACCGCCAAGAGGAACCTCGTGGGCATCGACAAGATCATGTGGGGCAGCGACTACCCGCATGTCGAGTCGAGCTTCCCCTACTCCCGGGAGGCCATCCGGTTCGCCTTCGCCGGGGTGCCCGACGCCGAGGCGACGGCCATGCTCGCCGGAAACGCGGCCGACGTCTACGGATTCTCCCTGGACAGGCTTCGCTCGGTGGCCGAGCGGTTCGGGCCGGGCAGGCGGGAGGTGGCGGCCGGGGTGGATCCGGCGACCCTGCCGTCCGCCGCGGCCAAGTGCCCTGCCTTCGCCGGTGCCATGCCCGGGGCGGCGATGATGCAGCTGGGTGACAACCGGAAGGTCGTCGAGAAGTGACCGGGAAACCGCTCGGGCCCGGACGTGCGGTGCCGCACCGCACGTCCGCCTGCCCCCCGGGCCTTCGGCGGCTCGGCCGGGCCTGACCTCCGGGATCCGGCGGTGGCTACCGGAAGGGGTTTCGCCCCGTGGCGGTCAGATAGAGCGGGAAGAAGACGACCCACAGGACCAGGGAACCCAGGAACCACGCGTGGGGGGTGTCCACCCTGAGGGACCCGAACGAGAAGGCGACGGGATCGCCCTGTCTCAGCCGCTCCTTGGCGTCCGCGTAGACCCAGGCGTCGATTCCCAACAGCAGGAGCAGGATGAGAATCGGCACCAGCGCGGTGGGGGACAGCCCGGTCATTCGCCCTGCTTCCGATCGGCAAGGTCAGGTAGTTTCACCGTCATTGTACATATTTCGGATCGCTGATTCCTGTCCGTGAGACCGGGGGCAACGGTCCTTCAGAGCACCTTCGTCATGAACACGCTGTACGGGTCGGGCCGGTAGTCCGCGAACGGCTCGCAGTAGTCGAACCCGAACTTCTCGTACAGCTTCCGGGCGGGCAGGAAGAACTCGGTCGCGCCGGTCTCAAGGCTCAGCCGGGTGAGCCCCATGCGCCTGGCCTCGGCGATGATGTGCCCCAGCAGCAGGGACGCGGTCCCGCTCCGCTTGCGTGTCGGCGCGGTACGCATCGACTTCACCTCGGCGTGGCCCGCGTCCAGCCTCTTGATCGCGCCGCAGCCCACCAGGGTGTCACCGTCCAGGACCGACCAGAAGGTGACCTCGGGCTTGCGGAGCCCGTCCAGGTCGAGGGCGTGCTTGCTCTCCAGGGGCGTGATGGACCGCATCTCCTGGACGTGCTCGTCGAGAAACCCGGCGATCTCCGGACCGGAGAGGTCGTCGAGGACGATCTTCACTGTGCTCGCCTTTCTTCGGGGCCCCGGTTTGAGGTGTCCGCTGCCCTCCCTATTTTCCCGCACCGGATGTTCCCGCGCCGACGTAGGCCGCGAGGTGTTCGCCGGTGAGGGTGGAGCGGGCGGCGACGAGGTCGGCGGGGGTGCCCTCGAAGACGATCCGGCCGCCGTCGTGGCCGGCGCCGGGGCCGAGGTCGACGATCCAGTCCGCGTGCGCCATGACCGCCTGGTGGTGCTCGATCACGATGACCGACTTGCCGGAGTCGACGAGCCGGTCGAGCAGGCCGAGCAGCTGCTCGACGTCGGCGAGGTGGAGGCCGGTGGTCGGCTCGTCGAGGACGTAGACGCCGCCCTTCTCCGCCATGTGGGTGGCCAGCTTGAGCCGCTGCCGCTCGCCGCCGGACAGGGTGGTGAGCGGCTGGCCGAGGCTGAGGTAGCCGAGCCCGACGTCGGAGAGCCGGTCGAGGATGGCGTGCGCGGCCGGTACGCGCGCCTCGCCGGAGCCGAAGAACTCCCCGGCCTCGGTCACCGACATCGCGAACACCTCGCTGATGTCACGGCCGCCGAGGTGGTGGTCCAGCACCGACGCCTGGAACCGCCTCCCCTCGCACTCCTCGCAGGTGGTGGCGACCCCGGCCATCATCGCCAGGTCGGTGTAGACGACCCCGGCGCCGTTGCAGCTGGGGCAGGCGCCCTCGGAGTTGGCGCTGAACAGCGCGGGTTTCACACCGTTGGCCTTCGCGAACGCCTTGCGGATCGGGTCGAGCAGCCCGGTGTACGTCGCCGGGTTGCTCCGCCGCGAGCCGCGGATCGCGCCCTGGTCGATCGACACCACCCCCGCGCCGGTGGGGATCGACCCGTGGACGAGCGAGCTCTTGCCGGATCCGGCGACGCCGGTGATGACGGTGAGCACCCCGAGCGGGATGTCGACGTCGACGTCGCGCAGGTTGTTCGCCGTCGCGCCGCGGATCTCCAGCGTGCCGGTGGACGTCCGCACCGTCTTCTTGAGGGTGGCCCGGTCGTCGAAGTGGCGGCCGGTGACGGTGCCGCTGGCCCGCAGCCCCTCGACGGTGCCCTCGAAGCAGACGGTGCCGCCCCCCGTACCGGCGCCGGGGCCGAGGTCGACGACGTGGTCGGCGATCACGATCGTCTCCGGCTTGTGCTCCACGACGAGCACCGTGTTGCCCTTGTCCCGCAGCCGCAGCAGCAGGTTGTTCATCCGCTGGATGTCGTGGGGGTGCAGGCCGACGGTGGGCTCGTCGAAGACGTAGGTGGTGTCGGTGAGCGAGGAGCCGAGGTGGCGGATCATCTTGACGCGCTGCGCCTCGCCGCCCGACAGCGTGCCCGAGGGCCGGTCGAGCGAGAGGTAGCCCAGCCCGATCTCCACGAACGATTCGAGGGTCCGCAGCAGCGTGGCGAGCAGCGGCGCGACCGACGGCTCGTCGAGGTCGCGGACCCATCCGGCCAGGTCGCTGATCTGCGTCGCGCAGACGTCGGCGATGTTGACCCCGCCGATCCGCGAGGAGCGGGCCGCCTCGCTGAGCCGGGTGCCGTCGCATTCCGGGCAGACGGTGAAGGTGACCGCCCGGTCCACGAACGCCCGGATGTGCGGCTGCAGCGCGTCGGGGTCCTTGGAGAGGAACGACTTCTGCACCTTGGGGATCAGCCCCTCGTAGGTGAGGTTGACGCCGTCGACCTTCACCTTGACCGGCTCCCTGTAGAGGAAGTCGTGGAGCTCCTTCTTGGTGTAGTCGCGGATCGGCTTGTCCGGGTCGACGAAGCCCGACTCGGCGTAGACGCGTACGGTCCAGAAGCTGTCCGACTTCCAGCCGGGGATGGTGAAGGCGCCCTCGGCGAGCGACTTGGAGTCGTCGTAGAGCTGGGTGAGGTCGATGTCGGAGACCGAGCCCCGGCCCTCGCAGCGCGTGCACATGCCGCCGGTGCGGGTGAAGGTCTGTTTCACGGTCTTGCCGTTGCCGACCGTGACCGCGCCGCTCGCCCGGACCGAGGGGACGTTGAAGGAGTACGCGTTGGGCGGGCCGATGTGCGGCTGCCCGAGCCTGCTGAAGAGGATGCGCAGCATCGCGTTGGCGTCGGTGGCGGTACCGACCGTGGAGCGGGTGTCGGCGCCCATCCGCTGCTGGTCGACGATGATCGCGGTCGTGAGCCCTTCGAGGACGTCGACCTCCGGCCGCGCCAGTGTCGGCATGAAGCCCTGCACGAAGGCGCTGTAGGTCTCGTTGATCATCCGCTGCGACTCGGCGGCGATCGTGCCGAACACCAGCGAGCTCTTGCCCGAGCCGGAGACGCCGGTGAACACCGTCAGCCGGCGCTTCGGGATCTCGACGCTGACGTCCTTGAGGTTGTTCACGCGCGCGCCCCGCACGCGGATCAGGTCGTGGCTGTCGGCGGCGTGCGGGGCCTGCGGGCCCGCCCCGGAGGTCGTGCTCATCGTGTCTCCATCTGTCGGGCGGGCCGCCTTCGCGGTCTCCGTCGGTGTCGTCCGGCTCGATCCGACCGGTTTCGAGCCGGACGTGCGGTTCTCCTTCAGGTGCCGTCTTCAGGTGCCGTCCGCGCGGCTCACGGCCGCGGCCACCGGACGGCTCAGCGCAGCTCCTGGATGCGGATCATGTTGCCCGCGGGGTCGCGGACGGCGCAGTCACGAACGCCGTACGGCTGCTCGGTCGGCTCCTGGACGATCTCGGCGTCGCCGGAGCGCAGCCGCGCGAAGGCGCCGTCGAGGTCGGCGGTGGACAGGAGGATCCCGGCGTAGGTGCCCTTGGCCATCATCTCGACGATGGTGCGGCGCTCGTCGTCGGTGACGCCGGGGTCGGCGACCGGCGGCTGCAGGACGATGGACGTGCCGGGCTGGTCGGCGGGGCCGACCGTGATCCAGCGCATCCCGTCGTAGCCGACGTCGTTGCGGACCTCGAAGCCGAGGGTGTCGCGGTAGAAGGTCAGGGAGGCGTCAGGGTCGTCGTGCGGCAGGAAGCTCGCGTGAATGGTGATGTCCATGGCAGTCACGCTAGGTGCGGTTCGGGGACCGGCGCTTCTCGATTCCTGACCGGTCTGGTCCTGACCGGCCTGGTCACCTGTCTCGCCACGCAGGACGGCATCCCCGCCGTCGCACGCGCCGCCTGGCGCCGGTAGACGCTGGGCGGCACGCCGACCAGCTCGGTGAAGCGGCTGCTGAAGGTGCCCAGCGACGAGCAGCCGACCGCGAAACAGACCTCGGTGACGCTGAGGTCGCCACGGCGCAGCAACGCCATCGCGCGCTCGACGCGCCGTGTCATCAGGTAGCCGTACGGTGACTCGCCGTAGGCGAGCCGGAACGCGCGGCTGAGGTGCCCGGCCGACATGTGCGCGCCGCGGGCGAGCGCCTCGACGTCCAGCGGCTGCGCGTACTCCCGGTCGATCCGGTCGCGGACGCGGCGCAGCCGCGCGAGGTCGCGCAGGTGCTGCGCCGGGACGGCTCTGCTGGTCACATGCGAAATCGTACGTCGCGCCGGAGTTGTCCGCTCCGTATCCGCTCGGGTGGGCCGGCGGGGTGGGGTTGCCGATTCGGTCCCGCAGGGTCGCGCGGGCGGGGGCCGTCCGGATCGCGGGCGGTGAGTGGCCGCCGGGTTCGCGGAAGTCGTGCGTGCCGACGACCTCGAAGCCGGGGCATCGATTTCGAGCGCGACCCCCTACCGGATATTCACTGAGATCACGCCAGTGTACAACCGCTGAGAATCAGCGGTTGTACACGCTTTCGCGCCCACCCAGTAGTGTGACCGCAGGGCGGTCTCCTAAGGGCATTCACCATTTGGTACGCGCCTTTAGCGGCCAGGCGTTTTCCAAACGGTCGGCGCTTCGCTTTCACTCGCCCCGGGCGGCGGGACGGACCTCGCCTCCCGGGTGGGCATATCACCGAAGATGGCCGGTGACCAGCGCGATGTCCGCTTGTGTCCACCGGCCACACCGAACCGGCGTACGCACGCGCACACCGGTCGCCAAAACCGGCGGACCCCGTCGAAGGGAAATAGTGGACCGGTTCCTTTGGAACGTCGAGAGCGATTCGCCGGACGATCGCACGGGGCTTCCCGGACTGAAAAGGGCTTGTGGGATCTCTCCCATCGAAAGCTCCACGTCTATCTCGGTGTATCTTGGTCCATCCAGGTTCACGCTTGTCAGTCTTATTACAATGGCGTCGGAAGTCGATTGCCCATGTCAATATCGCTGAGATTACCCATTGTGATGAGAGGTGAGCCATGGCAGCAGGTGTGGCGGCTCCGTTCCGCATTCTTGGGCCCATCGAGTTACATGACGGCGAAGCACCTGTCCCCATCTCACCTGGCAGGCAACCGATCGTTCTCGGAGCGTTGCTGCTGCAGGCCAATCACATCGTCAGTACCGAACATCTCATCGACGCCGTCTGGGACGAGGATCCTCCGCCCAGCGCGCGCGCCCAGGTGCACATCTGCATCTCGGCGCTGAGGCGGCTGGTGGCCCTCGTCCCGGCCGGAGGAGAGATCATCCGGCGTCCGCCCGGATACTGCCTGCGGATATCACTGGAGGACCTCGACTCTCACCGTTTCGACACGCTGGTGCGGGAGGCCGGGCATCTGACGCAGACGAATCCCGTCGCGGCGGCGGTCCTGCTACGGCAGGCGCTCGCCCTGTGGCGGGGCCCGGCCCTCAGCGGCGTCGTCAGCCGGGTGCTGGAGCGCAAGGCGCTGCGGCTGGACGAGGCCCGGCTGACCGCGCTGGAGTCCTGTCTCGACATCGAGCTGGAACTGGGCAGGCACCGCGAACTGGTCGGTGAGCTCACCGACCTGGTGGAGCACACTCCGCTGCGCGAGCGGCTGCGCGGTCAGCTCATGATCGCCCTGCACAGGTCGGGACGGCAGGCCGACGCCCTGGAAACCTACCGCGTGGGGCGGGCCCGGCTGGTGGACGAGCTCGGCCTGGAGCCGGGTGAGAAGCTGCAGCGGCTGGAGAGGGCCATCCTGCTGGGTGACGACTCGCTGCTGCTCGCCGGTTCGGCGAGGGACTCCGTCACGCTCGCCCCGGACCAGCCCGCGATGCTGCTGCCGATCACCCCGCATCAGCTGCCGGCCGACATCCAGGACTTCACCGGTCATCACGACCTGGTGGACGAGGCCGAGAGGTTCCTGCGTGCCGGTGGCAACATCGCCATGCCGATCGTGGTGATCAGTGGCAAGGCCGGTGCGGGGAAGAGCTGTCTGGCCGTGCATGTCGCACACCGCCTCATGAAGGCGTTCCCCGACGGTCAGCTCTATCGGGATCTCCTGGGCAACCAGCCGCAGAGCGTGTCCGTGGCCGACGCGCTCGGCACCTCCCTGCGTTCGCTGGGAATTCCCGGTCCCGCCGTGCCCGGCAGCGTGGAGGAACGGACCGCCATGTACCGCAGCCTGCTGGCCGACAAGCGGACACTGGTGGTCCTTGAGGACGTGGTCAGCGAGACCCAGGTGATGGCGCTGCTTCCCGGCAGCGGCAGTTGCGCCGTCATCGTCACCAGCCGGACCCGCCTGACCGGTCTGCCCGGTGCGCTGCAGCTCGAAGTGGACGTCATGGACGAGACCAGTTCCCTGGCACTCATCGCCAAGGTCATCGGAGCCGGCCGGGTGGCGGCCGAGCCGGGTGCCGCCCTCACCCTGACCCAGATGGCCGGGGGGTTGCCGCTCGCCCTGCGGATCATGGCGGCCCGGCTGGCCGCTCGCCCCCACTGGTCGCTGGCCTCGATGGTGAACAGGCTGACCGACGAGCGGTACCGCCTCGACGAACTGGCCCACGGGGAGATGGTCGTCAGGAAGAGCCTGTTGCTCACCTACGACGGGATGGGTGAGAGGGCCCGCCGGTTGCTGGACCTGCTCGGCCTGGCCGAAGGCGAGACCATCCCCTACTGGTTCGCCGCCGCCGCGCTCGACGGCGAGGCGCACCGGGCCGTGGACTGGATGGAGGAGCTCGTCGACTCCCGGCTGCTGGACGTGGCGGGTGTCGACAACGGCGGCTACCCGCGCTACAAGTTCCACGGTCTCATCCGCGCCTTCTCGCGGGAGCGGCTGTACGAGCGCGGGGACGACACCGGCAAGATGGCCGCCCTTGAGCGCGTGATGGGCTGCTGGGTGCACCTCGCCGAGGAGGCGCATCGCCGGCTCTACGGCGGTGACTACACCCTGCTGCACGGCTACGCGCCCCGCTGGAAGCTGCCCGACGACCAGCTCGACCGGCTCCTGGCGAGCCCCCTCGACTGGCTGGAGCAGGAGCGGGTCAACCTCTGCGCGGCGGTGATCCTGGCCGGGAAGCACGGCCTGGCCGAGGTGGGCTGGGATCTCGCGGTCACCCTGGTCGCGCTCTTCGAGACACGCAGCTACTTCGAGGACTGGCAGCACACTCACGAGAACGCCCTCAGTGCCGCCCGGCTGGTCGACGACAGGCGAGGCATGGCGGCGATCATGTGCTCGCTCGGCTCGATGCACCTCAACCAGCGGCGGCCGGCCATGGCACGGCCGCTGCTGGAGCTGGCACTCACCCAGTTCCAGAAGCTTGGGGAGGTCCATGGCACGGCGCTGGCGTCGCGGAACCTGGCGATGCTCGAATACCACCGGGGTTCGTCGGAGGCCGAGCCCCTGTACCAGCAGGCGCTCACCGGTTTCCAGCAGGTCGGGGACCTGGTCGGGGAGGCCCACGTCCTGATCAAGATCGCCCAGATCGCACTCGACGGGCAACGGTACGGCGAGGCGGAGGCACAGCTGAACCAGGCGCTGGAGATCGCCAGGCAGACGGGCAGCCTCCGCGTGGAGGCCCAGGTGATGCACAAGCTCAGCAAGGCGTACCTGCTGAGCGCGAACTACGAGCGGGCCGAACAGGCGGGGAGCACGGTCCTGCGAATGGTGCGCGAGAACAGCGACGTCATCGGTGAGAGCTACGCCCTGCACAGCCTCGGCATCATCTACGGCCGACGCCAGGAGCTCGACCTGAGCGAGCAGGCCCTGCGTCACGCGGCGGAGATCCGCGAGAGCATCATGGACGACCTCGGTGCCGCACAGGTGCGGCTCGACCTGGCCGAGGTCCTGGCGGCCAGGGGCGACGTCGTCCAGGCGCGGGAGCTGGCGGAGAAGGCGCGGGCCATGTTCCAGGAGCGGGAGTCCGAGCGGTGGACGAGGAAGGCCGAGGAGATCATCGCGGCGCTCATCGCCTGGGCGTGAAGTAGAAGGCCTGCTGGGAGGTGAACAGGCCACAGCTCGAAACGGTGAACACGTCGGCGAAGCTCACCTGCTCACCGGGGTCCGGCCCCGTCTCGCTGCCGACGACGACGACGTGCTCCCCCGACCCCGAGGCGATGACCATGACCACCAGGTAGTGGCGGAGGCCGATCTGCCGCTGGCGGTAGCGCTCCAGCTCGTCTCTTCCGTAGACGGTCACCTCCGGGTGGCACAGCACGACGTCCTTCTCGAAGAGGGAGGTGTAGGCGTCGACGTCGCCGGAGTTGAGGTACGAGTAGCTCAGCCGAGCATGGTCGGACGCCACGGACGCCAGCCGGACACTGTGGGTACCTCCAAGGTGCTGCATGTCGTCTTCCATGGTTTCCCGCTCCCGCATCAGCTCGGCGAATTCTTCCGCGCCAGGTAGACGACGGTCACGCAGTGCTCTGTCACCTGGCCGCCGAGCGCCTCCGCCGTGGCCTCGATGTCACGCAGAAGGGCGGTCCGGACCGGCTCGGGGAGCTCCCGGACCGCGGCGAAGGTGGAGTACAACCGGACAAGCTGCCGGGCGGACATCGTTATCGACCACTGGATGGTCTTCACCTGGATGTCCCCGAAGGAGGCGGCGCCCAGCGCGCCGACCCAGGCGTCGCGGTCGAACGGCCCGGGAACCCCCAGGGTCCCGGCGGGACGGTGGTGCTGGAGAACAGCGTTCAACGCCGTACGGAAAGGGGTGGGCTTCACGGGGTTCCCGTAGACGGTCCACCACGCGGCCAGCCGGCCCGCGGGGCGGAGCAGCCGCGCGATCCTCCGTGGCGCGGTGGACCTGTCCAGCCAGTGCAGGCTTGAGGCGCACACCACGAGATCGAAGTCCGCGGCGAGCTCCGCGACGGAGTCGAAGTCGCCTTCGACGACGGTCAGCGGCCGGTCACCGAACTCGGTGCGGAGCCGGGCCGCGAAGTTGGCGCCCAGCTCCACGGCACAGACCTCGGCGCCGCGGTCCAGAAGTTCCCGGGTGGCCTGCCCGCTGCCGGCGCCGATCTCCAGAACCCTGGCACCGGGACGCAGCGCGCCGATCTCCTCAAGAAGCTCGTAGGCGCGGGCGGGGTAGCCGGGCCGCGACGAGCGGTAGCCGTCGGCGTCCTCGTCGAACAGTTCACGGCGCCGCAGGCGGCCTTCGGTGACATCCATAATGATCATCCCTTCATGTCCTGAGTGGTCCTTCCAGACAGAGCACGGAAGGCACCTCCGCCGGTGCCACCAGCCCCAGCAGGGACAGGCAGGCTCCGGCCCTTCCGTTGAGCAGCCCAGGAAAACGACTGCCACGCGCGTGCGCGACGACGGTGCCGCCCGCCACGAGATCTCGCCTCATCCGCCGGTACGGCTCCCGCCCGAGCCGGGGGAGGTGTTCCGCGGTGAGCCGGAGGAACTCCAGGCCGCCGAGGTCCCCGTGGCAGAGGCCGTGGCCGGTGGGTGAGCCGTTCGCCGTGATCACCCGCAGGGCTCCGGCCACCTCTTCGACGAAGGCCGGTGAGGGACGCAGGCGGTGGGCGAGCAGCCGCGAGATGCCCACCCCCGCGGCGCCACGGCACCAATGCGGCTCAGGCGTCGCCGCGTCCCGGCCGGGGGTCAGGGCTCGAAGCCCCGCCTCCTCGACCTCGGCGTCCTTCAGGACCCGGCCCGCTCTGAGCAGCGCCCACCCGATTCCGGCTCTCCCGTGCGCGAAGCCGTCGCCCGCGCCGTCCCACGACGAGCTCGTCAGCCGCTCGGCGCAGAGGGAGATCGCCGCCCTCAGCTCGGAGAGGCCGTGTCGCTCGTAGAGGTCACAGGCCACCACGGCCGCCCCGGCCAGGCCGGAGACCAGGCCGGGCTCCTGCGGCTCGCCCAGGTTCCCGACGAAGGACGGGACGCATCGATCGATGACGTCGAGGTAGGTCTCGTCGGCGGTCAGCGCGGCCAGGTGGCCCAGGACGTAGAACGTTCCCGCCATTCCCGAGTAGGCGCCGACCCGCCGTTCGTCCCGAAGCCCGGAGAGAACCGGCCGGATGCTTCGTGACGCCAGCTGGAGATAGCGTTCGTCCGCGTACACCTTGGCCGCGTAGCCGAACATGAGGGCCATGCCGGACAGCCCGTCGTACAGCCGCGTCGGGAGTGCCCCGTAGGTGCGTGGCTCGGTGCCGACGCTGTTTCCGGCCAGGCCGATCCAGGTGCAGTCCGTTTTTCCGAGGATCGCCTCGTCGGCCAGCGCGTCGATGACCTCACGGGTGCCGTCCCGGAGACTCCTCCGCCGGTCCGGCACCCGTACGGGGGAGGGCGGGGAGTGCGGCAGGGTGCTGAGGGCGGTCGTCAGGATGTCCAGCTGGACGGCACGGTCCTCCGCGCCGAACGTCCGCAGCCGGCGCTCGGCCGCCTCGCGCCCCGTCTCGCGGAAGAAGCCGCCGATCTCACCGTCCTCCCCGAAGTGGAGCGAGGTCGACGAGGCCCTGGTGAAGAAGCGGGGAACGTCCCCGGCCAGTAACTGGCCTCGCTCGGCCTCGGTCAGCCCGGGCCAGAGCATCTCCGTTTCGGGGGTCCCGCGCAGACGACGCGGGTGCCGGAGCTCGCCCAGCAGCAGGCCGTAGACCTCGGTCGGCCGGGTCAGGTAGCGGATCTCGATGTCGGAGAACCGGCGGATCAGCTCGTGGAAGACCGGCTTGTTCGCCGTGATGGTGTCGTAGGCGTCCAGGAATCCCCCGACGATGCCGGGGACGTGGTCCGACGGGTTGATCCGCTCATGACGGAGGAAGGGCAGGTTCTCGGCCCTCTCCAGGGTCGCGGGCACCAGTCCCGTCCGCATCACGTCGGTGAACGGCGCGACCAGGGCGAGTTTTCTCAGTCGTCCCGGGCTGTCCAGGCCGCCGCCTATCGCACTGGTTTCCAGGGGGAGCTGACGCCCCGGGATCAACGCGGTCGCGAGGACGCTTCCGGAGAGCAGCTCGAAGGCCCTGTCCTCGGCGGAGTCCACGTCGGCCGAGGAGGCGGGCGAGGGCTGGAGAAGGGTTTCGAGGTCGATGGGGATCGGGAACTCACCGGCGGCCCGGAGGTTCTCCATGTGCATGTCGGAGGCGGCCAGGCAGGTCAGCAGCGCGGCGCAGGAGCCGATCCGGCGGTAGAACCGGCCGATCCCCTCGGGGCCGGGCGCGGGAGCGTGGCCGACGAACTCGCACCAGCCGTACGAACCCCGGTTGACGACCCGCATCGCCTTCAGGCCGATCTCGTCGTTGAGGTCGTTGAGCAGCGCGACGGCCTGGCCGTACAGGTCCTCGGCGTCGAGCGGCCGGGGTTTGTAGATGACCCGGGTCCCGCCGAGGAAGGTCACCTCCGTGACGGATCGGCCGTCGTTGTGCGGGTCACCCAGGCCGGAGCGGAGCGAACAGGCCACCGCTCCCTCCGGCACCCACCCGTGCCGCCGCAGCAGGGGGAGATCGGCGGCGAGCCGTGAGAGCAGCTCCAGGGAGCTCGTCAGCCAGTTCTGGGCGCAGCGCACCAGCGCCGGGCCGAGCACGGGGTACTTCTCGAAGAGAGAGGCCAGGTACGACGGGTCACCCAGCAGGTGGTCGCTGTAGTGGTCGTACCTGTCCTCGGGGGTGTCCCCGGCGAGCCGGCCGCCGGCCCGTGCCGCGTTCAGCTCGAAGATCAGCGTCCGGTGGCTGACGGAGACCAGGTCGCCGATCAGGTTCGCCGCCAGGGAGTCCCAGGCCTCCCGCGTGAGCACACTCTCGAAGGCCGCCGCCTCCGACCGCAGGAGCGCCTGGTAGTGGTCGGCGAACTTCGCCATCAGCCCGTCGAAGGGGATCCGGTCGTAACGGGTTCCGTAGAGCCTCACCGAGATCGGGTCCCATGTCCGCGACGCGCGGTGAGCGCATATCTTCTCGATCATGATGGCCCTCAGCCACGCCGGTCGGACAGCAGCTGGCTGCCGACGAGTTCCCGGTAGAGGCCGTCCCTGGTGAGCAGGTCCTCGTGGGTTCCGTTGGCTCGTACCCGCCCGCCCTCCAGGACCACGATGTGGTCGGCGCCCACCACGGTGGAGAGCCGATGCGCGATCATGACGACCGTGGTCGTCTCCACCACGGCGGCCATCGTCTCCCGCAGCGCGAGTTCGTTGGCCGCGTCGAGCTGCGAGGTCGCCTCGTCCATCAGGAGTATCCGCGGGCGGCGCAGCAGGGCTCGCGCGATGGCTATCCGCTGACGCTGACCGCCGGAGATCGTCGTTCCCCGGTGGCCGACCCGCGTGTCGAGACCGTCGGGCAGGCTCGCGACGAACTCGGTGAGCCTCGTCCTGACGAGCACGTCCTCGATCTCCTGTTCAGAGACCGCCTGCGCGGCGTAGCACAGGTTCTCCCTGAGCGTGCCGGCGAGAACGGGGGCGTCCTGCTCGACGTAGCCGATCTGGCGGCGCAGCTCGGCCAGCGGCCACTGCCGTATGTCCTTCCCGTCGATCGTGATGATCCCCGACGACGTCTCGTAGAAGCGTTCCAGCAGCGAGAAGAGGGTGGTCTTCCCGGCGCCGGACTCGCCTACGATCGCGGTGACCTCGCCGCCCGTGACGGTGAAGGTGATCTCCCGCAGGACGGGCTCCTTGCCGTAGTCGAAGGAGACCTTGTGGAAGGCGGCCGTGGCCTGCTGGTAGATCGGCTTCTCGACCGCCGTCGAGGGCTCCTCCTCCGCCTCGATCGGCAGGTCGTCCACCTCGCGCATGCGGCGGACGGCGGCCAGGCCCACCTGTATCTCCGTGGCGCTCTGCATGAGGGTCGCGATCGGCTGGCCCATGTTGAACAGATAGAGCAGGAACGCCACCAGCGAGGACACGGCGAGATCGCCGGAGGCGACCCGGGCGGCACCGGCTCCGAGCACGAGGAGGAAGGCCACCTGAATGGAGAGCCCCGAGGAGACCCTGGCGAGCGCGGCCCACTTCGCCGCGCCGGTGGTGTGCCTCCACGCCTCCTCGACGGAGGCGTCCAGCCGTGAGATCTCGGCCCCCTCCATGCCGCTCGCCTTCACCGTGCGGAAGGCGCCCAGCCCTCGTTCCAGCGCCACCGCGATCTCCCCGACCGCCCCCTGCACGCCCTGCTGGGCGCGGGAGATCCTGGGCATGGCCAGGCCGGCCACTCCCAGGATGAGGACCAGGGTGCCCACGGTGATGACGAGCAACGGCAGGTCGAGGACGGCCATCAGCGTGATTCCGCCGACGAGCATGAGAACGCCGCTGAGCGGTTCCACGAGGGCCGACGAGGCGGCGCTGCTCAGCAGCGTCGTGTCGGAGGTCACCCGGGAGATCAGGTCGCCCGGACGGTCCAGCGCGTCGACCCGTAGACGCATGATCCTCGTGATGAGCCTGCCGCGCGCCCGGCGCACGACACTCGCGGCCACTCGTTCCAGCAGGTAGGTGCCCCACGCGGCCGAGAGCGCGCTGAGGAAGACGAGTCCCACGAGCGCCAGCACCGGGTTCCACGACATCCCGCCGGCGTTGATCGAGTCGATGACCTGTTTGGCGACCAGCGGCTGGGCCAGCCCGGCCGCGGTTCCCACGAGGTTCAGGGCGCCGCCCGCCACGAGCGGCCCGCGGTGCGGGCGGCTGTGGCCGGCCAGGAGCCGCCAGGCCGGAGGGGGTGTCCGGGTGTCGTTCGTCGTCGCGTTCATCAGATCATCTCGAATCGGTTGAGGCTTCTCATCGCCGTGCGAGAGGCCAGCAGGCAACCGGCGACGGCGGTGATCAGCCCGACCAGCCCGAAGGTCGCGAGGGTGCCCATCGGCATCGCCCTCGCGGCCGCCGCGACGTTCCCGCCCGCCATGAGGAAGGCCATCCACGCGGTCGCCGCCACGCCGAGCAGCCAGGCCGGGACGACCGTCAGGACCATCTCCCAGACGACCATCAGGGTGATCTGCCGCGGAGCGGCGTTGATCTGGCGGAAGGAGTGGAACTCTCCGGCGCGGTCCATCGCGCTCAGCACCAGCGCGCTGACCGCGGCCAGCAGCAGGAAGCCGCCGACCAGCACCACGGCGAGGATGCCGATGGTGGAGGTGCCGGCCGCGCGCTCCGCCACGTACCGCTGACGGAACTCGTCCGTCGACTCCACCCTGACCAGCCCGCTCTGTCCGGCGACGCCGTGCAGCGCCGGGGCGGCGGCGGATCCGGCCCGCACCAGGATCTGGTTGTAGGCGGGTACGGCCACCTGACCGGAGAGGGCGCCGCCGGGCAGCACCAAGCCCTCCTGGCCGCCCTTGTCCCGGCCGAAGATGGCCGTGACCGGCAGGACGACCGGGGCGGACGCGCCCGTGACACGCACTTCCACCCGGTCTCCGAGCGAGATGCCACGCTGTTGCGCGTAGGTGGCTCCCACCGCGGCTCCCTCGTCGGAGAGCGCGCCCCGCTGCACCTGGAGGTCGAGCAGCTGACCGGCCGCGCCCGTGGTCACGGTCGCGTAGGTGGCCGCGGAGTCCTGGCTCCCCCTGTCCGTACCCGCGCGCAGGGGGGTGGCCTGCGCCCAGGTCTCCCACAGGCCGACGCTGGCGGTGACGCCGGGAACCTCCGACACGGCCTTCCGCGTCCCCTCACCGAGACCGATGTAGGCGTCGCGGATCAGCGGCGTCCTGAGGATGTAGTCCGCGTCGATCCGGTTCACCGCGTCGTCCGTCGTGCTGAGCGTGTAGAGCGGGAGGCTGCTCAGAGCCCACCCCGCGATCGCCACTCCCACGGCGAGCGGTGCCACCACCCCCGCGTACCGGCGGTGCTGGAACCGTACGTTGGCGGCGGCCAGGTAGCCGCTGACCGAGGAGAGCGCGGCGACGGGGGCGCGGCTGACACGGGTCAGCCCGTAGACGACCCAGGAGCCGACGAACCCGATGCCGACCATGACCAGCCCGCTCGCCAGTACGCCGTAGACGCCGCGAAGGGCGGGAGGCATCAGACCGGCCATGCCGAGGACCTGGACGGTGCCCGCACCGGCCAGCGCCAGGACGCCCGCCACGATTTTGAACGTGCTCTTCCCGGTGCCCTCGGCCACCGAGGTGGAGTCGGTCAGCGCCTCCGCGGGCCTGATCCTCAACGCGGCGCGCGCGGTCAGCCAGGCGGCCACCTGGCCGGCCAGAACGGTGACGAAGAGGGCGAGGACGATCGGCTGCGCGCTGTAGATCACCCGGAAGGCCGGGTTGAAGATCTCCCTGGAGCGCAGGACGACGACGAGCAGCTCGGCCACCCCCAGCCCCAGGACGCCTCCGGCGACCCCGCCCGCCAGCGCGAGGATCAGCGCCTCGGTGTGGCAGAGCAGCCTGATCTGACCGGGAACGGCGCCGACCGCCCTGAGCAGGGCGAACTGCTTGGCACGGCGGCGGATCGATGTGATCAGCGCGCCGCTGATCACGGTGATGGCCATGAGGGCGACTATCGCGGTGAGCATGCCCATGGTCTGACCGGTCGCCCGGTCGTCGGGGAGGCTGTCCTCCAGCCCGCCGCGGCCGGCACCCGCGGCCACGCTCAACGTCGGCAGCCCCGCCGGTCCCGGAGAGTCACCCTGGATCGTCCGGCCCAGCAGGGAATGGACCTCCGCCGCGACGGCCGAGGGGCTGGCCCCGGCGTCGACGAAGATCCCCAGTGCGTCCACCCGCCCGGCGCCGCGCCCGGCCAGTTCGGCGGCGTGCTCGTCGGTGAAGAAGAGCGCGCGCTGGTAGGTCAGGGAGCCGGCGGAGGCACCCGGCTCGGCTGTTCCGGCGAGCCGGTAGGCACGGCTCGCACCGGCCACGAGCACCCGCACCTGCCCGCCGAGCGGTACACCGGCGGCCTCGGCCAGCTCCCGGTCCAGCACCACCTCGTCCTGACCGGTGGGCCACCGTCCCTCGCGGAGGGCGAAGGGGGTGAGCTTCGCGCTCGCCGAGGCGTGACCGAACTGCACGATCTTCGTGGGCGAGATCACCGGCCGCCCCTGCCCGTCCAGCACGATCGCGATGAACGTCAGCTCCGGTACGGCCTCCTGAACCGCGGGAAGCGACCGGACCCGCTCGACCGCGTCCGGGGTGAACAGCCCCGGGGCGCCTCCCGCCACGACGGGGACGGCCGAGTATCGTTCGACCGGCGCTTCCGCGTTGGTCGCCGAGTGCTGGATGACGGCGAACGCGTTGATCAGGCTGGATCCGATGGCGATCATCAGGAACGCCCCGAGCAGCACGCCCGGCTGGCGCCGCAGCGTGTGCCACGCGATGGACAGCATCAGTCCTCACCCGCCAGACGTGTCATGGTGGCGCCCACTCGCTCGGGAGTGGGCGCCACCATGACGTCGACGATGCTTCCGTCCACGAGGAAGAGCACCTGGTCGGCGTGGGCCGCGGCGACCGGATCGTGGGTCACCATGATCACGGTCTGGCCGAGATCGTCGACGGCGTCCCGCAGCACCGACAGCACCGCTTTGCTGGAGGCCTTGTCCAGGGCGCCGGTCGGTTCGTCGGCGCACAGGACGCGTGGCTTCGTGATCAGGGCACGGCAGATGGCCACCCGCTGCTGCTGCCCGCCGGACAGCTCGTGCGGCCGGTGGCTCAGGCGGTCGGCGATGCCCGCGCGCTTGGTGAGCTCGTCCATCCAGGTCCGGTCCGGAGCACGGCGGGCGAGCCGGAGGGGAAGGGTGATGTTCTCGGCGGCGGTGAGCGCCGGCATCAGGTTGAAGGCCTGGAAGACGAAGCCGACCATGTCGCGGCGGATCATCGCGAGCTTCTTCTCCGGCATCCCGTTGAGCCGGTGGTCGCCGAGGAGGACCGAGCCGGCGGTGGGTTCGAGGAGTCCCGCCGCGCACTGCAGCAGGGTCGTCTTGCCTGACCCGGAGGGACCCATCACCGCGGTGAAGGTGCCGGGGGTGAAGTCCCAGCTCACGTCGTTCAACGCGGTGACGGTGTTCTCCTTCGCGCCGTAGACGTGGCGTACCCGCGCCAGGCTCACGGCGGGCGACAGCCGTTGTTCCGCGGAGGTCTGCTGCACAGTCATGGGCGGACCGTCACTTTCATCGTGATGAAGAAGTGAATGATTTCGTCGGGGTTCTCGCCGATGGCCTCACCCTCCGCCTCGACCCACGCGTGGGCTTCGAAGGGGTGGGTGCTCACTCCGGTGCACCAGTCCGGCCAGCTGCCGGACAGGCGGCACATGAGGGCGATCGCGATGGAACGTTCGAGGCAGCGTGGGCCGCCGTGCCGGACGCTCAGGCCCACGATCGCGTTCCGGGCGTGCTCGGCCTCCTCAGCCGTCGCCGCCCTGGCGCCCTTGCTCACGAACTGGAGCACGGCGCGCAACCTGTAGGGGGCGCAACGAGCCAGCAGCCAGGCCAGGGCGATCGCGGCCAGCACGACGGGGCGCAGGCGCCAGGAGGGAGCGGTGGCGCTCTGGAGCGCCACCATCTTGGGGCTCACGGGATCACCAGCTTGGCCGCGGCCAGGTTCTCGATCATGTGCTGGACGTCGGTGACAACCCGTTCGGCCGCGTCCGGATACTGTTCACGCAGCGCCGCGATCGCCGGTTCGAGGTCCTCTCCTCGCAGGAGGGACTTCAGCACGATCGCCGCCGTGTCGTTGGTCTGCCAGTATTTGCCGCGGCGGTTGTCCAGGAGGACGGCCCCGGTGTCGGTCTCGGTGAACGTCACGTGTGCGGGCAGGTGCCAGGCCATCAGGTCGCTCCTTCACGATTGGCCGTGGATCGAAGCCAGAGTTCGACGCCCAGGGTGGAGTCGAACGGCATGAAAGGCCGCGCGTCCGCGTGCTGTCCGAAGAGAACCGGGCGGATCGCCTCGGGGTCGATGAGCCCCATCCGGGCCAGGTGCGAGTCCTCGCACAGGGCCCAGAGTTCCTGCCGGTGCTTGCGCAGCCCCTCGTAGAAGTCGGTGCTTCCGTCGGCCTTGGTCTGGCGGTCGAGGACGTGGGGAACCAGCCCTCTCATCGCGGCGGCGAGGACGGGTTTCGTATGGGTGGGCGAGACGCGGTCTTCGAGACGGACCGAGAGCGCGGCTTCGAGAACGCGGTCGTCGGTGTACGGAGCCTCCAGCAGGAGGCCGAACTGCTCCGCGACCCGGGAGAGCCCCCGTATGATCCAGCCGTTCGCCTGGATGGCGCGAACCATCTCGTGCTGGGCCGGCAGGGGGGAGAACGGCTCGGGACCCTCGGCCGCCGCCTCGTGGATCAGCCTCCGCACGGTCCTGACGGCTTCCTCGGTCGCCCAGGGCGGCATGCGGAGGGCTGGTTCCCATCCGGTCTCATATCCCCACACCCGCTGGTCGGTAAGCCTGTCGGTGCCCTGGGCCAACCAGCGGGGGTAAGGCTTGATGGTGGACATCTGGCGCACCGTGGTGGCCAGGTTCCATCGATATCGTGACGCGGCGGCCCTGATGTGTGGGATGGACCGTCGCGGATGTTGTCGTGACAAGCTGTTCAGGCAGGTGGTGGTGGCGAAGAACAGCTCGTCACCACCCGTTCCCTGCATGTGTCGGGTGGAACCCGCCTCGGCGGCCAGCCGCAGCACGTGCTCGATGCGCGCGCGGGGGCGGGCCAGGGGAGCGGGCCCCTCAAGGTCGAGACGGGTTTCGGACAATAGGGAGTACACGGCGGGGCCCGTGCCGCGCGGCACGGTCAGATGCCGGGCGTTCGGAAGGTCGTCCTTGCAGCGGTCGGCCCAGAGCTTGTCGTCGTTCAGGCTGCCCGAGCCCTCGTAGTGAACGGTCACCAGCTCGCTGCTCTGACCGGCGGCCAGGAAGCACAGGCTGGTGGAGTCCATTCCGCCGGAGAAGTCCGAGCTGAGGACACCGGTCCCCCGGCTCCTGGCAGCGATCGCGCCCTCCAGGGCGTCGCGGACCAGGGCCGCGCCATCGGCGAGGGAGACCTCGGGCTCCGGGGGCGTCCACCAGCTCATCTTGCGTCCGGCGCCATTGCCGGAGATCTCCAGATAGTGTCCGGGCGTCAGAGCGCGAATGCCCTTCCACATGCTCACCTCGTTCAGCGGCCAGGGGGCTCCGAACGGGGTGAGCAGGTGAAGCGCGAGCCGTTCCTCGTCGATCCCGGCCCCGGTGAGCTCGGCCAGGCTCTGCGGGCGATCCGCGGCGACGGTGATACCCATGACCGTGCCGTAGAAGATCTGCCGGGCTGTCGAGATGGTTCCCTGGGCTCTCACCGTGCCGTTCACGGAGCCGATCAGGTGGAACGACCCGGGGATCGAGCGGGCCAGGGAGTCGAGGTCACGCACGGAACGGACCTTGCGGAGCCGTTCGGCCAGCGTGGCCTCGGTGATGGCCATGGTGCCCAGGAGGGCGACTCTGGCGTGAGCCGACTCCGCCTGGACGATGTCGGAGCCGGACCACTGGCCCAGCAGCCAGGGGCGGCCGGAACGATGCGTCAGAACTTTCTCGCCGAGTGCGGCGGGAAGGATCTCTCTGATCCTGTCCGCCTCCGAGCTGTCCGGAAGTACGACGAATCTCATCCCGGCCTCCTTTCTTGGTGGAGACGGTGTCCGGCGGCGACGCCGCCGGACACCGTCGCGACTAGATGACTGGATTAGTCGAAGTAGTAGCCCCAGATGCTGTCGGCCCACTTGCCGCGGTTGGTGAGCTGGGTGAGCTCGGAGAAGTCGCCGACCTCGACCAGGGCCGGAACCTCGTAGGTCTTCTCGTTCATGGTGTTTCCTTTCACGTGCGTATGTTTTGAGTTTTTTGGTTTTTGTGCTGGGTGTTTCTGTGTTTCACCTGGTGCTTGCGACGACCGGATCAGTCGAAGTAGTAGCCCCAGATGCTGTCGGCCCACTTGCCGCGGTTGGTGAGCTGGGTGAGCTCGGAGAAGTCGCCGACCTCGACCAGGGCCGGAACCTCGTAGGTCTTCTCGTTCATGGTGTTTCCCTTCACGTGCGTATGTTTTGAGTTTTTTGATTTTTGTGCCGGGTGTTTCTTTGTTTCATCCGGTTTTCGTGACGACCGGATCAGTCGAAGTAGTAGCCCCACTGGCTGTCGGCCCACCTACCGCGGTTGCTGTCCTGGGTGAGCTCGGAGAAGTCACCGACCTCGACCAGAGCCGGAACCTCGTAGGTCTCCTCGCCCATGATTTTTCCCTTCGCCAGCATTTGTTTTGAATTTTTTTGTCTTCGTGACCGGGGTGTTTTTTGTTTCGCCCCGTTCCTTCTGACATTTGAAACTTTCGCAGGCCCCGTTTCCTCCCCGCTTCCTCGTCGCTTCTTCGTTCGGCGGACGGCGCCGGGGGGTGGGAACCCGCTGGTCAGACGGCGGACGGTGTGCCCGGTCGTGTGGTGTGCGGTCGCGTGGTCCGGGCACGGTCTCCGGCCGATCGGGGGCCGCAGGCCATGGACGGGGCTCGCGTCGTGGGGAAATCGGCGGCCGAAGGTCTCATCGTGTTCTCCACGCGTAAGCCGTGCTCTGCGGACTTCTTCAGGATCGCCGTCGGCCGGCGGGTTTTCCTCCTCCGTCAACGGGGTTCTCGCCCTGGGAGCCTGGTCCCAGGGCGAGGACCCCTCGGGAGCCTGATCCCCCGGTTTCGCGGCTCCCACCTCGGAGATCGGAGTCACCGCCCGGGGCTCCACCGCGCGCTCAGGTCATGGCGAACGGTTCCCTCGGGCGTGTACCGGAACCCGTGCGGGTCAGTGCCCGGTCAGCGCCGATCGGCGCCTTGATCGGCGGGGATGTGCGCGCGGACCTGGAAACCTCTCCCCGGGACGGACTCGATCCGTAGTTCCCCGCCGCACAGGGCGACCCGCTCGGCCATCCCCCGCAGCCCGAAACCGCCTGTCTCCGTCACGTGCCGCGCGGCCGGGCCGTCATCGCTCACCTGGACCTCGACCGCTCCGGGAAGGTACGCCACCGTGACGGTCGCCGTGGCTCCGGCGGCGTGTTTGCGGGAGTTGGTCAGCGCTTCCTGGACGATCCGGTAGACCGCGTTGTCCACGGTCACCGCCAGCGGGAACGGGTCTCCGGTCACCTCCAGACGGACCCGCTGACCGGCCTCCCGCGCCCGGTCCACCAGGGAGGGCAGGAGGGCGGCCCCCGCCGCGTGGTCCTCGCTCTCGGGCCGGTGCGTCTGCTCGGCTCGCAGCACGTGCAGCAGGTGCCGCATCTCCGCTATGGCGTCACGGCCGTTCCGTTCGGCCGTGGCGAGCGTCGCCTCGGCCTGGTCGGGGTCCTTTCTCAGAACCGTTCGCGCCGCACCGAGCAGGATGTTCACCGTGCTGATGTGGTGGGCGACCACGTCGTGGAGCTCCCGCGCGATACGGGCCCGCTCCGTCCGTACGGCCGCCTCCTCCAGCGCGGTCCGGTCGCGTTCCCTCAGTTCGTGGCGCAGCCGTACCAGGCTTCCCAGGGTGAACAGCAGGAAGAGGGGGAACAGCAGCAGCGCGGCGATGAGGAAGGCCATGGACAGCTGCCCGCTCCCGTCCCGGCTGAGAACCGGTGAGCCCAGGGCGTGCAGGACCACGAGCGTGCCGCCGTAGACCAGACCGGCGATCGTCGCCGGTCCCCAGGCGACGCCGGGCGGGGCGTACCTGCCGATGGCGTACAGGGCCACCGCCAGCGCCCCCGGCAACACGGGATGCGACACCAGCAGCTGCGTCGCCAGGGCGCACGCGAGGGCGAAGAAGAGGACCGCGACGGGTCGCGTGCGCCGCCAGAACAGGGCGGTGGACGCCAGGCCGCCGATGAGCAACTGGACGGCGAGGGAGGGCCCGCTCGCCGAGGGGGAGGACAGCACCCAGGTGAACACGACCACGAGGCAGTCCGCGGTTCGCGATTGGCCGAAACGCCTATGCCGCACAGCTGTGCATTCTGCCTCTCCGGCGAGAGGAGGGTCAACGCGGACCGATCAAGCTCTCCACCCCGGTGAGGACGCGGCCGACGGCCGCGTCGAGCTCGGCGACCGGATCCTCGGCCAGCGCCCGTTCCCTTGAGTGGGCCAGCACCATGGTGGGGCAGCGATAGGTGAACCGGCCGTCGGCGCCGACCCCGGAGACCGTGAGCAGCCGCGCGTCGACGAGGGCCTCGACACGCCATTCCGCCTCGGCCGGCGAGACCTCCTCCAGGCGTGAGACCTCCGAGATCGAGATCTCCTGGTTCCCGTAGTAGCCGATCCTCCGGAGCAGTGCCCTGGCCTCCGGGGTCAGGGCGAGGTAGCCGCAGTCGAGGGTGGCACGGATGTCGAGGTCGTCATGGTGCAGCTCGGACAGGATCCTGTCGCGATCCTCCAGGCGAGCCGCCAGGGTGGCGACGTTCCAGTGCGGCCTGGTGGCCAGCCTCGCGGCGACGATGTCCAGCGCCAGGGGCAGGCCGTCGCACAGTTCGATCACCCGGCGGGTGGCCTCCGGCTCGGCTTCCAGACGATGGGCACCCGTGCTGTCGGCGAGGAGCGCCCACGCGTCGTCGACGGGCAGCCCGCCCAACGTGATGTGGACGGCCTCGCGCAACGAGGCCAGCGACGAGCGGCTGGTCACGATGAGCGCGCACTCCCGGCAGGCCGGAAGGAGCGAGCGGATCTGTGCCGCGCCGGTCACGTTCTCCACCACGATGAGGATTCGACGGCTGGCCAGGAGCGTGCGCAGACGACCGTTCTGCTCGTCCTGCCGCGCCGGTACGTTCCTGTCCCCCAGCGCGCGCAGCATGCCCGGCAGCGCGTCATCCGGCTCGGCGTTGTAGAGGTGCCCGTCGGGGAAGAGCTCCGTCGAGCTGTGGGCCGCCTCCAGGGCGAGCGTCGTCTTGCCCGAGCCGCTCGCCCCGGTGATCGCCACCGCGCGGCTGCCGCCTTCCAGCGCCGTCCGGATCTGCTCCAGCTCCCGGTTCCGGCCGATGATCTTCAAGGGGCGGGGCGGGAGTTGCCGGGGAACCGGTGTATCCTCCGCCAGCACGGGTTCCTGGCGGAGGATCTGCTCGTACAGGTGCCGCAACTCGGGGGAGGGATCGATGCCCAGCTGGTCGGCGAGCTCCTCGCGAAGCCTGGTGAAGACGGCGATGGCCTCCCCGGCCCTGCCTGCCCGGTAACAGGCCGCCATGAGCTGCCAGGAAAAGCGCTCGCGCAGCGGATGCTCGCTGGTCAGACGCCGGAGTTCGGGGATCAGCTCGTTGTGGCCGCCGAGGGACAGGTCGGCTCCGATGCGCTCCTGAATCGCCGTCAGCCGTCGTTCGTCCCATTCTTCCGCCGCGGCCCGGAACACATGGCTGTCCAGCCCGGCCAGGGCCGGGCCACGCCACACCCTCAGCGCCTCCTGCAGGAACCGGACCTTGTCCCGGGGCGCGGCGGCCCTGGCAGAGTCGGCCAGGCTCTTGAACCGCCATGCGTCGATCACTTCGGTTGGCGTGTTGAGCAGGTACGAACCATCCCGCTCGACGATGAGGACGCCCTGCTGGCGAAGCTCCCCGATCCCGCGATGAACCTGGTTGCGCGCGCTCTTGACGGGATGCTCGTCGTAGAGCCCATCCACCAGGGCGTCCACGCTCACCAGCTGGCCCGGGGAGAGAAGCAACCGGGCCATGACCGTCTTCGACCGTCTGGTGGCGAGCCTGACCTCGCTGCCGCCTTTCCACAGGGCTACGGCACCCAGGAAGCCGAAGCGCGTCGCCGTCCGGCCCTGTCCGGGATCGTCGGCGGACCGGCCCCTCCTCGTGCTTGCCTGCCCCCGGGGCCGCTCCCTCTCTTGATCGCCTGTCCCTCGTACCATGCTTCGCCTCCAGCCGGTGGCATCCCTTTTGAGATTCATTGTGGGAAAACGGCTGTCACGGACCTATCGTCGTTCTATCGCGGGTGGCTTACGCAGGCGAGTAAGACCGGAGATAGGCCGGTAAAGGACTTTCTTCTTACGTTTCTGACGTCGCAGTCAGCGAGCCCAACCAAGGCGAAAGAGCGTGGAACATGCACGTCAAGGAAATGATCCTCACAGCCGTCGTCACCGTCGCCGCCCTGCTCTGTGCCACCCCGACCGCCTACGCGGGCAGTGTCCTGCCCCCTTCCGTCCTTAGTGACACTCCTTGGGACTGACATTTTCGGTGCCCGAGGCAGGCGATGGCAGGCGCCTCATCCGATCGGGCGTCAGGACAGGTGCGACCCGGCGCGGCCGGTCGCGCCGTCGGATCGGCGTCACGGGTCGGTGGCGACGGTCTTCTCGATGTTCCGTTCGGCGGGCGCCGTGACGGTGACGAGCAGGGCCATCTCGGCGACCGTGGGGTTGTCGAGAATGAGGCGCAGCGGCACCTTCAGGCCCACGGTGTCGCGCAGGCGGGAGGCCATCCGGATCGCGAGCAGCGAGTGGCCGCCGAGTTCGTAGAAGTCGTCGTGCCGTCCGATCCGTTCCAGGTTGAACACGTCGCACCAGATCGCGGCGACCAGTTCCTCGGCCTCTCCTCGCGGCAGGGTGTCGGGCGCGTCGCTCATCTCGCCGACCGCCCGGGTGCGGCGACGTGTTTGAAGTCGATCATTACTGGCTCCTGTGGTCGTAGAGGCCGGTGGTGGCACCGCTGATGAGGTCGGTGGTGGGAGGGATCGCTGTGGCGGCACCGCTGATGAGGTCGGTGGTGGAAGGAGTCGCTGTGGCGGTACCGCTGATGAGGAAGTCGAGGCCGGTACCGCGCAGCCACGCGTCGCCGAGCGTCGCCGGGTCGGCTCCCGAGCGGCCGGTCTCGCGGGCGAGCTGCGACCAGAGGCCGTCCAGCCGGTGTTCGGACGCCGCACAGGCGACGTCGGCCAGGTCGAGCACCGCCGTGTTGCCCCGTTCGGCGAGGTCGGCCGAACGGGCGAGCACCACGGAGAGGCCGAACAGCTCGGCCGCGATCCTGCCGACGAGAGCGAGGGAGCGCTGCCTGGTCAGCAGTTCGTCCATCGGGAGGTCACCGGTCACGGCCCGGCAGTGTTCGGCGAGCCTCTCGGCCTGCGACGTGAGACGGCGCAGGTGGTCGTGGTGCCTCGGCGGGAAGCGGCCGGGGCCGACCGGCTCCGGTCCTGCTTCGGGAGGTTCGCCGGGCTCGTACGACTGCTGGTTCGTCTCCGGCTCCGGTGCGGGCTCGTACGGCCGCTGGGTCGTCTCCGGTTTTTCGGGTGGCCCGTCGGGTTCGTACGGTCGCGGGTTCGTCTCCGGTTTTCTTTCGGGTGGCCCGTCGGGTTCGTACGGTCGCGAGTTCGTTCCCGGTTCTCTTTTGGGCGGCCCGCCGGGTTCGTAGTACGGCCGCAGGTTCGCCTCCGCCGACCACAGGTCGAGCATGAACTCGACGCCGCCCGCCACCCGCAGTCCGCGGGCGTCCCGGAAACAGCGTTCCACCGGCAGTGGCGGAGCCCCTCTCGCGGCCTTGCTGCGGGCGGTCTCGTACCCCTCGCCGCCCAGCAGCGCCATCGTCCCGTCCACCGCTCGCCAGCTCGCCAGGGCCATGAGGTTCTTCGCGGCGGTCAGGTCGGGGCGGGTGTCCGCGCGTTCCGCCCCGAGGAGGCACCAGACGAGCAGGCTCTCGATGAGGAAGACCTCGGCCGCGTTCTCCGCCACGCGCCGCCGGATCTCCTCGTACTCGCCGAGCGCCCGGTCGTTGATCCTCCGCCTGTTGACGAAGTCCCGCGACCAGAGCAGGGACGCGCGCGCGACGGCGAGGGCCGGGGGCGCGATGACGAGGTGCCGTCCGAAGAGCGCCAGCTCCCCGAGGTCGACACCCGCCTCGCCGGGCGCCTCCCCTGGCGCCTCCTCGGTGACGGTCCCGCCTTCGGGGGCCGAGCCGGTGACGGTGTCGCTGTCGGAGGATTCCGGGCGCATGCGCCAGCCGCCGGACTCCTCGGGCATGAGCTGCTCGGCCGGTACGCGCACCCGGTCGAGGCGCAGCATGCCGAAGGCCGCGCCGCGCAGTCCCATGAACTCGTGCGTGCTGACGACCTCGAAGCCGGGGCTGCGGGTGTCGACGAAGAAGAGCTTGACCTCCTCGGTGCCGTCGTCGCCGACGACGGTCGCGGAGACGTCGACCAGTTCCGCGACGGAGCCGTTGCCGATGAACACCTTCTCCCCGCTGATCAGGTAGGCGTCGCCGCCTTCGACGGGTACGGCCACCGTGGTACGACCGCGGTTTCCGGCCCCGGCGACCTCGGCGTCGGCGGTGCCGGAGACGACGCCGGACGCGATCCGCTCGGAGATGAGGTCGCGGAGCGGGCCCGGCGGGAGCGCCCGCAGGTACACACCTGAGCCGAATCCGTTGTGGATGGCGAGGGCGAACGCCACGGGCATGGACCAGCTCGCCGCCGTCTCGACGACCCGGCAGGCGTTGAGCCAGGAGAGGCCGAGCCCGCCGAGCGAGGGGTCGATCATCAGGCTGAGCAGGCCGGAGTCCTGGAGGGCGCCGAGGAACCCCTCGGGCAGGCGCCCGTCGGCCTCGACCGCCGCCGGATCGACGCGGTCGAGGAGAAGACGGCTGAGGCGGGCGACGGCCTCGTCCCCGGCGAGGCGGTCCCCCGGATCCTGCTCAGGGAAGGGGCGTAGCAGATCCCACCGTACGCGGCCCAGGTACAGCTCCTGCAGAAAGCTCGTCGAGGCCGGTGGCGAGGTGTCGGAGGAAGTCATCGGTCCGCTCCCGGAAGTAGAAGTGGTCACCTGGGAAGATCCGTACGTCACACGGCCCGGTGGTGTACCGGCTCCACGCGGTCAGCGACTCGCCGGTCTCCTCGTCCTGGTCGCCGCCGAGGACCACGAGCGGGCAGGTCAGCGGCTCGCCGCGTACGGGCCGGTAGGTGGCGACGATCGTCAGATCGGCGCGGACGACCTCCAGCGCCGCCGCCAGGACGTCCGGGTCGGCCTTGACCTCCTCGGGGAGGGGACCGTGCTCACTCTCGATCACCGCGACCAGGTCCTCGTCCCGTGGCTCGGGGAGGCCCCCGGCCTCGTGCAGGTGCGGCGCGCGGTAGCCGGAGAGGTACAGCGCGGCCGGGCCGGGCGAACCCTGTTCGCGCAGTGCCAGGGCGGTCTCGTACGCGACGAGTGCGCCGAGGCTGTGCCCGAGAAGAACGTACGGGGCGACGAAGTCCACCTCGGACACCAGGGCGTGGACCAGCTCCGGCATGCTCGTCGCCGGTGCCTCCTCCCGGCGGCTCCCGCGCCCGGCGAGCTGCACCGCCCAGACCTCGACGCTCGGTAGCGCGTCGGACCATCGCATGTACTCGCCCGGGGAACCGCCGCTGTGCGGGAAGCAGTACATCCGCAGCCGGGCCTCCGGGCGGCGTTCCCGGGACAGCAGCCAGCGGGGTCGGGAGCCGGTCACGGTCGCTCCTGTTCGTCGCGGGGTGAGTCAGGGCGGGATGGGGCGGGGCGTGGTGGGTCGGGGAGGGACGCGTCGAGATGGGATGCGTCGGGAAGGGGCGCTTCGGGGAGGGATGTCGCGAGGAGGGACGCGTCGAGGAGGGACGCGAGCGCGGCCACGGTGGGTGCGCGGAAGAACGCGCGGACGCCGAACTCGACGTCCAGTTCCGCCCGGAGACCGGCCACGAGGCGGGTCGCGATCAGGGAGTCGCCGCCCAGGTCGAAGAAGTTGTCGTGGACGCCCAGCGACGCCAGGCCGAGCGCCTCGCGGAAGGCCGCAGCGATGATCTTCTCTGTGCGGGTCTCCGCCTGGACGTAGTCCGCGTCGAGCTCCGGCCGTTCGAACCCGAGGGGTTCCACGGCCGAGACCGCGTCCCGCGCCGGATCTCCCCCGTCGAGCCGGACGTCGAGTTGGACGTCGAGGCGAGCGTCAAGCCGGGCATCGAGCCGAGTGTCGAGCCGGAACCGCTGGCGCTGGAACGGGTAGGCCGGAAGCGGGACACGCCGGGGCTTTCGCCCGTGGTGGAGCGCGGACCACTCGATGGGCACGCCCGCCTGCCACAGCAGGCCGGTGGCGTGGAGCAGCTCCGCCGCCCCGCCCCCGGCGTCGGCGGCGTGCGGGAGGCTCTGCGCCACCGGGCGGTCCGCCCGGTACTCGGGGTGCTGCCGGGCCAGGCCGCTGAGGGTACGGCCGGGCCCCAGCTCCAGCAGCGCGTGCCCGCCGGTGGTGAGCAGCGTCCGCAACGCGTCGGAGAACCGTACGGTGTGGCGCAGGTGGGCCGCCCAGGAGGCCGGGTCGCACGCCTCCTCCGCGGTGACGGGCGCCCCGGTCCTGTCGGAGATCCAGCGGATCGCGGGAGGCCGGAGCGGCATCGTTCCGACTAGCTCGGCGTACCCGGCGAGGGCGGGCTCGACGAGGGGGGAGTGTGCGGCGGCGCTGATGCGCAGCGGGCGCGCGTCCACGCCCTCCCCGGCGAGATGGTCCCGCAGGCGGTCCACGTCGGCGGCGGGGCCGGTGACGACGCACTGCGCCGGGCCGTTGATCGCGGCGATCGACAGGCCGCCGTCCAGCGAGGGCAGGAGCTCCGCCTCGCCGAGCGGTACGGCCAGCATCGAGCCGGAGGGCAGGCCGTCGAGGATCCGTCCCCGCGCGAGCACCAGCGTCAGCGCGTCGGCGGGCGGGAGCACCCCCGCCGTCGACGCGGCGGCGTACGCGCCGAGGCTGTGGCCGAGCACGACCTCCGGTGTGACGCCGCGCGCCCGCCACAGCAGGGCGAGCCCGTGCTGGATCGCGAACAGCACCGGCTGGCACACCGTCATCGTGCCGAGCCGCGCCTCCGCCCAGGACTCGGCGCCCGCGCTCGGATACAGCACGTCCCGCAGGTCCAGCCCCAGCTCCGGCGCGGCCAGCTCGGCGCAGGTGTCGACCGCTTCGCGGAACACCGGTTCCCGCTCGTACAGGTCCCGCGCCATCCCGAGGTGCTGGCCGCCCTGCCCGGGGAAGAGGAAGGCGACCCCGGTGGGGCGGGTGGCGGCGCGGCCGGTCACCAGGCGGTGCGACCCGGCCCCGCCGAACACGCTCACAGCATCGTCGCCGCCGTTGTCACTGCCACCGCCGCTGTCACCGTCGGCGCAGACCGCGAAGGCCCGGTGCGTGAACTCCCTGCGGCCGGTCTGGAGCGTCCAGGCGACGTCCGCGAGTGGCGCGTCGCGCCGCTTCAGGTGCTCGCCCAGCCGGGTCGCCATCTCCGCGAGCGCGCCGCCGGTACGCGCGGACAGCACCAGCAGCTGGTGTCCACCGGAAGGGTCCGGGGGCGCCGGTTCCCGCCATTCCTCGACGACGACGTGGGCGTTGGTGCCGCCGATTCCCAGGGAGTTGACGCCCGCCCTGCGGGGGGTCCGGCCCTTCGGCCAGGGTGTCGCCTCTCCCTTCACCACGAAGGGGCCGGTGTCGAGGTCGATCTCGGGGTTCGCGCGGCGGAAGTGGAGCGTGCCGGGGACGAGCCCGTGCCGGAGCGACAGGACGACCTTGATCAGCCCGATCACCCCGGCCGCGGCGTCGGTGTGCCCGATGTTCGACTTGACGGAACCGAGCAGGCAGAACCCCTTCTCGTCCGTACCGAGACCGAACGCCTTGGACAGCGCCCGTACCTCGATGGGGTCGCCGACCGGCGTGGCGGTCCCGTGCGCCTCGACGTACCCGATGGTGGCGGGGGACACTCCGGCGAGCAGGTGCGCCGCGCGCACCGCGGCGGCCTGCCCGTCGACGCTCGGGGCGGTGAACCCCACCTTGCCGGCGCCGTCGTTGTTGACCGCGGACCCGAGGATGACGGCGTGGACGAGATCACCGTCCGCGAGCGCGTCCTCCAGCCGCTTGAGCACGACGATCCCCGCGCCGTCACCGGACACGGTGCCGCTCGCGTCGGCGTCGAACGGGCGGCAGCGCCCGTCGGCCGCGAGGACGTCGTCGTCGCCCTGGCCCTCCATCGGATGCGGTACCCGGATCGTCGCCCCACCGGCGAGGGCGACGTCGCACTCCCCGGCGAGCAGCGCCTGCGCGGCCTGGTGGACGGCGACGAGCGAGGTGGAGCACGCCGTCTGCACGGTCACGGCCGGACCGTTCAGGTCCAGCTTGTACGCCACCCTGCTGGTCAGGAAGTCCATGCCGCAGGCGAGCCGGAACTGCCAGTCCGTGACGCCGGGGAACAGGTCGCGACGCTCCCGCAGCAGCGCGAGGTGATCGGTGTCCCCGCTGCCGCCGTACACGCCGATCACGCCGGGGTAGGCGCCCGGGTCGCAGCCCGCGTTCTCCAGGGCCTCCCACGCGCACTCCAGGAAGATCCGGTGCTGGGGGTCGAGCATCAGGGCCTCGCGCGGTGAGAAGCCGAAGAAGCCCGCGTCGAAGAGATCCGCGTCCGGTACGACGCCGTAGGCGGAGATCCTGCCGGTGCTCTCGTCCTCGGGCGACCGCGTGACGAACTCGGTTCCGTCGGCGAGCCCCGCCCAGAACGCGTCCACGTCCGGCGCTCCGGGGAACCGGCCCGCCATGCCGATGATCGCGATGGCCGTCTGCTCGGCGTGCGCCTGCTCAACGTGCGTCTGTTCGGCGTGGGTCTGTTCGGCGTGTGGCCCGGTCACGCGAGGTCTCCCGTCCGCGCGGGCTCCGCGCCGCCCTCGGGCCCATGCGGGGCTTGGCCGTCCTTCGGTGCTTCGTCCGAGGCTGAGTCCGGGGCCGGGGCCTGGCCGTCGCGCAGGCCGCGTACCGGGGAGAAGAGAGGCGGCAGCATCGACAGGACGGTGAGGACAGCGGCGATCCAGAAAACCCCGCGCAGGCCGACCGGGGCCACGAGCAGTCCCCCGACGGTGGCGCCGAGGGGGATCATGCCCCAGGTGACGAAGCGGAAGACGGAGTTCATCCGGCCGAGCAACTGCGGAGGCGTCACGATCTGGCACAGGCTGACCTGAAGGACGTTGAAGATGTACGCGCCGACGTAGATGACGAACAGGCCGGCGGCGAAGACCACCGGGCCGGTGGACAGCGGCAGGAGGATCGTGCCGCCGCTGAACAGGACGATCGACGTGATGAAGGCGGCGCCGGTGCCGAAGCGCTTGGAGAAGGGTTCCGCCGCGAGCGCGCCGACGAGGCCGCCCGCGTTGCCGACCGCGAGGACGATGCCGATCACGCCCGCGCTCAGGTGCAGCTCGTCCGCCGCGTAGACGATCTGGAGGGCGAGTACGGCCGCGAACGCCAGTTCGGCGAGGGTGGCGCAGAGGATCAGCGGGCGGAGCAGCGGATGGGAGAACACGAAGCGGATGCCTTCGGCGATCTCCCTGCGCAGGCCGAGCCGCTCCGCCGGAGCGGGTTTTCGCTCCTCGACCTTGATGAAGAGCAGGAAGACCGCCGAGACCAGATAGGTGATCGCGTCCGCCAGGAGCGCCAGGGGCGCGGTGAGCACCTCGACGAGGAAACCGCCGACCCCCGGGCCCCCGAGTTGCGCGACCGAACGGGACAGCTCCAGCTTGCCGTTGGCGTCGACGAGCTTGTTCTCCTCGACCAGCTCGGGGAGGTAGGACAGTTGCGCCACGTCGAAGAACAGCGTGCCCAGCCCGATGGCGAACGCCACCGCGTAGATCAGCGGCATGCTGAGCACGTCCAGCCACACGGCGACCGGTACGGCCAGCAGTGCCACCCCCCGCAGGAGGTCGGTGAGGATCAGCACCGGCCGCCGGGGAAGCCGTTCGAGCCAGACCCCCGCGGGCAGGCCGACCAGGAGGATGGGCACGTACTCCACCGCCCACACCAGGCTGACCTCCAGCGCCGAGGCGTCGAGCAGGAGCAGCGCCGCGAGCGGCAGGGCCAGCAGGGTGATCTGCGTGCCGAACAGGCTGACGGTCTGGGCGGCCCAGAGGTTACGGAAACCGGAGACGCGCCAGAGGCTCTTTCCCGTCACCTCATGCCTCCGTACCGCGCGGGCCCGACAACGGTGTTCTCCCGGTGGTGGCTTTCCGGGTACGGGTTCTCCCGGTGGTGGTTCTCCCGGTGACGGCGATGACGCGTCGCCGTTCGGCGGTGTCGTGGAACACGAGTGGTCTCTCTCCTCATGAGGTGGCGCGGTGGTCATCGGTACGGCGGCGCTGGAGTCCGAGGCGGGCCCGGCCCGCGGCCCGCCTGCTCGCCTGCTCGTCGTCGTCGCCGGTACGGGGTGCCCGGGGGTCGCCGGGACCGGTGCCCGGGGGGTTGCCGGTCCCCGGCGCGGCCTGCTCGTCGAGGTGCCGGGAGAGAGCCGCGATCGTGGGGAACTCGAACAACGTCACCATCGGCAGCCGTCGGCCCAGAGCCTCGGTGAGCCGGGCGTGGACGGCGGCGAGGCTGAACGAGTTGCCGCCGAGGTCGAAGAAGTTGTCGTGCGGTCCGATATGGTCCAGCTCCAGGACCTCCTGCCAGATCCGCCTCAGCGTGATCTCCCGTCCCCCGCGGCCGGGCGCTTCGGGAGTGCCGGACGTCTGGGGATCACCGGGCGCCGGGAAGCCGAACGCCGGGCCGTCAGGCGTCGGCGAACCGGGCACGGGCGAACCGGTGGGTGCCTGGGCGTCGCCGGTGGGGAGCGGCCACGGAAGGGCGTCCCTGTCGACCTTGCCCGACGTACGGATCGGCAGGTCGCCGACGACCGCGAGGCGTGGCACGAGCGCGGCGGGCATCGTCTGGCGCAGCCGGGCCCGCGCGCCGCCCTCGTCGAAGCCGGTACCCGGCACGATGTAGCCGACGAGGATCTGGTGGCCAAGGCGCGTCGTGCGGACCGCCGCGGCGGCGGCGCTGACGCCCGGCAGCCGCCGCAGGGCCGCTTCCACCTCGCCGAGCTCGACGCGTCGGCCCCCGAGTTTGACCTGTTCGTCGATTCGCCCGACGAAGACCAGGCCCTCCGGCTCCGCCCTGACCAGGTCCCCGCTGCGATAGGCCCGCTTCCAGCCGAGGGACGGGAGCGGGGCGTACTTCTCCGCGTCCTTCGCGGGGTCCAGGTAGCGGGCCAGGCCGACCCCGCCGATCACGAGCTCGCCGGTCTCGCCCATGCCCACGGGCTCGCCGTCCGGGCCCACCACGGCCAGATCCCACCCGTCGAGGGGAAGCCCGATCCGTACCGGGTCACCGGGTGAGAAGAGGGTCGCCGACGAGGTGACGGTCGCCTCGGTGGGGCCGTAGCTGTTCCACACCTCGCGCCCGGGGGCGGTGAGCCGCTCGATCAGCTCCCGGGGACACGCCTCACCTCCCAGGATCAGCAGCCGTACGCCGTCGAACACCTCGGCCGGCCAGCGCGAGGCCAGCGTGGGCAACGTCGAGATGACGGTGATGCCGTTCTCCCTTATCCACGGGCCGAGGTCGGTGCCGGTACGGACGAGGGCGCGCGGGGCGGGGACGAGGCAGGCGCCGTTCCGCCAGGCCAGCCACATCTCCTCGCAGGAGGCGTCGAAGGCCGCCGAGAGCAGGGCCTGTACGCGGTCGCCCGGCCCGATCGGGCTGTCCCGCAGGAACAGCCCGGCCTCGGCGTCCACGAACGCCGCCGCGCCGCGATGGGTGGCCACGACGCCCTTCGGGGTTCCGGACGAGCCGGAGGTGAAGATGATCCAGGCGTCGTCGTCCACCCCCGGCCGGGAGGACTCCCCCGATTCGACCGGTTCCCGTGCTCCGTCCGGTTCCCGCAGTCCGTCAGGTCCGGCAGGTTCCCGCAATCCATCCGGTTCGGCCGGTTCCCGTGGTTCGCTCGGTACGCGTACCGCGGGGGTGAGTGTGATGTGACGGTTCTCCCCGACGACGGCGTGGACCCCGGCCTCGCCGAAGACGAGCTCCCTGCGTTCGGCGGGATCGTCGGTGTCGACCGGTACGTAAGCCGCGCCCGCGGCGAGGACGGCGAGGATCGAGACGTACAGGTCGGCGGTGCCGGAGGGCACGCACACCCCCACCCGGTCGCCGCGCCGCACGCCCGCCGCCCGCAGTCTCCCGGCCAGGACCTCGACCTCGGCCCGCAGGGAGGCGTAGTCGAGCCGTACGCGCCCGTCGTCGAGCGCGGCGGCCTCGGGGAAGCGAGCGGTCGTCTCGTCGAGGACGTCGAGCAGGGTGCGGGGGGCAGGCGCCCGGTCGGCCGAGGTGAAGACCGCGGGCGTCGCGGGCCTTTCCATGATGTTCCCGCCCGTGGCACCGTTCGTGACGTCGTCCATGACGCTGTTCGTGGTGCGGTCCGTGTTCCGCGGTCCGGCGTCGGCGAGCGGGGGCAGGGTCCACAGGGGAGCCTCGGGGTCGGCCACGACGGCGGCGAGCAGCCGGTGGAAACGGTCGCCGATCGATCGGACCGTGCCGGGCTCGAACAGATCTGTGTTGTAGGTGATCGTCAGGTCGAAGGCGTCGCCGGTGGCGGCCCGGAAGATCGTGAAGTCGAGACCGGCCTTGGCACCGGTGGGCATGAGGTCGATCAGCGACGCGGTGAGATCACCGAAACGCGGCTCGGCCATCGGGGTCGGCTCGAAGCTGAAGAGGGCCTGCACCAGCGGGTTGCGGTCGAGGTCGCGCTGTGGCGCCAGCTCCTCCACCAGTTTCTGGAACGGAACCCGCTGGTAGCTCAGCATGTCCATCACGGTCTCCCGGGTCCGCCGCACGACCTCGGCGAACGACGGGTCACCGGACAGGTCGAACCGCACCGGCAGCGTGTTCACGAAGAAGCCGATCACGGGTTCGAGCTCCGAGAACAGCCGGTCGTTGACCGGAGTGCCGATCAGCAGGTCGCGTGCGCCGGTGAGGCGGCCCAGCAGCGCCGCGTAGGCCGCGATCATCGGCACGAACGGCGTCACACGCGTTCGCCGGGCCAGGGCGAGGACCTCCGCCATGAGCGGTCCGGGAAGGGTGACGTGGTGGTTGGCACCACCCCTCCGGCGAGGCCGCTCAAGCTCACTGACACCGCCTGTGCCACTCACGCCACCAGCGCTGCCCGTGCCGCTCGTGCCGTCCGCGCCGCTCGTGCCGCTCGTGCCGTCCGTACCGCTCGCGCCGTCCCGCGCCAGGTGTGGAAGGTCCAGCGTCGTCGGGGCGCCGGCCAGACGCTCGTGCCACCAGGCGAGGTCGGCGGGGTCCACGGGCTGCCGCCGCTGCCAGGCCGCGTAGTCGCCGAACTGGACGGGGAGCGGCGGGGGCTCGGGCGCGCCCACGTACCCGTCGGCGAGCTCGTCGAAGAGAAGATGGAGCGACGGCCCGTCACAGACCAGCTGGTGCAGGAATATGCCGAGGATGTGCCGGTCGACATCGAGGCGGATCAGCCTCTTGCGGACGAGCGGTCCGGTCGTCACGTCGAAGGGTTCGTCGGCCCATCGCCGCAGCAACGCGTCGGCGAGGTCGTCACGACGCTCGGGCGGCTCCGATGTCAGGTCGGCCAGTCGCGGGCCGAAGGGCGGCGACGGCGCGATCCGCTGGTACGGCTCGTCCCTGCCCATCGGGAACGTCGTGCGCAGGATGTCATGCCGGACGAGGACCCGTTCGACCGCGCGCCTCAGTGCTCCGAGGTCAAGCGGTCCGTCCAGGCGTACGGCCACGGGCACGTTGTAGGCGGAGTCGCCGGGGTGAACCTGCTCGATGATCCACAGCGCTCGCTGTGCGACGGTGAGCGGAACCGGCTCTCCGGCGCCTCCTCGGGCCGGTACCGTCTGCCGCCGCACGGGCACGATCTTTCTGTCCATGCTGTGGATCCACCGCCTCGCGGTCGTGGGTGGGTGCTGGGGAGTTTCGAGGTCCCGCACGGGGTGAATCGGTTTCCGGCGCCGGATACGGCGGCCCCGGCCGATCCCGGGCACGGGCCGGTCATGGTTTCGCGGGTTATGTGATTTCTGATGGCCCGGCCTTGTCCCGGAGATCCCTGAGATACCGGACTCTGGTAATCGCGCGGACCGGCCGGGTCGCCCTCGCCCTGCTCAACAGCGAGAAAAATGCTCGAAAAAACAGGTGAGAAAAAATGCCGCGAATATCACACAAAGAGCACTCTCCAAAATAACGAGGCTCTTCACGGTGTTTCAAGAACCGATGAGGAGTAAGGAGCACCGGTTCGTTCCGGCGCCTGTCCGGCGTGACACTGACTTTACGGGTTGGTGTCGTACGGAATCCTCCGACACGTCCCTCGCCGTGCGGAGTTTCCGCACGGTGGTTAATGAGTGACGTTATTGACCATCGGTGAGTTGCGGGCGGTAGTCAAGGAGGGGATGTGGATGTTCATGCAGGGTACGGGCACCCTTCACATCTTCTCGCCTTGTCCTCGGTCGCCCCAATGCTGAGTTGGTCAGGTTAACGAAGGGTTACCGGTAAAGGTGTTGACGGGAACACGGCGGTGGCCATTTCGCGGGTGAGGTGCCGTGTACATTACTCTCGGTCAATGTTTCAGTTAGGACCGCAAAAGCCACCTGGGGCGGCGATCCCGGCGTATTGCCACCGGCCGGACCGGTATGTATTGTCCGTTCGGGCGAAGCCACAACTTATCCGGTCGACCAGCCGGCCGCCCTCGTTCCATAGGCGGAACCGTGCCGAAGACGACACGTTGTCCCGCGATCACCTTCCCTTTCTCGCACCCTTTAAGGCTGCCCATCTCAGCCTCGCCATTCGGTGTTTAGCCCCTGTACCAGTGAAGGAGCGTTCTCCCATGCCCGGAATCCAGGAGACAACTGAGATTGAGCAGACGGTCAGGTCGATTCTGGTGACGGACCTGTTCGTCGAGGTGCCGGAGATAGGGCTCGACGACGGCCTGCGGGGCATCGTCGGGCTCGACTCGCTGGGCTTCGTCGAACTGCGTGTCCAGTGCGAGGACAGGTTCGGCGTCCGCATCTCGGAGAAGGAGTTCAGCCCGGAGAACTTCGCCAGCATCCGCTCGATCTCCGAGCTGGTCCGCAGGCTGCAGGCCGCCGGACCGGCCGCGTCCGGCGGTCGTGACGCGGTTGACGCGGTCGCGGACCGTACGCCGGGGGGTGAGCACCCCGATGCCGGATGAGAACGGCACCGGTGTCGCCCCGTACGGGCCCGGCGACGCCTGGTTCGACCGGACGATGCACATGAACCACTACGGCACGAAGCTGCCGTTCGGCTGCGTGGGGGCGAAGGGAATCGTCCAGCGGTTCGTCGAGCTCGACGGCCCGGGGGCGGGGCGGTCGCTGGACGTGCTGGACGCCAGCGGGGGCTACGCGTCCGCATGCCTCGGCGCGGGGTCGCCGGTGGTCGTCCCGGCCTTGACGCGCGCCGTCGAGGAAAGCGGCTACGTGACCGACGAGATCGCGTCACTGGAACGGGCCCGGCTGCTGGAGCGCCTGTTCGGCCCCGGCGGACTGTGGGCCGGACGGTTCCCGGCCGCCGACTACCACGTCACCGGCCGCAACTCCGGTTCCGAGGGAATGGAACTGGCGCTGCGCCTGGCGCTGGAGTCCCGCTTCGACCGCCGCAACCTGCGCGCCGCGGCGGGCAAGGAGGGACGCGACGTCGTCCTCGCCTTCGAGGGGGCCTGGCACGGCTGGACCGGCGGGCTGCTCCCGCTGCTGAACAGGCGGCACTACCGGATCGGCCTGCCCGCCGTGGCGGCGGAGCCGTTCGGCTTCACGGCCGAGCACATCCCGTTCGGCGAGATCGAGACGGCCAGGGAGTACTTCGCCCGCAACGGGCACCGGGTGCTCGCCGTGGTGATCGAACCCGTCCAGGGAGACGCCGGGATCCTGACCCCGCCCCCCGGCTACCTGCGCGAGGTGGCACGCCTGTGCCGGGAGAGCGGCGCGCTGCTCGTCGCGGACGAGGTTCTCACCTTCGCCAAGACCGGCGAGTTCTTCGGGATGACGGACGCGGAGGGCCCGATTCCCACCGACGTCACCGTGCTGGGCAAGAGCCTCGGCATGGGGGTGCTGTCCACCTCCATGGTCGTCGCCCGCCGGAGCCTGATCGTACGGGAGACCGGCACCGTCGCCACCTCGGACCTGCGCCCGATCACCTGCGCGGTGATGGGGGCGGGCATCGAACACGTCCACGCCGAAGGTCTGCTCGAACGGTCGCGGACGCTGGGAGACCACCTGGGGACGCTGCTGCGGCGCGATCTGGTGGACCAGTTTCCCACCCTCTACCGGGAGGCCAGGGGGGTGGGTGTCATGCACGGCGTGGAGCTCACCGAGGCCGCGGCCGCGCACCTCGGCGCGTTCAGGGAACGCATGATCCGCAGCGGTGTGTACGTGGAGTTCATGGCGGGTGCCGGACGGCGTTCGCACGGCCTGCGCTACGTCTTCCCCACGATGCGGGTCGCCCCGCCGCTCGTCGTCACCGCCGCCGAGGTGGAGTCGATCGTGGAGCGCCTCGTCGACGGCTCGCGGGCGTTCCGCAAGGAGGCGCTGTGACCACCGCCGCGCCGACCGGCCGTCCCACGCTGGTCCCCGTACGGCACCGGGTCGAGCACGTCGACATCGACGCGTCCGGCGTGATGCACTTCGCGCGCTATCCGTCCCTGCTCGAAACCGCGGCCCTGGAGAACCTGGACCGCCTCGGCGTCGGGGTCGACGCCCTCGCCCGCGACGGTCTCGACCTCGTCGTGGCGGAACTGAGCATGCGCTACCACGCGTCCGCCCGCTTCCTCGACCAGCTGGACCTGGAGATCTCCGTCCTGCACGTCGGGGCCGCGAGCTTCCGGCTCTCCGGCACGGTACTTCGCACGCGGCCCGAGTCCGAACCCGAGTCCGAGGGGGAGTCGCGGCGGCTGTCCACCGGCGTCTTCGTCTTCGGCGTGGTCGACAGGACGAAGGGTGCCGCGTGCGCGCTTCCCGAACAACTCAGGAAATCGCTGAAGGAGTGCCGCCACGATGCAGACATCTGAGACCGCCACCACGCCCCCGGTCACCGCGACCACCGCGACCACCGCGACCACGGACGGCGTAACCACGGACGGCACCACCCTGACCACCGCGACCACGGGCACCACGCCCTCGGACGGCACGACCCCGGTGGACGCGGGCGACAGAACCCTCGGATTCACCGAGATCAAGCAGTGGCTCCGCCACCGGCACCCCATGATCTACATCGACCGCGTGCTGGACTACGAACCGGGCGCGCACCTCACCAGCACCCTTCTCGTCTCCGGCACGATGGACGTCATCGCCGGGCACTTCCCGGAACGCGCGATCTTCCCGGCGAGCCACCTCACCCAGGCCTTCGCGCAGTCGGGGATCATCCTCTACCAGCTCAGCACGTCTCCCGTCGCGGACGACGAGCTGACGCTCATCGGCTCCATGAAGTCGAGGTTCACGCGCATCGTGGTCCCCGGAGACCAGGTGGTCTTCACGGTGAAGAGCGAGCTGATCCAGGACTCCACCTTCTTCTTCTCCGGGCGCGCGGTGGTCGGGGACCGTACCGTGGCCGCGTTCAAGGGCACGCTCGTGCGTGTCAAGGTCGCCGACATGGGGCGGATGTTGTGGTGAGCGGCCCGGACACCACGGGCGCGCCGGAGGTCTGGGTCACGGGAATGGCGTGGTCCACTCCCCTCGGCACCGGCCTCGACGACGTGTGGCGCTCCCTGCTGGACGGCGCGAGCGGCATCCGGGCCGTACCCTCGGTGCACCCTCTGCGCAACGAGAGCGCCGCCGTCCTTCCGCATCTCTCGCTGGACAAGGACCCGGGCGAGCGGCAGCACATCCTGAGCCGCGACACGCTGGTGGAGGCGGTGGCGGACGCGGGACTGGACGTCACCGATCCGCGCCTGCGGGCGGTCTTCGGAACCAGTTACGGCCCCCATCTGGACGGCACGGATGTGGCCGCCCTGGACGACTGGTGCGCGGAGGTGGCCGGTGAGCTGAACATGCCGCAGGCTCCGGTGTCGCTCACCACCGCGTGCTCCTCGGGTTCGGACAGCCTCCTGGTCGGTGCCGAGCTGATCAGGAACGGCGACGCGGAGATCTGCGTCTGCGGCGCGGCGGACATCCTCACCCAGGCCAAGAGACTGGGCCACTCGGCGCTGGGCACCATGTCACCGACCTCGCTGCGCGCGTTCGACGAGGCCCACGACGGGACGATCCTCGGCGAGGGGGCCGCCTTCCTCGTGCTGGAGTCCGCCCGCTCGGCGACGGCGCGCGGCGCGCGGCCCCACGGGTACCTGCTGGGCGCCGGTTCGGCGAACGACGCGGTGAACACCGCCGCCCCCGACCTGTCCGGTGACAGCGTCGTACGCGCGGTGGGCAGGGCGCTGCTGGCGGCCGGTCGTCACGCGGAGGACGTGGCCGTGGTGAACGCGCACGGGTCGGGCACTCCGGTCAACGACCTGGTGGAGTGCCGCAGCTACGAACGCGTGTTCCCCGCGACCTCCCCCACGGTCTTCGCGACCAAGGGCGCGTTCGGCCACACGCTCGGCGCCACCGGCGCCCTGGAGGCGGTCGCGGTCCTGCTGGCGCTGCGGGACGGGGTGGTGCCACCGGTTCACGGCCTGACGGCCGTCATGCCCGGCTTCCCGCTCCCCCTGCCGATGGGCGGCCCGGCCGCGTTCGACGGCCGGATCAACCAGAGCAACAAGACCGACCAGACCGGGCCGAGCAGGCAGACCGGCCGGATCGGCAGGGTCGGGCTGAGCGTGACGCTCGGGTTCGGCGGGTTCAACACCTGTCTGGCGTTCGAGGGAGCGAGGTGACCGGCATGGCCGCCGAGCAGCCCAAACAGCCCAAACAGCCCGAGCAGCCCGAGCAGCCCGAGCAGCCCGAGCAGCCCGAGCGGTCCGAGCGGTCCGAGCGGTCCGAGCAGTCCGAGCGGTCCGAGCGGTCCGGGGCTTCCGGAGAGATCGCGGGCGAGGGGGTCGTCGTGGTGGCGCGGGGCGAGGCCGCCCGCGCGGAACTGGCCCCGGTACGCAGCAGGATCCCCTCCCTCTACGCCGACCCTCTCTCCTGGCTCGTGGTCGACGCGGTCGACGACGCCCTGTCCACCTGCGCGGACGCGCTGGACGCGGTACGGGACGAGGTCGCCGTCATCCTGGTCAGCGCGCTGTGCACGCTCCAGACGATGGAGGCGGTCGCGAAGTCCGTACGGAGCGGCAGGGTGTCCCCGCTGCGGTTCGCCGGAGCCAGCCCCGGCGGCGCGGGAAGTCTCGCCTGCATCGTGCGGGGGTTCAAGGGGCCCTCGCTGACACTGGCGACCCGCCCCGGGGAAGGGGTCCCCGTGGCCCGTACCCTGGCCCGCTCGTGGTTGCGCTCCGGAGCGGCCGAGTACGTCGTGGTGAGCGTCCACCACGCGGAGGAGGACGGCGGCCACCGGGTGCGCAGCACAGTGCTCGGGCCCGGACCGGACCTTCGCCGCGCCCTCCCGGTGCCGGGCCGGTGAGCACGGTGAGCACTGCGAGCGCGGACGGCGTCCCCGGCCAGGACGTGATCGACGCCTTCCTGGCGAACGTGACCGACGTCGACCGGCCGGGCTCCCGCGTGTCACTGGCCGCCGTCGCCGACGAGCTGGCGGGCCTCGGGGTGAAGCCCGGCGCGGCGGTCGTGATCGCGATGCCCAACGGAAGGCCGCTGCTGCTCTTCTTCTTCGCGGTGCTGCTCGCCGGAGGGGTGCCGGTCCTCGTACCCCCCTCGGCGAGCGCGGCGCGCATCGGTGCGATCGGACGCCGGTTCGGCGCCGACGCCCTGATCGCACCCATGGTGAACGCCGAACGGTACGGCGCTCCGGCCAAGCACCCGGTCGGGGACGCCGAGATCGTGTTCTTTCCCTGGCCGGAGCGGCGGCACTACGCCGCCGGTGAGGTGATCCTGATGACGTCCGGCACGTCGGGCATCTTCAGCGGCTGCCTGCACGACGTCGGCTCCCTGCTGCGCAACGCCGCCATGCACGCGCACGCGGTCGGCCAGCGGGACACCGACACGGTGCTGCTCAACCTCCCGCTCCACTACTCCTACGGTCTTGTCGCCCAGGCGCTCGCGTCGCTGGTCACGGGCTCGCGCCTCGTCGTCTGCGGGCCGCCGTTCACACCCTCCGCGTACGCGGGGACGCTACGCGAGCGGCGCGTCACGTTCTCGTCGCTGACACCGGCGCTGGTCGCCCGGCTGGCGGCGGGCGACACCGCCTGGTCACACCCCCTGCGGGTCCTCACCGTCGGCGGCGACCACCTCCACCCCCGGTACGTCGAACGGCTGCTCGTCGGGCATCCGGAGCTGGAGCTGTACCTGACGTACGGCCTCACCGAGGCGGGTCCCCGGGTCTCCACCCTGGCGGCCCACCTGGAACCGCCCAGCAGGTACGCCTCGGTGGGGCTGCCGCTGCCCGGCGTCCGCACCAGCCTGCGCCCGTCCGCCCTCGGCGACGGCTCCCGGGAACTGCTGGTGGAGTCCGGTACGGTACTGCGCCGCCGGGTGCCCGACGATCGCGCCGACCCGCTGGTGGCACCCGGGACGATCGCCACCGGCGACCTCTTCGAGATCGACGACGACGGCTACCACTACTACAGGGGACGGTTGTCCGACTCGGTGGTCGTCAACGACGAGAAGGTGTGGCTGCCCTCCGTCAGGGAGATCGCCACGTCGATCCCGGGCGTGCTGCGGGCCACCACCCGGGTGTACCAGAGCGACGACGAGCGCCGGTACGACCTCGACGTCTACGTGGACCACCCGGACCAGGCGCAGGCCGTCGAGATCGAACGGACCCTCGGGCGCCTGCTGCTGCGGGCGGAGAGACCCGCCCGCATCACGCTGCGCCCGATCTCGGACGCGGGCTGGCACAAATGAGCACCGCACCGACCACACCGACCGGGCCGCCCGCGATTTCGATGGCGATTCCGGTGGCGATTCCGTCCGTGACCCCGTCCGTGACCCCGTCCGTGACCCCGTCCGTGACCACGGCGGCGACTCCGTCCGCGATTCCGGCGGCGACTCCGATGGCGATTCCGGTGGCGAGGAAGGCAGGGAGAAACGATGAACGACCTTGAGCGGGAGGCCGGGACGGACCGGCTGCCACCCGTGCTGCGGGCCGTCGCGGACCGGGTCCGCCTCGCCCCGGACGCCGAGGCGGTCACCTTCCACGGGAGCTCCGTGACGTACCGCGAGCTCTGGAACCGTTCGGAGCTCGTGGCCCGTCGGCTCGCGGGCTTCGGGGTCGGCGTCGGCACCAGGGTCGGGCTCCACCTCGACCGGTCGATCGAACTCGTGGTGACCCTCGTCGGCGTCATGCGGTCCGGTGGCGTCGCCGTCCCCCTCGACCCGGCCTACCCGGTGGACCGGCTGCGGTACATGTGCGCGGACGCCGGTGCCGACCTGGTGATCGGGCACGAGGGCCACCTCGAACGCCTGGGCGGCCTCCGGCCACTCGTCGCGGACGGCCCGCTGGTCTACGCCACCCGGCAGGCGGAGGACGACGACGCGGGGGATAGCCCACCGCGAACCGCCGGGCCGAACGTTCCGCTGGTGGAGGACGACGACACGGGACACCACCCGTCGCGAACCGCCGAGCCGGACGCCCCGTTCCCGCGCGTCTCCGGTGAGGATCTCGCCTACATCATGTACACCTCCGGCTCCACCGGACGGCCCAAGGGTGTCCTGTTCGAGCACCGGAACCTGGCCAACCTCATCGCCTGGCAGACGGCCGCGAGCGGCTGCGCCGAGGGGGACCGGACGCTGCAGTTCTCCCCGGCGGCCTTCGACGTCATCTACCAGGAGGTTCTCACCACGCTCTGGGAGGGCGGCACCGTCGTGTGCTGCACCGAGGACGAGCGGCTCGACCCGCAGTTCCTGTGGGAGCTGCTCGCCCGCGAGCGGGTCAACCGGCTGTTCGTGCCGTTCGCCATGCTCCAGTCGCTCGCGCTCTTCGCGGACGACGTCACTCCGGACGTCCACCCGCTCCGCGAGATCTACTCGACGGGCGAGCAGATGCAGTGCGGCAGCAGGCTCCGCGCCATGTTCGCCAGGCTGCCCGGCTGCCGCCTGGCCAACCAGTGGGGAACGACGGAGACACACGTCGCGACCTGCCGATGGCTGCCCGAGGACGTGGCGGCGTGGCCGCCGCTCCCGTCGATCGGGACGCCGATCCGCGGTACGCGAGTCCACGTGTGCGACGAGGACGGCAGGCCGCTGCCCCCGGGACGGACCGGAGAGCTGTGGATCGCCGGTGAATGCGTCGGACCGGGGTTCGTGAACCTGCCGGACCGCACCGCGCGGAGCTACGTGCCCGACCCCTTGGACCCGGCCGTTCGCGCCTACCGCACCGGAGATCTCGGACGGATGGGCGAGGACGGGGAGCTTGAGTTCCTCGGCCGGAGGGACAGCCAGGTCAAGCTGCGCGGCTTCCGGGTCGAGCTGGGGGAGATCGAGACCCTGCTCAACTCGATGCCCTCCGTCGCCGAGGCGGTGGTCGCGGTGGTGGGAGAGGACGCGGAGGACCAGAGCCTGCGGGCGTTCGTGGTGGCCACGTCGCTGCCGTTCGACCGCGCCGAGGTGCTCACCGCGCTCCGCGACAAGGTACCCGCCCACATGGTGCCGTCGCGGATCGAGGTGGTCTCCTCGTTCCCCAGAACCCCGAGCGGCAAGCTGGACCGGCTGGCCGTCGCCACCTCCGCGCCCGGCTCCCCGTACCCACCCGGCCCCGCCACCTCCGCGACCGCGACCGCCTCCCCGTACCCACCCGGCCCCGCCACCTCCGCGACCGCGACCGCCTCCCCGTACCCACCCGGCCCCGCCACCTCCGCGACCGCGACCGGCTCTCCGCACCGACCAGGCCCCACCTCCGCGACCGCGCCCGGCTCCCCGCACCCGCCCGGCACCGGCCCCGCGACCGGCGCGGTGTGACGATGCCAGGCTCCCCGCGACCACCCGTGACGACCACCCGTACCAATCGCCTGTAACAACCGCCTGTCACAGCGAATTCGGCTCCGTACCGGCGCGCGACCGCGCGTCCTGCCGAGCCGATGTACCAGTGCCACGACACCAGCGAACAGGGACACAAGCCATGAACCGTCAGCTGGAGAACCTCAACAAGGTGTATCTCCCCCCTGCCGAAGGACAACCGAGCCTTTTCCAGATCTGGGAGGAAGGCGGCGCCCGCGACGACTCGGTGACCCCGTCCACCTACTCGACGGAGTACCGGTCCTGGATGACAGAGAAGTTGATAGCCGAACTCGGGCGCGGTGAGGGCGGCGGCCTGCTCAGCCTGGGCTGCGGCAACGCGGCGGTCGAGTCCGAGATCGCGCGAAGGGGGCACCGGGTGCTCGGGGTCGACGCGATGGAGGAGGCGGTCGTCCTCGCGAAGGCCAAGGGCGTGGACGCGGTGTGCGCGGACATCAGCCAGTGGTCCCCCGACGACCCCTGGTCGGTGATCTACATGGACGGCGTGCTCGGGCACCTCTACGAACCGGGAAAAGGCCTGCGACCGGCCCTGGAACGGATTCGCGCCTGGCTCGTACCCGCCGGTGACGCGGGTGTCGCGACGTTCGTCGCCTCCAACGACGCCACGAACAACGGGGCGCCCGCGCAACCGGCCCCCGGCATCGCCGGATTCCACTGGCTGTCGGCGGAGTACATGCGCGACGAGGCGGTCGCGGCCGGCTACGACGACGTGGCGGTGGAGGAGATCCATTACAAGCGCCCGAGGTCCGGGGACCGGATCCGGTCGATCATCGTCGCGCATGTGTACCCGTGACCGTGGAACTCGATTCAACAGGGAGTCCCCATGCCCATGAGCCCCGCCTTTGAGAATCGCCTCAAGGCCGCGCTGCCCCGGATCATCGAAACCTTCGGCACGCCGTTCCACATCTACGACGCCGAGGGTCTCCACCGGACCTGCGAGCTGTTCGAACAGGCCTTCCGGGAGATCGACTGCCGGGAGTACTTCGCGGTCAAGGCACTTCCCAACCCCGCGGTGATGCGCCTGCTGGCCGGGCACGGCTTCGGCTTCGACACCAGCTCGATCTCCGAGCTGGCCCTGGCCCGTACGGCCGGAGCGACCGGTGACGACATGTGCTTCACCTCCTCCAACACCAGCGCGGCCGAGCTGGCCGCCGCCCTGGACGCCGGCGCGATGATCACCGTGGACGACGAGGCGGTCCTGGCCACACTGGCCGACCGGCTCGCCGTCCCGGAGGCGCTGGCCTTCCGGGTGAACCCGGGACGGTCACTGGAGGGGGAGGGCAACCACCTGTTCGGCGAGCCGGAGACGACCAAGTTCGGGGTGCCCGTCGACCGCCTGGTGAAGGTGTGTGCCCAGGCCCGCGACCTGGGCGTCCGCGAGATCGGCCTGCACATGATGACGACCTCCAACGTGCTCCGGCCGGAACCGCTCCTGCTCACCCTGGACCTGCTGCTGGCGCGGGCCCGCGAGATCGAGCACGAGGTGGGCCTCCCGGTGACGTCGATCAATCTCGGCGGGGGCATCGGCATTCCCTACCGCCCGGAGGAGGAGCCCTTCGACCTGACCGCGTTCGGCGCGGCCGTCGCTGAACGCCTGACCGGCTGGAGTTCGCCGCACGGCCACGGCCGACCGGCGATCCGGTTCGAGTGCGGGCGGTACATCACCGGGCCGCACGGCGCGCTGGTCACGCGCGTGGTCAACCGGATGGACAAGTGGCGGACCTTCGTCGGGGTGGACGCGAGCATGGTCTCCCTGATGAGGCCCTCGCTGTACTCGTGGGCCTACCACCACATCACGGCACCGTTCGCCGAGGGCCGCCCGCGCGAGGTCGTCGACGTCGTCGGCTCGCTGCCCGAGAACAACGACCGGCTCGGCAGGGAGAGGGATCTGCCCGTCCTCGCGGAGGGGGACGTCCTCGTCGTCCACGACACGGGCGCGCACGGGCACGCCATGGGTTTCAACTACACCGGCCGGTCCCGCCCGCAGGAACTGCTTCTCCACGCGGACGGGTCCGTCGAGCTGATCCGGCGCGCCGAGACCGAACGGGACCTGTTCGCCACCCTCGACTTCACGCCGCGCCTGCTGGAGTCCCCCGCCGATCAGGGATATCCGGTGTGAGCGGAACCAACACCCGGACCGGGGCCCCCGGTATGACCGGAACCGAGACCGAGATCGGAGCCGAGACCGAGATCGGAGCCGAGACCGAGAGTGGGGCTAAGACCGGGAGCGGGATCTGGGTCAGGGAACGGGCGTGGGAGCTGGCGGCGGCGTCGGGATGGCGGCCGCTCGACCTCTCACTGGGCGTTCCCGCCGAACCCGCACCCACGATCTCCCACCCAGGCCCCCACGTTCACGCGGGTCTTCACGCTCCCACGGGCGCTCAAGCTCACCCGGATCCTCACGCTCCCACAGGCTCCTACGCTCCCACGGGCCCCCACGAGACCCGGCCACCGGCGGCCTACCCGCCGAGCGCGGGCACCGAGTCACTGCGTACGGCCGCCGCCGGATACCTGGCACGTCGCTTCGGCGTCACGGTGCCCGTGTCGGCGGTGGCGGCCTGCGCGGGAGCGAAGGAGTTCATCTCCACGCTGCCGTCGCTGCTGCGGTCCGGCAGGCGTGACCGGTCGCCGGAACGCGGCCGGTCACCGGAACGCGACGTCGCCCTGATCCCTGCGCTCGGGTACCCGCCGTACGAGTTCGGCGCGCGGCTGGCGGGACTGGCCGTCCACCGCGTCCCCGTCGACGCGGCCGGGCGGATGGACCTCGGCCGCGTCCCGGACCACCTGGCCACCCGCGCGCTGTACCTGTGGGTGAACAGTCCCGCCAACCCGACCGGAGCCGTCGAGCCCCGGCTCGCCGAGATCGTCCAATGGGGACGCGAGCACGGCGTCGTGATCCTCTCCGACGAGGTGTACACCGAGATGACCTGGGACGGCGCCCCCCGGACCGCGCTGTCCGCCGGGCTCGACGGCGTGCTGGCCGTGCACGGTGTGGCCAAGCGGTCGAACGCGCCCGGACTGCGGGTCGGCTTCTACGCCGGGGATCCGGCGCTGGTGTCCGAACTGCTGCCGCTACGCAGGGACGCCGGGCTCATCGCCGCCGAGGACTCCCAGCGGGCGGCGGCGGAACTGCTCGGCGACGACGTCCACGCGGCGGGCCTGCGCGCCCGTACCGCGCGAAGGCTCTCCGGGCTGGTCGAGGCGTTGAACGCCCACGGCCTGCGATGCGACCACCCCGGGGGCGGCCCGTTCGTGTGGCTCGCCGCCCCGGGGGGTGACGGCGTGGCGTTCGCCTACGAGGTGGCGGCACGCGCCGGGCTCGTGATCGCGCCGGGGATCGCGTACGGCCCCTCGGGAGGCGGTCACGTCCGCGTCGCCGCCGTACACGACCCAGAACTGGTCGAGCCCCGGCTCGCCGCGCTCGGCCTCCGGACGCGTGAGCGGTCCGGCGACAGAAAGGACCGCGTCACATGACGCCGAGTACGTTACCGGCCGAGGTCGACGAGCTGTGGGACAGGCGGACCGGCCTCACCCCGGCCGACGCCGCCGCCCGCGACACGGTCGTGGCCGCGGTCGACATGCTCGACCGCGGCGAGGCGAGGGTGGCACGGGTCGATCCGGAGACGGACCGGGTCCTGGTGGACGAGCGGGCGAAGCGGGCGATCCTGCTGTCGTTCCGCCTCCTCGGCATGGTGGAGGCGACGGCCGGGCCGTTCCGATACCACGACCGGATCCCCCTCAAACGCTTCGGCCCGGGGGTGCGGGTCGTCCCCGGGGCCGTCGCGCGCTGGGGCAGCCACCACGCGCCGGGCGTGACCCTCATGCCGTCGTTCACCAACATCGGCGGTTTCGTGGACGCGGGCACGATGGTCGACACCTGGGCCACCGTCGGATCGTGCGCCCAGATCGGGCGGAACGTGCACCTGTCCGGCGGGGTCGGCATCGGCGGGGTGCTCGAACCGCCCACGGCCGTACCGGTGGTCGTGGAGGACGAGAGCTTCGTCGGCTCGCGCTCGCTCGTCGTCGAGGGAGCCAGGGTGCGTACCGGGGCGAAGCTGGGCGCCGGTGTGGTGCTGACCGGGAGCACCCGTGTCTACGACGCGGAGACCGGGGAGCGGCTGCCGAGCGGGGAGGCGCCGCCCTGGTCCGTCTGCGTCAACGCGACCCGGCCCAGGACGTTCGGGGGCGGCACCTTCGGCATGTCATGCCTGCTGGTGATCAAGCGGCTCGAAGAGGGTGAGGTCCACGACAAGTTGGCCCTGGACACCCTGTTCCGCGAGCACGGGCTCGGAGGGTGAGGGCCGATGCGCGTCTTTCATCTGGTGGCGAGTGAGAAGGCGGAGAAGTCATGACGGGCACCACCCACCTGTGGATGCGCCACGAGGAGCATCCGACCGAGGCGCGGGCGCCGATCGCGCCCGCCGACGCCCGGATCCTGACGGCGGACGGGATCGCGGTGACGGTGGAGGACTCCCCGCGCCGGATCTTCCCGACGTCGGACTACGAGGCGGCCGGCTGCCACATCGTCGAGCCGGGCACCTGGCCGGACGCGCCGGACGACCACCACATCATCGGGGTGAAGGAACCGGCGGAGCGGCCGTTCCCGCTGAGACACCGGCACCTGTTCTTCGGCCACGCCTACAGCGGGCAGCAGGGCGCGGGGAGGTTGCTGCGCCGGTTCGCCGAGGGGGGCGGCAGCCTGCTCGATCTTGAGCACGTGACGGACGCCCGCGGGACCCGCGTGGCGGCGTTCGGCTACTGGGCCGGGTACATGGCCGCCACGCTCGCCGTCCTGCACGACGCGAAGCTGCTGGACCCGCCCTTGCGCCCCCTGTCCCGGCACGCACTGGACGCGGCATTGAGACAATCCCGCGATTCCCGATACGCGCTGGACACGGCGTTGGGGCGGCCCGACGAGTCCCGGCACGCGCTGAACGCGGCATCGGGACAGTCCGACGAATCCCGGTACGCGCTGGACATGGCATCGGGGCAGTTCCACGAATCCCGGCAGGCGCTGGACGCGGCGTTAAAGCGGCCCCGTGAGGGAACCCCGACGGCCCTGGTCATCGGAGCGCTCGGCCGGAGCGGGCGCGGGGCGCGGGACGCACTGGCCACGGCCGGTGTCGAGACGACCTGCTGGGACGTCGAGGAGACCCGCGACCTGGACAGGAAGGCCCTCCTCGCCCACGACATCCTGATCAACGCGGTGGCCACGACCGAACCGGCGCCGCCCTTCCTGACGCGCGCCGACCTCGAAGAGCCCGACCGGCGGCTGAGCGTCATCAGTGACGTGACCTGCGACTTCACCTCGGACCGCAACCTCCTGCCCGTCTACGACCGCCCCACCGACTGGCACCGTCCCGTACGGCGCCTGCACGAGGGGCCGCCGCCGGTGGACATCATCGCGATCGACAACCTGCCCTCCCTGGTGCCGCGAGAGGCGAGCGCCGCCTTCTCCGCGGACCTGCTGCCCCACCTGAGGCTGCTGGGCGGCTGGACACCCGTCTGGCAGCGCTGTCTGGAAACGTTCCACGCCGCCGGACGCTCGCCCGCGGCCGTCACGAAGGAGACCGATGTCTGAGCTGATCACCCCCACCGGCCGCGTCCACTGGGTGGGAACCGGCCTGTCGACCGGCAGCGGCCTCGGAATCGTCTGCGACCTCGCCTCCCACACCGTCCTGTGGGGCCGGACCCGGCAGAAGGCCGAGGACTGCCTGGCGCGTCTGGGGCAGAGTGGCCGCGCGGAGACCCGGGCGTTCGACCCGGACGCGCTGGCCGCCGAGCTGATCGCGGGTGACGTCGTCGTCTCGATGCTCCCGGCCGCGCACCACGCCGCTCTGCTGCGGCTCTGCCTGGAGCGCGGCGCGCACTTCGCCGCTTCGAGCTACGTGTCCCCCGAGATCTCCTCGTTGGCGGCCGAGGCGGCTCAGGTCGGCATCGTGGTGCTGACCGAGGCGGGCCTCGACCCCGGCATCGACCACCTGCTCGCCCACCTGCTCGTCGCCCAGGCCAGGGCCGCGACGGGCGACGGCGGGGCGTCGGCCACGTTCACCTCGTACTGCGGCAGCAATCCCGCCGAGCCGAACGAGTTCCGCTACCGGTTCAGCTGGGCGCCGCGAGGCGTGCTGACCGCGCTGCTGACACCGGCCCGCTACGTCGACGAGGGGGAGGAACGGGTCGTGGACCGCCCCTGGGAGGCCGTCCGCGAGCACGCGCTCGGGGGCGAGCGGTTCGAGGTGTACCCCAACCGCGACAGCGTTCCCTTCGTCGAGCAGTACGGCCTCCCCGCCTCCTGGCGGCTGAACACCTTCGTCCGGGGCACCATCCGCCTGGACGGCTGGAGCGACGCGTGGGCCCCCGTCTTCACCGAACTGCGCGAGGGGGACGACGAACGCATCGGCGCCCTGGCGCGAAGGCTCGCTCTCCGCTACCCGACCACGGAGACGGACCACGATCGCGTCCTGCTCTCCGTCGCGCTCGACGTACGAGCGGACGACGGGTCCACCTGGTCGGGTGAGTACGTGCTCGACGTCGAGGGCGACGAGAAGGAGAGCGCGACGCCGCGCCTGGTGTCCGTGGCGCTGGCCTGCGGGATCGGGGACATCCTCGCCGGTCTGACCCCCGCCGGCCTGCACAGGGCCGCCGAGGAGCCGGAGGCGGTACGGCGCTGGCTGGGCTTCCTCGAAGACCACGGCGTCGTCTGCGAGTTCCGGGACCCCCGCCACGGCTGACCACTCCGCGGTCCCGTACGACGCCGTCGACGGCCGACCACCCCGCGAGATCGGTCCGCGGTCTCGTACGACGCCGTCGACGGTCGACCACTCCACGGGGTCCAATCCACGACCCCGCACGACGCTTCGCGCCGAACACCACCGAACCCGGGAGCCGCAAAGATGATATTTCGTGACATCGCCGACATTCTCGGCAGCAAAAGGGATGTCCACAACGAGAACTACCGCAGCACCCGGTTGCTCCTCGCCGAGGACGGGGCGGGCGTCGGCCTCACCGACGTCGTCCTCAACCCGGGGGTCAAGGGCACCTACGGCTACCCCGACCGCACCGAGATCGCCTACTGCGTCGGCGGCGCCGCCACGGTCGTCGACCTGGAGACCGGCGAGGAGCACGCGGTCGTGCCGGGCGTGCTGTGGGTCGCTCCCGCGGGCTCGAAATTCACCCTCGTCGCCACCGAACCCCTCCGGCTCATCTGCGTGTTCGACCCGCCGCTCGAAGGAACGGAGACGGGGATCGTCGACCAGTGACCGGACGGACACCGAGGGCCCCGGAGAGGATCTGGGGCCCGAGGTGGCCGGGGTCTCACTCGCGGGCGCCGATGGTGTCGGCGGGGTGGCCGCGGAGGGCGAGGCGGGCGGGGAGGCCGGTGGCGGCCAGCGCCAGGACCACCGCCCCCGTGACGATCAGGGCGTAGGTGAGCGGAGGGACGTAGGGCAGGGCGGAGCCGGTCATACCGGCGCTGAAGGCGGAAAGGGTGACCAGGGCGGCGGCCGTGCCGAGGAGCACCGAGACGGCGACCACGGACAGGGTCTCCAGACGGAGCATTCGCAGGATCTGACGGCGGGTGGTACCGACGAGGCGGAGCAGGGCGAACTCGCGCGCGCGGTCGGACGTGGCCATGGCGAGGGTGTTGACGACCGCGATGAGCGTGAACGCGATGATCAGTCCCATCGCCACGTAGTTGATCTCGGCACCGGCCTGCTCGCGCTCGGCCACGACGGTCGCCCGGTCCGCCACCGCGACCCCGGGGAAGTCCCGCAAAGCCTTCGCCAGACCGGCGGGCGAGGCCCCGGCGACGAGGACGGTGTCGCTGAGCGGGTTGTCGACGTGGGCGGCCACCAGGCTGTGGGCCAGGGTGAGGTCGCCGAAGCCGAGGTTCCTGCCGTAGGTCGCGACGACCTTCAGCGTGGCGGGCGTGCCGTCGCCGAGCGTGAGCCCGATCCGGTCGCCGAGCTTGAAGCCCAGCTTCTCGCTGACGGCCACGGTGTCCTCGCCCAGGGAGCCGATCGAGCCTGAGCGCCTGCCGAGGTCCATGGTCTTTTCGAGACCGGCGGGGGTGACGGCCTGGGCGCCGTACTTGGCGAGGCCGATCCGTACCGTGGTGTGCAGGACCTCGGTGACCGCGGTGACCCCGGGCACGCGCCGTACGGCCTCGGCCGCGGCGGCGGGCACGTGCGGCCCGAGCACGTGGGCGGCGCGGGTGCCGTCGCGCAGCTGGGTGGCGGCGCCGTGGCCCGTCGTGTCCTGGACGAAGAGGATCGTGCAGGACATGGTCACCATCAGGGTGAGCGGGGTGATGACGGAGGCCAGGCGGCGGGTACCGGTGCGGAGGTTGGCCGCGGCGAGGTAGCCGCCGACGCGGAAGGCGCGGAGCGGAAGGGCCGGTACGGCGAGGAGGACCCGTGCGAGGTCGGGGCCGAGCAGGGCCACGGCGATCGTCCAGATGAGGGCCGTCAGCATCGTGACCGGGGTGGACGCGGCCTCGGACGAGAGCGTGGAGAGCACGATCGTGAGGGTCATGCCACCCGCCACGCAGCCCAGCCCGGCCAGCAGGCGGACCCCGGGCAGACCCGCCGGGCCGAGCGCGGCGTCGCCGAGCGCCTCGACCGGCCTGACGCGTGCCGTACGGCGGGCCGAGACGCGGGCGGCGGCCCAGGCCGCGGCGACGGTGGCCAGTACCGCGACGAGGATCGGGAACGGGCTCACGACCAGCTCCAGGTTGACCGGCATCGCGCCGAGGGCGACGAACCGCGTCCGCAGCCAGAAGGCGAGCCCGACACCGAGGGCGGCACCGGCCACTCCGGCGGGGAGACCGATCAGCAGGGCCTCGTGGTCGATCATCTTCCTGATCTGCGCGGGGGTGGCGGCGACGGCCCGGAGAAGCGCGATCTCGCGAAGGCGTTGCTGGATGGAGAGCGCGAAGGTCCCCACCACCACGATGATCGCGACCAGCAGCGAGGTGCCGCCGAGCGCGCCACCGAGGCTGATCAGCTTGATCCGTGCCCTGTCCGCGTCGAGGAACTCCAGCGGGCCGCGGTCGGCGCCCGTGTAGGCCACGGCGACGGCGCCTCTCACCGCGGCGGGGGTGCCCTCCGCCCCGGCCTGAGCGGCGGGGGTGCCCTCCGCTCCGGCCTGACGCGCGGAGGCGTCCCTGAGCGCGGCGGTGACGTCCACGGCGGGGAAGACGCCGATCGCGCTGACCAGGCCGGGACGAGCGGCCAGGTCACGGGCTTCGGCGGTGGAGAAGAACAGCGTGGGCTGGTTCTCCAGCGCCTGCGCGGTCACGCCGACCACCCGGTAGGCGCGTGGCGCGGTGGTGGACTGGATCGTGACACGGGAGCCCACGCGAAGCCCGGCCGCCGCGTCGGCGACGACCTCGTCACCCGCTTTCGGCGCCCGGCCCTCGGCCAGCACGAAAGGAGTGAGGGCGGCCGACTCCCAGCCGTGCCCCAGGAAGAGGGTCGACGCCGCACGGGTGCCGTCCCCGGAGGCGCCGGAGGCGCCGGAGGCATCGGCGGTACCGGAGGCACCGGCCGACGGGTTTCCGGGATCACCGGGTCCGGGTTCCGCGGCCGTTCCCGGGGACACCCGGGTGACGTACGCGGGGAAGGTCACCTCCGTGACGACCGAGGTCACGCCGGGAATCGCCCGGAGCCTGTCGGCCAGCCCGGCTGCGACCCACGCCCGCTCGGAGATGGGCTTCGCCTTGACCTTGACCTTGTCGTCGGACTTGCGGATCGTCTCCTGGACGTTCTGGTCACCGGCGACGACCACCGGGGTCCCGGCGTAACGGACGGCGGCGATGGTGCCGCGCAGGCCGGTCTCCAGCAGCATGCCGAAGGCGCAGACGAGCGAGGCGGCGCAGAGCAGCGCCAGGAAGGCTCCGGCGAAGGAGGACCTGCGGTGTCGCAGGTTGTGCAGGGCGAAGGAGATCATCAGGCGTACGCCCCCAGCCGGGTCATGCGCTCGGCGACCATGTCGATGGTGGGGGTGGTCACGGAGTCGACGATGCGGCCGTCCGCCAGGAAGAGGACGGTGTCGGCGTAGGAGGCGGCGATCGGGTCGTGGGTGACCATCACCACGGTCTGCCCCAGACCGTCCACCACCTCGCGGAGCAGGGTCAGCACGTCGCGGGCCGTCATCATGTCCAGGGCCCCGGTCGGCTCGTCGCCGAAGACCACCTCGGGCCGGGCCACCAGGGCTCGGGCGATCGCGACCCGCTGTTGCTGCCCGCCGGACAGCTGCGCGGGCCGGTGGTCCGCGCGACCGGCCAGCCCGACCCGCTCGACGAGCGCCCTCAGCCAGGCCCCGTCCGTTCTCACCCCGGCCAGCCGGAGCGGCAGCGTGATGTTCTGCGTCACGGTCAGCGACGGCACCAGGTTGAAGGCCTGGAACACGAACCCGATCCGCTCGCGGCGCAGTTCGGTCAGCTCGGTCTCGTTCATCGTCGACAGCTCCGTGTCGCCGAGCCGTACCGACCCCGAGGTCGGCTTGTCCAGGCCCGCCGCGCAGTGCAGGAACGTGCTCTTGCCCGATCCCGAGGGACCCATCACCGCGGTGAAACTGCCCTTCGGAATGCCGGTCGTCACCTCGCGGAGGGCGGCCACCGCGCTCTCACCCCTGCCGTACACCTTGCTCACAGCGTTCAGACGCACCACGTTGTTCATGGGTACGAGTCTTCTGATCACGCGATCGTCGGCCCAGAGACGCCCTCACCTGTGAACCATGACCTCATCATGAACTGGTACATATGACCACATGCTCAAGGTTCTCCTCGCCGAAGATCAGCACGTGGTCCGGGGTGCGCTCGTCGCGTTGCTGGAGCTGGAGTCCGATCTCGTCGTGGTCTCCGCGGTCGGTTCCGGAGACCAGGTTCTCCCGGCGGCGCTCGCACATCGCCCGGACGTCGCGGTACTCGACATCGACATGCCCGTCATGGACGGCCTGGCCGCCGCGGCCGTGCTCCGCGAGCGGCTGCCAGAGTGCGGGGTGCTGCTGCTGACCGGGAACGGAAGGCCCGGACACCTGCGCCAGGCCCTGGCCGCCGGGGTCAGCGGCTTCCTGCTCAAGACCGCCCCGCCCGAGGAGCTGATCGACGCCGTCCGCGCGGTCGCCGCCGGGCGGCGGGTGCTGGACCCGAAGCTCGCCGTCACCGCCTGGGACCTCGCGGACAACCCGCTCACCCCCCGCGACACCGACGTGCTCCGGCTCGTCGCGGAGGGCGCCGACGCGCCCGAGGTCGCCTCCAGGCTTCACCTAACCCCGGGAACAGTCCGCAACTACCTCACGGCGATCGTGGCCAAGCTCAACGCCCGCAACCGTACCGACGCGGTCCGCATCGCCACCGAGGCGGGCTGGATCTAGTACGGCGCGCACCTCGAACCAGCCGTCATCGGTACGGGTCGTGAGCCTGCCGTCGAGGGCCGCGAGACGGGTGGTCAGGTTGCCGATCCCGGAACCCGGCTTCTTCCATACGGCGGGCGCCCCGTCGTTGACCACGCTGAGCCCCTCGGGCGTGGTCCTGATGACGCAGTGCCTGGCGGAGCTGTGGCGCAGGATGTTGGTCACGGCCTCGCGGAGTACGGCGCTCAGGACGGTGGCCGTCCGCGGCGGCAGGCGGCCGTGGGAGAGGTCGAGCTCCGTCTCGATCCCGGCGGCGGCCAGCACCGACCTGGCCGACTCCGCCTCGGCCTCAAGGGACATCTCCCGCCCGTCCCCCGACACGCCGCGCATGTCGGCCAGCGCCCGCTCGGCCATGTCGACGACGTCGGCCAGCTCTGCCCTGGCCCGATCCGGGTCCCTGTCGGCGAGGCGGCGGGCGAGCTCGCACTTGAGGAGGATCGCGGCGAGGCTGTGGCCGAGGAGATCGTGCAGGTCCCTGGCGGTCCGGAGCCTCTCCTGGACGACGGCCGCGCTCGCCAGCCGCTCCCTGGCGGTCTGGAGCTCCTTGACCAGCCGGGCCAGCGTGCCCAGGCCGTACACGACCAGCCCGGTCACCAGCGTGCTGATCGTGAGGTTGACGACCACCGCGGGATCGAGGCCCGTGGCCACACCGATCCCCGCCACACTGCCCATCACCCCCGCGACCAGCGGCCACGCCGCCACCGGCGGGAGGGCCAGCAGCAGCGGCCCGGCCAGGAAACCCGCCACCACCAGCCAGCCCGGCCCGAATTCGAGGATGGGCAGGTAGGTGAGCACGGCCATCGCCAGCAGGTTCCACGGATGGCGCCCTCGTACCGACCTGAGGTGCAGGAAGATGATCACACCCAGGCACGCCACGACCGGAACCGGCGCCTCCGCGGGCAACCGCAACAGCGCCTTCACGGAGAACCCCGCCAGCACGGCCACCAGCAGTCCCACCGACAACCGGTACGCCGAGTCCGGGTTGCCCGCCGTGCTGAGCCGCCCGATCCCGAGGCGCCTGACGTTGAGACGTCCGGGCCCGCTGTTGCCCGCCTTGTCCGGTTCGTCCGCCGCCGGGCCTGCCACGCCGATCGGCGCCGGGCGGGCGGGCGGGGTTTTGGGGACGCGGGCGTCGATGGTGAGACGGCCGTCGGGGGCGAGGTCGAGGACGAGGGTCCCACGGGCGGAGACGATGCGGGCCTGGGCCTCGGCAAGGGCGTCGGCGGCCTGGGCGGCGGTGCGAGGGGCGTCGTGGGTGACGCGGAGCCGTACGGAATCCTCGGATTCCGAGGTCTCGATGAGGCAGTGGCGGACGGTGCCGTGCCGTACGGCGTCGGAGACCGCGTCGCGGAGGGCCGCGGCGAGGAGGGCGCCGGTGGGACCGAGGGGCTCGGTGTGGCCGACGCGGACCTCGGTCTCGACCCCGGCCGCGAGCAGGAGGGCGCGGGCGGAGGCGGTGTCGGGGGCCAGGGAGAGGGATCGGTAGTCGACGGCGGCGGAACGGGCGTCGGCCAGGGCCTGCCGGGTGACGGCCAGGACTTCGCCGAGCATCTCCGGCCTTTCCGGGTCGAGCCCTCCGATCACCGCCAGACTCCGGCCGACACCGGCGTTCAGCTCGGCGGCGATCAGCAGCCGCTCCTCGGCGACGGCCGCCATGGCCAGCCCAAGTCGTGCCGCGAACAGCTCGTCCACCAGCTCGACCATCCGGGCCAGCCCGTAGACGATCAGGGCGACCAGCAGCGTGGTGATCGTGGCGTCCGCTGACATCGAGATGACCGCCGCGCCCGCCACGACGAGCGCCGCCACGGGCCAGGCGGCGGTCAGCAGCAGCGACCCGGCCACGAAGCCGAGCATCCCCACCGACATCCCGAGGCCGAGCACACCCAGACATCCCAGGCCGGCCTGCGCGGCGAGCAGCCACCAGGGCCGCTCGCCCGGCAGGACACAGACGACCTGAATCAGGAAGGCGGCCACCGCGATCAGCACCGGGACGGGCGCGGGCAACTCCGCGAGCGCGTAGACACTGGCGAAGCCGCCGAGGACGGCGATGACCACCACTCGGGCAAGGCGCGGAACCAGGTCAATGCGATCCATATACCGACATCTTCCCAGTAGCGGCCGATAAGTTGCCAAACCCATGCTCAGAGGCACAATTACCACCCACGAGAACGGCCCGCGCGGCTCCGGGACCCCCGCCCGGCCAGGCACCGCGACGGCAGCCGCCACCGGGAGGTGTGCGAGGGCGTACGGACGCGATGTCTGTCACCGGGAGGTATGCGAGGGGCGTACGGACGGAGGTATGCGGGAGGGGTGTAGGGACGCGGTGTCTGTCACCGGGAAGCCTGCGGGGGGCGTACGGACGCGGTGTCTGTTACCGGGAGGTACGCGGGAGGGGCGTACGGACGTGGCGCCCGTACGCCCCGGTGCTCGGAACGTCAGCTTTCGCAGGACTCCTTCATCTCGGCGGTGCAGGCGTCCCTGCCCGCGCCGCCGACGATGGAGTCGGGACCCGCGTTGCCCTGGAGGACGTCGTCGCCGTCGTTCCCGTGGATGGTGTCGCCGCCGGTCTGGCCGGAGACGGTGTCGGAGGCCGAGCCCCCGGAGAAGGCGTCCTTGCCGGAGCCCAGGAAGGCCCGCATGGGCAGGGCCGTGTTGTTGCGCAGGGTGTCGGCGCCGCCCTGGAGGCTGACCTGGATGCCGGTGATCCCGGTGGAGGGGCAGCGGACCATGTTGTCGTCGACGTTCTGGCAGGTCCCCGTGGTGGAGAGTGTGTCGCCGGAGTTCCTGACGACGAGCGAACCGTCGACGTCGACATCGACGCTGATGTTGTCGGCCAGGTCTCCCGCGTTGACGGACAGCAGGCTCCCGGTCACGATCACGTTGGTACCGGCCAGCGCGGGTCCGGCGAAGGCCAGCTGCGGGGTGACCACCAGGATCCCCGCCGCCAGCGCCCGCAGCCCGGTCCGGCGGATCACGCCCGGCCGCGACGGCTCCCGTTTCGTGACGTTCCTCCGTGTACGCATGAATCCCCCGTGTGTTCGGCTGCCGGTCACTTCCGACGGTGACCGGTCGACGGGCTCCTGTGCCCGGGACGATTACACCCGTGACCACCCGTGAGCCCGCGTCGCTGCGCGCACGGTTTTACGGAGAGTTCTGAAAGCTAGACCGTCCCTGTGGCGGGGACGCTCCGGCGAGGTGCCTCCGAGGAACGCGATACCGGGACGAACTCAAGAAACCCAACATCAAGCGCGAAGCAGGACCGACCAGCCCGGCCCGGCCTGGTCCCAAACGGATCGCGTGGGGTGTCGCGCGGGACGACACCCGGCGCCACGGCCAAGATGAATGGTCAAGACAAGTGGCAAACGCCACCACCCGGGCACCACCCAAGCACCACCACCCAAACGCCACCACCATCCGAGCGTCACCACCCGGGCACCACTACTACCCAAGCACCACCACCCGAGAAGGAGCGGATCATGCAGGCTCCGCCGTCCCCGCACCTGACCCACCCGGTCATGTACCACCGCTGGTCCGAGATGACCTTCATGCACTGGCGGTACCCACCCGCCGAGATCCAGCGGCTGCTGCCCCCCGGGCTCACGGTCGAGACCTTCGACGGCGCGGCCTGGGTCGGCCTCACCACCTTCCTGATGGAGGACGTGCGGGCACCGGGCGTGCCCGCCCTGCCGTGGTTGTCGCGGTTTCCCGAGACGAATGTGCGCACGTACGTACGGGACGAGCAGGGGCGTGACGGTGTCTGGTTCCTGTCGCTGGACGCCGGGCGCCTGCTCGCGGTGCTCGGCGCGCGGGCCGGGTACGGGTTGCCCTACTTCTGGTCCCGCATGGCCGTCAGCGCCGTCGGCGAGCGGCGCGGCTACCGCTGCCGACGGCGCCTGCCGGGACCCGTGGGCGCGCGGTGCGACGCGGTCGTGGAGGTCGGCCCGCCGTTCGCGGAGCGGGAGCGCGACGAGCTGGCGCACTTCCTGACCGCGCGCTACCGGTTGTTCACCACGTTCGCGGGCAGGACGGTCACCGCCCAGATCGAGCATCCCGACTGGCCGTTGCGCCACGCCCGGCTGGTCCGCCTGGACCAGGACCTGCTCCAGGCGGGAGGGCTCGACGCCCCGGACCACGCTCCCGTGCTGCACGGCTCACCCGGGGTGCCGGTACGGATCGGGAGGTGGACCCAGTGACACGCGAGCCCTGTTGGGAGGCTGAACCCGGTGACGCGTGAGCCTTACCGGGAGGTGGACCCGGTGACACGCGAGCCCTCCCTCCCGGCCAGGGTTCGTACCGTCACTCCTGCCTGACGAGGAGATGGCGCGGGCCGCGCAGGACCGCGCTCTGCCGGTACGGGGGTGGGTCGGCGACGAGCCGGGGACTCTCCAGGTTGCGGACGAGCTCGTTCAGCGCGATCTGTGTCTCCAGCCGGGCCAGCGGAGCGCCGAAGCACATGTGGACGCCTCCGCCGAAGCCGAGGTGCTGGTTGTCCCGCCGGTCGGGATCGAACCGGTCGGGGTCGCGGAAATAGGCGGGATCGCGGTTGCCTGAGGCGAGCACGAGCGTGATCCGCGAGCCCTTCGGGATGACGGTGCCCGCGACGGTGAGGTCGCTGTACGCGGCCCGCCAGAGGATGAGCTGCACCGGAGGCTCGTAGCGCAGCAGTTCCTCGACCGTCCGAATGATCATCCCGGGGTCGCGGCGCAGGCGTTCCAGCACGTCGGGATGGCGCAGCAACGTCAGCGCGCCGTTGGAGATCAGGTTGACGGTCGTCTCGTGGCCCGCGATGAGCAGCAGGTTGGCGGTGCTGACGATCTCCTCGTCCGTCATGCGCCCGTCGGGCCCGTCGTCGTTGGCCAGCTGGGACAGCAGGTCGTCGCCCGGCGGCCGGCCCCGGCGGCTCTCCAGAAGCTCGGCGAGGTATGTCCTGAGGTCCTCGCGGGCACGTACGCCCTCCCGCAGGCGTTCCTCGGGGTCGATCGCGGGGTCGAAGCCGAGCAGCGCGACGATCGCCTCGACCCACCCGTGGAATCTCGGCTCGTCCTCGCGGGGTACGCCGAGCAGGTGGCAGATCACCGTGACGGGGAAGGGGTAGGCGAAGTCGTCGACGATGTCGATCTCGTCCTTGCTCACCAGGTTGTCGATCAGGTTCGTGACGATGGCGGTCAGGTCGGGGCGCATGCCGTCGATCAGCGTGGGCGAGTGCGGGGGGCCGAAGTAGCGCATCGCCATGCGGCGCAGCCGGTCGTGTCGCGGCGGGTCGAGGCCGATGAACGCCGGTGAGTCCCCGCGCAGGGCGAGGGCGGGCCCCGGGTGGTCCAGATTGTCCGTGTCGGAACTGACGTGCGGGTTGTGCAGCAGCGAGGTGATCTCCCGGTAGGTGCTGACGATGTAGCCGCCGTCCTCCTGCCGGGCCACCGGGGTCCTGCGCAACTCGGCGTAGAGCGGGTACGGATCGGCCCGGCTGGAGTGGTCGAGGATTCGCTGGAAGGTGCTGGACGCCTGGGTAACTGTCATAGCCGCTTCTCCTAGGGTGTCGCCGGTCCCGGCCCGACAAGCCAGCCGCCCGGCCCCCGGCCGGACAGCTCAGCCGCCCGACCCCGGCCGGACAGGTCAACCGCCCGACCAGGGCCGAACAGGTCAACCGCCCGGCCCCGGTCGGGCAGGGCCCTGGTCGGGCAAGGGCCGGACAGCTCAGCCGCCCGGCCGTGCGAACGCCACGCGCCGCTCGTTCGGCTCGTGGCCGGTGACCACCACCGTGGCTCCGCGAGTGATGATCACCGGGTCCGGGAAGTGGGCGGGCACGGGCTTCATGCCGGAGGGCTGGTCGGGGGTGGGGCAGGTGGGCGGGAAGGGCGCCGCCGCCTCGATCAGATGCCGGTAGTGGTCGAGCCACTTGGCGTTGTCGAAGCTGACCGCCGCGGTGACCCGGCCTCGGTAGCCGTACGTGGCGACGAAACGGTGCTCCTCCACCGACCCCTGCGTCACGACGACCTCGTCCGACAGGACCGGGACCCCGACGGACTTGATGTTGACGCCGAACTGCGTCGACCAGAACGCCGGCATGGACAGGTGCGGCCAGCGGTCGGTCGGGGAACTGACCATGTTGTGGGCCGCGACCTGGGCCTGTTCCACCGCGTTGGCCCAGTGCTCCAGCGACAGGAACCGGTACTCGTAGACCGGGTGCGGGCAGCGTGCCACGTCCCCGGCGACGAAGACGTCGTCGGTGACCAGGCCGTTGACGTCGAACGCCCGGCAGCCCGAGTCGCAGGCCACGCCCCAGACACCGGCGGCCAGCCCCGAGTCCCGCAGCCACTCGGTGTTGCGTATGCCGCCGAGCGCGACCACCACCACGTCGGCGTCGACCGTGCCGCCGTCGGAGAAGTGGGCGCGGCGCACCCGCCCCCGCTCGTCCCCCTCCAGCCGGGTGACCTTGACGCCGCAGCGCAGGTCGACGCCGTGGGCGCGCTGGAGGTTCGCGGCGATCGAGCCGATCATGCTGCCGAGCGCTCCCACCAGGGGTGCCTCGGCGACCTCGGCGACGGTCACCGGTATGTCGCGCTCGCGGCACACCGAGGCGATCTCGGAACCGGCGAAACCGGCCCCGATGACGAGCACCCGGCCGGGCCCGGCGGCCAGCCGCTCCCACAGGCGGCCCGAGTCGTCGCGCGTGCGGACCACGAACACGCCGTCCAGGGCGGCCTCGGCCTCGTCGGCCCAGGGCCTGGCGCGCACACCGGTGGCGATCAGCAACCTGTCGAAGGGGACCTCCCGCCCGTCCGCGAGCTCCACCCGCTTGCCCGCGAGGTCCAGCCCGGAGGCGGGTACGCCGAGCAGCCACTCCGCGTCGATCTCGCGACGCCGGGGCAGCGCGGTGCCGTCCGCGGGTACCCAGCCGGTCAGGACCTGCTTGGACAGCGGGGGCCGGTCGTAGGGTTCGCACGCCTCGTCCCCGACGAGGGTGAGCGACCCGGTGAAGCCCTCGTCACGGAGCGCCTCCGCGGCCCGCAGTCCCGCGAGGGAGGCGCCGACGACGACGATGCGGCCGTCGCGCCTGAACATCTCCCTGCTCTGCTCGCTGGTCACACCGCTCCCGTTCCGGTGGCGGCCGTCCCGCCGGTCGCCGCTCCGCCCGCAGCCGCAGCCGTCGCTGTTTCAGTTCCGGCCGTCGCCGTTCCGTTGGCCGTCGCGGGCGGAGGCCCGGCCGCGTCCAGGTCCAGCCGGTCGACGAGGATCGCCTGGACCGGGCAGGCGGCCACCGCGCGCAGGACCTGGTCCCGCTGCGCCTCGTCCGGGCTGGAGTGGAACATGAGCGCCTCCTCGCCATGCATCCGGAACGTGTCCGGAGCCAGAAAGGCGCACTGCGCGTATCCCTGGCACCGCGCCAGATCGACGACAACCCTCATACGGACCATCCCTTCCGAACCTGCGTACGGCTGAGCGAGACGGAGAGAACCGGGACGGCGGGGTCGATCTCGGTGTCGTCCCGGCGGGTGTGACCGGCGGACGCCTCCGCGTACCGCCGGGGCGCCGAGGATTCCGAACGTTCCCGAAGCCCCGGAAGGTTCGGGGAGACGCTGTACGGGGTGTCGAGGGCACTCCCGAGGCGAGAACAGCGTCCCCGGACGTCCCCAGCCCGACAGATGATGTCCCTGAGCGTCCCTCGGTGTCCCCGAACAACCCGCAGACGGACATCGCAGCTGTCTTCCCATGACATCACCCAATAAGGCGCTGACCTGCTCAAACAAGCGTATCGCGGACATCTGGCCGGTACGTCGATCATCCGTCAGATGACGGTCAAGGATTACGCGCGGAGGCGGGCGGCCCGGTGACGGGAAGATGACCCACGACGTCTTCCTATACAGCTGACTTTTTGGCAAGTCATGTGTATAGGATGCCGTACATGAGACCAGTTGAAGACCTGACCGCTCGGGCGCGGATCAGGGACGCCGCGCTCGCGCACTTCGCCGAGCACGGGATCCGGGGGGCCACCCTGCGGGCCATCGCCGAGAGGGCGGGGGTGTCGCTCGGCCTCGTGCAGCACCACTTCGGATCGAAGGACGGCCTGCGCGAGGCCTGTGACGCCTACGTGCTGGAGTTCGTCAAGCTGAACGTTCACGAGGCACTGGACGAGCACCGGCTGGACGAGCCGGAGTTCATCTCCGACGTCTACCGGGCGGGACCGCCCGTCATGCTCTACCTGTCGCGGGCGCTGGCGGACGGCTCGCCGGGTGCCGCCGTGCTGTTCGACGACATGGTGGCGCTGACCGAGCGGTTCCTCGGCGACCGGCCGGACGTCCGGGCCCAGGCGGCGGTCTTCACCGCGATGAAGCTGGGCGTCCACGTGCTGCACGCGCACGTCGCCCGCGCGATGGGCGCCGACCCCATGTCCGCCGAGGGCGCCCCCCGGGTCAGCGCCGCGATGCTGGAGATCGTCTCCCCGTCGTTCACGGGTGCGGAGCTGGCGGACCAGGCCCGTGACGGGCTGGACCGTTACCGAAAGGAGCAGGGCGATGACTGACGCCGTACGCGCCGAGGGCCTGGTGAAGTCCTTCGGCAGGACCCGCGCCCTCGACGGCCTCGACCTGTCGGTACGGACCGGGGAGGTCCACGGTTTCCTCGGCCCGAACGGGGCGGGAAAGACCACGACACTGCGCGTCCTGCTGGGCCTGATGAGGGCCGACTCCGGCTCCGCCCGGCTGCTCGGCGGCGACCCCTGGCGCGACGCCGTCGAGCTGCACCGCCGCCTCGCGTACGTGCCGGGCGACGTCGCGCTGTGGCCCAACCTGTCGGGGGGCGAGGTGATCGACCTGCTCGGCCGCCTGCCGGGCGGGTTCGACGCCGCGCGCCGGGCACACCTGCTGGAACGCTTCGACCTCGACCCGACGAAGCGGTGCCGCGCCTACTCCAAGGGAAACCGGCAGAAGGTCGCGCTGATCGCCGCCCTGTCGTCGAACGCGGAACTGCTGCTGCTCGACGAGCCCACCGCGGGCCTCGATCCACTCATGGAGGCCGTCTTCCAGCGGTGTGTCGAGGAGGAGCGCCTGCGCGGGCGCACGGTCCTGCTCTCCAGCCACATCCTGGCCGAGGTCGAGGCGCTGTGCGACCGCGTGACGATCATCCGGGACGGCCGGGCCGTGGAGAGCGGCACCCTCGCCGAACTCCGCCACCTCACGCGTACCTCCGTCTCCGCCGAGCTGGCGGGCCCGCCCGTCGGCCTCGACGGCCTGCCGGGCGTCCACGATCTCCGTATCGACGGCACCGGCGTGCGCTGCGACGTGGACACCGCCGAGCTGGACGGGCTCCTGCGGCGGTTCGTCGAGATCGGGGTACGCGGGCTGACCAGCCGCCCGCCCACCCTGGAGGAGCTCTTCCTGCGCCACTACGAGGTGACGGCCGGAGCGGCGTCCGGAAAGGAAACGGCCGACTCGCCGGGGTCGGCGCGATGAGCATCACGATGGATAGCCGGTTCACCGGGACCGGCACCCCGGCACCGATGAGCGACGAGGTCGCCGGGACCGGCGCGCTGGTCCGGCTCATCCTGCGCCGCGACCGCCTCCTGCTGCCCATCTGGGTCGTGACGGTGCCGCTGATCGTCCTCGCGATGGCCGCGGGGGTCGCCGACCTCTACCCCACCCAGGAGGCGCTGCGCCAGTACGCCGAGATCGCGACGCTGAACCCGGCCCAGCGGGCGCTGCGCGGACCGATCTACGCGGCGACCGCGGGCGGGATCACCGCCTGGAGCGCGGGCATGTCGAGCGCGATACTGACCGGTGTCGCGAACATCCTGCTGGTGATCAGGCACACCCGCGCCGAGGAGGAGACCGGGCGCCGCGAGCTGCTCGGCTCGACCGTCGTCGGGCGGCACGCGCCGCTGGCCGCGGCACTGGCGGTGACGTTCTCGGCCAACCTGCTGGCCGCGGCGCTCATGATCGTCGCGCTCGTGTCCACGGGGCTTCCCCCGGCGGGGGCGGCGCTCCTCGGCCTGTCGACGGCGGGTTTCGGCTGGGTCTCCGCCGGATCGGCGGCCGTGGCCGCCCAGCTCACCCGGGGCGCCTCCGCCGCCCGGGGCATCGCCTTCGCCGCGCTGGGCCTGGCGTTCCTCGTCCGGGCCATGGGCGACCTTCTCTCCCCGGCCCCCGGGAACCGTACGGCGGGCGGGATGGAGTGGCTGTCGTGGCTGTCCCCGCTCGGCTGGGTCAGGTTCACCCGCGCCTTCGGCGGTGAGCGCTGGTGGGTCCTGCTGCTCCCGGCCGTACTGGCCGTGCTCCTGGCCGGTACGGCCTACGCCCTGTCCGCCCGCCGCGACCTCGCCGCGGGCCTGCTGCCCTCCCGCCCGGGACCCGCCGTCGCGGCACCCGGCCTGCGCGGCGCCCTCTCCATCGCCTGGCGGGTGAACCGGGGCACCCTGCTGGCCTGGACGGCCGGTTGCGCGGTGCTCGGAGCCGCGTTCGGCGGGGGTGCGCAGGGCGCCCAGGACCAGTTCGGCGACCTCTTCCCCGGGGTGAACGGGATGAGCGCCCTGCTCACCTTCTCCACCATGGTGTTCAGCCAGGTGATCGCCTGCTACGCGATCCTGACCATGCTCCGCCCGCAGGCCGAGGAGCGCGGCGGCCTGGCCGAGGTCATCCTGGCCACGGCGGTCGGCAGGGTCCGCTGGGTGGGCGCCCATCTCCTCTTCGCCCTCGCGGGACCGGCGCTCATGCTGTCCGCACTCGGCCTGGCCGCGGGTCTCGCGTACGGCCTGGGCGCGGGCGACGTCGCGGGCGAGTTTCCCCGCATCCTCGGTGCCACGCTGCTCTGGATCCCCGCCGTCTGGGTCCTCACCGGGATCACCCTCGCCCTGTACGGCCTGCTGCCGCGCCTGGCCGCCGCCGTCAGCTGGACGTTCCTGGCGGCGTTCCTGCTGCTGGAGCTGGCCGTGGAGTTCGGTCAGGCCTCCGCCGACGTCATGATCTTCTCCCCGTTCGCCCACATCCCCAAGGTCCTTCTCGGCGTCGGGTTCTCCCCGGTGCCCCTGCTGGCACTGTCCGCCCTCGCCGCCCTGCTCGCCGTCGCCGGGCTGCTCGGCCTCCGGCGCCGCGACATCACCTGACGGACTTTCGTGGCCCGCCGCCGGTGGGCCACGGAGGCGACCGGGCTCGCGACCCGCGTTTCCCGGAAGAACCTCCCGGAACCTTCCCGGACCCCTCCCGGATCTCTCAGAACGAGACCTGGAGTTCGTCCTGGCCGGGATCGTCCCGCGCGGAGCCGGTGGTGTCCCGTACGGGATCGGGGGCGTCCCGCGCCGAACCGGTGGACCCGTTCCCGTCCACCGGACGGCCGATGCGCATGCGCAGGCGGACGCGCGACCCCTGCTCCGTCCGCTCGATGGCGAACTCGTCGCACAGCTGGTTCATCAGCCACAGGCCGAACCCCCGCACGGTTCCCGTGGGACGCTCGCGGGGGACGTGCCAGGTGGTGAGGACACCCAGGGTGTCGGTGACGTCGATGGTCAGGTATGTCTCGTTCTGCCAGATCGCCAGGGTGCCCTTGCCCCCGCCGTGCTCCAAGATGTTGATGACCGCCTCGTTGGTGACGAGGAGGAGGTCGTCCAACCGCTCGCCCCGCATACCGGCTCGGACGGCATGATATTGGAGACGCTCCCGCAGAGCGCTGAGATCCTCGTCGATCGGCCAGTGCTGGCCGTGGTCGCCGGTCACGACACCCCCTTGAGGTCGCCTTGTCTGGCAGTCACCGGGGGGCGAGCCGACTTGCTCCAGAATCAGGGCGTTGCTGACGAGTTACACGATGCTAGACACCTGCCCGCTCATTGCCAACTTACGACCGCCCGAGCCAACAGATGTTCGCTCGGTCGGGCCCCGGAAAGTGACGGCCGCGGGGGGACGGGACCCGCTACGACGGCTGGCTCGGCCGCAGCGCCTTGAGGGCGTCGGCCACGGTCGGCTGGATGCCGAAGGCCTGGGCGAGGCCGGTCAGGTGGAAGAGCCTCTCCAGGCGGGGGTGCAGATTGACCAGGACGATGCTGCCGCCGCGGTCCTGGACGGTCTGGCGGGTGTTCAGGAAGCTCTGGATCCCCGTGGAGTCGCAGAAGGTCAGATCGGTCAGGTCGATGACGAGATCGCCCCTGCTCTCGCCGATGGCCTCCTGCAGGTCGTGGTGGAACCGCTCGGCGTTGCTGTAGTCCAGCTCACCGGCCAGGGCCAGGAGGAGCGTCTCCTCCGCGGCGGGGTCGGACACGTCGGTCACGAGGACGGCAGCGCTCACGGATATACCTCTGCAGACAGTCGATGGGAGGAAGACCCGGCCGGGGGACGGCCGCCGGGCACACTGCCCGTATCGGAACGGGAGGACAGCGACCCGATCGCGATCACCCCGGGGCCGGGAGCCGGGGAGGGGGCCGATCTGGTCACTCTCAGGGCGGATCCTCCGAATTCCTCTAGAGAACTCTTACGGTACAACTGAGGAGCAACCAGGCGTTATCTCACAGTGGTTACGGTGCCCGGACCCGCGGCGAGCACTTCCGTCCAGCCGCACAGTTCGACGATCCGCCGCGTGTGCGGACGGAGGCCGTCGACGATCAGTCTTCGCCCGCCCGCCATCCCGAACGCCGTCTCCGCCAGCACCCTCAGGCCGCCGACGTCGACGAAGTCGACACCGTGGAGGTCGGCGTACAGGTCGCCGCCGGTCCGTTCCGCCGCCACGGCGAGCGCCCGTGCCAGAACGCGCCGCGTACAGAGGTCGATATCTCCCTCGCAGGACACCCCGGCGGGCTGGCCGGTGAAGAGAATGCGTAGTGAACCGTGGTCGACGTCACCCGTCATCGCGATCACCTTCTCGGCGCGCATGAAGGTCAGTCAACGTCTGTCGTACCAGCACAGACGGGTCGGCTGATCCCATGGGACGCCGGCGTGCCGGGCGTCCGCTCCCATCATCCTTCAATCGGGCGGCTTCCGGTACGGTCCACCGCCCGCGAATTATGGCCCGCGAAAATCAGCGACCTCTCGTATCTGAACAATCACTCTCGGTGATTGTTTTCCCTCCCCCGGAGCTAGTTGATGTCCGGTTCGAACGCGGGTAGGCGAGGCGGGGAATGAACGCCGCGCGAGATCGGCTGACCAGGAAAGCGCCCGTACGACCGTACGGCGGCCCGGCTAAGGAGGACCTCCATGCAGGCGGACGTCAAGCTCTCCCTCGGCGGCGATTCCTTCGTGGCGGAGGTGGACGGCAGGCAGGCTGGACGGCTGGACCTCGTCCGGCGCGACGGGGTCATCGTCTACCCCCACACCAAGGTCCAGCCGGAGTACGAGGGCAAGGGGGTGGGGTCCGCGCTCGTCCGTACCGCACTGGACGCGGCCCGCGCGGAGAACGCGAAGGTCGTCCCCCTCTGCTGGTTCGTCCGGGAGTGGATCGACCGCCACCCCGACTACGCCGACCTTGTCGAAGGCGCCTGAGGTAGCCGAGGATCCAGCCGAGGGCGCCTGACCCCTTACCTGGGCTTATCTCGATCTACCTGGGCTTATCTCGATCGGAAAGCCCCATGCCAAGCGGGTATGTGTCATTCGCGCCCCGGGTGATCGGGCCGGAGCGGGCGGACGCGCTGGTCGTGCCCCTGGCGGGCGGCACCATTCCCGGGCCGCGGGGGACCGGAACCCCCGGGAAGGTAAAGCGGGTGCTTCACGGGGGTTATCGTGAGAACCAGGACGGTTTCGCGACAAGACTCACGGCGGATCGTGATCGTCGAAACGCGAGCCGTACGGCATGATGCTGAAAATCACCCGGTTGGTGTGGATCGGCCCTGGTGGCTTGTCGTGCGGACCGGATCATGGCCCGATCCCTTGCTAGGCTGCAGGGAACCGTTCGAACCGGGCGTTGTCTCACCCCGGCAGGTGAGACTTCTCAAGAAGTGGGGTCACACCGTGAAGAAGTTGCTCGTTCTGGCGCTCGTCGCCCTCGGGGGGCTGCTGGTCTGGCGCAAGGTGCAGGCCGACCGCGCCGAGCTCGACCTGTGGACCGAGGCCACCGGCAGCGAGAACTGACAGACGCGGCTACCGATTCGGGTGCTTTCATGGTCCTTGCCCAAGATGGAATAACACCCATCAGGCTTGTCTGCCTGGATCTGGCAGGCACCACGATCGGTGATGTCGCCATGGTCGAGCGGGCGTTCGCCGAGGCGATCGCCACGCAGGGCATCGTGCCCGGGACCGGTGCGTACGCTCGCGCCATGGTGCACGTGCACCGGTCCCGGGGATGCTCCACGATCGACGTCTTCCGGGGCATCTTCCCGGACAACGAGGCCCAGGCCCAGGCGGCCAATCTGACCTTCGAGCGCTCCTACGAGGGCGCCATCGCGCGCGCGGGCCTGACCCCGCTGCCCGGAATCGTCGAGGCACTCGACAAGCTCCGTGGCGCCGACATCAGGGTCTGCCTCACCACCGGTTTCAGCCGCGTCACCCTCAGCCGGGTGCTGAGCGCCCTGAGCTGGTCCGACAAGGTCGACCTCGCCCTGTGCCCCGAAGAGGCCGGGCGCGGTCGCCCCCTGCCCAACATGGTCCTCACCGCGGTCATGCGCCTCGGCGTCGAGGACGTCCGCCAGGTCGCGGTCGTCGGCGACTCGGAGAACGACATGCTCTGCGGCCGCCGCGCGGGCGCCTCTGTGGTGGCCGGCATCCTGACCGGAGTCCACAGCAGGGAGCGCCTCATCAAGGGCGGAGCCACCCACCTCCTCGACTCCGTCGCCGATCTCCCCGAGATCCTCCTCACCGGCGCACCGGCCGAACCTCACCTGGCCGCCGTCGCCCGCTGAAGCCCGCCCCGCCACGCGGATTCAAGTGGCGTAGGAGCGGGTCCTGTTGCTACCGTGTACGACTGAAGCAGGCCGTGCGCAAGGGCATCTCCCCAGGCCACCGGCTTGAATCTCGGGGCCTTAGCTCAGTTGGCAGAGCGCCTGCTTTGCAAGCAGGATGTCAGGAGTTCGAATCTCCTAGGCTCCACCTGCGGGAACACTCAGTCTGTGATCATGAAAACCGGGCTTGAGTGACTAACCGGATGACTAAGCTCCCCGGGCACCTCCGAAGAGATCGTCCATCGCGAGTGACCTGAGAACCGCGATCCTGGACGGCCGCTACCCACCCGGTGGAGCCCTGCCGAGCGAGCCGGAACTGGTCCGCCGCTACGAGGTATCGCGCCCCACCGTCCGCAAGGCCATCGACACCCTGGTCTCCGAAGGACTCGCCTACGTCATGCGCGGACGCGGCTCTTTCGTCCGCCCCATGCCCGAGCGCCAAGTCATCCTCATCAGCCACCAGACCAGGCCAGACCTGGCCGCCCCCGGTAACCACCCCGACATCCAAGCCTTCGGCTGGGACCTCGCCCTCCGCGACGTCGACCCCGACGCGCCGCTGTTCACCGGCGAGAAGATCACCGCCAACCGGGATCTCGCGATCATCCTCGGCGTCCGCGCCGGACATGCGGTCATCCACCGCCGCAGCATGTGGCACCGAGGACACACCGTCCGCATCCACGGCGCCTCAGCCCGCCTGGAGATCAACTCCTACACCAACGCCGACATGCTCCCCGGCTGGGACACTCCCAAGCGCTTCGACCAGTACCGCAAGTGACCCGGCTTCTTCTACCAATCCCTCATCCGCGAACACGGCCCCATCCGGTGGATGACCCTGACCACCTCCCGCATCGCCTACGAAGACGAACGCGCCCGCCTGGGCATGGACTACGCCGAAGCGATCCTCATCATCCGCCGCACCATGGCCCACGCCCACGGCCACCCCATCGAGGTCACCGAGGTCAAAGCCCCCGCCAACCGCTACGAGATCGGCTACAGCGCCGAACTCGCCGACGACACCAGCGTGGTATTCACTCCCGAAGAACTCGCCGACAACGGCATCGCCCTCATGATCTAGCGCCTGTTCTATGAATCAGGAACGGATAGAGTCATCGGGGATCTTCCACTAGGAAACTGCGGTATATCGCTGGCGGGGAAACGGCTCTTGCCCATCGCGGGCATGAGGGGACTGGAGTCAACAGGTTGAAGCAGGCAGCTCAATTTGTTAGGACAGCTATAGCCACCTTCTGTGTGCTCCTCTTTCTTTCCGGATGCCGATCGGAATTGTTCCCCAGGGAGGAGCGGGTTGATCCTGGCGTTGTCCGCGACATACGCAGCACCGTAAGAGTGCTGGCAGAGACCAAGGCCAAGGTCACCTGGGACGGTCTGACCCTGGTCAGAGAGGTCTTGATAATCGACGTCGGGAGCCCCGATTCCCGGCAGGCGCTCAGCAAGGCGAGTGGCCTCTTACGAGAGCACGGATGGTCGATCATAGATCAGCAACTTTCCAAATCGGTGACCATGGAGTCCAGTCAACGGGAAGATGTGCAACTGTCGCTTTATGGGGCGGAGTTCGTCGAGTCTGTCGGACCGATGGAGCCGCATGATGAAAAGGTGCTCAAGGATGCTCGGGCGCGAGGCGGGTCGAAAGCGTTGCTGTTCCTGGAGTTGAGCCCCGCTGGGTGATGAGCTTTGCGGTCAATGATGCCTGTTGGCGTACTCTTTGGCTTTGATCGTTCGTGCCCCCAGCAGATGCGCCTCGAAGATCGACATACGCGCTGGCTGTGGGGTGGCTCAGAGTTTCTTTACTGGTTCAAGGCGCCAGCGCTTCGGGCCGCCGCACGGCGGGACACGCCCCGCCGTCCCGGCACGGCCAGCGGGCCGGGCGTGCGGCCCTGGCGGCCGGCCCCGGCCCGCGCCAGCCGGGACGGCACGGCGTAAGCCCACCGCCCGCCGAACCGAGCACCTGCCGAACCGAAGGCACCCGCCGCCCCTGGTACGCGCTGCCGCCTGCCGCTCCGACCGCCGGCCCAACCGCTTCGCGGCCCCTACGGGGTGCCATTCGGCATTGCGCCGGCCGTCTCCACTCAGTGATCATCAGGAACGCCCACATGATGATGATCAAGGACTCTGCCGCCCTGCTTCCGGTGCTCGCGCCTGGCGGCACTGCGCTCCGGGTCATGTTGCCACCGGACGACACGGTTATCGAATCACGGTCATTGCTGGTCGGGTACGGCAACGCGACCACGGGAGGTCTGTCGCCGCACCCAACCGGCGATCATTTGATGTGGCCGGTTTGCGGCGCGCGTTTTCCGTGACTTCCCGGAGTGCGGTGGTGACCCTGGAGGCGAGCCAGCGCGGTATCGACCAGGCGACCGAGGTTGCCCAGTTCGTACAGCATCCGGTGGCGCTCAGCGTCCTCCCACGTCCTGATGGCCGACCCGATGTCGCCCGACTTACCGGCTGTGACGACGACCTCTTTGCCGTTGACGCGCTTGGTGGCTGCATCGCCCAGGATGACCCAGCCGTGCATGGTCACGTCTTCCGAGCGGCGACGATCAGGGCAACCACCTGTTCGGGATGCTCGCTCCTTACCGCCAGGAGATCGGAGCTGTCGCGCAGGGACACCAGGTAGCTGCCCGAGCGCGGACCCATGGTCACCGTGGCTACCCGCCAGCCCTGCGAACCCTTCACGGTCAGCTCCGGCGGGTGTCGCTCCATCCACGACCGAAGAGGCGGCTGGTCAGGCCTGGCAACCGCGCTGTTGGCGAACAGGCCGAGACTGATCGTGTGATGGCGGTGGGCGCAGATTCCCCGCTCATTGAGAAGCCGCTTTACGACGGCCAGCGCCTTGTCGTGGCTCTCCACTGTCGTCTCGTCAACGGCGGGTGGGACGGCTCTACAGTTGTCCATGGGTCGCACCTCCACGTGCGATCAAGGGACCCGTACGGCGTGTCCGCGCCTGCGGGTTCCGCTTTTCCTGGTGCTCCCATGACATCGCCGGGTACCCCGCGCCGACAGTGCGAGTAGGGGAGACTGGGGGAGACAGGAGGACCCCACGTCCCCCGAGGTGCACACAATGGGTAACGTTCCGGCCTGGGCCGTACGGTTACGCGCCGCAAGGCGTGGCAAGTTGTGGACCCAGCGAGAGATGGCCAGGCAGCTTGCCGAGACCGCTGACTCGCGCACTCGTGCCCGCCTGCCCGAGCGGGATTCCTTGATTCGAATGATCAAGGATTGGGAGGCGGGCAAGCACCAGCCCAAGGACCCGTACCGGCTGCTCTACTGCCGGGTGTTCAACACGGAAGAAGCCGAGTTGTTCAGCGAGGAGCCGGAGAGTAGCTCTCACTTCGCCGATGAGATCGAGGCGCTGGAGCTGGCCCGCCGGGTGGCCGCCAGCGACGTGGGCACCGAAACGCTTGACCGCCTGGAACTGGCCGTCGACGACCTCGCGATGGCCTACCAGGGGACCCCACCGGCTGAGCTGTTGGAACGCGTACGTCAGCACCTGTCGTACGTCTCGCACCTGGTCGACGCCAAGAAGACGTTCGCCGAGCATCGCCGCCTTCTCACGGCCGGTGGCTGGTTGTCGCTGCTGGCCTCCACCTGCCACATCGACCTTCGCCAGTTCGGGGCCGCCGGAACGTGGCTTCGGACGACCGCGCAGTTGGCCAAGCACGCCGAGCATCCCGAGATCGCCGCGTGGTGTCTGGAGACGGAGGCATGGCAGGCGGTCACCACCGGCGACTACCGCCGCGCTCTGCCCCTGACCCAGGGAGCGCAGGCGATCGCACCGCGCACCAGTTCGGCCTATATCCAGGCGACTGCGCAGGAGGGCCGGATCTGGGCACGGCTCGGGTCCGGCCCGGAGACGCGTGATGCGCTGAATCGCGTTGCCCGGCTGGTCTCGCCGCTGTCGGTGCCCGAGCATCCCGAGCACCACTACCGTTACGACCCTTCCAAGAGCGAGGCGTACGTGGCGACCACGCTGTCATGGCTGGGAGACCCGGCCGCCGAGCCGTACGCCCGGCAGGTGCTCGCCCGCCTGGAGTCGGCCGCGGACGGGATGGTTCGCCCGCGCAGGGCGGCCTCCGCGCGCCTTGACCTTGCTCTGGCGCTTCTGGCCACCGACCAGCCCGACGAGGCCGGTCAGCTTGCCCTCACGACCATGACGAGCGGCGTGCTGGTGCCGTCCAACTACTGGAGAGCGCGCGAGGTGATCGGCGCCATCGAGACGCGCCGCATGCCGGAAGCCGCAGAACTACGCGAGGCGTATCGAGAGCTGAGCGGCCCCGAGTGAGGACCGAGGAAGGCGCGCTTTACCGGCTCAGACGGGCGAATCACTGAGTGACCAACTGGGTGACAACGACCACGGACGAGGCCGGATGACGGTGGATCACCGTGGACCGTAAGCCCAGGTGGGAGCGGGTATCGCACATGGTCCCGCCCCCGCCTGGGTTGCTTTGCAAGCAGGATGTCAGGAGTTCGAATCTCCTAGGCTCCACCCTTCTCGGACAGACAAAATCCCAGGTCAGGCGTGTTGCCGTAACCTGGGCTTTGATTTTCATCCGGCCTTCTTTCGCCCCCGTGCCCGATCTCTTCGCCAGGGCCCCACGGGCGAGATCGTCAAGCTTCCGGGCCCTCTCCCGCTGCCGTTCGCCGGTCGCGCAGCGTGAGAATAGCGATCAGCAACCCCGGAGGGCATCCGATGGATCACCACAACACGCGCCACTCCGTCAGCGTGGCAGGCGTGATCATCGACGACCAAGGCCGTGCGCTCCTCACCCAGCGCAGAGACAACGACCACTGGGAGGCACCCGGCGGAGTCCTGGAACGCGACGAGGACATCACCACCGGCCTGCTTCGAGAGATCCGCGAAGAGACCGGTCTGACGGTCGAGCCCGCCACCTTGACCGGCGTCTACAAGAACATGACCCGCGGCATCGTCGCCCTGGTCTTCCGTTGCAAGGTCATCAGCGGCCACCTCACCGAAACCGACGAAGCCCGCGCGTTCCGCTGGGTCACCGCGGACGAGGTCTCATCACTCGCATCTGAAGCGTTCGCCATCCGCGTCCTCGACGCCATGCACCAGAACCAGACGCCAGCCATTCGCCACCACGACGGCACTCATCTACTCGGGTCGTCGCGACTTCACGAGTAACTGCCGAATTGTTCCTATGGGTATCAAGGAGCGGCGGCGCCGCGCGCTGTCGCCCGGCCCTGCGCCTGCGGCGCGCGCCGGGCATGCGGCCTGGGGGCCGGTCCCGGCGCGCGGGCAGGACTCCGGGCCGTCGCCGTACGCCCGCCGCGCCGCACACAAGCCATCTGCCAGCCTGTGGGGTCGCGACGCCGCCCCGATGCAGGCCAACGATCGCCACGGGGTGGCTGAGGTTCGTCGTGGCAGGAGGCGATCGAAGATCCAGGGTTCGTCCCTCACCCTGGCTCACCGGAGAATGTGGCTGATCCACGTGACCGGTTCGGTCGCATGGCCTTCCAGACGAAGACCGGTCCGGATCAAGCGAGGGACAGCCATACCGGTTGCGAGCCCACTACCATCAACCAGGGTTGTGATCACCTTCTTAACCCTGGCCCTTGTGGCGAAGGCCGCGGAAGAACGAGTCGGACTCCGGGCCGACGAAGAGCGTCACGGTGTCGGAGCTGTAAGGCACAGCCTGCAAGACGATGTAGTCGTCCCTAATCTGGTCCGAGCTGACAGGTGTGCCTACACCGCTGCCATCGGGATCGGTCCGCATCAAGACGTATCGGATCTTGAGGCTGCGTTGGGCCAGTTCGGCCCTGACCTCCGCGACCGTCTTGCTGATCACCCGGTAGCCGTCAACGGCTGTGACGTCAATGGTTTCGTTAACGGTGGACACTCTGACATACGGCTCGCCAGGCGCCGCCTCGCGGCCGATGCTCACGGAGATCTTCCCGGTGTAGCCCGCAGGGAAGATCACTTCCCCGCACCACGCCGCCCCACAGGTGCGCTGAGGCTTGTACGTCACCCCCGTGCCCGGCGGAAAGTCACCGACTAGGTCCGGGCCGAACATCTTGCCCACCATCTGCGGCGGCACGGGGACCTTGGCCACGGTGGCGTCCAACCCGACGGCCCGGAACGCTTCCGCGAAGGCTGCCGCATCGGCGTCGGGGTCATTGACGGCGATGGTGAGGTAGTCGTCGGTCATCTTCAGCGAGACGGCCGCGTTGGCGTACTCGGTGACGGGGCCGCCCTGGGGCAGCCCGACCCCGATGACCAGGGCGGCCGCCAGCCCGACGGCAACCGCGCCCAGCGCCAAGCCGCGCCGTACCGGCAGATGCCGACGCGGCTGCCTGGCCGGTTCCCGCTCCTCCGACATGATCGAGTCCATCAGCGCGCGCGCCCCGGCGCCCGATGCCTGCCCGGCCGGGTCCCCGGCCACGTCCTCGTTCCGCACCCGCGCGAGGTCGGCGATGTTCACAGCATGTTCCCTTCAACGGCGATGGAGCCCGAATAGTCGATTCCGGCCTTGGCCAGGCCGCGTGCGAAGCGCCTACGGGCGCGGTAGAGCCTGACGGTCGCGGCGTTGCGGGAGATGCCGAGGATGCGGGCGATCTCCCGCGCGTCGAAGTTCTCCCAGGCGACGAGGGTCAACAGTTCTCTGTCATCGTCAGACAGGCTTCGCAGGACCTTCCCGACCTGCGAGTAGTCCTCGACGGGTGGCTCGCCGAGCACGGGTGAGGCGGCCAACTGCTCGCGCAGCGCCATCGTCCGCTGCTCGTGCCGCCGCTCACCGCGCCGGTGGTTGGCCAGCACCCGCCGGGCCACACCGAACAGCCACAGCCGGGCATCCTCCCCCGGGGGCACCTCCTCGATCCGCCGCCACGCGACCATGAACGTCTCGGCCACCGCGTCAGCGGCGTCCTCGGGATCGGGGCAACGGCGCAGGGCGTACCCGAGTATGGGGCCGTAGGCGGATTCGTAGATCTCCACGAACCGGCGCTCGGGATCCCTTCCCATCCGGTCTCCTCACTTGAGTGGTCAACATCTACCCCTTGTCCGGAAATGTCGATCTATTACAGGCTCGGGAGGCGATGCATACACGCCGGGTCGGTGGAACTGGGGAGCCATCCGTAACCACGGAGGAACCGGCGACACCGAGTCGAACTCGGGTGAGCACCGCTGGGGGACCAGCGGGGTTGTGTCCACGGATGTGGTGTAGGTCACCGCTGGTGACAGGCGTGGCTTTGTGAAATGAGGAGGCCCTGTAGACCTCCCCGATCTTGCTACGGATCAGAAGTCAGCGGGCCTGTTCCAGGGCCGTTCAGACTGGATCGCCTATGCGTGCTCACCTGCATTGAACTGTCTGGAACCATGCTCGTCCGAGCTTTCAATCCGCAGGCTTCCGAGTCGGCTGGCTGCCTGGTACGCAGGCGTGAGGACGGTCTCCGGTGCTATCCAGCCTCCCGACGTGGTGCCCCATCGCCTACGGCTGGCGGACTAAGCCGTACCTCTGCGAGGAGGGGCGGCGCAATGCCGGAGACTGTCCCTGAAGAGGGTACCGCCGTGCCCGTCGCGTGCCCGATGGAGCGGGGAACAAGGGGAACAGCGGGGAACGCGATCAGTGCGCTGATCCGCGTTTTCGCAGGTCGAGTAAGATCGGCGTACGTATTTGCAAGCAGGATGTCAGGAGTTCGAATCTCCTAGGCTCCACCCCACGTCAGAGGCCACCTCCCATGATCGAGAAGTGCCCTTTTCCTCCTCGCAAGGCCTCTTTTCTCTGGTAGGCGGCGCGCTCAAGATCGTTTGATCCACCACTTGGCGGGACGTCACCGAAATCCCGTCGGCACCATCCGGGAACTCGGGTGGTGCCGGCGGACAGTTCCTAGATGTGGATATGACGATGCGTGCCCGCATACGGGATGGTGATACGGCGGCGTTCTCGCAGCTTTTCGACGAGTATGCGCGTGCGGTGTGCAACCACGCCTTCCGGCTGACGGGCAACTGGTCGGCGGCCGAGGATGTGGTATCGCTGACGTTCTTGGAGGCGTGGCGGTTGCGCGGGCGCCTGGACGCGGAGGGCGGCTCACTCAGGCCGTGGTTGCTGGCGATCGCGACCAACGTGGCGCGCAACACGCGCAGAGCCGCGCGGCGATATGACGACGTGCTGGCCCGGGCGCCGCTTGGCGATTGTGTGCCTGACTTCGCCGACGAGGTGATCGGGCGTATCGACGACGCGGCCAAGCTGGCCACCCTCCAGGACGCCTATCGGTCGCTGCGCAGGCAGGAGCAGGATGTGTTCGCCTTGTGCGTACTGTCTGGGCTTGACTACGCGGAAGCGGCTGAGGCGCTGGGCATTCCGGTGGGGACCGTACGGTCGCGGTTATCCAGAGCGCGAAAGAAACTGGCAGCCAAGGGGGAACCCGCACAGGCGGGGCGACAGGAAAGAGGTGGCCGCGAAAACGCGGTCCGGTCCGCAGAGGAGGGCACCCTTTGAACATTCCCGAAGAACGTGATCTTCCGGTGGGCCGGCATCAGCAACTCAAGGAGTTTGTGATGACCGAGATCCAGCGCCCCCCGAAGCGATCCCTGTTCCGCCGTCCGGCCATTCTCGTTCCCGCGCTCGGGTTGGCGGCCGCTGCGGCTGTGGCCGTACCAGTGTTCCTTGGCGGTGGGACCCCCGCTTACGCGGTCGCCAAGAACCCGGACGGAACGGTCAACATCACCTTCCATGACGCGAAGAACGCCAAAGGGCTTGAGCAGGACCTGCGGGACATGGGCTACAACATCAAGGTCGACTACGTGCCCGACGGCAAGCAGTGCAGCCCGAAGCCGCGTAGCCAGAGCTGGGTGCCCAAGGACTTGGCGTCGCTGTACGTGTTCCCCCCGACCGCGAAGACGAACGAGCCGTCCTTCCAGATAGACCCGTCGGTCATCAAGGAGGGGCAGACGGGGGTGCTGATGTTCAGCATCGGCACCTACAAGGGTAAGCCGATCGAGGGTCACGCCGTGGCCGAGGACACCGACAAGGAGATGGTTATCGGCGGGATCTGGGCCCGTGTCTCCAATGGGCCGGTGGCTGACTGCACGCTGACGGACTCGGACGAGGCGCCGCTCGCCAACGACTACTGACACGGCGGTACGGCAGGCCGCCCAGACCATCGCGGCCCGCGGGCAGTGCCTGCCGTACACCCTCAACCACCAAAGTTCCCAGCCCGGCCACCTCCGCACGCTGGGCCGCGTTCCCCGACGTCCGCAGTTACGCCGCTCCCGGAGGCTTGATGGGCATTGGGGATTCGACTCTGCGTCGCAAAGCAGGTGGCCCGGACGGCCAGCAAGGACCTGGTGTTCCGAATCAGATATCGCTCGAAGGACACAGGGCAGTGCCGTACAGCAGCGCGTACAGACAGGGCCGCACAACACCTCACACCGACATCCGCCATCACATACCCGAGCAGGGCGGGTGGCTCTCTACGTCGTGACCGGCTCCCGTTCGCAAGCAGGATGTCAGGAGTTCGAAATCGCGATCCTCATCGCCCACGACGTGTTCACCGCGGGTGAGGACGTGGTGGCTCGTCACACGACCCTGTCGGGATGACCGGCTCCGGCCGGAGCCGGTCATCCTTCTTACCTGCCTGTGCAGTAGACGTCGGAGGCGATGGAGAAGACCTCGGCCGTCGAGATCTGGCGGGTGTACGGATTGATGGAGAGCGTCATCCCGCGCCCGTCATCGGCACGGAAGGCGAAGGTCAGGTAGCCGATCAACTCGCCGCTGTGCCCCCAGACGCTCTTGCCGCACGGCAGTGCGTACTTCTGCAGGCCCAACCCGTACGCGAACCCCGCATCGGTATCGACCGTGGTGCGCATCTCGCCCAGCATCGCCTTGCCGGTCAGCTTCCCGCCGAGCAATGCGTCGAAGAACGTGTTGAGGTCACCTGTCGTCGAGATCATCTCGCCCGCCGCCCAGTCCAGGGACGGGTTCATCCGGGTGGCGTCCACGATCTCGCCGGAGGGCAGTGCCTCGTAGCCGTGCGCGTGTGGTTCCCGCAGGCCGGGCGCGTTACCGGGGACGGAGGTCCGGGTCAGCTTGAGCGGGCCAAGGATGCGCCGCTCCACCTCCTTGCCGTACGGCCGGCCGGTCAGCTTCTCGATCAGCATCCCGGCGACGATGTAGTTGGTGTTGGAGTAACGCCAGGAGCTACCGGGCTTCGCGAAGTACGGTGGTTTGGCGAAGGCGACCTTGAGGAGCTGCCGTGGAGTGTAGGACCGGAATCTGTCTTCGCCTCGCCAGCGGTTGGTGGAGTAGCCCTCCTCGCTCATGTAGTCGTACAGGCCGCTGGTGTGGTTGAGCAGGTGGCGGATCGTGATGGCGCCGCCGTTCGGCACGAGGCCGGGAAGGTAACGCTGGATCGGGTCGTCGAGCCTCAGTTTCCCCTCGTCGGCCAGTTGCAGGATCACGGTCGCGACGAAGGTCTTGGTGATACTGCCGATCCGGAGGTATCCGCCTGCGGCGGCGGGCCGCTTCGTCTTCAGGTCGCGGACTCCCGCGGCACTCGTCGTGTCTCTCGCGCCGTCGTCCACCCGTAGCAGCGCGGCCGTCGCTGCCTTGTCCGCCACCATCCGCCTCAGCGTGTCTCCGCTGTCAGCGGTGGCCGGGCTCATGGACAGTACGGAGGTGAACAGGACGGCCACGGGTAGCACTGCGAATCTGCGAAAAATCATGGGGGAAACGCTACGAACAGGGCGATCTTCTTCCCATGGGGTACGCCTTCGCGCTTCGCGGCATATCCCGCATCACGAACCTGCGGAAAACCCCAGGCCCCTACCCGCCGAGCCCGTAGGCATGGACTGGAGCTGGAGGGCGCGCGAGGTGATCGGCGCGATCGAAGCGCGTCGCATGCCGGAAGCCGCAGAACTACGTGAGGCGTATCGAGAACTGAGCGGGCCCCGAGTGGGAGCCGGGGACGGCTCGCCCTATCAGTTCGGAGAGGCGAATCACCGAGAGGAAGATGGCATGAGGAACTCCTGCGAACCGATGGACCTCGTGCCCCTCTGACCCAGTGCGCAGGGAAGGCCGGGAGCGCTGGTCGAAGAACACCTCAAAAATGTCACCGGCGCACGGCAGGATCGAGGGGTGACGCATTTTCTCATCTCCTTCCCCAGTGCCGCCATGGTGATCTCGGACGAGGACTTTCCTGACGTGGTACGCGACTCCCACGCGGTCATCCAGGAGGCCAAGGATGCCGGTGTGTACGTCTTTGGCGGCGGGATAGACGAAGACGTCGATCCCGTCCTCGTGGATGGTGACGGCACAGTGACGGACGGCACCTATCCGCAGACCACGCAGTTGAACGGCGGATACACCATCCTGGACCTGCCCTCCCGCGAGGCGGCGCTGGAGTGGGCGAAGAAGATCGCGGCCTCCTGCCGCTGCCCGCAGGAGGTCCGGGCGTTCCAGTACGACCCGCTCGCCTGACGGTGGTACGGCCACCCCCGCGCCGTCCGTATGCCCCGCCTTCTCGCACGCGGGCGGTGCGGACGCGGTCAGTCGGCGTCGATGCGGTCGAGGAGGTCCTTCAGGGCGTCGCTTGACAGCCCCCGGATTAACAGGAGTTCCTCCCTCGTTAAAACACCCCCACGGCGAGTTTCAAAACGCGCTCTGGGTGACCAACTGGGTGACCGATCCTGGACGAGACTGGACGGCGGTGCATCGCTGTGGACCGTATGCGCAGGTGGGAGCGGGTATAGCCCATAGTCCTGCCCCACCTAGGCTGCTTTGCAAGCTGGATGTCAGGAGTTCGAATCTCCTGGGCTCCACCCAAATCCAGCCCTCTGACCAGGCTGAACGGTCAGGCTCCGACCAGTCCGATGAGGGGAAGTTCGTCAAGAGCACCCTCAGCGACAACTCCGGCAACTGCGTTGAGGTTGCCTTCACGCGAGGTGGCGGCCGTGCGGTCCGCGACAGCAAGGACCTGTCCGGGCCGATGCTCAGGTTCACATCCGGTGAGTGGAGTGCCTTCGTCGAGGGCGTTCGGGGCGGCGAGTTCGACCGGTAGCACAGCGAAGACAAAACGGGCCCGAGGCAACAGTCTCAGGGCCCGTTTTGGACCTTACGCACTCCCCAGAATATATGTCGGATCGCTGTCTGGAAGAGGCGCGCCGCATGACGCTCTGGAAGACCTCCATGGCATCCACGACCGGATACGGCTCCGCAAGCCCCAGCGAGTCACGCTGCCTGACGCGGACCAGACCGTCGAAGCCGCCGACGGCGAGGAGTCGCAAGCTCAGTCCTTCAGGGCTGAGAAGCTGACGTAACCCCTGCGTTTTGCCGCGCGGCGAAGAAGCCGTCGAGTTCGGCCTGTTGCTCGCTGTCGAAGGCGCGTCTGGGGAGGAAGCCCGTGCACTGCTTGTTCACGAAGAACAACCAGAACTCGGGAGTGGTATCAACTCGTCCGAACAGGGACCACCGCATCGTGGTGGTGGATTGGTCGGTTCGACACTCGTACCCGTCACTGGTCATCCGGAGGGTGGTTGGCACGCAGAGGTATGTGAGCTGTCGCTTGGCGGTCCGGCCGATCGACTGGGTCAGCACGAGCGGGAACACGACCGCTCCGGCGAGCATGCCGATCCCCAGGCCGACGGCATCAACCAGGATGCAGACGAGGCCCGACACGATCAGAACCGACGGCAGCACCAGATAGGTGACTTTGAGTTGTCGTTTGAAACCCTGTTTGAGCGCTCGCGCCACTTCGTCGGGAGTGGGTTCGTATCTGACCGTGAAGTCCACCAAGCCGCCTTCGTCTGAGGTGGTGCCCATCATTCAGGGCTCCGCACACCCTTGCAATGTCGCTCCTGTGAGGATGGCTTGCGAGAGTCGCGAGAAGGCGGGACAAGGCGATCGCCGGGCTCGCCCCGGCTGTACGGGGCCGCCCCGGCACATCATGCCGGTCGGTTTCGCACTGATCATGAATATGCGCCGAGAATGGAGGGGCCGCCGATCGTATGGCCACGAGAATCCTCGCCCGGAGGGTGGGGGAAGCCCAGGAGAGGTGCCATGGACCCGACCGTACTCGCCGCGATCATCTCCGCCCTGATCGGTGGTGCCGCCGGTGAGGCGGGAAAGGGCGCGTGGGCTTCGCTGACCACGCTCGCCCGCCACCGCTTCGGCCGCGACTCCACCGAGGTGGCCGCCCTGGAACAGGCCACCTCGGACTCTCCGCAGGAGGTCGCCGGGATCCTGGTCGATCGCGCCCGGTCCGATCCCGAGTTCGGGGAGTCACTGGCCTCCTGGACGTCCGAGACCGACAGGATCATCCGGCAGAGCAGCGACGTGTCCAACACCATAGGCGGCGACGCCCGGATCCACGGGAACGTCGTCCAGACCGGCACCGTGTTCGGCTCGATCAATCTCGGCCCTCGTTGACCGGGACCCGGGGTCGAGGACGGTCGAGGGCACAGGAGGCGGACGTCGACCTTCCGCGCGGGCCGTATGTGGCGGTACCGGAGCCACGTGTCATGGCCGGGTCGGAAGCATCACGGTGGGGACCGGCCTGCCCACCCGTTCTCTTTCCGGACGAACTCCGCAGCCGGTCGCTGCTCGGTCACACCGTGACCGTGGGTGCGAGACCGTCGTGGCCGACAAAAAAGGAGGCGGCATACGCCGCCTCCCGCTATTCTAGGGAATATTCAGGCGCCGGTGCCCGGAAAAGCGCCTACCGGCAACATCTTCATAATGTAGATCATGAACGCATTGGCCACGAGAATCGTGCCGATGGCGGCGTTATGGAAACGCTTCATGCAGTTTTTCACCTTTTCTTACAGTGAAAGCATCTTCGGCTCCAAGTTTGGATCAGGACGATATGTGTAGTATCGGCCATCCCAAACTGGTGGTCACCCCACAGGACTCATGGCCTCTTGTGGGAGATATGGGAGTAAAAGCGAGAAGGGCTATATGCCCGCCTTGACCACTCCTGGAAGCCGTGGATGATCATACAGCAGGATGGGGGTCAACCTGCCGCCTGGCGGGTCCCGCCCGTTCTACCTGGCGAGTCTCGTCCGGACCAGCTCCGCCTCCGCCACGCCGAGGGACTCGTAGAGGGCAAGCGCCTGCCGCCAGCACTCCTCTGCCCGTGCCTCTTCGCCGGTGTCGGCGAGCGCGGTGCCCATCTCGTCGAGTGTGCGGGCCTCCTGGTGGACGTCCCCGATGGCGTGCGCCACGGCAAGCGCTTTCCCGAAAAGGTCCAGGGCGGCGTCGTGGTGGTTCGCGCGATGATGGATGCCGCCGATACTGAGAAGGGCCTGGCTCTCCTCGCGGCGTTCCGATATCTCGGTCGAGATGCGTAATGCCTTCTGGTGATGGACGAGCGCGTCGCCGTCCCTGCCCATGCGCGCGTAGCAATTGCCGATGTTGTTGAGGGCGTCCACCTCGTGCCGCCGGTCGCCGATGTCACCGTAAATCCGCAGCGCCTGTCTGTAGCATTCGAGAGCGTCGGCGTGCCGGTTCAGGGGCTGATATACGTTGGCGACGTTGTTGAGCCAGATGGCCTTGTTCTGCGGGCCCATGTCGGGGTAGACGGACTCGGCCTCCTCGTAGTGGCCCAGCGCGGCGGTGTAGCTGCCCAGCTTGCACTCGATCTCGCCGATGTTGTTCAACGCGACCTGCTGCCCGCGCCGGTCGTCGTCCTGCCGGTACAACCCGAGCGCCCCCAGCAGGTGCTCGGTCGCCTTCGGGTAGTCCCCCCGATACGAGTGGATGATCCCGATATGGGTGAGGCTGGCGGCCTGACCGTGACGGTCGGCCACCGCCCTGCGCAGTCGTAGCGCCTGCTCGAAGCAGTCCAGGGCGACGTCGAACTCGGCACGTTGCCAGTACACCAGGCCGCTGTTGTCGAGCAGGTCGGCGATGGCCCGCTCGTCGTCGAGGGCGCGCTGGATCGTCAGCGCCTCGTCCGCCAGCCGGAGCGCCTCCTCATGGCGGCCGGTCTGCCGCCGTACCACGCTGAGGTCGGCCAGCGCGTACGCGGTCCCGGACCGATTCCCCAGCTCGCGCCACGCCTCCACGGCGCGCGTGTGGAGCTCGGCCGCCTCCGCCCAGCGGGCCCACACGTCGAGGTAGCGGCCGAGGACGCGTGGAAGCAGCGCCGCGTGCCTCGTCCACCCGTGATCGGCGGCGTGGCGCGTGACGAGGAGTAGGTTGTCCACTTCGGCGTTCATCCAGGCGAGGGCCTGCTTCTCGGTGGCGATGCCGGATCCGGGGCCGGGCGCGTCGAACACCTCGGCCAGGCCGCGGGTGCGGTGCGGGTAGAGCAGCCGGTCGGCGGTGTCGGCCATGCGAAGGTAGTGGTCGAGGACCCGGCGGAGCACCTCGGCTCGCGCGCTCTCCGGCTCCCGGTCCGACAACAGGCGGGCGTACTCGCCGATGAGGTCGTGAAATCTGTACCGACCGCGTCTGGGCTCGGAAATTATGTGATGGTCGAGGAGATCGTCGAGCAACCTCTCCGCCTCGGCCCGGTCCGATTCCAGCAGCGCCGCCGCGCAGTCCGCGGTGATGTCCGCCCCGGGGTGCAGTCCGAGCCGCCAGAACGCCCGCTGCTGCCATTCGTCCAGGCCGTTGAAGGAAAGCTCGAACGCCGCGATGATCCCGCGGTTCCCCGCCCGGATCTCGGTCAGCCGCCGGTCGTCCCTGCCGAGCAGGTCGGCGAGGTCGGCCACGCTCCACGCGGGCCGGTGCCGGAGCCGGCTACCGGCCAGCTGGATCGCCAGGGGGAGATGGCCGCAGAGCCGTACGACCCGTGCGACGTCGTCCGCGGGGAGCGCGCGCCGCGAACCCACGACGCGGCCGAAGAGGGCGGCCCCCTCCTGCGGTGACAACACCTCCAGGGAGAGCGAGTGGACGTCGTCCAGCCCCACCAGCCGCCGACGGCCGGTGATCACGACAAGGCAGCCGGGTGCCCCCGGCAGGAGGGGACCGACCTGATCGTGTCCGATGGCGTTGTCGAGGACCAGGAGCACCTTGCGGCGGGCGAGCGCGGTGCGCCACCTCGCCACCCGCTCGTCCAGGCCGCCGGGGACCGGAATGCCGAGGAGGCGCAGGAGACGTTCGAGGGCGGTCGCCGGGTCCATCGACGCGTGCTCGGCGTCGTAGCCCAGCAGGTCGAGATAGAGCACGCCGTCGGGGTAGTCGTCGGCGAGCCGGTGGGCCAGGTGCACGGCCAGCGCCGTCTTCCCGACCCCCGCCATCCCGTCGATCGCGAGAACGGTGACCGCGTCCTCCCGTATCCGCTCGTCGACCAGCCAGGTGATCTCGGGCGTCCTGCCGACGAAGGTGTGGACGTCGCGAGGAAGACTGGTCAGCGGCGTGTTTCCCGGGGCGCCGCGCCAGGGCTCGGGCAGCAGCGCCGGATCGCCCTGGAGGATGCGCTGGTGCAGTGTCCGTAACCCCGGTCCCGGTTCGGCGCCATGTTCTCTGAAGAGACGCTTGTGCGCCTGACGGTAGACGCCGAGGGCCTCCGCCTGCCGACCGGCGCGATAGAGCGCCAGCATGAGCAGCTCGACCAGTTTCTCGTCGAATCGAAATCGGTTGACCAGGTCGTACAGTTCCGGCACGAGTTCGGTGTTCGAGCCGTGAAGGAGTTCGAGTTCGACGCGTTCGACGGTACCGGCCAGAAGGTCGCCTTCGAGCTTTCGGCGGGTATTGACGACCCAGGAACCGGAGAGCCCGGACAGCGGATCTCCCCGCCACAACCGGCCCGCTTCGCCATACAGCCGGAAAGCGCTGTCGACGTCGCCGTTTTCGGTTACCGAACGGGCTTGCGAGCACAGCGCGCGGAAGTGGTGGTAGTCGATGTTCTCCGGATCTGTTTCAAGGGAATACGTCCCCGAACCGCCTCTCAGCCGCACGTCCTCTCCGGCGCCGTGGAGGTGGCTCTTCAGCCGGGCGACATGACTGTACAGGCTGCCGCGGGCATTGGCCGGTGGATTTTCGTCCCACACCTTGCGGATGAGCGACTCGGTGGAAACCGGCTTGCCCGGCGTCATCAGAAGGACGGCCAAAACGTGACGTTCCTTGGCCCACCCCAGGTCACGGCGCTGACCTTGAGACCAAAACTCGACTGGCCCGAGAATACGGAATTCCATTCGATTCCCCTTCCCGGGGGAGTGGTCTTCCCGTCTGACGCATTTAACTGGCCAGAGTCAACTGAGCAGTAAGTGATTCGACCAGCCCTATGACCTATTTATCCTCAATCGCCTTGGCTGGCAACAGGATAGCCGCAAGGGTTTCCGCAAGTTTCGGTGGCAATTCTCTAGAGAGGGCGATGAACCTCGCCCGTCCGCCGGAACAGGTCAGGGGGATGACAGGAAAATGTCCGATCACGAATGGAGCAGGGTTCCTATCGGGCTCGACTCTCGCCGATGGGTGACGCGCAGGGACTGCAAAGTGGTGCTGGTGGTCGTTCACACCGTCACATCGGGACAGCGCCTGATGGACACCGTACGTCTCGTGGAATCCGACCTGAGAATCCAGGTCGTGTTCACCATCGCCCCGGACGTCTTCAGCAACGGGGTCGCGGAGTTCGTCGGTGGCCTGGGGGCGGTGGTGCTGCCCTGGGAGCAGTCCAGGAACCAGCGGTTCGATCTCGCCATCGCCGCCAGCCTGGGCGCGCTCCACGAGATCCACGCGCCACTGATCGTCATTCCGCACGGTGCCGGTTTCAATAAGCTCGTGGCCGTACGAGATGGTGTGCGTGCCGTGGGCGATCGCGTGGCGTACGGGCTCGATCCCCAGCGACTGCTGCACGACGGCACCGTACTGCCCTCTGCGGTGGCGCTCTCCCACTCCTCCGAGCTGGGACGGCTGGGCCGGACCTGTCCGGAGGCGCTTCCCGTGGCCACCGTCGTCGGCGACCCGTCGTACGACAGGCTGGCCGCCGGTCTGCCGCACCGAGAGCTGTACCGCCGCGCGCTGGCCGTCGAGCCGGACCAGAAGCTCGTCGTGGTCAGCTCGACCTGGGGACCGGCGTCGCTCTTCGGCCGATGGCCCCGGCTGCTGCACCGCCTGGTCACCGAGCTGCCCCGGCAGGAGTACCGCGTCGTGCTGCTTCTGCACCCCAACATCTGGTTCGGGCACGGCATCTGGCAGGTGCGAGCCTGGTTCGCCGATTCCCTGCGGCGCGGCCTGAGCCTGGTGCCGCCGGAGGCGAACTGGCACGCGGTCCTCGCGTCGGCCGACTGGATCATCGGAGACCACGGATCGGCGACCCTGTACGGGACGGTCACCGGGGCGCCGGTCGTACTGGCCGGTTTCCCCCGGGACGACGTCGACCCGGCGTCCGCCCTCGGCGGGCTCGCCACCGTCGCACCCCGGCTCTCTCCTCGCGGCTCACTGCGAGAGCAGCTGGTCAGGATCGCAGCGGAGCTGGAGCCCGGCCACTACCAGGCCGTCGCGGAAGGCATCACCTCCGCGCCGGGCCGTTTCGACCGGAACATGCGTCGGCTCATCTACCGGCTGCTGGACCTGCGGCAACCCGCGACCATCCCGGTGACCGCACCGGCTCCGGCGCCCTTTCTCGTCAGGTAGACCACCCAGATCGGAGAATCGACGTGTTCGGCACACTCGTCTCAGTTCACCTCTTCCAGGTGGAACACGCGCTCAGGTTGCGCCGGATCCCGCCCCCGCCCGCGGCCCCCGCTCCACCCGGACCCGCGGCTCAGTCCCGGATCGCCGTCCCGTCGCGGGCCCCCGCCACGCGCGGAACCGTCGCGTCGCGGCGGAGTGACCCGGCGATCCTGGTGATTCCCCGCGAGGGCCCGCTCCGCGCCCCGCACCTCACGATCCTGTCTCCGGCGGGACACCACCGCGGCCTGCCGCCCGGCAGGCGCGTCTTCGACGGCACGCACATCGTCGCCACCCTCGGCGACCCCCTGGACCGGACCTGGTGCGAGGTCGCCGACGTCCTCGTAAGCCCGGATACTTCCTGGAACGTTCCAGAAAACGGTATCTCCGGGCTCCTTGACCGGTATCCCGGTTGCGAGGTCGCGGTCGGCGGACACGAGGCCGGAGGCGGCCTCCTGGCCGGGCTGCGCGACGGACGGCTCGCCGCGATCACCGAGGTGGGAGGCCCTCCCGGCGGCTCCGACCCCTGGCCCGCCGTCTACGGGTCGTTCCTGTACGGCTGGCGGACCGCCGGAATGCCGTTCGAGAGTCTGGCCACCGCCTCGGTGATCGTGGGCCGGTACGCCGACTTCTCCGCGGCCCGGATCGGAATGCTCGAAGTGGCGGGCCGGACACAGGTCAGACCCGTCCACCTCCAGACGTACGACGCCGGAGGGAGGTCCGCATGACCCGCGCGATCCTCGTGGCCGGTGCCGTCAGCTTCTACATGTCCGTGGGGGTGAGGGAGTTCCCGGTCCGGTACGCCCCCACGTCGTCGCCACGCTGGGCACGCGCCGGAGTGTCAGGGGCCGCGGGCCACATCGCGCGGACCCTGAAGACGCTCGGCGACGACGTGCGTCTGTGCAGCGTGGTGGGCCGCGATCTCATCGGCGCGGGTATAACGACCGAACTCGGCCGTGCGGGCCTGCTCGGACCCGGCATCGTCGAGAGCGCCGAGTCGTCGTCGGGCGTGACACTCGTCACGCCCGACGGCCGTCGCATGGGTTTCCCGCATCTGGCGCCCGTTGACCGGGTCGCGTACTCACCGGACCTCTTCGAGGCGCAGGCCCGGGGTGCGGACCTCCTGGTCCTGACGAACGCGAAGTTCGTCCGGGATCTGGTACGGCCCGCGGCCCGGCTCGGCGTTCCCATCGCCGTGGACGTCCACCTCATCCACGATCTCGGCGACGAGTACAACCGTCCGTGGCTGGAGGCCGCGCGGATCGTCTTCTGCAGCCACGAGCGCCTTCCCTGCCCGCCCGAGCGGTGGATGGCGGAGATGTTCCGGCGCTACCCACGCTGCCAGGTGGTGGGCGTCGGGCTCGGCGGGCGGGGAGCGGTGCTCGGGATGAGAGACGGGCTGCTCGTCAGGGCGGGGGCCGTGACGCCACGGGAGGTCGTGAACACCACCGGAGCCGGTGACGCGCTGTTCGCCACCTTCCTGCACGTCTGGCGGAACACCGGCGATCCGGTACGGGCCCTGCGGGCGGCGGTGGTGCACGCCGGTTGGAAGGTCGGGTCCCGCACTCCGGTGACGGCGTCACTGACCTGTGAGGAGCTGTCGAGGCTGGGAGCGGCGCGTCCGCCGCACGTCGTGACCGGACGCTGGGACGTCGGGACGGTCTGACCGCCGAGACCGTCCCGGCATCCCACCGGGGCGGTCTCGGCCGTCAGCTTTCGCTCAGACGGGACAGTAGATCGTCCAGCCTTCCGCTCCGTGCTCCCCGCCGGACGAGGATCCGCCGCGCGTCCTCAGTTTCCGTCCAGACGGGACAGTAGATCGTCCAGCCTTTCGCTCCGTGCTCCCCGCCGGACGAGGATCCGCCGCGCCTCCTCGTAATGTTCACGAGCGTCGTCCCGGTGGCCGTTCTCCAGGGCGAGGTCTCCGAGTGCCTCCAGGGCCTGGGCCTCGCCGCTGTCCGAGCCGATCCGCCGCATCTCCTCCAGCGCCCGTCCCAGGAGATCGGCCGCCGCCGCAGGTCCTCCGGCCCGCGCGCGGCCGAGCAGGACGAGCACGCGTGCCTGGTTGTAGGGGTCGGGTTCCGGCGTGAGGAGCCGCCGCGCCTCCGTCAGGCACTCGACGGCCTCCGCCTGGCGACCCCTCCCGATCATCGCGTCGCCGAGGTCGCACAACGTCAGGGCCACCTTGCGTGACCTGTCCATCGCGCGGTAGCCGTCGAGTGCCTCCCCGAAGAGCGCGATGGCCTCGTCGACCCGCCCCCGGTCCTTCTCCACCAGGCCCAACCGGCGCAGGCTGCCGGCCACCCGCTGCCGGTCTCCCTCGCGACGCCAGATCTCCAACGCCTTTCGGAAGTCGTCGGCGGCCTCGTCCAGGCGGCCGAGGGTGCGCAGCGCCAGACCGGTCCGGTTCAGCATCTTGGCCTCGCCCGGGGAGTCCGAGCAGGCGCGCGCCGCCGCCAGGCCCAGCCTGTCGACCTCCAGCCGTTCCGCGTGATGACCTCGGTACAGAAACAGCGGCCAGAGGCCGTCGACCAGCTGCCAGGCCACGTCGAACAGACCTCGCTCGAACGCGGTACGGACGGCGGCCCTGAGGTTGGCGAACTCGCCCTCCAGCCAGTCGAGCGCCTGCGCCGGGCCGGTGAAGACGACCGGCTCGGCGGGCTCGTGGACCACCGCCTCCCGGGAGACCCGACGGTACGGCAGCACGACCTGGCTCGCGCTCCAGGCGGTGTACAGGAACCAGTCGAGCGTCCTTCGCACGGTCTTCTCACGGGTCGCCTCGGAGTCCAGTTGCTCGGCCAGCTCCCGGGCGTGCAGCCGGGTCAGGTCGTGGAAGCGGTAGTGCCCGCCGGGCACGTCGTCGAGCAGGTTGGCATCCGTCAGGACCGCCAGCAGGTGACGGACCTCGACAAGGGGGAGCCCCATCGTCGCGGCCACCGCCCGGCTGTCGAAGGTGGTGCCGGGGAAGAGCCCGAGCAGCCGGTAGACGCGTGCCGCCTCCGGCGGGGCGAGTCCCCTGTAGGAGAGCGTGAGGGCGGCCCGGATCGTCATGTCGTCCTCCACCGACAGCTCGCTGAGGCGCTGCCGCTCGTGGCTGAGGGCCTCCACCATTTCCGACAGCGGCCAGTGCGGCCTGGTGGCCAGCCGGGCGGCGGCCACGCACAGGGCGAGCGGTAGTCGCGCGCACAGTTCCACCAGCTCGCCGGCCGCCTCCGGCTCGCCGTGCACCCGGTCGTCGCCGACGGTCCGTTCCAGCAGCGTCAGCGCCGCGGCCGGACTGAGTCGGCCCAGCTGGACCCCCCTCGCCCCGCGCATCAGCAGTCCCGCGAGCCGCCACCGGCTGGTGACGATCGCGACGCTGTCCGCGGACGCCGGCAGCAGCGGGCTCACCTGGGCCGCCGACAGGGCGTCGTCCAGCACGACGACCAGACGGCGCCCGCTCACCAGCGACTGGTAGAGCGCCGAACGCTCCGCCAGGTCACCGGGGATCCGTCCGGGCGCGACCCCGAAGGCGCGGATGAACCGCCCCAGCACCTCCGCCGGTTGCACGGGGGCGTCCACGGCGTGCCCGCGCAGGTCGGCGAAGAGCTGACCGTCAGGGAAGGCGCCGCGCTCCCGGTGCGACCAGTGCAACGCCACCGCGGTCTTGCCGATGCCTACCGGGCCGCTGACGACGGCGACCTTGGGCATCCCCGTCCCTCCGCGGCCGGAACGCACGGCGTCCAGCAGGGCGAGCGTCTCGGCACGATCGACCAGGATGCCGCCGGCCGGCAGCTGGGTCGGCCGGGGCAGGGGGGTGGACGCCTGATGCAGGTGGATCCCGCCGTGGACGTCCCGGGCCTGGATCGCCGACCCCAGCACGGTTCCGCTCAGCTCGTTGACATGATCTTCGGGTCGCTGGTTCCTGGAACTGGAGTCGGCACTCATCGCCCTGCTCGTGTCACGGGAGAGAAACCGCACCCGCGAATAATTGTTGACCGAATTGGTTGTTTCCATACATGGGAAAATGAACAACAGATTCCATGCTCATGCCATCCGGTGTCTTCGTCAAGACGAAAGGGCGCTCTTTCGCTTGTTCCCATCTCCCGAATAAGGCTAGATGTACGCCTTGAGCAGGAGATATATCTTTTTGTGGCACTTGAAGAGATATGGGGCTTGAGTGGTGGAAGTAGTGGTGTGAAAGCGCACAGAGTTTTCCCTGATAGTCCCCGGCACTCCCACATGGCCGATGCGCGTCCTGTCCGTCGTTCGGTCCCGCGGTTCTTCGAAGGTCGTCTTTTCGGGCTCACCCGCTAGGCGTATCGGGAGGACGCCGTTGCGGGGCGACGTCAGAGAACTTCGCGTAGGCGGGCGGCGAAGGCGCGGGGGTGGGTGGTGTTGCCGTTGTGGCCGCCGGGAAACTGATGCGGTTCGATGTCGAGCATGTCCGCCAGCGTGAAGGCGCACTTGTTGTCGAAGACGGTGCGCGGGGTGGTGCGACCGGCGACCGGCACGATGCGGGTCTGGGTGTCGGTGAGCGCGGCGACGTCGAGGGTGTCGCGGATGATCGCGGTGAAGTCGTGCTCGATGAAGAAGTCGAAGTCGCGCACCCGCTGGGGGGTCATCGGCTGCGGGGTGAGGCCGGGTTCGGCGTCGGGGTTGGCGGGGTCGATGCCGAGCACCTCGGCGATCGCTTCGAAGGTCGCGGCCAGGCCGTGGCGGCGGTGGATCCGCTGGATGCGCGCGAGTTCCCGCTCGTGGTGGACGCGCTGGTCGGCGGGGAGCAGCCGCGGGGTGACGGGCTCGTGGGCGACGAGCGTGCCGATCTGGCCGGGGTGGTCGACGGCCAGATGGAACCCGATGGAGGCGCCGAGACTGCAGCCGAGCATGAGCACCGGCCTGTCGGTGAGGGTGGCCAGCAGCCGGTGCACGTCGTCACCGAACCGGACTCCCGCGACCGCCGCCGTCTCCTCATCCAGCCCGCACCCGAGGCCTCCGACCGGGTGAACGAGGTCAGGTCGGCCCCCGTCGACACCGCGCTGGCGGCAGTCCTGGACACCGACGACCCGCGACGGGTCGCCGAGATCGTCACCCTCCTCGACGAGCTCGCGCGACACCTCACCCCGCGAGCACTCACCCGCCTGCGCGGTGGACCCGAACGCGGATGGCCGGAGACGGAAACCGCCGTGACACCGAGCCGTCGGCGGCCCGGAAAAAATCGATGACGATATTTAGGGGTTCGGTTATACTCCGGCGATGGGCATCAGAAACTATTTGATTGAAGGAGTTTCCTGCACCGGCAAGACGTCGGTATGCAAAGAATTGCGGCGGCGCGGCTATCATGCCATCAACGGTGACACGGACCTGGCTTATCAGGGCGATCCGGAAACAGGCAGGCCGACGAGTGACCTGGGGCACGAGAACCACATCTGGCCGGTAGGCAAGGTGAGGGCGTTGGTTGCCGACCGGGGTGAGGCGGTAACGTTCTTCTGTGGTGGTTCCAGGAACTTTTCCCAGTTCATCGATTTATTCGACGGCGTTTTCGTCCTGGAAATCGACCTCGACACGCTGAATCAGCGGCTTGACCGGCGGCCGGCGGATGAGTGGGGCGGCAAACAGGCGGAACGGGAGCTCATCGTGCGACTGCACCGCACGAGAGAGGATATTCCGAAAAACGGCACCCCAATCGACGCCACCGCACCGCTCGCGCACGTCGTCGACGAGATCGTTCGTCGAACCGAGGCCAATGAATAGTCACAACGCGGCTGCTCACAGGGGGAGATCGCGGCGCCATCTGTACAGGGTGATGTCGTGGCCCCCGCGTTCAAAGGTGATCGGCTCATCGTCGGCCATCTGAAAGCCGGTGGCCCGCGCCACCGCGACGCTTGCCGCGTTCGCCGGATCGATTCGTAGAACCAGGCCGCGCATCCCGAGTGAGGTGCGGGCGTGGTCGGCCATCAACTCGACAGCGCGAGCCGCCAGCCGCGCTCCCCGGTGCCGGGCGCCGACGGCGTAGGCGAGTTCGGCCACACCGGGCTCGTCGGCCATCCGAAAGAGCAGCACTTCTCCCTGTGCCTCACCACCGTCCCTGGTGATCGCGAGTTGTATGCCGCGATCAGTGGCCCGCGCTCTCCGCGACCGGGACAGATACTCCTGGGCGGCGTCGACGTCGAACGGCGAACGTAGCGGAGTCCAGTGAGCGACCTGCGGTTCGTCGAAAAGGGCGACCATGACGGGCAGGTCCTCGTCGGTCCACTCGCGTAGGTGAATCCCGAAGCCCGACAGTTGGATATCGAGAGGAAATCGATCTTCGGTACCGTCCAGCGCCGTCATGACGTTGATTCTGCGTGAGAACGCGTCTTGCGATCAAGGACTCGGAGACTTCCCGGGCCGGGACGCCGCCTCGCCCGGGTGAGTGTTCCCACCCGGGCGAGGCGGCGTACGCCAGGAGGCCCTAGGTCGCCAGTCGAAGTCAGTCGAAGTCAGTTGAAGACGGTGTCGGCCGGGAGGCCGGACTGGCTCAGCACGTCGGCCCGGTTGTAGTAGTCGTCGTTCGCCACGATCTTGTTCCCGCGCATCTTGAGGATGGTGGCGGCGGGCACGGAGAACGGCTTGGGCGCCCCGGTCAGGTGCCCGCTGAACGTCCAGCTGATCGCCACCTGGCCGTCGTCGGCGAACGCGCTGCTGACCTTGACCTTGGCGTTCCCGACGAACTGCTTGGTGACGGCCGCCCACTGGGCGACCCCGTCGCGGCCCTTGAAGGTCTGGCCGAGGGCGTGGTCGCTGTAGCGGCCGTCGCCGGTGAACAGGGCGGCCAGACGCTTCGGGTCCTTGCTGTTCCACGCCCTCTCCCAGGCGATGGCGATCGCGGGCTTCCCGTGCTGCCAGTGCGGGCCGGCCTTCTCGGCCGACGCGAAGGAGGAGCGGCCGGGCTGCTGGGAGCTGTCGGCAGCCGCACCGGTCGTCCCGGCGATGCCGGTCACGGCAGCGGCGGCGATGACAATGGCGACGGAACAGCGGATGATCTTCATTGTTTCTCCAGGGGGAAGCATTGGCTGGTGTGCGTGGGCGTCGGGTGACGACCACGTGGAAAGGCCCCTGCCGCAGCCGCTGATCGGGGGATGCGGGGGCGGATTCCTCCACCGGCTGGAGGTGTTGGGACCTGCCTGACCCCAATACCTCGAACATTCGTGGTCACATCTCGCGCACAGCGGATCTCCGCTATCCGGCGGTCAGGGTCTCCAGGGCGGCCATGCCCTCCAGGGAGAGCACGCGTGCGTTCTCCAGGGCTACGACCACCCAGCGGTCGTCTCGCCACACCATGACGAAGAGCTGCATGGAGAAGCGCGTCGGCGGCGGCTCCTCCTCGCCCGGCATGAGGATGCCGACGCGGCCGTGGAGCACGCCGACGCCCGGAGCGACGATCCGGGCGAACGGTACCTCGCCCCGGACGAGCCGCGAACCTTTCATCACCGTGCCGAGGAGTGCCTCGTGCGCCGCGATCATCTCCGCGCGGCTTCGGTGGATGGTTCCCTCAAGCTCCGCGAACAGGGCGTCCTCGGCGAAGTCGGCGAAGAAACCGGCGGCGTCCCCGCGGTTCCACGCCTCGTGCATCCGGCCGGGAACGGCGCTCATCGCCTCGACCGACTGTTCCATACGATCACCCTTCCGTGATGTGTGCGCCTCCATCCTCGCCGGGCCGGCCGACGAGCGCCTTGACTGTCCGTGCACGGTTACTGGACATCAGCGCCGCCGCGTTGTAGCCGTACGTCGCCTTGAAAAGCCTGCTGAAATGCGCCGGGTCGGCGAATCCCCAGCGCGCGGCGACAGCCGCGACCGTCCGGCCGTCTCGCGCCAGGTCGGCGCGGCACCGCTCCAGCCGCCGCTGGCGGATCAGGGCCGCCACCGTCAGTGGCTGGTCCTCGAAGAGCTTGTGGAGCCGACGTACGGAGATGTGGTGGGCCGCGGCGATCCCGGCCGGGACGAGATCGCGGTCGGACAGCCGCGCCTCGATGTAGCCGAGAACGCGGTCGCGCAGCACCTGGTCGGGGACCGGGCGCACGTCGCCCAGCTGGGCCTCCAGCGCCACCGAGATCAGCTCGATCACCGCGGCCGCCGACCGGTCCGCCTCGTCGGCGCGGAACCCGGTCAGCGACCGGGCCATGTCCCGCGCCAGCGAGGACACCAGGGCCGCCGGGCCGTGATCGCCTCTGATGCGTACACCGGCCAGGCGGTCGGCGTCACCGGGGCGGAGCCGCAGCTCCCGCCGGGGCACCAGCATGGTCACGTGCGTGGAGGCGGTACTGGCGAACTGGACCGGCCGGGCCGGGTCGATGAGGACCAGGTCGGCCGGTGAGAGATCGGCGGTGCCGCGGCCCTGCTCGACGCGCGCCCGCCCCCGCGCCATCAGGTCGATCTGCCACAGCCCCTCGTCGTCGGCGCGGGCGCAGCGGGCGTCCCGGAAACACTCGCCCTCGGGCGTGACCAGCTCGATCAGCCGGAGAGGCCCGAGGGTGCGGGCCACGACGCGGGCCCGGAACTCCCCCGTCTCGTGCCGCCCGCTGAGCACGGGCGCCAGCCCGCTGGCCGCGAGCGTCCGCTGGAATGCGTCGATGTCGGTGTCGGTGTCGGTGAACACCATTCCACAGTAGGGCGGCCGGAGGTCGACCGGGCAGCGGTACGCCGACTTGGGCTGTCTCCCGCCGCGCCCGGACCGGATGACGGCACCCGGCCCGGCGCGTGCGCGTGACGGTTTTCCGGAGGCGACGGGATGGCCGGACGCGACTGCCAGGGCGAAACGCGCTTGCCGGGACAGCGGGACGACGTGCCCCGGCGCAGCCGCGGGACCGAGACCTACGAGGCCAGCCGCTCACGTGCGTTCTGACCGGAGCCGGTCGGTTCGGCGTCGTGTTCGGGCCGGTTGATCTCGGCCCACACCGTGTCGAGGGAGAGGCCGAGGACATCGGCGATCGCCGCGATGGTCGGGAAGGCGGGGGTCGCCACGCGGCCCGTCTCGATCTTCCGGAGGGTCTCCGGTGAGACGCGTGCGTTGAGCGCGATTTCGAGCATCGAGCGTTCTCCCCTGGCGAGACGCAACAGGGCGCCGAGACGCTGTCCGCGCTCGACCTCCGCGGGTGTGAGCGGCAGTCTGACCATGGGGCCGATTCTAGTACCGGGATAATATGGCCGGTATAGTTATTGGATACGTGAGAAGGGCGCCGCATGATCGAGATCCTGAACCCCGCCGAACTGGCCCGAGCGAAAGAGACGGGCGCCCTGGTCGCCGACATCCTGCAGACGCTGAGGAGCCGCAGTGCGGTCGGCACGAACCTCCTGGACGTCGACCGGTGGGCCAAGGGCATGATCATCGAGGCTGGGGCGCAGTCCTGCTACGTCGACTACGAGCCGTCCTTCGGACGCGGGCCGTTCGGCCACCACATCTGCACGTCCGTCAACGACGCCGTACTCCACGGGCTGCCGTACGACTACGCGCTCGCCGACGGCGATTTGCTGACACTCGACCTCGCCGTCTCCACAGGGGGAGTCGCCGCGGACGCCGCCATCAGCTTCATCGTGGGCGACGCGAAACCCCCGGAGAGCGTCGCGATGATCAGCGCGACCGAACGCGCGTTGAGCGCGGGGATAGCCGCCGCCGGGCCCGGGGCCCGCATCGGCGACATCTCCCATGCCATCGGCTCGGTCCTCAGCGAGGCGGGGTATTCGATCAACACGGAGTTCGGGGGGCACGGCATCGGATCGACGATGCACCAGGGCCCGCACATCTCGAACACCGGAAGGCCGGGCCGTGGCTACAAACTGCGCCCCGGGCTGCTGCTAGCGCTGGAGCCCTGGGTCATGGTCGACACCGCCGAGCTCGTCACCGACACCGACGGGTGGACGCTCCGAAGTGCGACGGGCTGCCGGACGGCACACAGCGAGCACACGATCGCCATCACCGACGACGGAGCCGAGATCCTCACCCTGCCGACGCGGGCGCGGCCGTGAGGTCGAAGGCACACCCGCCCCTGTGAAGTTGTCTCGCGTCAACGCCGCGCTGGCTCCTCGGCACCGTCACCGCGGCCTCGGCTCGCGTCAACGCCGCGTTGGCTCCTCGGCACCGTCACCGCGGCCTCGGGTGGCCTTTCGATGTCGGTGGCTTCTGCTGTGATGAGCGCGACATCACCGATGCGTGAGGAGTGCCCCGTGGACCGTACCGCCTGGAAGTCGTTCCTGGAGCGCTGGAACGAGGATCTGCTCGCCACGGATCGGAGACCGTACTCGTCGCTGAACAAGCCGGTCACCGACGACTGGTTCGGGTTTCCACCGGCCTCCGCCGAGCAGGTGGCGGCGGCGGAGGCGCGGCTGGGGTGCGTGCTGCCGCCGTCGTTTCGTGAGTTCCTGCTGGCCAGTGACGGCTGGCAGCAGGCGGGATACTTCGGGGGCGAGGTGCGCGGCACCGGCGACCTCGGGTGGCTGCGTGACCTGGACCCGACCAGGGCCGAGGGGTCGGCCCTCACGCGGGTGCTGATGATCTCGGAGGAGGCGGACGCGGGGGTGCTGTTCCTCGACCCGGACGACGTCGACGAGCACGGAGAATGGGCCGCCTACGAGATGTTCTCCTGGGCGGGCGAGGTGCCGAGGCACGGTTCCTTCGCCGAGTTGATGCGCGACCTGTACGCCGGGTTCCACGACCTGGACGTCCCGTAGGGCCGGACCCGGCGCGCGCAGGGGTGGCCCCGGTAGGCGACGGGCGCGGTCATCGCTCATCTCGATGGGAGCTCTTCGTGAGAAGCGCGGCGGCCGGCCCGCCGTACCCGTGTCAGGGGAGGGGGCGCGCGTCCGTGCCGTAGCTCAGGCGGTCGATCCACCACGGCCCGCAGCTCGCCACGCTCCACTGGCCGCTGTTGGTCGTCACCCAGCCGCCGTCCCTGCGGCCGTTGACGCACTGAACCCACGCGCGGAACTCGTAGGCGGGGCCGCTCGTCGCGCATCGGGCGGAAAACGAGTTCTGACCGAAGGCGTACTCACAGTCGTTGACTCCTGCCGACGCCGGGTTCAGCACGCTCGACCCGACGCTGACGGCTCCCACCGCGAGCACGGTCGCGGCGAGGACACGCAGGGTTCTTCTCATACCCTCTCCTAGCACTGGTGACAGCTGGCCGTTTCACGTTCCGTACACCCCGGTTCGCGCCTTACTTCGGGGATGTTCAGTGGAGGGAATTCTTAGGAAACTTTCTTAAATGAAAGATACGTGCCAGCCGGAGCGCGTCAACCCCGCGCGTACCGGCGACCTCATTTCCCCAGGATGACCGGGTAGGTCCACCGGGCTGGGCGTTAGGGCGCGACCGCCATACGGCTGGACTCTCCCCGGCGTGAGGGAGCGGGCCCGCCCTCTTCGAGGAGAGCGGGCCCGCGAAGCCGCCTCGCTCAGCGCCTCCCGACGAAGAGCCCGGGGGTTCTGTCCTTCCAGGGCATGGCCTGTTCCAGGTGGGCGGCGACCCTGAACAGCAGGTCCTCCCGGCCGTAGGCGGCGACGATCTGCACCCCTATCGGCAGCCCGCTGGCGCTGTGGCCCAGCGGCAGGCTGATCGCGGGCTGACCGGAGACGTTGAACACCATGGTGAACGGGCCGTAGTCGAAGATCGAGGTCAGCCAGCTCGTCAGGGTGTGATCGGGGTCGTCGTACCGCAGGGTGCCGTGAGGCGCCGGGAGCCGTCCCAGCGTCGGGGTGACGAGCAGGTCGTACTCGGTGAAGAACGCGCCGACCGAGCGGGTCACCCGGTTCTGCGCGCCGAAGGCTGCCATCATGTCCAGCGCGCTGTACTCCCTCGCCACCCGCAGAAGCCGCCTGGAGACGGCCTCCAGCCTGGCCGGGTCGGGTCGCCTCGGGGCCATGAGCAGAGGGGAGGCGATCGCGACCGCTTCGGCCACCGTGCTCCGCATGACGTCGTCCCAGTCGACCACCGGGCTCGCGTCGGTGACGGTGTGACCCGTCTTCTCCAGCACGCGGCCGACCCGGACCGCCGCCGCGGCCACCTCGCCGTCCACCACCGCGCCCGACCACGCCCTGGTGGTCACGGCCACCCGCAGCGGGCCGGGGGCGATCCCCAGCTCGTCGGCGTACCGGCCGCGCGGAGGCGGCGCGGTGTACTTGTCGCCGACACCGGGACCCTGGACGGCGTCCAGGAGGTGCGCGGCGTCGCGGACGGTGCGCGTCAGCCCGAACTCGTACGCCATCCCGAGCATCGGTTCTCCCAGGTCGGGCCCGCACGGGACCCGGCCCCGGCTCGGCTTGAGCCCGACCAGCCCGCAGCAGGAGGCCGGGATCCGGATGGACCCGGCTCCGTCGCTGCCGTGCGCGACGGGTACGGCACCGGCGGCGACCAGGGCGGCGGCGCCACCGCTGGATCCGCCCACGCCCCGCTCGGGATCCCACGGGTTGCGCGTCGGCCCGTGTTTGACCGACTCGGTGGAAAAGCTGATCACCATCTCCGGCACGGTGGTCAGGCCCAGGGTGACCAGGCCCGCGGCCCGGAAGCGCGCCATGAGATCGCTGTCGTGCCCGCTGACGATGCCCGGCAGGCTCCGGCTCCCGAGGAAGAACGGAACCCCCTTCGCCACCGGCCCGTGGTCCTTGATCAGAAACGGCACCCCGGCGAACGGCCCGTCGTCGGCGTGGTCGAGCGCCGGAGAGAACACCGGCAGGGCGAGGCCGTTCACCTCCGCGTTCGCCGCCTCCAGGGCCTGCCGGGCGACGGTCTCGACCTCCTTCGCGGTGACCTCGCCGGAGCCGATCAGCTTCCGGAGTCCGACACCGTCATACCTCGCGTACTCGTGGATTTCCATGTGAGAGGTCCTCTTCTCGGCGTCCTCGACGCCTGCACATCGATCACAGTCGGCTCCGTTACCGGACCTTCGTCGTCCGGACGGGTGAGCGGCGCGCGGTCAGGCCGGGGCGCCGCTGACAGTGAGCAGCCTGAATCGGGGCGGTGGTCTCCACACCGGGCCTGTGGCTCCGGGAACCGTCCCCTACCAGTGATCGAGGTGTTACTACGCTCGCGACATGAGGGCCATGCTGACAGCGGCCGTTCCCCGCTGTCGACCGAATTACGATCCGTGGTCCCCCCTCGCGTCGCGGGGACCCGGCCCGGGGGGCCTCACGTGGTTCACATGGTGATGACGACCTTCGCCCGCGCGTGCTCCTCGCCGAAGTAGCGCATCGCCTCGGGGACCTCGCTCAGCGGGTAGGTCCTGTCGATCGCCGGTGTGACCTGCCCGGACTCGACCAGCTCCTTGAGGTCGGCGAGGTTCTTCTGGCTCCGCGTCGCCGTGTACGGGCGCAGGCTCTGCCGTACGAACGGCGACAGCGCCATCGCCCTCACGAGCCGGCCAATCGGCCCGAACCACTTGCCGCCTTTCGAGCTGGCCAGGACAAGGGTCCCCCGGGGGTTCAGCGCGCGCCTGCAGTCGGACAGCGAGTGACTGCCCGCCAGGTCGAAGATGAGGTCGTAGCGTCGGCCGCCCCTGGTGAAATCCTCCCGGGTGTAGTCGACGACATGGTCGGCACCGATCGAGCGGACCAGCTCCAGGTTCCTCGTGCTGCACACCCCCGTCACCTCCGCCCCGAACGACTTGGCGATCTGTACGGCGAAGGTGCCCACCCCTCCCGACGCCCCGTTGATCAGGACCTTCTGCCCCCGCTTTATCCCGCCACGGTCGCGGAGACCCTGCAGCGCGGTGTTCGCCGAACAGGGCATCGCCGCCGCCTGCTCGAACGTCAGATTGGCCGGCTTCAGGCCGGGCAGGTTCTCGGTGACGCGGACGTACTCGGCGAAGCCTCCGCCGGCGACCTCGACGTACACCTCGTCGCCCGGCTGGAACCGCGTCACGCCTTTGCCGACGGCCTCGACCTCCCCGGCGATGTCCCGGCCGAAAACCCTCCGCTTCGGCCCGCGCAGCCCGAACGCCAGGCGGCCCAGATACGGCAGACCCGTCATGGTCACCAGGTCGCCGTGGGCCACCGACGCCGCGCGGACGCGCACCAGGATCTCGTTGTCGCCGGGCACCGGTTTGTCGACCTCACCGAGCCTCAGAACGTCGGCGGAGCCGTATCTCTCATGGACGATCGCCTTCATCGTGTTCTCCTCGAACGTTGGGGTGCGTGTTCATTCGACGGTTCGCAGGATCTGCTCGATCGACGCCGCGCGCGATCGCACGTCGGAGAGGTCGGCCGACATCCGCTGCTGGGCGTCCATGGTGTTCTCGGCGAGTTGCTCGTATCGGCGTACGAGCTGGCGCAGGTCCTCCTGGACGGCGTCGGAGGTCTTCAGCTTGAGGTACTCCAGGACCGTCGCCGAGATGCCGATGAGCAGGATGAGGGCCAGGAGTGACAGGCCCAGGATCAGGACCGTGCCCGGCCAGGTCGTCGTGTCCATTCAGGGCTGCTCCTTGGGTGCGGGACCCTTCTCCGGGTCCGATCGGGTGAGGGTCCTGACCGACTCGGCCACGGTCGAGGCGGTCAGGCGCAGGTGGAAGTCCGTGACCTCGTAGTACTTCATGGCTTTGCCGTCCTCCGAGAGCTCAAGGCTGCCGACGACCAGCCCGGCCGCCTCCAGCCGCTGCAGGTGCATGTGCAGGAGAGGCCGGCTGATCCCGATGTCGCGGGCCAGGTGGCTCACGTAGTCACGCCCGTCGGCGAGCCTCGCGACGATGCGCAGCCGCAGCGGGTTGGCCAGTGCCGCGAGCATCACGACCAGTTCGTCGCCGGTCGGCACGGCCCCTGTCATGATGCTCCTTCACCTGTAAGAAACTTCTTACAGGTGAAATGTAGCGCATACACCACGAATCTGGCCAGAGCCCTTTGGGTGAGGGCTCCGGCTCGGGCGTCGTGGCGGGGACCTGGCTCGTGTCCCTCCTCTCAGGCGGGGCGGCGTAGCCGGAAGCGGGCCAGGGCGAGGACGACCGCGGTGTAGCCGCAGAGCACGGCGAACCCGGCCCACCAGGCGAGCGGGTAGTAGCCCCCGGACGGCGCGTAGTGGGCGACCACCTGCGGGTACTCGTGAACGGTCTGCTTGACGGCGAAACCGGCGGCGGGGGTGAGGCGGAGCAGCCACCTGGCCGTCTCGTCGGGCAGAAGCGGCACGGCCGCCAGGAGGTACGGGAGGACGACCACCGAGACCGCGAGGAGGATCGCCGCCCAGGTTCGCCGCAGCAGCGCGCCGAGGGCGAGCGCGAGGACGGCGGCGATCGCGAGCAGCGCCGCGACGCCGACGACGACCCGCAGTCCCGTGAGGGCCGGGACCGGGATGACGCCGAGGCCGTTGGCGCGCAGGACCCCGGGGCCGAACGGCACCACGACCGCCGCGGTGACCAGCCCGGCCAGGAAGGCGACCGCGCCGACCACGAGGGCCTTCGCCGCCAGCGTCCGGCCGGTGGGGGGCGCGACGCCGGTCACGAACCGCACGGCCACCGCCAGCACGATGATCAGGCTGATGACCAGGCCGACGAGGGTACTCTCCACGGCGTGGCCGCCCTCGGCACCGGCCGGTCCGATGTCGCCGGTTCCGGTGACGGTGAACGCGCCGTCCGACTCGACGAGCCCGGCCGCCCGGTGGTACTTCTCCCAGTCGGTGTGGCCCATCTCGCCCACGCTGCCCCGGCTCCATTCGCCGGTGGACGCGCCGGTGGACGCGCCGCCCTCCAGGCCGATGTGGTCGAAGGTGGCGGTGGCCTGGGTGAAGCGCGACGCCGGGAGGCTTCCGCCGAGGGCGACGGGCGTGAGCGTCAGGTCACCCGGGGACGCGACGAAGAGCCCGACCCGTACCGTTTTGGGCAGCGCGGTGAGGTGGGCGGTGCCGACCTTCGTCCATCGGGTGCCGTCGGCGGACTCGTGGCCGGTGATGGTATCGCCGGAGCGGGTCAGGCGCAGCCAGCGCGGTGTTCCCGCCGAGACGCCGCCCGCGCGACCGGCCGTGTCGTGGACGTAGTCGTGCTGCATCCGTACGCCGTGCGAGCCCGTGAGCATCAGCGCCGCGTAGGAGGAGCCCTGCGTGGTGCCGTCCTTGATGATCACACCGGCCTTCGCCCAGGGTACGAGGCCGGGGACGATCTCGTCGTGGTCGGGCGGCGGGTAGGTGATGATGCCCGTCATGGACGTCACGCGGACGGTGATGCTGCCGTTCTCGCCCATGGGCCGGTGGACGAAGTAGAACGTGTCACTCACCGCCTGGCCGTCCGGCCCGGCCGGATCGGTGGGACAGGGGACCTCTATCGGGCCGTGGCTGCAGTGGGAGCCGCTGCCGAGCGTGATCGCGTAGAGCAGCCCGGACAGGACGGTGACGAGGATCGCGGCCACCATGGCGATCACCCGGCCCCGGGTGCGGAACGCGGTCCATTCCCGCCGCACCTGTGCGGTCAGGGGCAAGGGTGGCTCGGTGGTTGCTTCGTGGGTTCTTCGCACGGGTCCGGTTCTACGGATCCGGCCATAACACGGCCCGAACCACCCCTGTCACACCGCTGTTAGGTCGGGCACCGCATCCTGGAGGTCCGCACGCGAACGGGAGAGGACCGATGAGCAAGCCGCGACGCCCCACACCACCGAGGCGGACAGTACGGCAGCGTTTCACCATCCTGTACGCCGTCCTGTTCCTCCTGTCCGGCGTGGGGCTGCTGGCCCTCACCAACCTGCTGGCCACCGGAATGAGCGCGACCCAGCCGGTGCCCGGCCAGCACCCTCCCGTTCAGGAACCCGGCCTCACCCACGCCCAGGAGCGCGTCCACCAGCTCGAAGCGCAGCTCTCGGGCGTCCACGCGGTCCAGTCGCGCCAGCTCCTGGTGGGCTCGGTGATCGCGCTGGTCGTGATGGCGGCGATCTCGTTCCCGCTGGGCAGGGCCGTGGCCGGACGGGTGCTGCGCCCCCTGCGGACGATCACCTCGGCGACACGGCGGATCTCGGCCGAGAACCTGCACGAACGGCTGGCCGTACCGGGCCCCGCCGACGAGGTCAAAGACCTCGCGGACACCATCGACGGGCTGCTGGAACGCCTGGAGGCGTCCTTCGCCGCCCAGCGCCGATTCGTCGCCAACGCCTCCCACGAGCTGCGGACCCCGCTGACGACCATGAGGGCGTCACTGGACGTGGCCGTGGCCAAGCCCCGGCCGGTGCCACCGCAGACGCTGGCGCTCGCCGACCGGCTGCGTACCGAACTCGACCGGGTCGACAGCCTTCTGGAAGGCTTTCTCGACCTCGCCCGCGCGCGGCACGGCGAGTTCCGGGACGGCGTCCCGGTCTCGCTCGGCACCCTGGCGTCCGAGGCGCTGACCGCCCGCGCGACGGACATCGCGGAGCGGAACCTGACCGTCGAGATCCACACCGGGGACGCTGTATGGACCCGGGACACCGCACAGACCGAGGACACCGCACAGACCCGGGACACCGTACGGACCGGGGACCCCGCACGGACTGGGGACGACGCACGGACCCAGGACGCCTTACGTATCCGGGACGCCGCGTGGATTCGGGGCACCGCGTGGACCCGGGGCAGCCCGGTCCTGCTGTCCCGCATGGTGGACAACGTGATCGACAACGCGGTCGTCCACAACCGGCACGGTGGCTCGATCCGGCTTGTGACCAGCACCGGGAACGACTCGGTGCGGCTGGTCGTGGAGACGGACGGGCCGGTTCTCGACCCGGCCCAGGTCGCCCGGCTCGCCGAGCCCTTCCGGCGGCTCGCCGCCGACCGGACCGGTTCCGAGACCGGTTCCGGCCTCGGCCTGTCGATCGTCGAGGCCGTCGTCAGCGCGCACGACGGCGTACTGGCCCTGGACGCCGGGCCGGAAGGCGGCCTGCGCGTCACCGTGTCGCTGCCGCCGGAGCCAGCACCGGAAAGCCAGGAAAGCCAGGGAAGCCCGGAAGACCCGAAGGATCCGGAAGGTGGTGTCGCGTGAGGATCCTGGTGGTGGAGGACGCGCGCCCGCTCGCCGAGGTCCTGGCCGAGGGCCTGCGGGACCAGGGCATGGCCGTCGACGTCGCCCACGACGGCCTGGCCGCCGCGGCGAAGCTCGATCTCAACGCGTACGACGTGGTGGTCCTCGACCGCGACCTTCCCGGAATCCACGGCGACACCCTCTGCCAGATGATCACCGAACGGGACGGCCGCGCGATGGTCCTGATGCTGACCGCGGCCGGTTCTCCGGGGGACCGGGTCAGCGGCCTCACCCTGGGCGCCGACGACTACCTCGCCAAGCCCTTCCACTTCCCCGAACTGGTCCTGCGCGTCCACGCCCTGGCCCGCCGACGGCCGTCCGCCCGCGCGCGGACACTGCGCGCGGTCGGAATCGAGCTCGACCCGGTACGCCGTACGGCCACCCGTGACAGCCGGAAACTCGACCTCTCGGTCAAGGAGTTCGCGCTCCTCGAAACCCTCCTGCGCGCCAGCCCCGCCTTCCTGAGCGCCGAGGACCTCCTCGAACAGGTCTGGGACGAGAACGCCGACCCGTTCACCAACACCGTCACCGTGACCATCGGAAGGCTGCGCCGCAAGCTGGGGAGCCCGCCGATCATCACGACGACCCCCGGAGTGGGGTACCGCATCGCCGACCCCGACGACGAGGCGTAGCGCGCCCCGGCGAGCCAACGGCGCCGGGGCGGCCACGAAAGGGACGATCAGTGACGCTTGACGGCCACCACGTTGTACGGGGTCGTCGGGGTGGGGGTCGTGGTGAAGCGGGCGTTGGGGAGGTAGAGGCGGTCGCGGAAGGACGCGACAGTGGTGGGGACGTCGAAGCGGCCGTCCACGAGTTTGCGGACCACCTTCCCCGACGTGGCGGAGCGGTTCAGGGAGAGGGAGGTCAGGGTGTTCAGGCGGTTCTGCACGACGTAGAGGGTGCGGCCCTCCAGCAGCAGGCCGTCACCGTTGGCCAGGGACTCGGTGCCGATGTCCACCAGGGTGGCGACGCCGGTCGAGGGGTCGACGCGGAACAGCTTGCCGGTGTTGGACTGGACGACGAGCAGGGCCCTGCGGTCGGGGGTCTGGGCGATGCCGTTGGCGTTGTTGCCGGTCGTGTAGACGATGTCCCCGCTCAGCGGCACCTTCACCGCCTCGGCCGGCAGCGACCCCCCGCGCCCGAACGGCAGCTTGTACAGCACGGGGTTGGCCGAGTCGGTGAAGTACGCCGCGTCGCGGGTGAGCACGACGTCGTTGACGAACGCGGTGCCGGTGGCGAGCTGGTAGCTCGCGAGGACCTTGCCGGTGCGGGTGTCGATCACGCGGGCGTTGCCGCCCGTGCCACCGGCGACGAACAGCCGCTCGCGCGCGTCGACCTTGAGGCCGAGCGACGGCGTGCCCGGACCCGTGCTGATGATCCGGCCCTTGCCCGTGCGCAGGTCGGCCCGGTAGATCGAGCCGGTCCCGCGCGAGCCGAAGTACGCGGCCGGACCCGGGCCGATGGCGATCCCCTCCGGCTGGAACCCCTCAGGAAGGGAGAACTCGGTGGGATAGGCCGACCTGTCCGAGGCGGCGGAGGTCGTGGACACCTCGGCCCTGGACCCGGTCTCGGCCGCCACCGCGGGCGGGGCCGCCACGAGTACGGCCAGGAACCCTGCTACGAGAAATGGCGCCTTCATCAAGGAACATCCCATCTGTCGCGAATGCGATGGTCTACCGGAATGCCCGCCTGGGCAATGGATCTAACGTACGACGCCCGGTTGTAGTGCTCCCGTAAAGCCGCGCTCGTCCGGCCCGCGTCCGGTGACGTCGGGACGGGGCTGTTCAGGGGCGGCCGGTGGTTTTTCTCGTGTAGCGGTGACAACGTACGACGCCCGGTTTAAAGCCGCGTCCGGCTCGCGTCCGGTGATGTCAGAGCGGGGCCGTTCAGGGACGACCGGTGACTTCTCTCGCGTAGCGGTGACAGGGAACGGGGATCCGCCCGGTGCCGACCGACGCGGAGTAGTCGAACTCGCACTCCGTCCGGGGTGTCGCTCCCGCCGTCCTCGGGCCGGGGAGGATCTCACCACCCCGCTGTCCGGCCCCGGACGCGTTCGGTTCACTCTCTTCCGTCGTCCTTGGATAGCGTCGAGGTCATGCGGCTTCATGTGGGATGCGCGATGTGGACCCTCAAGTCATGGCAGGGGCGTTTCCTGCCCCACCCGCTCCCTCCGGGGGAGCGCCTGCGGTCCTACGCGACCTGGTGCAACGCGGTGGAGGGCAACACGACGTTCTACGCGACACCGGCGAGGAATACGGTGGAGTCGTGGGCGCGGCAGACCACACCCGACTTCCGCCTGGTGGTCAAGCTGCCCAAGTCGATCACGCACGAGGGCCGCCTCACCGGCGTCGACGAGGAGGTCCGGTCGTTCCTGGAGACGATCGAGCCACTCGGGCCGCGAGCCCACGCCCTCTGGATCCAGCTGCCGGGATCGTTCGCCCCGACCGACCTCGGCACCCTGGCCGGGTTTCTCCGCCGTCTTCCCCGCTCGCACAGGTACGCCGTCGAAGTGCGCCACCGCGCGTTCTTCGACGACGTACGATCCGCGCGGCTTCTCGAAGGGGTTCTCACCGGTGTCGGCGCCGAGTGGGTGCCCTTCGACACCACGACCCTCTTCCGTAACCCCCCGGCCAGCGACGCCGAACGGGAGGCGTGGTCGAAGAAGCCGCGCATGCCGCGCCGCTCGGTCGCCCTCACCGACCGTCCGATCGTCCGCTACCTGGGCCGGGACGACCCGGCGAGCACGGTTGAAGGCTGGCAGCACTGGCTCGGCACGGTCGCCGACTGGCTGCGCGAGGGCCGCTCGCCGACCGTGTTCATCCACACCCCCGACAACGCCGACGCGCTGACGCTCGCCCGTCGTTTTCACGACGACGTACGGGCCCTGGTGCCGGAGGTCGAGCCGCTGCCCGAGCCGATGCCCATCGAGCCGCTGACCCTCTTCTGACCACGGGGGTGGTCAGGTGGTTTCCGGCTGGGCCGCCGGTGTGGCGGGGGTGGCGTCCGGGGCGGCGGTGTCCGGCCTGGGCTGCCGCAGCACGGTGAGCGCGACGGTGAAGGCGGCCAGGAGCAGGGCGGTGGCGATGCCGAAGGCCAGGTGGTAGCCGCCGGTCAGCGCGGACGCCTCGCTCTCTCCCGCCGAGAGTAGTTCCTCGGTGCGCCAGGCGGCCAGCGTGGACAGTACCGCGACGCCGACGGCCATGCCGATCTGCTGGGTGGTGTTGAACAGCCCGGACGCCAGGCCCGCGTCGTCGGCTCTGGCGCCGGACATGCCGAGTGTGGTCAGTGCCGGGAGCACCAGCCCGGCACCCGCGACGAGCAGCATCACCGGGAGCAGGTCGGTGACGTAGTTCGCGTCCACCGGTACGCGGGTGAGCCAGCCCATCGCCCCGGCCAGGAGCGCCAGGCCCACCAGCAGGACGGCGCGTTCGCCGAAGCGGGTGTTGAGCCGGGCGGAGAGGAACAGGGAGATGCCGCCGATGGCCACCGCGGCGGGAAGCATCGCCAGACCGGTGTCGAGGGCGCCGTAGCCGAGGACCTTCTGCATGTAGAGCGCGACGATGATCTGGAAGGCGAACATGGCCGACATCGCCAGGATCTGCACCAGGTTGGCGCCCGAGACGTTGCGCGAGCGGAGGATCCGCAGGGGCATCAGCGGGGTTTCCGCGGTCGCCTGGCGGATGACGAACGCGGCCAGCAGGGCGAGCGAGAGCGCGCCGAGGCCAAGGGTGTGCGCCGCGAGCCAGCCGTACTCCTCGATCTTGACCACGGTGTAGATGCCCAGCATCAGGCCGCCGGTGACCAGCACGGCGCCGATGACGTCGGCTCCGGCGGCGAGCCCGATCCCGCGCTCGCCCGGCACCGCCCGGATCGCGAGCGCGATCGTGGCCAGCCCGATCGGCAGGTTGATGAAGAAGATCCAGTGCCAGCTGAGCGCGTCGGTGAGGACCCCGCCCAGGACCTGGCCGATCGAGGCCCCGGCGGCACCGGTGAAGCTGAAGACGCCGATCGCCTTCGCACGTTCCCCGGGTTCGGTGAACAGCGTCACCAGAATGCCCAGCACGACCGCGGAGGCCATCGCGCTGCCGACGCCCTGGAGGAACCGGGCGGTGATCAGCAGGCCGGGCCCGGTGGACACTCCGGCCAGCAGCGACGCGGCGGTGAAGACCACGTTCCCTGCCAGGAACATGGTCTTGCGGCCGATGAGGTCGCCCAGCCGCCCGGCCAGGAGGAGCAGCCCGCCGAAGGCGATCAGGTAGGCGTTGACGGTCCAGCTGAGCCCGGCGGGCGAGAAGCCCAGGTCCGCCTGGATGGCCGGCATCGCCACGGTCACGATGCTGCCGTCCAGGATCGTCATCAACATCGCGGCGGACAGTACGGCGAGCGCGAGCCAGCGCGACGGGGGCGTGGCGGTGCGGGGTGGCTGAGGGGAAGGTGCGGTGTGCGACATGGGGCCGCCTCCTGTTCGAAGGGGAACAGGAGAGACCGTAGCAGATGGTTTTGTTGTAGACGATCCTCTATGGATTTACTTTGTGCGCTGCCGTGCCCGCCGGATCCCCTGCGGCGCCTCCGCGGGGACGGCCAGATGCCCCGTCACCAGCCGGTTCATAGCCCGTACGAGCACCTCGGCCTCGTCTTCCGGCAGCGAGCCCAGCGCCGCCCTGTGCACACCGTCGACGATCTCCTGGCTCTGCCGTGCGACCTCCGCGCCCTTCTCGGTGACCGCGATGATCCTGGCCCGCCGATCCGTACTGGACGGGCGGCGCTCGGCGAGACCCGCCTTCTCCAGGGCGTCGACCGTGACCACCATCGTGGTCTTGTCCATGTCGCCGAGCTCGGCGAGCTGGATCTGCGTGCGCTCCTCCTCCAGGGCGTGGACCAGCACGCAGTGCATGCGCGCCGTCAGCCCGATCTCGGCGAGCGCCGCCGCCATCCGGGTCCTCAGGACATGGCCGACGTGGTCCAGCAGGAACGACAGGTCCGGCTGGGTACGGGCGGGTGCCATGGCGGTCATGCCCTCCACCATAGCCAACCGGTACCGTTCTGGATTATCCGCAAACGGATGCATCCACCGGGGAGAGCTGGTCACATGGCTTATGTGGCGTTCTCGTGCTCGGTGAGGACCTCGTGGATCACGTGCCGCGCGTTCGCCGCGAAGACCGGGTTCGTGTCCCGGTAGTACGGGAGCGCGATGAGGGCGATGGCCAGGGCCCGGCCGCGCCCGCGTGCCCAGGTCGCGTCGTCGACCCGGAGGGCCGCGCGGAAGTCGTCGCGCACGCCGGCCGGGAGGAGGTTCCACGCGACGATCAGGTCGCAGGAGGGGTCTCCCACGCCCGTGGTGCCGAAGTCGATGACGGCACCGAGCCGTCCCCGGACGAGCAGCAGATTCCCGGGCATCAGATCGGAGTGGATCCAGACGGGCGGGCCCGTCCACTCGGGGGCCTTGAGGGCGAACTCCCACGCCGAGGTCGCCAGGTCGGTGTCGATCATCCCGCGCAGGTCGTCGGTCGCGATGCGCGCCGGGGCGTCCAGCATCGCCAGCGGCCCGCCCCGGTACGCGGGCGGCCCGTCCGGGAGGTCGATCCGGCGAAACGCGGCGACGAACGCCGCCAGATCCTCCGCGAGCGGGCCCGGCTCGGCCAGGTGACCGGCGGACGGGTTCTCACCGTCGAGCCAGCGGTAGACCGACCAGGGCAGCGGATACTCCTCGGTGGGCCTCCCCGCGCCGAGGGGGACGGGAACGGGCACCGGGAGCAGCGGGGCGAGCCTCGGCAGCCACCGCAGGTCCTTCTCGACCTGCGCCGCGGAACCGGCCCTGCGGGGCAGGCGTACGGCCATGTCGTCGCCGAGCCGGTAGATGGCGTTGTCCGTGCCGGAGGAGTCGAACGGCTCCACGGGAAGGTCCGCCCACCGGGGGAACTGCGTGGCCACCAACCGGCGGACAAGAGGGACGTCGTGCTCCATCTCATCCGCATGCATCCTGGCGGCGCGCATGAAAACCTTCCTGACCTGGAGCGGGACCGTCGCACGAGGAGAAGGGGGCGACGGGACTGGGGACCGGGCACCGTGGGGAACACGCCTCCGGCCGACATCCAACGGTGACCACCGGAGGTTTTCCCCACCGGCTTGATCCTGACACGGTGGCAGGACGTAGAACAGGATTATGAGCAGTGACACATTCACCGACCGTCTCGCCCTGGCCGTGGAACAGGGCCGGGTGCCCGACCTCCACGCCGTGGTCGCCGTCCGCCACGGCCGGGTGATCCTTGAGCACTACGGCGAGGGCGAGGACTTCAGATTGAACGAGCCGCTCGGCCGGGTGCGCTTCACGCCCGACACGCTCCACGACGTCCGCTCGATCACCAAGAGCGTCGTCGGTCTCCTGTACGGCATCGCCCTGGCCGACGGCCGGGTGCCGGAGCCGCGCGAGCCGCTGCTGCGGCACTTCCCCGAGTATCCGGACCTCGCCGAGGATCCCCGGCGCGCCGCGCTGACGGTCGAGCACGCGCTCACCATGACGCTCGGCCTGGAGTGGGACGAGAGCGCCCCCTACACGAGCGCGGCCAACGACGAGGTCGCGATGGAACTGGCCCCCGACCGTTTCCGCTACATCCTGGAGCGGCGGATCGTGGACGAGCCCGGCAGCCGATGGTCCTACTGCGGGGGTGCCTCGGCGCTGGTGGCGCGGCTCATCGAGAAGGGCACCGGACAGGGGGTGCAGGACTACGCGCGTGCCAGGCTGTTCGAGCCGCTGGGGATCACGTGCTTCGAGTGGTCGACCGGCGAGGACGGGACGGCCATGGCCGCCTCCGGGCTGCGGCTGACCCCGCGCGGCCTTCTCGCGATCGGGCGGCTCGTGCTCGACGGGGGCGGCGGCGTCGTTCCCTCGTCCTGGCTGAAGACGGCGCTGCACCCGCACGTGCGGATCGACGAGGGTTTCCACTACGGCTACCAGTGGTACTCGGGCGACACGTGGACGGGCGGGCTCGGCAACGGTGGCCAGCGGGTCTACGTGGCGCCCGCGCTGGACCTGGTGGTCGCCATCACCGCCGGGCAGTACAACAGGCCCGAGCAGCCGACCGCCTCGGTCGTGCTCGAAGAGGTGATCCTGGCGGGGACCAGGCCCTGAGACGCGTTCAATCGTCGGACGCGGGCGGTCGCGACCCCCGGGCTTCCCCCTGAGCGGCGGTCGCGTCGGCCCGCCCGGACGCGCGGTCGTACGGCTAAGGATTCTTCGCCCGCGCCCGCTGCGTGATCGTGTTCCTGACGATCCACAGGACGCTCTGGTGAATCGCCACCCCGGCGGAGACGTTGAGCACTCCCAGCGCGGCCGCCATCATCAGTGACCCGTCGAGCCCGATCGCGTCACCGGCCAGGAGCACCGCGGGCCAGAACACGGCGGCGGCGAGGAGAGAGGCCCGCCACCAGCGCCCGAAGACCAGGCCGAACAGGATCATGGTTGGTATCACGATTCACGCCCTTCGGAATGATCTGCCGACATCTTCATCATGACCTCGCGGCACCGGTTCTAAGCCCGTGAGGTCGGTCCGATCGCCGTACCGGCCGGGATTTCCGTGGTGGGAGGCCACTTCCCGGCGCGAGTGCGCCCCCGAGGCTCACCGGCGGCCCCCGCCGTGATCGCCGGTGGAGCGCGAGGAGCGCGAGGAGTCACGGTGCGGTTGGTGTGGAGCTTCGGGAGGCCGCGCCTTGGGAATGCGCGGGCGGCGTTCCGCGCGAGCCTTCTGGCGGCGTTCGGCGGGAGCCTCCGGGCGGCGGACGTACACGGGCCTGCCCGGCTGGAGAAATCGGTAGAGGTCGAGGGCGTTGTGCAGCGGGACCCGGACGCACCCGTGGGACGCGGGGAAACGGGGGACGAGGGTGGAACCGTGGATGGCGATGCCGCCGTTGAAGTAGACGGGGTAGAACATCGCCCCCAGGATCCCCGTGGACCAGCCGGAGACCCGCACCCCCACCCGATAGTCGCCGACCGGGGTCGAGGCGAACCCGCAGTGACCCTTCTCGCAGTACGGTCTGCGGGCACCGGTCGAGATGTGGGTCACCAGCACGGGCTTCCCGTCCCTCCACGCGACGAGGAGCTGACGCCGCAGGTCGATCTCGGTCCTGTCGCGCTCCCCGTACGCCACCAGGGGCCTGACGCGACGGGGGTGCAGGAGGGCCTGCCAGGTCGGCGGGTCGATTCTGTCGACGGGCTTCAACCCGTTCGCCTTCTGGAAGGCCCATACGGTCATTCGCAGGGCGGAGTCGTACGTGGGGCTGAGATTTCCCGGGGGAAATCCCAAATCCCTGAGCCTTTTCTTCGCATTGTGAACCTCGATTCCCCTGCTGCCTGTTTTGAGGGTTGTGAATTGATCCGGGAGGGGGACGTGCCGGGAATCGGGGGTGGGGTCGGCCACGGCGTGCGCGACGCCGAACGGGAGGGTCGTGACCAGGGCGAAGACGGTGCCGGTGACGAGGGAACGCTGAACTGTGCTTCGCATGCTGTGACGTCTATCCGCCGACAGGCGCGATCAATCCTGTGACGTTACTTGCCATTGGGTGAGACTTGTACATCCACATGCGATTCTCGGGTTATCTCGTGGGAGTTTTCCCGAGCAAATATGCATATGTTTCCAGGCGGCTTTATATGGCGATATCCGTGAGACATTTCTGAAACCACTGGACGCGCTCGGCGGGGCTCACCGGGGCGCGGGTGACGGTCGTCCGGTCGGGGGCGCGAGCGACGGTCGCCTGGTCAGGGATGCGCGTGACGGCCGTCCGGTCGAGGGTGTGAGTGGCGGTCGTCCGGTCGAGGGTGTGAGTGGCGGTCGTCCGGTCGAGGGTGTGAGTGGCGGTCGTCCGGTCAAGGGTGCGCGTGACGGTCGTCCGGCCGGGGGCGCGTGTGGCGGGTCGTACGGTCGTCGGCGCGGAAGCCGAGTGTCCCGTACAGCCGCGCGGGCACCGGATACCCGCTGTCCCCCCGAGGGCGGACGATCGCGGTGACCGCCCCGGCCTCCCGGAGCCGGTGCAGCGCGTACAGGCAGGCCGCGCGGGCCAGCCCCATCCGCCGGAAGTCCGAGTGCGTGCCGACCGGCTCTATCTCCCCGACGCCGTTGGCCTCGTCCAGCCAGATCAGGCAGTACGACGCCAGGCGGCCGTCCGGCGCCTCGACGACGCAGTCCAGTTCGCGCCGGTAGGGCCACGCGCCCATGACGTTGCGGTAGCTCTCCTCGGTGACCGAGGAGGGGGCGAACGCCGACCGGTGCACGGCCACCCGGGCGGGCACGTCCTCCTCGCCGCGCACGTGACGCACGACGAAGCCGGGCGGCACCTCCGGCTCCGGCAGGTCGCGCAGGTCGCGTGACATGTGCAGCAGGAAGGGCGCGTCCGCGGGCTCCCGCCGGTAGCCGTGCCGGGACAGGGGCGCGGCGAGCCGCTCCTCGCTCTCCAGGATGGTCACCCCCAGCTCGCCGCCGGTGGTCACACCGCGATACCGGTCGCCGGTGGTCACGCCGTGGAACCAGTCGAGCACCTCGTCCGCCAAACCGGGATGCTCCGGATGCACGAACAGCTCCAGCTCGCCCGGAGGCATCGCCCATCCCCACGCCAGGGTGTCACCGTCGCGCTCCCACAGCGCCGTCGGCCACTCCGGCTCCCGCCCCACGTGCTGGAACCTGCTCCAGGCGAGACCTCCGATGTGCGGCCGGGCGACGGGCCCCCAGGTCGCCCGTACGAGGTCCTGCATCCTGCGCAGGTCGGCGGCGCCACCGTAGGGGCGCACGACGATGTCACTCATCGGTCTCACATCCTTCCCATGGGGCTCCACGGACCGGGCCTCGTGGCCGGACCGCGGACCCACCGAACCGTCGAGTATCCGGGCCGCCGGACGGACGGACGAGCGGGCGGATCACCGGATCCACCGCACCGCGTATTCTTTCGCCGCCCCCTGGGCGGGCGCATCCGAATATTCCCTCTCCCTCTCCGGTGGGCGCGAGCCGGAGTGACCTTTCCGCCCCGCCGTGCGAAGCGCATTGATTCACGTGAAACCGTCGCCGACGGTGGGGGCGGAACTGCCTACCCCCACCATCACCTGGGGTTTTCCTCTCGTGCGCTTCCTTGTCGTCATCAATCTCGCGTCACGTACCCGCTCGGTGATGAGTAGGACCCAGGCGATTCACGCCGGCCAGGACGAAACCTCGGCCGCGTGGTTCCACTCGGGGCGGCCACCGGCCCAACGGCCGTTCCGCTGTCGCCCGAGACCCGCGTACGCCGAGCATGCCCGCGAGGTCGCCGTCATGATGCGATCACCCCTTCGGGCGCGGTCGATCCACGCCGCCGTCCCCCGGGGTTTCTCTGACCCGCACGTTCCGGTCACGTTTTCCGCACTGCCTGAGGCAGTGGCCCGGTGGGTGCCGTAGATGGCACGGGCGGTCAATTACATGGCACGGTCAGACAAGGATTTCCTCTCCGCTTCCATCATTCTTTAGTTCGTGACGAGCCGGGACGGATGGCCAGCCCAAGCGCTCTGTCGACCAAGGGAGTAGAAGATGAGATCGGTGAATCCCCTGCGAGCACCTCTGAAGACGCTGTCGGTACTCGCTGGAATGGGTGCGCTTGTGCTCGCCTCGGCGATGCCGGCCCAGGCGCATTCGCTGAGAATTTTCGATGAGAGCGACTACGCCACCATCGGCTCGGACCACCGATGGGTCGAAGTCTGCGATATGGAGAACGATGGAAACGGCGTGTACGCGAATTTCATAGTGCGAGGGACGACCGGACCGCAGAAGGTGGGTGACGCCAACGGGTCGCAGGGCGGCTGCGGAAACAGGACGTTCAGCGGTGACGTCATCGGCATGTCGCTCTGCGAGGACGTCATCGGTACGGACCGCTGCAAGGTCGGAACCCACGGCTGACGTGTAGGGCCCGCGCATGTGTCATGCGCGGGCCCTACCTACCGCCGGTGATCGCCGTCGCCCGGCCTCCGGCAGGTGGGACGCCGGGCTGGAGCGACAGCACCCTGTCCGCGCGGCGGGTTCCGATCGGGGGCCGTGGGGGATGCGCGGGATCCGGGTGAGTGCCGGTCGATCAGCTCAGCCGGATGACGCCCTTGGAGACCTTGATCTTCTTGCGGGCCAGCGGTCGCTTGGCCGGGCCCTTGGCCACCGAGCCGTCGGCGATCCGGAACTTGCTGCCATGACAGGCGCAGTTGATGGTCCCGCCGCGAATGGTGGAGACCGGGCAGCCCTGGTGCGTGCACTTCGCGCTGAAGGCACGGAACGTGCCCTTCACCGGCTGGGTCACCACCCACGTGCCCTTGATGATCCGGCCGCCGCCGACGGGGATGCTCGTGGTCTTGGCGAGTACGGGACCGGCGGCCTCCTCGGTCTCCTCGGAGGCCTGGGCGGGGCGTACCCATGCGGTGGCCGACGCGATCACGGCGGCGGCGCCGCCCGCGAGACCTCGGAAGATCATTAAGCGACGGGTGGGGGCGGGCATGGCGGGCCTCCTGGGGAGTGAAGGGCTCCGTGATTGATCACGTGTGTGGTTCATATCACAGGAAAACGGGCCTGTAGCCAGGCTTCGCGATCTTTCCCCGCGACACGCAGGCCGCCACCGTGCCGTACCGCGATGTCCCTCGCGATGGCCAGCCCGAGACCCGCACCGCCCGCGTCCCTGTCCCTGGCCTCGTCCAGCCGGGTGAAGCGGTCGAAGACCGCCTCGTGGTGCTCGGCGGGAATGCCCGGCCCGTCGTCGCGCACGTCGAGCACCGCCTCGCCATCCTCCACGGCCAGCCGGACGGTGACCGTGGAACTCGCGTGACGTACGGCGTTGTCGACCAGGTTGGCCACCAGGCGGCGCAGCTGCCCGGCGGAGCCGAGGACCACGGTGTCGGCCGCCACCTCCAGCGTGACCTTGATCTCCGGCCTGGGCCGCGACCTGGCCGCCTCCTCGGCGGTCACCTGGCCGAGGTCCACCTCCTCGTGGCAGATGGGCTCACCGGCGTCCAGGCGGGCGAGCAGGAGGAGGTCGGAGGTGAGCGCCTGGATCCGTTCCACGTCGGTCAGCGCCTCGGCCGCCAGCGGCCCCGGCCGGGCCAGCTCCAGGCGGGTCCGCAGGATGGCCAGCGGGCTGCGGAGCTCGTGGGCCGCGTCGGCGACGAAGCGCTTGTGTCGGCTGACGGCCAGTTCCAGGCGGTCGAGCGTGCGGTTCATGGTCTCGGCGAGGCGGGCGATCTCGTCGCGCGACCTCGGTACGGGGACCCGCCGGTGCAGGTCGCTGGCGGTGATGTCGGCCATCTCGGCACGGATCGCCGAGACCGGTGCCAGTGCCCGGCCGACGGCGAGCCAGGTCAGGGCCGCGACCAGCAGGAGCAGCGCGGGAATGCCGGGAAGCAGCAGGCCGCGCAGGGACTCCAGGGCGTCCCCCGTGGGCTCCAGCGAGGCCCTGGCCTGTACGAACAGCGTGCCGTTCGCGGTGTTCACGGGCATCGTGGCCAGGGCGAAGGAGTCGCCCGGCGCCCATCGCGCCAGCTCGGCCGGTTGCGAGGCCGCCACACCCTTCATGGCTACCACCGAGGGTGACGCCTCGGCCTTCCCGCCGAACGACGGACCGGTGGACGACGGATCGCCGGAAGACGGACCGATGGACGACGAGCTGTCAAAAGACGGGCCGATGGGCGGAGCCGGAGCGGGGAGCGTCGAGGCCGACCACACGGGGCGCGTGAAGATCTTGACGTCGGGGTCGAGGACGGCGGGCTCCGAGTACCGGACGGTACCGCTCCGCGGTCCGGTGACGGTCACCACGGTGACCGACGGAGCGGCGGCCGTCGCCGTGGTGGCCTCCAGGCCGCCCGCCGACGCGACGCCGGTCGTCGGGACGCCGGTCGTCGGGACGCCGGTCGTCGGGACGTCGAGCATCACCGTGCCGCCCGCGAGCACGTCGGCGGTCGCGCCGGCACGGCGGGCGGCCTCGTCGGAGGCGCTCCGCGTCAGGCTTCCCGTCAGCACACCGACGAGCACCGCCGACGCCACACCCAGCGCGACCGCGACGATGGCGGTGGCCGCGAGGGTCGCCCGCAGCCGTACTGAAAGGCGCGACGCCATCTCAGGCCTCCAACCGGTAGCCGGCGCCGCGCACGGTCACCAGTGACGAGCGGCCGAACGGAGAATCGATCTTGCGGCGCAGCGCGCTGACGTAGACCTCGACGATGTTCGGGTCGCCGTCGTAGGAGAAGTCCCACGCCTGGGCCAGCAACTCGCTCTTGGAGACCACCTCGCCCTGCCTGCGCGCCAGGCCGTGCAGGACCGCGAACTCCTTGGGCGTGAGGGCGATCTCCACCTCACCCCGGCGGCAGCGGAGCCCCGCCGGATCGACGGTCAGGTCGCCGACCACGATGGACACCGGCCTCGCCCCGCCGCCCCTGCGTACCAGCGCGCGCAGCCGGGCCAGCAGCACCACGTACGAGAACGGCTTGGACAGGAAGTCGTCCGCGCCCGTGTCCAGGGCCTCGGCCTCGTCGTGCACCCCGTCCTTGGCGGTCAGCATCAGGATCGGCGTCCAGTTCTCCGCGTCGCGGAGCTTGGCGCAGACGGTGTAGCCGTTCATCCGGGGCAGCATGACGTCGAGCACGATCACGTCGTACGGGTTCTCGGTCGCCATCCACAGCCCGTCGCGTCCGTCGTACGCGACGTCGACGGCGAACCCCTCGCCTGCCAGCCCCTCCTTCAAAAGGTGGGCCAGGCGCTTCTCGTCCTCAACCAGCAGCACGCGCATGCCGTCCAGCGTGCCGTACCGCGCCTAAAGCCAACCTGAAGACGATTTCCGGCGCCTTCAGCCTGGGTTCAGGCAACGGGCGGCAGCCTGTGATCCGCAGAACCGCCCACCGGCCCGCCTGCCGATTCGTCTGACCCTGACAAGGAGAACCCATGCGTATTCGCATGCTCGCCGCCGCCGTGGTGACCGCGGGGGCTCTGATGGCCACGCTGACCGGGGCCGCCAGCGCCGACACACCCACTCCCGCCCCCCTTCCCAAGGACGGCGTGGTGGTCGTCGGCTGCGAGGGCGGCGGCCAGATCACCCTGACGACGCGCGCGCTCACCGAGGCCGAACGCAAGGAGCTGGAGAAGAACGGAGCCACTCTCGCGGTGCCCGCCCTCCCCGCCCTCCCCGCCCTTCCCGCCCTGCCGCCAGGACAGGCCGGTGCGGGCGGGAAGACCTTCGGGAAGACCGAGGCGGGCCACGTCACGGTCACCGAGGACCTCCGGGCGGTGAGGCCGGACGCGGAGCCTCCCGTCCCGCCCAAGGAGATCAAGGCCATGGTCGCGCAGCCCCATCCCGAAGGGACTCCGAAGCCCGGGGAGGTGGCCACGCTCTCCGCGGCCGTGTCCGCTCCCGAGGGGGCCGCGGCCACCCGGGTCATGGTGAGGGGCGAGCTCGCGGAGGGCGGCACGCCCGTCGTCACCTGCGTCCAGAAGGCCGACGAGGAGTGACCTCGCGGGGACGGCCCCGGAGAGCCGAGGAGCGTCCCCGGAAAAGACCTGCGAACCGGCCGGGGTATCCGTGCGGGAATGACCCCGGCCGGTTCGCAGCCGCTCACGGGCGGCTCGGAGGTGATCCGGGAAAGCCGCGAACCGGGAAACCCGCGCGAAGATCCCGGTGAGCCCAGGACCACGGACCACCGGGGACGACCACGCGGGACCGGTTCGGGAGTCCGCGCCGTACGGGGGCCGGGGCCGGAGTGGCGGGTCCCGGGCGGGGATCAGCCCTCGGGGAAGGACGGGTGCGGGCCAAGGGCCCAGTATTCGTACAGGCCGTAGCCGATCCGGCCGTCGTACTCGAAGCGGCCGACCGCGTCGACCATGCCCCACATCTTGGCGGCGTCCTCGGGCAGCGTGTGGGTGACGCCCTGGACCACCGGGTGGGGACCCTGGTACATGCCGTGCTTCCAATCCGATTCCAGGCCATATCCGGTGCCCACCATCAGGTGCACCGGGAGAATCGGGGTGCAGCGCAGGTCGAAGGGCTTTCCACCCGGCGGGGAGAAGGAGATCGTCGCCTCGCGCACCTCCCGGGTACCGTCCACGTACGCCGGACGGTACTCGGGACGGCCGAGATACTCCTCCTCGCCCTCCCTGGGGGACCCGAAACCCCACACGCGCACCGCCTCCTCCAGCACCCGGCGGCCCTTCTCGTCCTCCTGGACGATGCAGAGGATGGCGTGGTCGTCGAACTGGACGGGCGCGTAGAGCCAGTAGAACGTGCCCGTGTCGCGTGCCTGGATGCCCGGGGGCTCGGGTTCGCCGACCGGCCGGATGCCCCACGAGCGGTCGCGGGCGCCCTGCCAGCGGTCGGGGGTGACCTCGACGCGCTCGTCGCCGATCAGGATGTGCCCGGTCCACCGGCCGGTCTGGGCCATCCGGGAGGAGTCGAACACCACGCGCTCCTGCCGGCGCAGGAAGTGCCGGGGTTCCAGCGTGGCCGGTACGGTGCCCTCCCAGGTGAGGTCGAAGGACAGGCCGTGCTCCGTGGGGTCGAGCACCACCCGCAGCCGCCGTAGCCCCTCGATCACCTCGACCCTGAACGGGCCGACCCTCGTGTCCATCCGGTCGTCGCCGAGCTCCCGGGAGGCCCGGACCACGCGGTGCAGGTTCCGGTGGCGCACGCAGGCGAACGCGTCGGTGACCCCGAGGTTGGGATACTGGCCGAGACCGGCGATGAGCATCAGCTCGTCGGATCCGGCGTGGCAGTTGAAGTAGTACCGGTCGTAGAAGTTGCGGTCCGACGTCGTGACGTGCCGCATCACCTCGGGCGACTGGTGTACGGGATGGTCGTCGAGGGGCGACAGCGTCATCGGTGCTCCTTGTGTCCGAGGAACACGTTCTAACAAGCGCTTGGGGATCGGTCAACGGGTCGCCGTACGGGAGTGCCGACGGGCGTGGGTACGGCCCGCACCTTCGCGAAGGTGCGGGCCGTACCCACGCACGGCACCGTACGCCGTGTCCGCCTGACCTGACCGAAACCCAGGAGCCTAAAGCCCGATCGGCGCGCTCCGGACCCTAGGGGTGTCTCTTGGGCGTGTGCGACGTGTGCGACGTCGACGTGTGCTCCGCCCTGGCGTCGGCGTTGGCGCCGATCTCGTCGGCCTTCGTCGCGGCGTCCTCCGCCGCGCCGGAGACCTTCCCGGCCACCGCCTCCGTCTTGTGACCCACCCACTGGGACGCGTCGGAGGCGCTCTCCTTCAGCGTGTCCGCCCACTGGTCGGCGTTCCTGCGGTACAGGACGTAGCCCGCGGCCGCGATCGCGACGCCCGCGAACAGCAGGAGCATCGGCGTCTTCCTGGACTTCGCGGGAGTGGGATCGATCCTCGCGGCGGCCTGGGACAGCGCGGCGCTGAGTTTCGGCGCGAGCTGCTCCTCGATCGAGTGCGCGGCGGCGTCAAGCCTCGGTGCCGCCCACCCACGTGCCACGATGATCTTCTCACTGGCCACGTCGCGAGCCTGACCGGCCACGTCGCGAGCCTGACCGGCCACTTCACGGGCCTGGCCGGCCATCTCACGGGCGTGACCGGCTACGTCGCGAGCCTGGACGGCCACGTCGTGTGCGTGATGACTGGCCGCGTCACGGGCCTGGCTGGCCATCGGGCCGACCCGATCCGCGGCTCGGACGGCCTGAGCCTTAACGTGGCGCAGCCGCCTTTCCGGAGCCACGATCTTCATGTGGCGCTTTCCAAACAGTGCTAGAGGCACAACAACCTCCCCATTCGTTGGGGCCCCGTCGCCACCCCTTCCCGCTCGAAGGCGGCTCAATCATGACGGCCCGTGGGAGGATGCTTGGGGATGCGGCTACGGCCGAAATCGTCAAAGTGCCACAAAAGCAATACGTTGCACAGGTATTGCCTACGACCTGAAGGGGGCAGTCCGATCATGGCTGAGAAGTTGATCGCGAACCTCAACACCAACCGCGGTAGCGTGAAGGTCCAGCTCTTCCCGGATCACGCGCCCAAGACCGTGAGAAACTTCGTCGAGCTCGCCGAGGGCACCCGCGAGTGGGTGCACCCGGAGACCGGCCAGAAGTCCAACGCCAAGCTGTACGACGGCACGGTCTTCCACCGGGTCATCGCGGGATTCATGATCCAGGGTGGCGACCCGCTGGGCCAGGGCGTCGGCGGCCCCGGCTACAAGTTCGACGACGAGATCCACCCGGACCTCTACTTCAACCGCCCGTACCTCCTCGCCATGGCCAACGCCGGCATCCAGGCGGGCCGAGGCACCAACGGCTCGCAGTTCTTCGTCACGGTGGTGCCCACGCCGCACCTGAACGGCAAGCACACCATCTTCGGCGAGGTGGTCGAGGGTCAGGACGTCATCGACGCCATCGCCAAGACCGACACCGACGCCCGTGACCGTCCCACGGAGCCCGTGGTCCTGGAGTCGGTGACCATCGAGCGCCTCCAGAGCTGACCTCCCGCAGGCGGCCTCTCCCGGAGGCCGCCATTCGCGGGTGTACGGGCGCTCGGGATCGTGAATAGGCTGGCAGTCTGTGGATAACAGCACGCTCGAAGGGGCCAGCCACACACATGACCACCCAGCCGTCCAACGAGCCCGACACCGTTGTCCCCACCTGCTACCGGCATCCGGGACGTGAGACCTACGTCCGCTGCCAGCGCTGCGACCGTCCCATCTGCCCCGACTGCATGCGCGACGCCTCGGTGGGCTTCCAGTGCCCCGAGTGCGTGGCCGAGGGCAACCGGGGCGTGCGGCAGGCGCAGTCCGTGTTCGGCGGCCGGGCGGTCACCACGCCCCGGGTCACCTGGGCGCTGCTGATCGTCAACGTTCTGGCGTACGCCGTCGAGACCGTGAACACCAACTGGGTGCTGGCCAACTTCACGATGAACGCCTACGAGGTCGGCTATCACGGCGAGTGGTGGCGCCTCATCACCGGCGCCTTCCTCCACCAGCCGCTGGGCGGCTCCAGCTGGGCCCTGACCCACATCGTGTTCAACATGTGGGCGCTCTACGCCATCGGCCCCGAGCTGGAGCGGCGCCTCGGGTCGGCCAGGTTCCTGACGCTGTATCTCCTCGCCGCGCTCGGCGGGTCCGTCGCGATCTACCTGTTCGGCATCGCCGCGGTCGGCGCCTCGGGCGCGATCTACGGCATGTTCGGCGCGCTGTTCGTGCTCGCCAAGAAGCTCGGCTACAACGCCCAGGGCGTGCTCTGGCTGATCGGCGCCAATGCCCTGATCACCTTCGTGGTCCCCGGCATCAGCTGGCAGGGACACCTCGGCGGCCTGGTCACCGGCGCCCTGGTCGCCGTGATCTTCGCCTTCGCCCCCACCAGGAACCGCAGCGCAATCCAGTGGGGAGGCTGCGCGGCGGTGCTGATCGTCCTGGTCGCGCTCGTGCTGGGGCTGCCGCCGTTCGCCGTCCAGGCCGAACTCGGGATCTACGGTTGATCCACACCCTGATGCTTCCCCAGGGTGTGGATAATGCCTGTGGAAAAGCTAGCGCCACCGGGTGGACAGGACCACCCCGAGGATGATGAACGCGAACCCGACCAGCAGGTTCCAGTTCTGGAGGTCGCCGAGAAGAGGCGCGGTGGGCGCCACGTAGTAGACGGCGATCCACAGGATGCCGACGATCCAGCAGGTCACCATGACCGGCGCCAGCCAGCGTGGGCTGACCTTGACCTGCTGTGTCGTCGTCGGCGGGGTGTAGACCGGCTTCTTACGAGTCTTGGGCTTGGGCACGGGGTTCTTCTCCTGCGTCAACCCTGCGCGATCTGGATCGTGCGCAGGCCGTATCGATTAGCGTAGTCGCTAGTGGGTGAAGTTCCGTGTAAGGATAGTCGGCGCAGGTGGACCGTGGCGATTCCGCGGGGCACCATCCTGTGGCAAATGTTATGCCGGGCCCGTGTTCCGGCCCGCCGCGAAGGCCTTTTACGTCACTACCCTGCCCCCATGAGAGCGGCGCTGAGGGTTCTGGGCGACCTGAGCCTCACCGCGGGGCTGGTCGTCCTTCTCTTCTGCGCCTACCTGATGTGGGGCACCGGCTCCTACACCGCCGGGCAGCAGACGCTACTGCGGAGGGAGCTCCTGGAGGAGATCCCGCCGGACGGGAGGGCCGGAGATCGGCAGGAAGGGCCGGTCCGGCTGGGCGGGGCGGTGGCGATGCTGACGATCCCCAGGCTCGGTGACGACTATCGGTACGCCGTCGTGGAGGGGGTCGACCGGGATCGGCTGCGGATGGGCCCGGGGCACTACCCCGGCACCGCCATGCCAGGAAAAATCGGTAATTTCGTACTTTCGGGTCATCGGACGACCTATGCCGCTCCCTTCAACCGCATCGACGAGCTCCGCCGGGGCGATCACATCCTGGTCGACACCCGCGAGGCCCGCTACACCTACCGCGTCACCGGCAAGCGCGTCGTCGACCCCACCGAGATCGGCGTCGTCGCCCCGGTCCCCGGACGGCCGGGCCGCGAGCCGGTCAGAGCACTGATCACCCTGTCCACCTGCCACCCGGAGTACTCGGCCGCCCAGCGGCTCATCGTCTCCGGTGAGCTGGAAAGGCGTGAGAACCACCTCGATCGATAGGAAGGCTCCCGTGTACGGCTGGATCTGGCGGATGCTTCCCGGAAACCTCGCGACCAGGCTGTTCACCGCCCTGGTGCTGGCCGGGCTGGGCGTCGCCGTACTCTGGTACGTCGTGTTCCCCTGGATCGAACCCCGCATCTCCCTCGACCCGGCCGTCGTGGGCCGATGAGCCGTGTCCTCGTCGTCGACAACCACGACAGCTTCGTCCACACCATCGTCCAGTACCTCCGCGAGCTCGGCGCCACCTGTGACGTTCGCCCGCGCGACCGGGTCGCGGTCGAGGACACCCGGGGCTTCGACGGGGTCCTGATCAGCCCCGGCCCCGGCACCCCGGAGGACGCGGGGGTGAGCGTCCCGCTCGTCGGCCACTGCGAGGCCCACGGCATCCCCCTGCTCGGCGTCTGCCTGGGGCACCAGGCCATCGCCATCGCCCACGGGGCGACCGTGGGGCGGGCACCCGAACTCGTGCACGGCCGTACCAGCGCGATCGAGCACGACGGGCAGGGCGTCTTCGCCGGCCTGCCGTCACCGGTGACCATGACGCGCTACCACTCGCTGGCGGTCCTGCCCGGAACGGTCCCCGGGATCCTCAAGGTCACCGCGACCACCGGGGACGGCGTGATCATGGGCCTGCGCCACCGTACGGCCCCCGTCGAGGGCGTGCAGTTCCACCCCGAATCGGTGATCTCGGAACACGGTCACCGGCTGCTCGGAAACTGGCTCGAAAGATTGTTGTAACGCGGGGCCCGTCCTGGGCGATTGACCAGTGAGAGTCCTTCCGCCATCGCCCCCGAGTGGCGGAAGGGCTCTTCCCCGTTTCCGGACCTCCCCGCCTGCCAGAGGTTCCGGGTCTTCCCGTTTTCCGGAGATTCCGGGCCTCCCGCCCGCCGGGTCTCTCGACGGGAAACCGCGTGACGACGCCGCGCGGGCCGTACAGGCCGTACGGCGCGGGCGTCCCCGGAAACGAGGAAGGCCCCCGCGTGGTCGCGAGGGCCTTCGTCAGGTGCTCAGGTCAGGTCCCGTCGCCGGGCGCCTCATTGAAGATCGTGCCGTCGTCGGTCTCCTCGGGGAAGGTCTCCTGCGGCTGCTCATCGGGAACGGTCGGCTGCTCCTCGGGGAAGGTCGGCTGCTCGGTCGGCTCGGGCGGCGCCCCGCTCGACACGACCAGCGTGATCGTCGTCCCCGGGGGATACTTGCCACCCGCCTCGGGAGACTGGCTCAGCACGGTGTCCTTGGGCAGGTCACTCGGCTGCAGGGAGATCTTCCACTTGAAGCCCGCCTCCTTGAGCGCGTTCTTGGCGTCCCCGACCGTGAGGTTCGCCACGCCCGGGACCTCCACCGCCTCCTTGGGGACGTAGATCCGGACGGTGCTGCCCTTGTTGGCCTTCGCGCCCGCCTCGGGCGCGCTCTCGAAGACGATCCCCTGCTTGCGGCTGGAGGCCTTGGTCTGCAGGCTGACCTTGAAACCGGCATCCTCAAGGGCCTTCTTGGCGTCGTCCGCGGTCATGTTGAGCACCGGGGGCACCTCGACCTTCTCGACGCCCCTGGAGATCCTGAGGGTGATCTCGGCGTTCTTCGCGACCTCGGTGTCGGCCGCGGGATCGGTCTCGATCACCGACCCCTTCGGGATCTCCTCGTCGTACGCCTGGACCTTCTTCACCTTCAGCCCGAGGTCGGTCAGCGTCTTGGTCGCCGCCTCCTCGGTCTGCGAGGCCAGCGCCGGGATCGTCACCTTGTCCGAGGTGGTGGGGGTGCCCGGCGAGCTGAGGAACATGTAGCCGACGCCGATGAAGGCCCCGATGACCAGCAGCGGGATGAGGATCCACGCCGCGGTCTTGACCGCGGTGTTCCCGCCGCTCGGCTGACGGCGCCGCCCGCCTCCGCCGCTGCGCCCGCCGCCCTCCTCGCCGTACTCGTACGCCGGGACGGCGGTGGTGCGCTGGGTGGCCGGGCCGCCGGGGCCGGGAGCCTGCATCGTCCGGGTGGCCGGGCCGTAGTTGTTGTTGGTGCTCAGAGCCATCGTCTGGGCGTCCGTCGGGATGCCGGACATCGCCCGCTGGATGTCGGCCCGCATGTCCCCGGCGCTCTGGTAGCGGTGCGCGGGGTCCTTGGCCATCGCCTTGAGCACGATGGCGTCGGCCCACGGCGGGATGTCGCGGTCGATCTGCGACGGCGGGATCGGCTCCTCGCGCACGTGCTGGTAGGCGATCGCGACGGGGGAGTCACCGGTGAACGGCGGCTGCCCGGTCAGCAGCTCGTACAGCACGCAGCCGGTGGAGTAGAGGTCGCTGCGGGCGTCGACCCGCTCGCCCCTGGCCTGCTCCGGCGAGAGGTACTGGGCGGTTCCGATCACCTGGGCGGTCTGCGTCATGGTCGCGGCCGAGTCGGCCATCGCGCGGGCGATGCCGAAGTCCATGACCTTCACGTCGCCGTTGCGAGTGATCATGATGTTCGCGGGCTTGATGTCGCGGTGGACGATGCCGCCGCGGTGGCTGTAGTCCAGCGCCCGCAGGATCCCGTCGACCAGCTCGGCGGCGCGTTCGGGCAGCAGCCGCCGGTCGGCCCGGAGCAGGTCGCGCAGCGTGCGGCCGTCGACGTACTCCATCACGATGTAGGGCACCGGCGCACCCTCGGAGACGTCCTCGCCGGTGTCGTAGACCGCGACGATGGACGGGTGGTTCAGCGACGCGGCGGACTGCGCCTCCCTGCGGAAGCGCGCCTGGAAGATGTGGTCCCTGGCCAGGTCCGCGCGGAGGGTCTTGATGGCGACGATCCGATCCAGCCGGATGTCTCGGGCGCGATAGACCTCGGCCATGCCGCCACGCCCGACAACGCCGTCAAGCTCGTAGCGATCGCCGAGGCGTCGGGGCTGAGTCATTTCCTGCACTGTCCCTTACCGTTCATCTTGGGTGCCGGTGAGCTCTTGGGCCACCGGTGTCCATCATCGACCCGTTGCCGCATCACGTCTCCTCATTCGGCGGGTCTGTGTCGCCGGGTTCAGGAGTTGTGCTCGGCGTGAGGCTCGGTGTCACCGTCGGGGTGGTTGGTGTCGGGGTGGGAGTCGTCGGGCTGGGGCTGGGCGGTGGCGACGTACTCGGCCTTGCGGTGGGCGTGACCGATGTGCTTACCGTAGCCGACGGCGTGACCGAGGGGCGGCCCGACTTCGTCGGCGAGACCGGGGGTCTGCTCGTCGGCGGCTTGCTTCTGGTCGGCCGGGCCGTCGGTGACGTGGTGGCCGGGCTCGACCGTACGACCGGCTCTCCCGGCTCGCTGTCACCGGGCTGGTTCGCCAGCTCGCGGACCGCCAGGGTGCCCAGCCCGACCGCGGCGGCGCACCCCGCGACCGTGGCGACGATCACCGTCGTCCTGCGCAGGCCGCGGCGTCCGGTGCGTACCGGGGTGGCGCCCGGCGGGGTCGCGCCCGCACCGGCGCCCGTGCCGTGACCGGACCCCGGCCCCCCGCCGGAACCCTCGCCGGAACTCGACCCCGAACCCGCGCCCGCTCCGGAGCCCGCACCCGCACCCGAACCCGGGCCGGACTCGGGCCGGAGCGGGACGGCCAGGGCGGAGGTGACCTCCTGGGGCCACTCGCTCGCGGGTTCCGCGCGCCAGCCCACGGGATCGGTCAGCATGCCGAGCCCGGTGGCACCGGTGGCGGTCAGCGCGTCGAGCAGCATGTCCGCCCGCTCCGACAGCTCCCTGGCACCGGCCGGGCGCCGCAGCGGGTCCTTGGCCAGGCACGCCATGACCAGGTCGCGGACCGCGGGCGGGATATTCGGTGGCAGCGGCGGCGGGGGCTCGCCGATGTGCATGAGGGCGATCGCGACCTGTGTCTCGGCGCGGAACGGCGCCTGCCCGGTCAGGCACTCGTAGGCGACCACCCCGAGCGAGTAGATGTCGGTGGCGGGCGTCAGCGGGTGACCCGACGCCTGCTCGGGGCTGACGTACTGCGCGGTGCCCATCAGGATGCCCGTCTGGGTGACCGGCACGGCCTCCAGCGCCCTCGCGATGCCGAAGTCTGTGATCTTTATCACGCCCGCCTCGGTCACCAGGAGGTTCCCGGGCTTGATGTCCCTGTGGATGATCCCCGCGCGGTGCGCGGCGTGCAGGCCCATCGCGGTCTGGCGGACCACGTCGAGGGTGATCTCCGGGCTCAGGGCGCCGTCGCGGGCCAGGATGCCCGCCAGGGACTGTCCGGGCACCAGCTCCATCACCAGGTAGGCGACGCCGTCACCCTCGCCGTAGTCGAAGACCTGCGCGATACCGGGATCGGACAGCCCGGCCGCGATGCGCGCCTCGGAGCGGAACCGCAGGCGAAAGGCCGGATCCTCCGCCACGTGCGGGCGCAGCAGCTTCACGGCGACCTCGCGGCCGAGGAGCTCGTCCTTGGCCCGCCACACCTCACCCATGCCGCCCGACGCGATCCGCCCCAGCGGGCGGTACCGGCCCCCGAGCAACGCGGCGGTCATCTACCCAGCACCGCTTCCATCACGCTCTTGGCGATCGGGGCGGCGGTCTGACCACCGGAGGCGTCGCTACCGGCGCTCCCGGACTCGACGATCAGCGCGACGGCGACCTTGGGGTCCTCCGCGGGGGCGAAGGAGATGAACCACGCGTGCGGGTCGCGGCCCTCGGAGGTCTCGGCGGTGCCTGTCTTGCCGCCGACCGTCACCCCCGGGATCTGCGCCGCGCTCGCCGTGCCCTTGTTGACGACGTTGACCATCATCTCCTGGAGCTTGCGCGCGCTGTCCTCGCTCATCGCGGTGTCCAGCTCGTCGGGGTCGGCGCTCTCGACCTCGCCACCCTCGGCATCCGCGATCTTGTTCACCAGGTACGGCTTCATGACCACGCCGTTGTTGGCGATACCGGCGGCGATCATGGCCATCTGCAGCGGGGTCATCTGGTTGCTGCGCTGGCCGATCGAGGCCTGGGCGAGGGCCGCCTGGTCCTCCTCGGGGCCGATGCTGCTGCCCCAGACCGGCAGCGGGATCTCGATCGGGTCGCCGCCGATGCCGAACTTGAGCGCCTGCTCGCGCAGCGCGTCGTAGCCCAGATCCATCGCGATCTTGCCGAACGGGGTGTTGCAGGACTTCTCCAGCGCGAACGACAGCGTCACGCGCCCGGCGCCGCACGCCGCGCCGCCGTAGTTGGGCAGGTCGGCGGTGGTGTTGGGCAGGTCGAGCCGCTGCGGGGCGTCGACCTGGGTCTCCGGGCCCACGGTGTCGTCGCTCTCCAGGTACGCGGCGGTGGTGACCACCTTGAAGGTCGAGCCCGGCGGGTAGGTGCGCTCGATGGCCCGGTTGAGCAGTGGCTTGTCCTCGTCCTTGTCCAGCTTGTTGTAGGCCTTGTTGACCTCTTCCTTGCTGGGCTTGGACAGCGGGTTGGGGTCGTAGGTGGGGATCGAGACCATGGCGAGGATCGCCCCGGTCTTCGGCTCGATCGCGACCAGCGCGCCCTTCTTGCCGCTCTCGCCCAGAGCCCTGTACGCCGCCTCCTGCGCCCGGGGGTTGATCGTCAGGTCGACGTTGGCGCCCTTGGTCTGCTTGGCGGTGAACAGGTCGATGCTGCGCCGGATCAGCAGGTCGGCGCTCGACCCGTCGAGGAGGCTGTTCTCGGCCCGCTCGATGTCGCGCTCGCTCTCGGGCGCGAAGAACCCGGTGATGGGCGCGTAGACCTTGCCCTCGGGGTAGCGCCGCTGGAAGCGGAACTCGGGGTCGCCGGTGTCTATCGACTCGGCGAGGACCTTGTCGCCCGCGGTGATCCGGCCGCGCTCGACCTCGTACCGCGCGAAGAAGTTGCGGGTGTTGCGCGAGTCGTCGCGCAGCTCCTCCGCCCGCACGGCCTGCAGGTAGTTCACATTGATCATAAGTAGGCCGAACATGAGCAGGCAGGCAAGGGCGGCGCGCTTGAGAGGACCGTTCATCGCTGGAACACCTGCGTCATTCCTTCGTCCTGGATGGCCTGGGGCGGAGGCTTCCTCGCCGTATCGGACATGCGTACCAGCAGCGCGATGAGGATCCAGTTGGCCAGCAGCGCCGATCCGCCCTGGGACATGAACGGGGTGACCAGGCCGGTCAGCGGGATCAGGTTGGTCACGCCGCCCACGATGATGAAGACCTGCCAGGCGAGGATGAACGACAGGCCGCCCGCCAGCAGCTTGGAGAACGGCTCGCGGGCCGCGATCGAGGTGCGCAGGCCGCGCTCCACCAGCAGGGCGTAGACCATCAGCAGGGCCATCAGCCCGGTCAGGCCGAGCTCCTCGCCCGCGGCGGTGAAGATGAAGTCGGAGAAGGCCAGCGGGATCAGGTCGGGATGTCCCTGGCCGAGCCCGGTGCCGAGCACGCCGCCCTGCCCCATGCCGAACAGACCCTGCATGAGCTGGAAGCTGCCGCCGAACTCACGGTCGTACAGCGCCTGGTTCTCCGGGTCGAGGAAGACCTCGAAACGGGCCGCGACGTGGTCGAAGAGCAGCCCCGCCAGGACCGCTCCACCGACGAAGAGCAGGATGCCGATGAGCACCCACGAGGTGCGCTGGGTGGCGATGTAGAGCATCGCGATGAACGTACCGAAGATCAGCAGCGAGGAGCCGAGGTCCTTCTGCAGGATCAGCACGCCCAGGCTGAGGCCCCACGTGATGAGCACCGGGCCCAGGTCGCGGGCCCGGGGCAGGTCGATGAAGAGCAGCCGCCGCCCGGCCAGGGCGAGCACGTCGCGCTTCGCGACCAGGTAACCGGCGAAGAAGATGACCAGGGCGAGCTTGGTGAACTCCGCGGGCTGGAGGGTGAAGCCGCCGATGCCGATCCAGATGCGGGCGCCGTTGATCTCCTGGCCGATGAACGGCAGCAGCGGCGAGACCAGCAGGACCAGGCCGACGGCGCCCATGGTGTAGGTCAGACGCTGCAGCGCGCGGTGGTCGCGCAGCACGATCAGCGTCACCGAGAACATCACGACCCCGACGGCGGTCCACAGCAGCTGGTTGGTGGCCGAGGCCCCGGGCATGCCGGACGCCTCAAGGCGATAGATGATCACCAACCCGATGCCGTTGACCAGCGTCACCAGCGGCAGGATCAGCGGATCGGCCCACGGCGCGAACTTCGCCAGCACCAGGTAGGCGGCGAGCATGAGGCCGCCCAGGCCGAGGCCGTAGGTGACCATTCCCGCGGGGATCTGGTTGTCGAGGGCCAACCCCACGTTGGCGTAAGCCAGCATCACGATGGCGACCGCGAATGCGAGCATCGCCAACTGGGCCACCCGCCGTTTGGCGGGGAGCGGGACCGGCTCGGCGCTAGGGGTGCTCATGTGTCTACTGTGACCTTGTGGGTTCGGGAGCCCTGGCGGGCGCGGAGGACGCGGAGGCGCTCGGGGACGCGGTCGGTTCGTCCTTCCGGTCGTCGGATTTGGCCGCGGACGTCTTCAGCTCTTCGATCTTCTTCAGGCCCGCCTCGACGGTGGGGACGGGGATGCCGTCGCGGACCTGGCCCTGCTGGAACGCGCCGAGGGTGGTGATCGATTCCGCGGTGCTCTTGGCGACGTCGAAGAGCTCGAAGGGGCCGAGGTTGGTCTTCACGCCCTGGAAGACCACGATCTCGTTGCCCTTGGCACCCACGAAGTACTGGTCCTCCAGCCACTGCCCGCCGAAATACCAGCCTAAGCCGCCCCCGATGACGACGACGCCGCCCGCCACGACCAGAAGCGGCCACAGGCGGCGGCGTTTGGCCGGTCGGGCCGCGGCCCTGATGATCGGCTCGTCGACGTCGTCGTCGTCGGAGATGACGGGTTGCGGCATGGTGACCGCGCTGGCGCGGCCCGCCGGGGTGTCCGGCGGCTGTGACCTCGGCATGCTGGAACCGGCGGCGCCGACCACGGCCGCGTCGGTACGTGGCACGTAGGTCTCGTCCACCTCCAGCACGTCGGCGAGGACGCAGGTGATGTTGTCGGGACCACCGCCCCGGTTGGCCAGGTCGATGAGGGTGCGGACCACGCCGTCCGGGTCTTCGATCGTGGAGAGCGTGTGGTGCAGGGTCTCCGCGCTCACCACCCCGGACAGGCCGTCGGAGCAGAGCAGGTAGCGGTCGCCGATCTGGGCCTCGCGCAGGGACAGGTCGGGGTCGACCTCGCCGCTGCCGTCGAGTGCCCGCAACAGGATCGACCGCTGGGGGTGGGTGGCGGCCTCGTCCTGGGTGATCCGGCCGTCGTCCACCAGTGACTGCACGAGGGTGTGGTCGTGCGTGATCTGGTAGAGCTCCCCGGCGCGCAGCAGGTAGGCCCGCGAGTCGCCGACGTGGACCAGGGCGACCCTGGTCCCCGACCAGAGCATGGCGGTGAGGGTGGTGCCCATGCCCTTGAGGCTGGGATCGCGGCCCACCATCTCGTGCAGTTTGCGGTTGGCGTCGCGTACCGCTGCCTCGATGGCGCTGAGCAGGTCACCTCCCTGGGCGTCCGCGTCGAGTGAGGACATCGCGGCGATGGCGACCGAGCTGGCCACCTCGCCGTGTGCGTGGCCGCCCATGCCGTCCGCGACGGCGAGCAGGCGGCCGCTGGCGTAGGCGGAGTCCTCGTTGCCTTCGCGGAGGAGGCCGACGTCGGAGCGGGCGGCGTAACGGAGTGCGATGGTCATTTGCGCAATTCGATGACGGTCTTACCAATGCGGATCGGAACACCGAGCGGCACCGGAGTCGGACGGGTGACTTTGGAGCGGTCGAGATACGTGCCGTTGGTCGAGCCGAGATCTTCCACGATCCACTGACCGTCCTGGGGGAAGAGCCGGGCGTGCCGGCTGGAGGCGTAGTCGTCGCTGACTACCAGCGTCGCGTCGTTCGCCCGGCCGATGGTGATGGGCGTCTCCGAGAGGGTAATGGTGGTGCCTTGGAGGGGGCCACCGGTGACGACCATCTCCCGTGGTTCCCCCTTCTTGGATTTGGCCGGGGCCTTCACCGGCTTGGGGGCCTTGCGCGCGGGGACGGCGGCGGCCGTGCGTGATCCGAACAAGTCTGTCCGGATCACACCGACCGCGGCAATCACGAAGAACCACAGCACCGCGAGGAAGGCGAGCCGGATCAGCAGCAGCGTGAGCTCGGACATGGACCGTCTGTTTACCTTTAATCGCGCCGGAAAACCAGAGTCGTTCGCCCCAGCGTCACGCGAGTGCCGTTCTGGAGCTCGACCCGGCGAACCGGCTGGCCGTTGACGAAGGTGCCGTTCGTGGAGCCGAGGTCGACGAGCGCGACCAGGGGACCCTCCACTCGCAGCTCGGCGTGGTGCCGGGACACACCCGGGTCGACCAGCCGCAGATCACAGTCGGTGCCCCTGCCGAGCAGGGTCACCGGGGTTGTCAGGTCGAAGGACCGCTGGCCCTGCGGGTCGTCCTGGGTGGACACCAGCAGGCGGGGGCGGCCTCCGAAGGCGTGGGACTTCGCGGCGGGCACGTCGCTCACCGGCTGGCGGATCTCGTCCTGCTCGACCGTCGCGCCGCGGATCACGCCCGAGCGAATGCGGAACAGGCCGACCGCGAGGTCGTCGGCCGTCTCGAAGCGGACCCTGACCGGCCCCACGAAGGAGTAGCCCTGTTCCTTGGCGTACTCCCTGGCGAGGTTGGCCAGCTCGTGGCTGATGCTGTCGGAGTAGACCTCCAGCCGCTCGTTGTCGGTCGTGGACAGCTCGACCACGAAGTCGTTGGGCACGAGAGTGCGTCCCTGGGCGACGATCGCCGCCCGCTCGTCCATCTCCCGTTGGACCGCACTGGCGACCTCTACCGGCTGAAGGTCAGATTTGAACGCCCGCGCAAAGGCCCCTTCAACCAAGCCTTCGAGCCTCCGCTCGAAACGCTGAAGGACTCCCACCGGGTACCTCCCCTCCTCCGTCTATGTGGTCGCGGCCGCTTGGGGGCTCGTTGGCTCGTTCCTCGCTCTCTCGCACCCAGCTGCTCCGCTTTCGCATCTAGGAGGATCGTATCCGGGTTCATGGGTACCGGCTGATTCGTGCTAATGTTTCGACCGCACCCAACAAGGGCGGGTGGCGGAACGGCAGACGCGCACGGTTCAGGTCCGTGTGTCCGAAAGGACGTGAGGGTTCAAATCCCTCCTCGCCCACAAGATCATCACCCCGGTTACGCGAACATCGCGACCGGGGTTTTGTCGCTTCCTGGGAAACCACGTATTCATCTGAGCCATCCGTAAGGTCTCGTGCCGGGCCGAGTCGATCATCGATCAAGGTAGTCGCTCGCTCCGTTATAGAGAAGTCTCAGGGGTTACGCATGGGTCTTGTGGTTTTTGGCCCGCTATGACATGCCTCCCGGTTCTACCCGATCGCGCTTGCTGATCACTTTCGGATGGCTTGCAGGGGTTTGTCGACGCCGGATTACGCTGACAGAGAAAACGAGCCGGGGAAAGAATCTTTCCCCGGCCCGTGTCGTCTTCCCGCCGATCACGCGATCAATCTCACCGGCTCCCACCGGTTTCCCGCGCCCCGCGACCGGCCCTCCGGCCTCGCGGCCCGAGGGCGCGCGGCCGGAGGGAGCGCGGGGACCGCTAGCGGGTCGCGAGCACCCGTACGTCCAGGATCTCGCCGAGCAGGTCCGTGAGGCTCACCATGCCGACCACCTCGCCGCCGCCGTCGGTGACCAGGCCCAGGTGCGCGTGGGCGTCCTGGAGCGTGGAGACCGCGTCGGGGATCGTGGTGGCCTTGTCCAGGCGCGGCACCGGGCGGGCCAGCTCGGCGGGGCTCGCCTCCGGCCGGACGAGGATGTCCCTGACGTGCACCACGCCCAGGACGTCGCCCGGCCTGCCCGAGGTGACCAGCATGCGCAGGTGCCCGTCGCGCGCGGCGACCTGGCGCATCTGCTCGCTCGTCGCGTCGGCGGGCACCGAGGTGGTCTTCTCCAGGGGCAGCATCAGCCGCTCCACCGGCTGCTGGTGGACCCGCAGGGCCCGGGTGAGCAGGTCGTGCTCGTCGCGGTCGAGCAGGCCCATCCGGCCCGACTCGCCGACCAGCATCGCCAGCTGGACCGGGGTCCTGGTGGTGGCCAGCTCGTCCTTGGGATCCACCCCGAACAGCCTCAGGATCGCGTTCGTCAGGCCGTTGAGCGAGGCGAGCACCGGCCGCACGAGCCAGGTGAAGCCGCGGAACGGCAGGGCCAGCCCCATCGCCGCGGTCTCCGGGTGGGTCAGCGCCCACGACTTGGGAGCCATCTCGCCGATCACCATGTGCAGGAAGGTGACGAGCGCCAGCGCGATCACGAGCGAGATGGGGACCCGCAGCGACTCGGGCAGGCCGACCGCGCCGAACACCGGTTCCAGCAGGTGTTCGATGGCCGGTTCCGTCACCATGCCCAGGCCGAGCGAGCACAGCGTGATGCCCAGCTGGGCCCCGGCCAGCATCAGGGAGAGCTCCCTGCCGCCGCGCACGGCGGCGCGGGCGGCGAGCCGGGTCAACCGGCCTCCCCTGCCCGCCATCTCCTCCAGGCGGTGTCTGCGGGCCGAGATCACCGCGAACTCGGCGGCGACGAAGAACGCGTTGCCGATCAGCAGGGCCACACCGAGCAGCAGGGCGGAGGTGGTGCTCATCGCCGCCTCGCCTCGCTCCGCTCGATCATGGGCATCTCGGGGCCACGCTCGATCATCCGCGGCGCGGTCATCGCCGGTTCGTCCTCTTCCTCGGTTCTCGTCTCCGGGGCGTCCCCGGGATCGGTGTCCCGCGGCGCGTTGAGCGACAGCCGCACCCACTCGGGGACCCTGCGGTGCACGGAGAGCACCGTGAGCACCGCCTCCTTCTCGTCGGCGCCGTCGTTCTCCAGGGGGTCGTTCCGCGACGTCAGCGTGACCGTCACCTGGTCACCGGGCTCGGCCATCCGGCCGAGGGTGGCGAGCACGAGGCCCGCGACGGTGTCGTAGTCGTCGCTCTCGGGGAGCTGCAGCCCGATGGCCCGCTCGATCTCGTCCAGCCGGAGCGTGCCCGGCAGGTCCCAGGTGCCCTCCTCGCCCACGACGACCCCCGCGGGCTCCGGGTCGTTCTCGTCGATGAGCTCGCCGACGAGCTCCTCGGCGAGGTCCTCGATGGTGACCACGCCGGCCAGGCCGCCGTACTCGTCGATGACGCACGCCAGGTCGTCACGGGCGGTCCGCATGCGCTCCAGGACGAGGGGCAGCGGCGACGAGGTGGGCACCAGGAGCGCGGGGCGGGTGATCTCCTCCAGCGTGCCGCCGGTCAGTCCCGACCTGAGCAGCTCGCGGACGCCGGTGACGCCGACCACGTCGTCGCCGTTCTGGTTGCAGAGCACCGGGTAGCGGGAGTGGCCGTGCCTGCGGACGGCCTCGACCAGGTCGGAGATCGGCCGGTCGTCCCTCAGCAGCACCACGCGGGGGCGCGGCACCATGACGTCCTCCGCGGTGCGGTCGCCGAACTCCAGGGCGCGCCCCAGCAGCTCCGACAGCCTCGGCGGCAGGTCACCCGCCGTGGCGGACTCGGAGATGATCCGGGACAGCTCCTCGGGGCTGGCGCCGTGCTCGATCTCCTCCACGGGCTCCACGCCGACCTTGCGCAGCAGGCCGGTGGCGGCGGAGTCGAACAGCCGGATGACCGGCCCGGCGATCCGCAGGTAGATCATCGTCGAGCGGGCGAGGAACTTCGCCACGGGCTCGGGACGGGCGATGCCGAGGTTCTTGGGAGCCAGCTCGCCGAGGACCATCTGGATGACGGTGGCGGTCGCGACGGCCAGCGCCACGGCGATGCCCGGAACGGCCCCCCTCGGCACTCCCGCGGCCTCCAGCCAGGGGCGTACGACCGTGGCGATGGCGGGTTCCGAGATGAAACCGACGAGCAGGGCGGTCACGGTGATGCCGAGCTGCGCGCCGGACAGCATGAACGACAGGCGTCCCGTCACCTCCAGCGCCCGTGCCGCGGCCGCGTCGCCGGAGTCGGCCTGCTCGCGCAGCACGCCGCGGTCCGCCGCGACGAAGGCGAACTCCTGGGCGACGAAGTAACCGGTGGCGAGGGTGAGGAGGAGGATGGACAGAAGGCCCAAAGCCGTGTTCACCGGGCGGCTCTCCCGGTCGGTTCAGTGGTGCCCGTGCGTTCGCACGGGCAGGTACTCCACGGGTCCGGAGTGGACACGATCATCCTTTCGAGCAGAGGTAGTCCTCTACCGTAACGATCCGGATGGGGGTCGATGTTTCCGGATCGGCCGACGATCGCATTGTTGGTCGCTAACAACCTGCCTGAGTACTTTTACATAGGGAAACCTTGAGGACCCGGCGGCGTGCGCCCGAGCTACGACGTAGCGTCGATAATGACGTTTTCACCATGAGATCAAGAAGTGGCGGGACAAGACGTGCCTGACAGGCCCGAAGACGACGATCGCACTCGTGCGCTGCGATCGCCCACGCCGGGGCCCGTGCCGCCGAGAGCGGCAGGGCAGCCCGCCTACCCCTCGCCTGGCGGCCCGGGGGCGCCCGTCCGGCAGGCGGCGTCCTCCCGCCGGGGGGCGCCCGTCCCGGAGGAGGCGTCGCACGAGGTGCCACCTCCCCGCGGCGGGCGGGTCTACGGCAAGGCCAGGTCGGGCTCCAGCCCGGTCAAGCCACTCAACGCGCCCCCGCCCCCGCCCGGCAGCGCGCGCGGGGACTCCGGCGGCCGGGGAGGCGGGAGCGCGTCGCGCGCGACCGGCTGGCGGCCGAAGCGTCCCGGCAGGCTGGCCGCGCGGATCCTCGCCGGACTGGTCGTCGTGCTGCTCGTCCTGGCCGTCGGCGGGTATTTCGTGGTCAACTCGCGGCTGACCACGGTCGAGGCGCTCAGCGACTACGTGGGCCGTCCCGCCGACACCCCCGGCACCAACTGGCTGCTGGTCGGCTCCGACAGCCGCGCGGGCCTGACCGCGGCCCAGCGCAAGAAGCTCGCCACGGGCAAGGCCGTGGGCCGCAGGACCGACACGATGATGTTGCTGCACATCCCCGAGGGCGACGACCGCCCGACCCTGGTCAGCCTCCCGCGCGACTCGTACGTGCCGATCGACGGCCACGGCAGCAACAAGCTCAACGCCGCCTACGCCTTCGAGGGCGGCCAGAAGCTGCTCCCCAAGACCGTGGAGCAGGTCACCGGGCTGCGCCTCGACCACTACATGGAGATCGGCTTCGGCGGCTTCGTGGGCATCGTCGACGCCATCGGCGGGGTCGAGATCAACGTCAAGCAGGCCATCAAGGACCCCAAGGCCGGGATCAACCTGAAGAAGGGCCTGCAGACCATGGACGGGGGGACGGCCCTCGGCTACGTCCGCACCCGCGCCACCGGCGCGATTCCCGACCTCGACAGGACCCAGCGCCAGCGCCAGTTCTTCTCCGCGGTGGTGAAGAAGGCGGCCAGCCCCGGCGTCCTGATCAACCCCTTCACCTCCGTACCGCTCGCGCTGAGCGCGGCCGACTCGGTGTCCGTCGGTGAGGAGACCGGCGCCTTCGACCTGCTCTCCCTCGGCCTCGCCATGGGCGGCAACCCGGTCACCACGGTCGTGCCCATCGGCTCCCTGCCCACCATCGACGGCCAGTCCGTCGTCAAGTGGGACCGGGCCAAAGCCCTGCGCATGTTCGAGGCCCTGGCCCAGGACAAGCCCGTCCCCGGGGACGCCCTCGGCAAGTGAGGTCCTCCCCGGCCTCTTAGCCTCTCGGGCCGGGGCCCGCACGGCCACGTCAACGCCTCCCGGCCACGGTCTTCCCCGGCCCGCGGTCCTTCCTGGCCTGCGGTCCTCCCCGGCTCGTGGGCCGGGGAACCCGCGTCGCGCTGGGTCCCGGCGGATCGTGGGTCCCGGCCGGGTCTCAGCTGGCGGCGGCGGCGACGGCTCCCGCCAGCACGGCCGTCATGACGGCGGCGTTGATGGCGGCGATGGTCTGGGAGACCGCCTTACCGGCCCACTCGCCCTCGGTTATCTCCTTGATCCGCTCCTTGCTCGCGCCGGGGAACGCCTTACGGTCGATCTTGGCCGCGTGCAGGATCGCGATCAGCACCGCGACCCGCTCGTCGGGGGTGGCACCGGACAGCACGCTCTGGATCCGCTCGCGGATCGCCAGCTCGATGCCCGGGTCGCGCTCGGGGTAGCGGGTGCTCGGGAAGATCCCCAGGACCTTGCGCCGCTCCTCGTCCAGCACGCCCCGCTCCGCCAGGCGTGACAGCAGGCGCCCGCGGAGTTTGCCGGATTGGAGCCTCTGCACCCACCACTCGGGTTTGCGCGGCTTGGACTCCGCCGCGATCCGTGCCAGCGCGGTGTCGAGCTCCTCGTCCCCGACCGGGGTCGCGTCGAGAACGGTGACCTTCTTGTCCGCGAGGTCGATCCGGCCGGTGACGGTCAACTCCGCCAGCAACGCGCCGCCGAGCGCGGCGTCCAGCTCCGAGGAGCCGATGAGTTGTCTGCCCTCTTTCTCGCCGTACGCGAGCAGGAGCACTTCCTCAGCGATCGTCGTCATCGTTCGACCCTACGTCGCGAGCGCTCCGCGGTCGTAAGCACTCCGTAATCGATCGGGGACGGTGCCGCGGATAGCGTCGGCACCGAGGCGCTCGACCTTCCTCCCGTGGCCGGACGCCGCGGGTCTCCACGCCGGAGGTATCCGATGAGAACCAAGAGGCTGCTCCGACACCCTGTCACCTGGGGCGTCCTGGCGTTGGGCGCCGTCGCGTTCGGTGTCGCGCTGTACCTCTTCCAGCCGTGGCGCCTGTTCACCACCGTCGAGGTGAACGAGGCGTTGCCCGCCGTGACCGCGTCCCCCGCGTCCCCCGGGCCCTCCGAGCCCTCAAAGGCGCCCGAGGCGTCCGAGGCTCCCGAGCCCGCTCGGGAGCCGAAGACCCTGGCCACGGGCGCGTTCGTCTCCCACGAGCACGAGACCGAGGGCAGGGCGAGGGTGCTGGAGCTGCCCGACGGGAGCCGAGTCCTGCGGATCGAGGACCTGAACACCTCCGACGGCCCGGACCTGCGGGTCTGGCTCAGCGACCAGCCCGTCAAGAAGGGCAACGCCGGGTGGTTCAACCTGGACGACGGCGAGCACCTCGAACTCGGCGAGCTGAAGGGCAATCGGGGCAACGCCAACTACGCCATTCCCGCCGGGGCCGACCTCGACAGCCTGAGGTCCGTCACCATCTGGTGCAAGCGCTTCGGTGTCTCCTTCGGCGCCGCCGCCCTCACCTGACACAATCTCCGACCCATGAGCGTCTCTGAGGAACTGCACGCCATCGGCCGCCCGCTCGTCGAGGCCCAGCTCGTCCACCCGACGGTGGCGGGCATCGCGCGAGGAGACCTGCCCGAGCCGGTGTTCCGGTCGTGGCTGGAGCAGGACTACCTGTTCCTGCTCGACTACGTCCGGGTCTTCTCGCGCCTCGCGTGGCAGGCCCCGGACGGGCATCTGGGCGACCTGGTGGACCTGGCGCACGCCACCTTCCACGAGGAGCTGAGCCTGCACCGGTCGCTGTCGGCCGAGTTCGGCGCCGACCTCGGCGGGGCGAGGAAGGGACCGGCCTGCGCGGCGTACACCTCCTTCCTGCTCGACTCCGCGGCCGTCTACGCCGACGGCCTGGCCGCGCTCTACCCCTGCATGTGGGGGTACTCCACGCTCGGCCGGATCCTGGCGGAGAACCCGCCCGCCGAGCCCCGCTACCGCGCCTGGGTCGACACCTACGCCCACCCGGCCTTCGCCGAGCTGACCGAGCGCATCGCGGTGATGATCGACGAGGTGGCGCCCGATCCGGGCAGGGCGGGGAGGCTGTTCGCCGAGGGGATGGCCCACGAACTCGCCTTCTGGGACGTGCCCTGAGGCTGTCGTCTCGTCCCCGTTTTCCCGCCCCGCCCTCGCAGGTTCAGCTGGTCAGTTGTGGTGAATTACCTTGCTATCAGGGGAAATTGAGAGTCCGGATGAGGGCGTCCGAGGGGCTTTGCGCCTCATCCGGTGCGGGAGGTTGGAAGAATGGGCGCATGAGTGTTCCTGAGGTCGAGGCGCAGGCCGTGCCGGATGACGCGTTCCTGCTCGACGTACGTGAGAACGACGAGTGGCGTGCCGGGCACGCGCCGGGGGCCGTCCACATCCCGCTGGGCGAGCTGCAGTCCCGGGTCGACGAGGTGCCCAAGGACACGCCCGTCTACGTGATCTGCCGGGTCGGCGGCCGTTCCGCGAACGCCACGGCCTGGCTCAACCACGTCGGCTGGGACGCGATCAACGTCGGCGGCGGCATGCAGTCCTGGGACTTCGCGGGGCGTTCGATGGTCGCCGAGAACGGCCAGACCCCGTTCGTCGCCTGAGGGGCCAAGCACCTGAGGAGCCGGGTGCCCGAGGGGCCGAGTGCCTGAGGGGCTGGGGGCCGGTGAAGGCGGTCGCGCGGACCCGGCACTGGCCGAACACGGATGGATGGTGCATCATGAGGGCGCGAGCTGGGGTGATCCCGGCTTCGCGTACAAACCAACGCGGGAGCTTGGGGCAACCAGGCTGAGAGGGCGACTACGGCTGTCGCCGACCGCATGAACCTGTCCGGGTAATGCCGGCGTAGGGAGTGTGCGTGATGACGTCTGCCGCCGTTGATTCCAAGAGCTCCGGTGGTCCCGAGGCGCCCCTCACCCTCGGCGAGGCTCCTCCCAAGGCCCTCGGCCTGCTCGACCAGGGCGCGCTCTGGGCCAACCTGGGGGTCAGCCTGCTCGGATTCTCCGGCGCGATCACGCTGATCAACCCGCTCGGCGACCGGCCGCTGAGCTTCGTGGCCGCGATCCTGGCCGCCGTCGTGGGCAGCGTCATCGGCACCGCGATGGTCGGCCTGGCCGCGATTCCCGGGCAGCGGACCGGCGCTCCGGCGATGGTCCTGCTGCGCGGGTTGTTCGGGGCCAGGCTCTCCTACCTGCCGACCGTGCTGAACATCGTCCAGATGCTGGGCTGGGGGGCCTTCGAGCTGTGGGTCATCGCCCAGGGCGCCCAGGCCATCGCCGGATCCTTCGGGATCGAGGTGCCCTACGCGGTCTGGGTGGTCGTCGCGGGGGTGATCACCACCGCGCTGACCATCCGGCCGCTGGGAGCGGTCCGCCTGCTCCGCAGGTACGTCACCGCCGGTGTGGTGATCTCGATGATCTGGTTCACGGTCGCCCTGTTCCAGCGGGGACCGGCGATCGGCGGCGGGTCCTGGGAGGCGTTCGCCCCCTCGGTCGACTACGTGATCGCGCTGTCGGTCTCGTGGGTGCCGGTCGCGGCGGACTTCGCCCGCTTCTCCCGTTCCGGCAGGGCCGCGTTCGGCGGGGTCGTCGGCGGCTACACGATCGCCCAGGTGGCCTGCCTCGTCCTCGGCATCGCGGCGCTCGCGCTGGTCGGCAACGACCCGGACCAGGTCTGGGACCCGTTCGTCGCCGCCGCGCTCGGCCCGCTGTTCTTCGGCATCCTGGTGCTGCGCGAGACCGACCAGTCGTTCGTGAACGTCTACTCCACCGCGATGTCGCTGCAGAACCTGCTGCCCCGGCTGGACCGCCGGGTCATCTCCGCGGCCGTCGGCGTGCTGGTCACCCTGCTCGCGATCTTCGTCAACGCCGGGACCTACACCGGTTTCCTCGGCCTCATCGGGGCGGTCTTCGTGCCGATGTTCGCGGTGCTCGCCGCCGACTACTTCCTGCTCGGCGGCGCCCGGCGCTGGGACACCTCGGAGACCGCGCCCTCGCGCCCGCTCATGGTGGTCCCGTGGGTGCTGGGCTTCGTGACCTGGTGGATGCTCGCCGCGCTGCCGGTCGCCCCGGAGGTCGCGTGGTGGACCTCGTTCTGGAAGGGCGCCCGCGACGCGGTCGGCTTCGTCCCGCAGCCGTGGATGAGCGCCTCCGTCGGCGCGTTCCTCGTCGCGGGTCTCGTCACCCTGGGTCTCGGCGCGCTCCGGCGCCGCTCCTGACGGCCGTACGAGCCGTACGAAGGCGGTTCAGGCGCGGGCCACGGCGGTGGACTCGATGCGCAGCAGGCGTTCCTTGGCGGCCGACCCTCCGGCGTACCCGCCGAGGACGGCCTCGCTCTCGACCACCCGGTGGCACGGCACGATGACGCACACCGGGTTGCTGCCCAGCGCGTTGCCGACCGCCCGCAGCGCCCTCGGCCTGCCGATCCGCTCGGCGATCTCGCGGTAGGTCGTCACCGTCCCGTACGGCACCGCGAGCATCATCTGCAGCACGGTCCTGGAGAACTGGGTGGCCAGGCGCAGGTCGACGGCGATCGTGAAGGCGCGGAGCCTGGCGGAGAAGTAGGCGTCCAGCTCCCGGCGGACCGGGTCGAGCCGCCGGGCGTCCGGACCGATGAACGTGCCGACCTCCCTGCTGATCCGCTCGAAGACGATATTTTCGTCCTCGTAGCTGCAGGCCACCACACCCCGGCCCGTCACCGCGAGGGTCAGGCGCCCCAGCGGGCCGTCGAGCGTGCCGAACGCGATGTCGGGATGGCTCGTGCCGACGTAGTCGGGCGAGGTCACCCGTAGCAATGCATCGATGTCGCCGGATGACATGGCCCCACCCTTTCGTATCCAGGTGTGTGGTGACCGCAGAGTATCGGACGGATCGCCCGGCCAGTGGCAACACGTGCGGGACGAAAGTGCCAAGATCAGACCGGTTGAGACGGCACTATGGGTGTGTGGTGGACTACAGGGCCGACAGTGACGAGGGCATCGGCCGTGAGGTCGTCGCCGCGGCGCCCAACGCGATCGTCGCCATCGATCGCGAGCAGACGGTTCTCACCTGGAATCCGGCCGCCGAGCGCCTTTTCGGCTGGTCGGCGGAGGAGATCGTCGGACGCCGGGCGCCGGTGGTCCCCGAGGAGCTGACGGCCGAGCACAACGCGGTCCTGGAGAAGGTCCGCACCGGCGGCGAGGTCTCGCTGAGGACCAAGCGGTTCCGCCGCGACGGCAGCCTGCTCGACGTGCGGGTCGACACCGGCGCGCTCTCCTCGCCGGACGGCGACCTCCTCGGCTACGTCAGCGTCTACCACCTGGCCCAGGACGACGAGACCGCCAACGACCGCAACGCCCGCCGGGCCCAGCTCGTCCGCAGGCTCACCGACGTGGTCGCCGACATCAACGCCGAGCTGGAGCTGCCCGCCGTGCTCGACCGGATCGCGGCCAGCCTCGCCGACCTGACCGGGGCCGACGCGGGCGGGTTCGTGCTGATCGAGGGCGACCGGCTCCGTCTCGTGGCCTGCCACAACCTTCCCGACTCGATGCGCGACTCCACCGACGACCTCCGTACCAGCCTGGTCGGCAAGCTGCTGCGCGAGGGCAGGACCGTCCTGCTGGAGACCGGCGACCAGGACCGGCTGGACGAGCTGATCTGGTCGCGGCTGCCCGGCCTGCACACCATCGCGCTCGGCCTCGCGGCGATGGGCGGGCGGCCGTACGGCGCGCTGTACGCGCTGTTCGCCAAGCGCAAGGCGGGCCACCTGGAGCTGGAGCTGCTGGAGCTCCTCGCCGGTCACGCGGGCATCGCCGTGGGCAACGCCATGGCCTACCAGGAGGCCGTACGGCAGCGCGCCCACGAGCGGGCGGTGTTCGACGCCAGCGCCGACGGCATCGCGGTCCTCGACGGCACGGGCCGGGTCGTCCAGTGGAACCCGGCCGCCAGCGAGCTGACCGGTTTCCACGCCGCCGAGGTGATCGGCGGGCCGCCGCCGTTCCAGCTGCCCGGGCCGGGGGACAAGCTCAGCATCCAGCTGCCCTCGGGCACCTGGCTGGACGTGCTCTGCGCGGAGATCGTGGAGACGGGCGAGATCGTGGTCGACTTCCGCGACGTCACCCGCGCGAAGGAGCTGGAGGAGGCCAAGGACCTCTTCCTCGCGACCACGAGCCACGAGCTCCGCACGCCGATCACCGTGGTCCGGGGTTTCGCCAGCACGCTCGACAGCCGCTGGGACAGCATGGCCGACACCGAGCGCCGCGCCGCCGTGCACACCATCGCCGAGCGGGCCCGCTCCCTCGGCCAGCTCATGGACCACCTGCTGCTGGGCTCGCGCGCGGGCGCGGGCGAGCTCACGCTCAGGATCGAGAGCTTCGACCTGGCCGAGCTGGTACGGGGTGCCACGCTGGGCCTGCCGGTCCTGTCTGACCTGCACCGGGTCGAGGTCGACGTCCCCGACGACCTGCCCCCGGTCTCCGGCGACGCGCTGGCCACCGACATCCTGCTGGCCCAGCTGCTGGAGAACGCCTTCAAGTACTCACCGGACGGCGGCCTGATCAGGGTCGAGGCGTGGGTGGACGGCGACAGGGTGGTGCTGGTCGTGGACGACGAGGGGGTGGGCATCGCCCACGCCAGCCGGGAGCGCGTCTTCGAGCGCTTCGTCCAGGCCGAGAGCGGTGACCGTCGCAGGTTCGGCGGGGTCGGCCTCGGTCTCTACATCGTGCGGAGCCTCGCGCGGGCCCAGGGAGGGGAGGTCTCGGCGCACCCGCGCCCCTCGGGCGGGACCCGGATGAGGTTGGCTCTTCGTATCGCCGACACGCCGGGCGCCCTTACCTGATCGACACGCCGAACCGGTAACGAGTCGGTAACGGATGCGCTGATCTATTGTCGAATGTGCACAAGCTGTAATTGGCGCGCGGTTTCCAAGACTAGGTAACGGGGCATTTCGGTCGTACTGGGGTGAGTTCCTCAGGGGGGAACAGGCATACGGGGAGGTGAGTGCGTCGAGCGTCGTTCTGTTGCCGTATGCACCGTCCAGCGTCGCTGTCGCACGCCAACGCCTCTGCTCTGACCTGCAGGAACGGGGTGTGTACGAGACCGCCATCGATGACGCGGTGCTCGTGGTCAGCGAGCTGCTGAGCAATGCGCTGCGTCACGCCCACCCGTTGCCATCAGGGCAGATCAGAGTGTCATGGCGCTGGACCGAGGAGCATGTCGAGGTCGCTGTGAGTGACGGTGGCGCCGCCACCGAACCGCGGGCGGGACGCCCGGCGCTCTCCTCCCTGGGAGGGCGAGGCCTAGGAATCGTCGAGTATCTGGCCTCCACGTGGGGTGTCAGGCACGAGGGGGACGTCACCACGGTATGGGCGGTGGTCACGGCGGTCGACACGGTAGGTAACGGCCACGTTTCCACCCCCGAGCCCGCCCTCAGGGAATGCGGGTGACGGTTCCTGTCCCGCCTCACGACAGGTGAGGCGGGACAGGACCGGGCACCTCTCCGGCTGACCGGCGGGGGCGTGGTCTTTCCCCGGAGCCGGTTGTCCGGCGAGCGGTCACGCGTTGCGTTATGTGTAGCTGCGCGGTGCGTTATGCGTAGAGGAACCATTTGTCGTACTGCGGGACGCATCGGTACGAGGTCCACCAGCCGCTCTGGATGCCGAGGTTTCCGACGCGGTGGCAGTCCCAGTCGTAGTAGTAGACGTTTCTGAGCGTCTCGGCCTGCGCGGGCGCCGCGCCGACCGACAGCGCCAGGCCGGTGGCCAGCACGGCCGAGACGAGCAGGGTGAGGGTCTTGCGCATCATTCCTCCTGGAGCACGGGCTGGGGGCAGGGGCTGAAGCTGGAGCTGGAGCTGGAGCCGGATTGGGGCACGGGCTGGGGCTGGGGCGAGACGCGTTTTCCGCTTCCGCGAAGACGTGCGACCACTCCGCCGGGCCGGACGGCACCGGAAGTATCACACCGGCGCCCGCCCGGCGCAGGCCGCCTCCACCGGCCCCGGCTCGCGGAACGGGCCTGACCTGGCCACACCGGCGAGGAGGCGCGCGGCGAACGTGAAACGTTCACGAGACACCGGCGCTCCCCGTCCGGCATTGAAGCGAGTTGAAAGGGCGTCGAACCGATGGACCCGGATAGCGCCCCCGACCTCACCCCCCGGCGAGCGCCGGGCGGTGCAGCACCGCCTTCTCCCCGGCCGTCCAGGCCGTCGTGACGAGAAGGTAGATCCCCGCCGCCAGCGGCAGCACCGCGGCGGCCAGGACGGTCCCGTACGGCAGCAGGGGCATGATCCGGCGCAGCGCGGCGGGCTGGAGGTCGTCGCTCATCGTGCGCCGCGTCCGGCGGGACACGATCCACGCCACGGCGACGAGCAGCAGGAAGAGCCCGGCGAAGACCAGGGTCGGACCGCTGAGCAGCCCGAATCCGGCCACCGTGCTCGCGAACTGCTGTCCGAGCGGCACCCCGAGGAGCCCGTGGGTCAGGAGCGCGTTGGCCTGCCCGGCGATCGTCGAGGAGATGAACACCTGGTACGTCACCATGAGGAACGGCATCTGCGCCACGGACGGCAGGCACCCGGCCAGCGGTGAGGTCTTCTCCCTGGCGTAGAGGGCGGCCAGCTCCCGCTGGAGCCGTTCGGGGTTGCGGCCGTGACGCTTCTTGAGCCTCTGGATCTCCGGCGCGAGGCGGATCCTGGCCCGCTCGCCCCTGGCCTGCATGACACCGAGCGGAAGCAGCAGGAGCCGGACGAGGACGGTGAACACGACGATCGCCGGCGCGGTGGAGCCCAGCGGCTCGGCGAGCGCGGCGATGAGGTCGGCGGTGAACGCGATGACGGGGTCGAACATGGAAGGGCCCTTCTGAGCGGAATGGAGACAGCACAGAAGGCGCCCGCGAACCGCGGAGGTCTTTCGGGAACGCGTACGTGCGACACGCGGTGGCCGGGCGCCCCCCGGGGCACGGTGGTCGTACGGGGAACGCCGGTCACGTGCGCGTGGTGATCGGGTGTCCCGGGGCACGGTGAATCGTGTGCATGCGGGGGTGCCGGTCACGTGCGCTTGGTGGCCGGGTGTCCCTGGGGCACTGTGGGTCGTGCGGGGGACGCCGGTCACGTGCGCGGGGCACGGGGCCGCGAGAGGCCGCGGGAGGTTACGCGGGCGCCGGGCCCGCGGAGGGTGCTCTGGGCCGGGACCTCCCGGCCGCGTCGGGATCGCGCTGCCGGACGAACATCGTCCGCCTGGCCCGGTCGCGCCGGGACAGCGGCGACCGTGACTTCGTACCGGAGGTGACGGGTGCCGGGCGCAACGCCCAGGCGAGCAGGAGCACGCCCAGCCCGACCACGGTGGCGGCCGTCAGGACACCGCCGCCGTCGAACATCCAGACCGCCAGGGTCTGGACGGCGAGCAGCAGGTTCACTTCTTGAGCTTGGCCATCGCGGTGACCGCGGCGACGACCACGAAGGCCAGCACCGCCAGCACGAGCGCGGCCTTCAGCAGCCCGAGGAGGGCGGGCAGCACGAACCCGAACACCACGTAGAGCGCGAGCAGGACGCCCAGCACCCCCATCACGATACGACTCATGCGATCCACCGTACGTCGGCCGGGGAAACGGCGGGCGCCTTGATCATAACGATGGTCATAACGATCCAGTCCTTACGGATCCTTACGGACCGGTGACACGACTTAGAGATCGTCCCCCGGCGGGCCTACCGTGGGGACCATGAGCGCGCGGATTCTGGTGGTCGACGACGATCCGATGGTGGCCGAGGTCGTGGCCCGTTACCTGGAACGCGACGGTCACGTGGTCGAGTGCGTCGGAGACGGCGCCGAGGCGCTCAGGCGCGCGCTGGCCAACCCGCCCGACCTGATGGTGCTCGACCTGATGCTCCCCAAGATGGACGGGCTCCAGGTCTGCAGGAAACTCAGGGAGCGGTGGCCGGTTCCGGTGATCATGCTGACCGCGCTCGGCGAGGAGCTGGACAGGGTCGTCGGCCTGGAGACCGGCGCCGACGACTACGTCACGAAGCCCTTCAGCCCCCGGGAGCTGGCCCTGCGCGTGCAGTCCGTGCTGCGCCGGGCGCGCGGAACCTCCCTGCCTGCCGGTACCGGCGTGCTCAGGGACGGCGAGCTGACGGTCGACGTCGGCGCCCACGAGGTACGGCTCCGTGGCGACGAGATCATGCTGACCGCCCGCGAGTTCGACCTCCTCGCCCACATGATGCGCAACCCCCGCCAGGCCTTCAGCCGCTCCGCCCTGCTCGACCAGGTCTGGGGCTGGTCCTTCGGCGACTCGTCCACGGTGACCGTCCACGTCCGCCGCCTCCGCGAGAAGATCGAGCCCGACCCGACCGTTCCCCGGCGCATCGTCACCGTGTGGGGCGTCGGCTACCGCTACGAGCCGCTGGTGGGGCCGTGATCCCGGAGATCCTGCTGATCGTCGCGGTCACCGCCGGGCTCGGCCTGCTGGTCGCGCTGGCCGGGCTGGGCGCGATGCGGCTGCTGCGCGAGCGGTCGATCGGCGTGATGCTCGCGGTGGTGGTCGTGGTGACCGTCGTGGCGACGGTGGGCGGCGTGGTCGCCATCACCCTGAAAATGATCATCGAGGGTACGTCGAGGGACATCGTGCTCAGCGTGGTCGTCGTGGGCGGCCTGGTCGGGCTGGGCGTCGCGACGGTGCTCTCGCGCCGGGTCGTGGCGGCCAGCCGCAGGCTCGTCGACGCCGTGCACGCGGTGCCGGCCTCGGGGGAGTTCACGCCCCCCGGAGGGCTGCCCGCGGAGCTCGGCACGATCGCCGGGAGCCTGGACCAGGCCTACCGGCGGCTGCGGCTCGGCCACGAGCGCGAGCGCGCCCTGGAGAGCGCCCGCCGCGAGCTCGTCGCCTGGGTGAGCCACGACCTTCGCACCCCGCTGGCGGGCATGCGGGCCATGGCCGAGGCCCTGGAGGACGGGGTGGTCGCCGATCCGGAGACCGTCGGCCGCTACCACCGGCAGATCCGCCTGGAGGTGGACCGGCTGTCGGGCATGGTCGACGACCTGTTCGAGCTGTCCAGGATCCACGCGGGGACACTGCGCCTGTCGCGCAGCCGGATCGGCCTCGGGGACCTGGTCGCCGACGCGCTGGCCGGGGTGGAACAGCTGGCCAGGGACAAGGGGGTACGGCTGACCGGCGAGGCCGATCCGGTGGTCCCCGTCCAGGCCGACGCGGCCGAACTCTCCCGGGCGCTGCGCAACCTGGTGGTCAACGCGATCAGGCACACCCCGGGCGACGGCACCGTCGTGGTCCGCGCCTCGGCCGAGGACGGCGTCGCCCGCCTGTCCGTCGCCGACTGCTGCGGGGGCATCCCGGCCGACGACCTGCCTCGCGTCTTCGACGTCGCCTTCCGTGGCGAGGTGGCCCGTACCCCCACCGCCGACGGCGCCGGGGCGGGGCTCGGCCTGGCGATCGCGCGCGGCATCGTCGAGGCCCACGAGGGGGCGATCGGCGTGGTCAACTCCGGCCCCGGCTGCCGCTTCGAGATCCGCCTGCCGCTCTCCGCCTGAGCGGCCGTGTACCTTGGCGGCCCGGTGTGAGCGACTCGGTCCGGACGGTCCCGCCTCGCCTCGGCGGCCTGGGCTGGCCTGAGTCGGGCCGTACGGAGGGCCCGGCCTGGACGGTCGGAGGACGGTCAGTTCGCGCCGGTGCCGTTGGAACCGTTGGAACCGTTGGAGCCGTTGGAGATGGTGCCGTTGGTGGTCGGCGCGGGCGTGGCGTGGTCGTCGGGACCCTCGGGCCTCACGGAGACCATGAGGGTCATCTGCGCGCACTCGCCGCCCTCGGTGTCGGGCTCGACGTGCTGGCAGGAGGTCAGCCTCCTGGTGGTGCCGAGGGACTCCACCATCGCCCGGAACGTCGGGCACGGCCAGCGCCACATGCAGCTGCGGCAGCGCAGGATCGGATGCGCCGCGTCACTGGTGATGCCGCCCGCGTCGCGCGGCTGGTGCAGGTCGAGCAGCCTGACGCCGAGCGTGGCGAAGTCGAGGAGCTCTTCACGCGCTCCCTCAAGAAAGTCGAGGTCCTCGATCGACAGGCGGGTCCTGATCGGAACGTATCCCTCGTGGTTCACCAGGCTCTGCAGCGAACTCGCCGCGTCGCGCCACGAGGTGGCCTTGTCGGTACGAGTGATCATGGTCTCCAGGTGCTCCCGGAGCCGCTGTCGCTGGAGGTCCTCAGGTAGGTCGGTGTTCATGGATGCGTTCGAGCCCGTTCCTTGTAACTCAACGGCCGCCACTGACGTAGCGCAGCGACGAACGGGAGGCGCCGGGTCTCCTCCCCTTTCCGGCCAAGCCGGTGTTGCTTAGTGTCAAGCTTCGCGCACTCAGGGTTTCCATGAGGCGGAAACGGGGGACAAAGGGCGGACGACTCGGGTTGTTCAAGAGAACGTGACCAGCGGCTCTCACGCCGCTAGTGTGCCCGCTGTGGAGCTAAAAGTCTCAACTCGATCTCATGCCGGGCACACCGTCGTGACCATCGTTGGCGAAATCGACCTATATACCGCGCCTCGCCTGCAGGCCGAGTTCACCCGGCTGCTTGGGCAGAGCCAGACCATGCTTGTCGTCCTCGACATGTCCGCCGTGGAGTTCTGCGACTCCACCGGCATGAACGTGCTGCTGTCCGCGCTCAAGCGGCTGCGGGAGCGGGGCGGCACACTGGAGGTGGCGGCGCCCAGGCCCGCCGTACGCAAGATTCTGCAGGTCACCGGCCTCGACTCCGTCTTCGTCGTGCACGAGACCCTGCCGGAGAAGCTGCTGACCTCCGATTCCCAAGGATGACGTTCTCCTCACGGCTGATGCCCGGGGACTCCACGCTGGAGGTGTTCGATGACCGGCACGGCGGCGATCATTCCCGCCAAGGATGAGGGCGACAGGATCGCGGCCACCGTGGCCGCGGTCCTGGCGCTGCCCGGCGTCGATCTCGTCGTGGTCGTCGACGACGGCTCCGCCGACCAGACGGGACGGGTGGCCAAGGCCGCCGGCGCCCGCGTCGTACGGCACAGCCACAACCGGGGCAAGGCCGCCGCCATGGAGAGCGGTGCCCACGCCGTGCGCCTGCTCGACGGTGAGGAGCCCCGGCACCTGCTGTTCCTCGACGCCGACCTGGGTGAGACCGCCCGTACGGCCGTGCCGCTGATCGAGCCGGTCGCGGCGGGCGAGGCCGACATGACGATCGCCGTCTTCGTCACCCGCGTGAAGCTCGGCGGCCACGGGTTCGTCGTGAGACTCGCGCGCGAGGGCGTCGAGCGCGCCACCGGCTGGACGCCCGCCCAGCCGCTCAACGGGCAGCGCTGCCTGACACGGGCGGCCTTCGAGGCGGCCCGGCCCCTGGCCCGCGGCTTCGGCGTGGAGACCGGCCTCACGATCGACCTGCTCAGGAAGGGCTTTCGCGTGCGCGAGGTCCCGGTCGAGATGGCGCACCGGGCCACCGGCACCGACTGGAAGGCCCAGGTCCACCGGGCCAGGCAGTTCCGCGACGTCGCCCGCGCCCTCCTGGCACGCCGCTAACCCGGCTGGCGGGCCGGGCGTCGGCGGCCTGGTCGGTTGCCCGGACGTTGGCAGCCTGGTCCCGGCTGGGCATCGGTGATCTGGTCGGTCGCTTGGACGTTGTTGGCCTGGTCCCTGGCCGACCTGCCGGGTGTCGGTGACCTGGTTGGTCGCCCGGATGTCGGTGGCCTGGTCTCGGCTGGGCACTGGTGATCCGTTCGGTCGCTTGGACGCCGTTGGCCTGGTCCCTGGCCGACCGGCGGGGCATTGGTGACCTGGCTGGTCGCCCGGATGTCGGCGGCTTGGCCGCCTGCCGGGCGTTGGCGATCCGTTTGGTTGCCCGGACAGCGGCGACCCGGTCTATCACCTGGGCTTCGCCAGCCTCGCCGCTCACCCTGGTAGCCGGGGTGAGGCCGCTCCGCGTGCTCTCGCGACGCCGCCCGGCCCGCCGATGCCGCACCGGGCACGTGCCGGGCACCGTTCCGGGTGTGCTGGAATTTGCGGGTGACTCGGGATGCGTCGGTCGTCGACGAGAGGCGGAGTCCCGCCGGCGATACGCCGCGGGGGCTCGACGTCGCCGCGTTCGGAGCCGTGGGACTCTCCGCGGCGACCACGGTCCTGATCGGGCTGCTGGGCCCCTCGGCCATGGTCCCGGCGCTGCCCGGACCCTCCTGGCAGCCCCCGTACTCGCTGGACGCCCACCCCGGCGCCCACCTGGTCATCGCCATGGGCGCCGTCGCGATCGTGCTGGGCGGGCTCGGGCTCGCCGCCGCGCTCAGATCCCGGTGGCGGCCCGATCCGCGCTGGCTGCTCGCGGCCGGATGCGCGGTGGCGGGCCTGCTCGCCTTCCTGCCGCCCTCGGGCTCGGCCGACCACCTCAACTACGCCGCGTACGGCCGCCTGGCCACGCTCGGCCAGGACCCGTACGCGATCACCCCCGCCACCCTGCCCGGTGACCCGGTCACCGGCGCGGTGGAGGAGTGGGCCGGTGTGACCAGCGTCTACGGCCCGGTCGCCACCGCCGTACAGGCACTGGCGAGCCTCGTGGGCGGTGACTCGGTCAGGCTGACGGTCTTCGTGATGGCCGTCGTCAACGCGGCGGCGTTCATCGGTACGGCGCTGCTGCTGCACCGTTTCGCCAGGGGGGACGCGGACCTCCAGCGGCGGGCGGCGCTGCTGTGGGCGGCCAACCCGCTGATGATCTACCACCTGGCCGCCGGGATGCACATCGACACCCTCGCCATCGCCTGCATGGTCGCCGCGCTCACGGTTCGCGGTGCCGCCTCGGGGCTGCTGCTCGGGGTGGGCATCGGGGTCAAGCTCAACGCCGGGCTCGTCGCCCTCGGACCCGCCTGGGAGCTGCGCCGTTCGCCGGGCAGGCTCGCCGTGGTGGCGGGGACCGCGACGGCCACCGTGGTGGCGATCTACGCCGTCGCCGGGCCGCACGTGCTCGACCAGGTGAGCGCCGCCAGCAAGAAGGTCTCCCTCGCCACGCCCTGGCAGCTCGTCAAGGTGGGACTTCAGTCCCTCTTCGGGCCGGGCGCGTACTCGGCCTGGATCCAGATCGGGTCCCTGCTCCTGATGGCCTGCCTGGCCTGGCTCGTGCTGCGGGCACTGGGAGCACCGGGGGCGGCAGCCGGTACCGCGCCCGCCGTCGCCGCCGCGATGGTGATCGCCTGGCTGTTCGCCGCGCCGTACGCGCTGCCCTGGTACGACGGGCTGGCCTTCGCGCTGCTGGCCATGGCGTCCTGGCCCGCGCTGGAGGCGTTCATGGTGGCCAGGGTCGTCGTGCTGTCGCTGGGCTACCTCCCGGCCAGGGAGGCGCTGCGGCCCGATGACCTGCTCTGGACGAAGACGCTGCTCAGGGAGACGGTGGTGCCGTGGACGATGCTGGTACTGACGGTCGCCCTGGCGTGGTGGGCGGCGAGAGCCGGACGGCGCGCACGCAGGCGGCCAGCGTCAGCGGTACCGCGACCGTGAGTGCCATGGCCGGGATCGCGATGCCCGAGTCGTTCATCAGGAAGCCGATCAGCGCGCAGGCCAGCGCCCCGATCAGCCCGGCGCGCAGCGCGGGCGCGAGCGCGTAGGCCCGGCCCAGGGCCGAGGCACCCCAGCGCGACGGGCGGTCGAGCACCAGGAACAGGAACGCCAGCGCGACCAGCGTGAGCAGCGACAGCGACCAGTTGCCGACCGTGACCCCGATCATCGCGCCGAACTTGCGGCCGACCACGGTCCAGGCCTCCCCGTCCAGCACCTGCTGCACGAAGGCGCCCAGGTGGGTGCGCTGTCCGGCGGGCCGCAGCCAGTCGGCCACCGCTATGGCGCCGATCAGCAGGCCACCCGCCAGGCCGACCAGGACCAGCCTCACCGGCGAGACCCGCCCTCCGGCCAGCAGGATCAGGAAGACCGCGATCCCGAGAAGGAACGCCGGGACCCCGCCGAAGTCGGCGCCCCACGCGGGTGAGCCGTCGGCGAGCACCGCCAGCCCCCCGTACGCCGCGCACACCGTGAGCGCGAGCGAGCGACGGCCGCGCGAGATCAGCCACTGGGCGATCCCGGCGAGGGCCAGGATCGTACCGGCGGAGTAGACGGCGAAGGCGATGTTGCTGAAACCGTAGAAGCGCCCGCCGGTGACCGGCTCGTAGCCGGTCACCGCGTTCACCTGCAGCGCCGAACCGGTCATCACGTCGGCCAGCAACGCCACCGAGGTGACGGCGGCGACCACCGTCAGCGGGCCGAGCGGGTGGGCCCGCCACGGCCCGGCGAGCGCCACCCCGGCGACCGCGCAGGCGAAGCCGAGGATCGTCACGATCACCCAGACCATCGGCGCGGGCAGGCTCCACCAGGGGACCAGCTGCGCCAGGAAGGTGGAGATCGCGATCGCCCCGCTGACCACGGCGACGACCCGGACGGCCGTCAGGGCGCGGGAGCCGCCCCAGCCCCGGCGGATCGCGACGGCGGCCAGCAGGTAGAACAGGATCTGGACCGCCACGAACACCGCGAAGAACGGTCCCCTCACCTCGCGCAGCACCTGGCTCGCCAGGTCGTCGTCGGCCAGCTTCCCGACCGTCGCCGCGACCGGTTCCCCACTCGGCACGTCACCCAGCCAGGGGCGTCCCACGACCCCGTTGGGGATCTCCATATCCAGCAGGCCGATCGCGGTGGCGGTCAGGTCGGTGTTCGTGACCAGGCCGTCCTGGCGGGTGGAGGTGGCGGTGAGATAGCCGCGCGCGTACGTTCCCCCGTCGGGGGACGGGCCCCGGGCGATCGCCACGTGCAGGTGGGGCGCGACCGAGGTGTCGGCCAGGCCACCGACCAGGACCGTGGTCCCCGTCCCGCGCGTCACGGCGCCGGGTGTCTGCGCGGTGTCGTGCGTTTGCGCGGTGCCGGATGTTCCAGTGGCGCCGCGCGTTTCCGTGGCGCCCGGTGTTCCGGTGGGGCCAGGTATCCGCGCGGTGCCGGGCGTTTTCGTGGCGTCCGATGTTTCGGTGGTGCCAGGCTCCGTGGCGCCGGGTGTTTCCGTGGGCTCTGGAGCGGTGGTTTTGTCGGTTCCGGGGGGCGTGGTCGCCGTGGGGGACGCCGGGGCCGTGCCGTCGGCACCGTCGGTGCGTGCCGGGGGCAGGCGGTCGAGGACCGCGCCCACCACGCGGTCGGCCCTTGCCGCGGCCTCCCGCCTGGCCTGGGCGGTCATCGCGACCGGGGCGCCGTCCGGGGCGAGGGCGCCACCGGTCCAGGCCCTGGCGAGGTCGTCGGCCTCAACCACGATCAGCCCGTACGGGGACAGGTCGCCCAGTTCCTCGACACTGGGCGCGTATTTCCCGACTTTTCCGGACTTGTCGGCGGCAGCGAGGGCGGCTCCCGGCCCGACGGCCGCCACCTTCAGGCCCGCTCCTGCCGCGAGCCCGCCCAGCTGCCCGAGAACCGGCCGGTAGGAGGTGGTCGCGTTGAAAGCGGACAGTTCCCCCCAGCCGGGCACGCTCACCCCGCCGTCAGGGGCCGCCTCCGGTGCGCGCGGGGGTTCGCAGCCCGTACCGGGAGCGCCTGCCCGCTGACCGGCCGACACCGTCAGCCAGCCCGCCACCGGGCACGTGATCCCCCGCTCCGGGGGCGGGACCGCCCGGGTGGACATGGACGCGGACCCGCCCTCGCCCACCAGCCTCCACAGGTTGGGGGTGCGTTCCCGGTCCAGGTCGCTCCACTCCAGGCCCGGCACCCCGATGATCACGACCCTCCCGGGAAGCGCCCGCGCCGAGGCGCCCGTCGTACCGGCCCCGGAGGCACCCTGAGCACCAGAGGCGCCCGGAGCCTTTGAGTCGGCGGGAGCCCCGGAGCCGGTGGGAACACCGGAGGCGCCTGGAGCCCGGGAGGCGGCGGGCGTTCCGGAGACACCTGGAGCCTTCAAAGCATCGGAAGTCCCGGAGGCGGCGAAGGCCTCCGGGACGCCCGGGAGGCCGAGGAGGACACAGAGCAGAGCCAGCAGCAGGGCCGAGAGCAGGGCCCGCAGAGACACGGCGGCCGACCTGGTCCCGGCGACCCGGCGGAGTGCTAGTCGTGTCGCGGGTTTCCCGGTGGTTGGGCGGGATGCGAGTCGTGCTGCGATTTCTCCGTTGGCCGGGCGGGGTGCCGGTTGTGTCGTGGTCTCTCCGGTGGTCGGGCGAGGTGCTGGTCGTGTCGCGGGTTTCCCGGTGGTTGGGCGGGATGCCGACTGTGCCATGGTTTCCCCGTTGGCCGGGTGGGGTGCTGGTTGTGTCGTGGTCTCTCCGGTGGTCGGGCGAGGTGCTGGTCGTGTCGCGGGTTTCCCGGTGGTTGGGCGGGATGCCAGTCGTGCTGCGATTTCTCCGTTGGCCGGGCCGGGGGCCGGTTGTGTCGTGGTCTCCCCGGTGGCTGGGCGTGCGGGCCCGTGAGCGCGGTGTGTCGAAGCCATCCGGTTCCCCCTGTCGTACCCCGTCGGGCGGCCACTTTTCCCGGCCCCACGGTAGCCTGCCTGCTCGTGAGGACTGGCGAGGCGACCGCGACCGAGCGGCGCCCATGGACGTGGCTGTCGTGGTTGGCGTGGCTGTCCGCGCTGCTGCTCGTCGCCGCCGCGGTGGCCCCGCTGGTGCTCCACTGGCTGGGCAACGTGGACGACCAGCGCCTGGTCGACCTGGATGTGTACCGTACCGGCGGAGCGGCGATCCTGGAGGGTCGGCCCGTCTACGGGTTCGTCACGCCCGCGCCGCAGCTGCTGCCCTTCACCTACCCGCCGGTGGCGGCGCTGCTCGCCACGCCGCTGGCGGCCATGTCGTGGACGGCGGCGCAGTGGGCGTGGACGGCGTTGATCTTCCTGACGCTGGCGGTCACCGTCTGGCACTCCTTCCGCGCCGTGCTCAGCGGGACGGGCGCCTCGCCTGGACGACCGCCGGGAACGCCGGACGAGGTCCCGGCCGTTCCCGGCACGCCCACCGGAAATGGAGATCCGGGGATCCCCCGCGGCGTACGCGCCCGGCTGAGCGGGGCGGGCGCGGGCCGGTTGTGGGCACCCCTGCTGTTCGCCGCCCTGATGATCGCGTGTACCTACCTGATGCCGATCAGGGACCAGGTCCGCTTCGGCCAGGTGGACATCCTGCTCGTCGCGCTCTGCCTGGCCGACTGCGTGGCCCGGCGCCCGGTGTGGCCGCGCGGCATGCTGATCGGCCTGGCCACCGCGGTCAAGCTCACCCCGGGTGTCTTCCTGATCTACCTTCTCATCGCCGGTTTCGGGCCCGGCGCGAAGCGGGAGCATCGCGGCCCCTTCCTCGTGGCCGCGCTCACCGCCGGGCTGCTGACCCTGCTGCCGTTCCTGGTGATCCCGGCGGACGCCGCCGACTTCTGGTTCCGCGCGCTGCTCGACCCCGAACGGCTCGGTGCCAACGCCGCGACCACCAACCAGTCGATGCGCGGCATGCTCATCCGGCTCTACCTGCCCGACGTGCTGACGAGCCTGCTCTGGGTGGCGCTGGTCGCCGTGGTGGCCTGGTACGGCTTCCGCTACGCCCGCAGGGCCCTGCTCGACGGGCACCTCGTGGCGGGGGTCGCCCTGGTCGGGCTGATGGCCGTGCTGCTGTCGCCGGTCGCGTGGATCCACCATCTGGCCTGGGTGGTCGTGGTGCTCGGCGCGCTGGCCGGTGACGGGCGCGACCCGGTCAGGCTCCGGGTGGCCGCCGGGGTCTGGCTCTACTACGTGGTGCCGATCCCCTGGTGGGGCGTGACGATCAAGGCGGCGGAGATCCCGGTGCTCAGCCCCGTGCTGGGCAAGATCGTGCAGAACGGATTCGGGCTGGGCGCGCTGGCTCTGGTCTGGTTGCTGGGGGTGTGGCTGCCCCGGCGGAGACAGGCGTTCCGAGCACTCCCCTGACGGGGATACGGCCCCGGACGCCGAGGGACCGGGCGAGGGAGGCGGTCCCCGAGACGGTGATCGAAAAGAAAACAGCCTCTGACGTGGTACGACTTCGGATGATCGGCCAGAAATCAGCCGTATCAGGAGGTAATTCTGCGCACATTTTCTGACAGTCGCCGGATAACCTGGGGGCATGCCGAAACTCGCTTACCTGGGACCGGAGGGGACCTTCACCGAGGAAGCCCTGCGCATCCTGGCGCCTGAGGCCGAGCGCCTGCCGAGCCCGAACGTCACCGCGGCCCTGGAGGCCGCCCGGAGCGGCGAGGCCGACGGAGCCGTCGTCCCGATGGAGAACTCGCTCGAAGGCGCCATCACCACGACCCTTGACGAGCTCGCCCGGGGCGGGCCGCTGCTCATCACCGCCGAGCTGCTGCTTCCCGTCGAGTTCTCGCTCCTGGCGCGTCCCGACACCGAGATCGGCCACATCAAGAGGGTCTTCACCCATCCCGCGGCCATCACCCAGTGCCGCAACTACATCGCCCGCGAGCTGCCCGACGCCGTGGTGGTCGCCGCCCCGTCGACCGCCGCCGCGGCGCAGGAGGTCGCGCTTCCCGGCTCGCCGTACGACGCGGCCATCGCCGCGCGCATCGCCGGTGAGCACTACGGCCTGGTCGAGCTCGCCGCCAGGATCGGCGACCGCACCGACACCGTCACCCGGTTCGTCCAGGTGTCGCGTCCCGGCCCGCTGCCCGAGCCGACCGGCGCCGACCGCACCTCCCTGGTCGTCTTCCTCGCCGACGACCACCCGGGCGCGCTGCTGGAGATGCTGACCGAGTTCTCCGTCCGAGGTGTCAACCTGTCCCGCATCGAGTCGCGGCCCACCGGCGACGGCATCGGCCGCTATTTCTTCCACTTCGACTTCGAGGGCCACGTCGCCGACGCCCGCGTCGGGGAGGCGATCTCGGGCCTCCACCGGATCTCCGCCGAGGTGCGCTTCCTGGGCAGTTACCCGCGCGCCGACGGTCTCTTCCCGCAGATCAAGCACGGCACGAACGACGAGGCCTTCACCGAGGCCGCCGGCTGGCTCGGCAGGATCCGTACCGGCCAGGTCTGATCTTCCCCGGGCCGTAGGAGCGTCCGATCGGACGGAAAACGGATGCCGTGGCCGTGACGCCGCCACCCGCACGGGGCGGCGGGTCAATCCGGGCGCGGGCGTGAGCCGTACATCGGTAGCCTTGTGGCTGTGATTGACCTGCGTACCCTTCGTGAGGATCCCGACCGGCTACGGGCGTCGCAGCGTGCCCGCGGTGAGAACGACTCCGTCGTTGACACGCTGCTCGACCTCGACGAGCGGCGGCGCGGCGCGCTGAGCCGCTTCGAGACGCTCCGCGCCGAGCAGAAAACCGTCGGCAAGTCGGTCTCCCGTGCCTTGGGGGAGGAGAAGGCGACCCTGCTGGAGCGGGCGAAAGATCTCTCCACACAGGTCAAGTCCGCCGAGGCCGAGGCGGAGAAGCTCGGCGCCGAGCTCGACGAGGTGCTCTACACGGTGCCCAACCTCGTGGAGGAGGGTGCCCCCGAGGGCGGCGAGGACGACTACGTCGTGCTGGAGGAGATCGGCGAGAAGCCGTCCTTCGGCTTCGAGCCCAAGGACCATCTGGAGCTGGGCGAGCTGCTCGGCGCGATCGACATGGAGCGCGGCGCGAAGGTCTCGGGCTCGCGGTTCTTCTTCCTGAAGGGTGTCGGCGCCCGGCTGCAGCTCGGGCTGCTCAACATGGCCATGCAGCAGGCGATCGAGGCGGGCTTCGTCCCGATGATCACGCCCGTGCTGGTCAAGCCGGAGTCGATGAAGGGCACCGGCTTCCTCGGCGCCCACGCCAGCGAGGTCTACCACCTGCCCGACGACGACCTCTTCCTGGTCGGTACGAGCGAGGTGCCGATGGCGGCCTACCACGGCGACGAGATCCTCGACGGCTCCGCGCTCCCGTATCGCTACGCGGGATGGTCCTCGTGCTTCCGCCGCGAGGCGGGCTCGTACGGCAAGGACACGCGGGGCATCATCCGGGTCCACCAGTTCGACAAGGTCGAGATGTTCTCCTACGCCCGTCCCGAGGAGGCCCACGCCGAGCATCGGCGCCTGCTCGACTGGGAGAAGGAGATGCTGGCCAAGGCCGAGCTGCCCTACCGGGTGATCGACACCGCGGCCGGAGACCTGGGGTCCTCGGCCGCGCGGAAGTTCGACTGCGAGGCGTGGGTGCCCAGCCAGGGCCGCTACCGCGAGCTCACCTCGACCTCCAACTGCACCGACTTCCAGGCCCGCCGTCTCGGCGTCCGCTTCCGTGACTCCGGCGGCAAGCCCCAGCACGTGGCCACCCTGAACGGCACGCTGGCCACCACCCGCTGGATCGTCGCCATCCTGGAGAACCACCAGCAGGCCGACGGCTCCGTCGTGCTCCCCAAGGCCCTGCGCCCGTACGTCGGCCTCGACGTGCTCGAACCCGTCAAGTGAGCCCGCTTCAAGTAAGCCTGCTTCAAGAAGCCCGCTTCAAGTAGGCCTGCTCAAGTAAGCCCGCGCCGCTCGCGGCGAGACTCACCGATGAGGGCCCCGCCGCGCGGCGGGGCCCTCGTTCGCGTTCACACAGGGCCGCCCCTCCTCTCGCCCAGCCGACCAGGACGAACGGACGCCCCGGCTCCGCTGGTGAGGAGGGGCTCTCGCGAAATTTCCACGGCCGGGTGGATCCGCTGAGACAGGGTCCGGTTCGGGCTGGGCGACACTCGTGACCGAGGCGTGCCCCGCGCCCCGGGCGACTCGTACTGACTCGTACGCCCCCGCCGGACGGCGATGGCGCCCGGCACGTCCACAGCCGTGCGGAGAGTGGGAAGTGGCCGTTGGTGTGACAAACACCGCCACCGTCCCGGCCGAAGCCCTCAGGATCGCTCTCAGAGGCGGGAAGAGGCCGGGCGTGGGATCTCCCGGAGATCCGGGCGTCCAGGTGCTCGGAAATCTGGAGGTCCAGAGATTCAGAGGTCCGGACGTCCGAAGGTCCGGGCGCCCCGGGTGCTTCGGGCGTTCAGGGTGTTCAGGAAACGGAAAGGCGGGGTTCGCTAGAAGCGAACCCCGCCTTCCGATTCAACCAAGAGGTCTATGCGTCAGACGGCGCGGACCTGCGAGGCCTGCGGGCCCTTCTGGCCCTGGGTGATCTCGAACTCGACCCGCTGGCCGTCTTCGAGGCTACGGTAGCCGTTGCCCTGGATCTCGGAGAAGTGCACGAACACGTCCGGTGCACCGCCGTCCGGTGCGATGAAGCCGAAGCCCTTTTCAGCGTTGAACCACTTGACGGTTCCCTGAGCCATTAAAGCTCTCCCTCAGGATTTGAAACTTTGGGATTCACACCTCATGAACCCCATGTGTCGTACAGCGGGCCCCGGGGTGGCTCAGTCAAACTGGTTTTCACAACGGGATTCAGCTAATACAACGCCATCACATCTAACACTATCCGGCGCAGGCGTGTTCCCGCCATGAGGAAGATTCCTTGGACCGGATCCCGGGGCCGACACGTCGGCCATCACAGTGCACACTGGGACGTGTTATGCAAAGCCCCAGGCTGGTCGCCACCGACCTCGACGGCACCGCTCTGCGCTCGGACGGCACCGTCTCCCCCCGCACGGCCGCCGCTTTTGCGCTTGTGGAGAACGCCGGGGCCACGCTGGTCTTCGTGACCGGCAGGCCGCCTCGCTGGATGCACATGGTCGCGGGAGCCGTACGCCATCGTGGGCTGGCCATATGCGCCAACGGAGCCCTCGTCTACGACCTGCACAGTGAGCAGATCGTCAAATCCCACCTCATCCACCCGGACGTGCTTGAAGAGGTGGTGAGACGCCTCCGCGAAAAGGTTCCCGACCTCGCCTTCTCCGTGGAATACGAGGGCGGATTCGCCCACGAATCGGACTTCCGTCTCGGAGGATGGGACAGCAAGGCAGTCGCCGGACTCCGTGTCGGAACGGACACACTTACCTCGCGGCCCTGCGCCAAGCTTCTGGCACTGCATCCCAGAATGGACCCCGACATCCTCCACGCGGCGGTTTACGGGCTGGTCGGCGACCTTGTCACCCCCACCCATTCCAGTGGCCGCGCACTGATCGAGATGAGCGCGCACGGTGTGACGAAGGCAACGGCACTGGCCCATCTCGCCATGACGCTCGACATCGTGGCCGAGGAGGTGATCGCCTTCGGTGACATGCCCAACGATCTTCCGATGCTCCGCTGGGCCGGCACCTCGTACGCCGTCGCCAACGCCCACCCGGAGGTGCTGGCCGCGGTCGATCACGTGACCGCGGCCAACAACGACGACGGGGTCGCCGGAGTCCTTGAGGAGCTCTACGGGTCGTGACAGGCTCCGCGCGCCCCGCGAGCGCCGAGGGCTTCGCGCTCGCCGAAGCTCCGTGAGCGGCGGTGCTGTCGGCCCGTGAGCCGACGCTTCGCGCCCGCCGAAGCTCTGTGAGCGCCGACGGGCTTCGTACCCGCGGAGGCTCTGTGAGCGGTGGTCACCGGTACGTGAGCGGCAACGGGCGCTTCGCGCCCGCCAAGGCTCCGTGAGCGGTGATCACCGCCATGCCTCCTCGACGGGCCCGCGGCTCTTACAGATGCGGGCCCCAGGGTCCCTACAGGTAGGGGCCCGCGTTACCCGGGGTGCCCTCCTGCTGCTGGAGGGACATACCGCCGGGCAGGGCCCTGCGCATGTTCTCCAGCTGGGCGCGAGCCGCCATCTGCTGGGCGAACAACGTGGTCTGTATGCCGTGGAACAACCCCTCAAGCCAGCCCACCAGCTGCGCGTGGGCAATCCGGAGCTCCGCCTCGCTGGGCGGGGTGCCGTTGACGTCCTCGGTGAACGGCAGCGAGAGCCGTTCCAGCTCGTCGACCAGCTCCGGCGCCAGACCGTCTTCGAGCTCCTTGATGGAACTCTCGTGGATCTCCTTGAGCCGCTTGCGGCTCGCCTCGTCCAGCGGAGCCGCCCTGACCTCCTCAAGGAGCTGCCGGATCATGCTGCCGATCCGCATCACCTTGGCGGGCTGCTCGACCAGGTCGGCGATGGACCGGCCCTCGCCCTCTTCCTCACCCTGGGAGCCCTGGGGACCCACGACCACGATGTGCGGAGTGCTCTCCTCAGCGTTCATAACCTCAACTTACTAGCAGGATTTTCCCAATGTGTTCTCCGGACTCAAGGATGCGGTGGGCCTCGGCCGCGTCGTTCATCGGCACCCGGGTGTGCACCACGGGCCGGATCGCCCCGGCGTCGAGCAGGGGCCAGACGTTGTCCACCACCCCGCGCACGATGACCCCCTTCTCGTCGACGGGCCGGGAGCGCAGCGTGGTGCCGTACACCGAGGCCCGCTTCGCGAGCAGGGCTCCCAGGTTCAGCTCGCCCTTCACGCCGCCCTGCAGGCCGATCACGACCAGCCGCCCGCCCGTCTTGAGAACCCTGATGTTCCCCGGAAGGTACTTGCCGCCCATGATGTCGAGGATCACATCGGCGCTGACCTTCTCCGCGAAGTCCTCCCGCCGGTAGTCGATCCCCTCGTCGGCGCCCAGCTCCAGGCAGCGGTCGATCTTCTCGGGGGATCCGGCGGTGACGACCACGCGCGAGCCGAACGCCTTCGCCAGCTGGATGGCCATCGTGCCGATCCCGCTGGCACCGCCGTGTACGAGGAGGGTCTCGCCCTTCCGCAGGCGCGCGGTCATGAAGACGTTGGACCAGACCGTGCAGGCCACCTCGGGCAGCCCGGCCGCCTCGACCAGGTCGACGCCCTCCGGCACCCGCATGACCTGCTGCCAGGGTACGGCGACCTTCTCCGCGTACCCGCCGCCGCTGAGCAGCGCGCACACCCGGTCACCGGGCGCGAACCCCTCGACGTCCGGGCCCACCGCCCCGACCACGCCTGAACACTCCATGCCCGGGTACGGCGAGGCGCCGGGGGGCGGGTCGTAGAAGCCCTGACGCTGCAGCGTGTCGGCCCTGTTGACCGCGGAGGCCGCCACGTCGATGATGACTTCGCCGCGCTCGGGCAGCGGGTCGGGAACCTCCCGCCACGTCAGGACTTCCGGTCCGCCTGGTTTATCGATCACGATGGCGCGCATGTGAGCAAAGGTATCCGCTGAGCCCCAACTTGGTGGTTGCTCGCGTTGACAGGAACACAGGGCGTTAACCTGCTATGTGTTTGCTGCCCTTTTATGCCCATCCCGAGGGGGAACACGGTGGCAAGACACGATCGTGAGGAATCTCTCGAGGAACAGCTCGCGTGGCTTGACGCCATCAAGGAGCAGGAGGAGGAGGCGCCCGCCCTGGCGGTGAAGGCCACCGCGGTGGACGACGCCGTCGTCTCGCCGTACCCGAAGGACCCCTGGAGTCTGGTCCCGACCGAGCCCGACACGACGTCCTCGCCGCTGTTCCGCGCGGCCGTCGACTCGGCGCACCCGGACACCGACCCGCCGGTGGAGGACGCCGACGCGGCCGAGTGGAGGGAGGCCTCCGACACGGTGAGTTCCTTCACCGTGCCCGCCCCGGCATCCGGCAAGCAGGACAACGACGGCTTTCTCGCGCCGCTCAAGCCCCTGCCGCGCCAGGAACCGGCCGACACCGGCGACTACGGTCACGCCGACTTCACCGAGCCGCACATCCGCACCCCGTTCGCGGCGCCCGCCCAGGAGCCGTCCCGCGGCCTGTTCGAGCAACCCCAGCGTCCGGCGGAGCCGGCCGAGTCCTCTGATCTGGAGCCGCTCAAGCCGTCGTCCTCGGACACCGAACGCTTCACCTTCGGCAGTACGGAGTTCGGCGGCACCGACTCCGACCGCTTCTCCTTCGGAAGCGGCGGCACGCGATCCACCTCGGGGACCTCGGGAACCTTGGGGACCTCGGGAACCTTGGGGACCTCGGGGACTTCGGGGAGCAAGGACTTCTCCTCGACCAGCGGAGACTTCTCCGCCGGGACCACCGGAGCCGGAACAGGAGCCGGGACCGCCGAGACCGACCGGTCCTCGTCCGGTACATCCGGTACGTCCGGATCCGGTGCGTCCGACGACGGTGACCGCTTCTCGTCGGGTGCCGTGGAGGCCGACCGCCTCCCCGCCGCCGGAGCCGAACACGACCGCGACCGTACGATCTTCGAACCCTTCGAGTCCTTCGAGCCGACGGTGACGTCGGCGGCGAAGGAGTCACCCAGGCAGGCGCCCGAGCGCTTCGAACCCGCTCAGGACCGCTTCGACTCCACCTCGGACCGTTTCGAACCCGCCTCGGACCGCTTCGACTCCACCCCGGATCGCTTCGAGCCTGCCTCGGATCGCTTCGAGCCCGTTCCGGCGCCCGTTTCCCCGTCCGGTCCCGAGCCCGAGTCGGAGTCGTTCCGGGCGCCCGAATCCTTCGGCATCGACAGGCCCGAACCGGCCGCGTCGCCGGAGCGCCCCTCCACCTCGGGTGCGTTCGGCCAGGAGTCCACGTCGAGTTCCTTCGGTACGGACCGCTCCAGCTCGCCTCCGTCGTCTTCTGGCTCGTCCGGTTTCGCCGCCTTCTCCGGTCCCACGGCCTTCGCGCCGGGCCGGGACGCGCCTCCCGCCCCCGAACGGGAGACCGCCTCACCCCAGGAGCGCACGGAACGAGAGAGTCCCTTCGCGCCCGGCCGGGACGCGGCCGAACCGGTGCGGGAGCCGTACCAGGCACGCCGCCGCCAGACGAGTCCGGCACCCGCCTTCGGTGCTCCGGCCAGGCAGCAGCCTCCGGGCACGGCGCCCCGGCAGTCCGCCGACAGCCTGGATCCGGAGTCGCTGCTGAGGGGTCGCCGCAACGCGCCCGCGGGAGGCTGGCGGAAGCTGGTCTACAAGGCGTCGGCCGGGTTGATCAAGCCGGGCGAGTCCCCGGAGGTCCGCCGCCGCAGGGAGCTGGTCGGCCGCGCACGCACCCCGGTGGCCACCGGCCACCACCGCGTCGCCGTACTCAGCCTCAAGGGCGGTGTCGGCAAGACCACGACCACGGTCGGCCTCGGCGCCACCCTGGCCCAGGTACGCGGCGACCGGGTCATCGCGGTCGACGCCAACCCCGACCGGGGCACCCTGTCGGACAAGGTCGAGCTCGAAACCTCCGCGACCGTCCGCGACCTGCTCAACGAGCGCCAGCAGATCAAGAGGTACGTCGACATCCGGGCCTTCACCTCCCAGGCCCCGTCGCGTCTGGAGATCCTCGCCTCCGACCGTGACCCGTCGGTGTCCGAGGCCTTCAGCGCGGCCGACTACCAGTCGGTCTCGCAGGTCCTGGAGAACTTCTACTCGATCTGCATCACCGACTGCGGCACCGGCCTGCTCCACTCGGCCATGTCCGGCGTGCTCGGACTGGCCGACCAGCTCGTCCTGGTCAGTTCCCCCTCCGTGGACGGCGCCCGCGCCGCCTCGGCGACCCTCGACTGGCTGGAGGCCCACCACTACGAGGAGCTCGTCCGCTCCGCGACCGTGGTGCTGTGCAGCGTCCGCCCGCGCTCGAAGTCGACCGTCGACCTCGACCGCCTGGAAGCCCACTTCGCGGCTCGCTGCCGTGCTGTGATCCGCGTCCCCTACGACCCGCACCTTGAGGAGGGCGCGGAGATCGACCTGGAAAGGCTCCAGCCCGGGACCCGCGAGTCCTACCTCCGCCTGGCCGCCTCGGTCGGCGACGGCTTCGCCGGTCTTCAGCCCTGACCCACACCCGGCAGACGCCGTGTTCCCAATTGGGAACACGGCGTCTGCCGGGTCCGGGCACGCCCGGTCCAATGAGAGACTAGGGTGCAATCTGACGCGTTCTCCGGACGTGTCACCAGGAGAGCTCGCCTAGTGGACGATGGCGGCGGTCTTGAAAACCGCTAGGCCGGGTGACCGGTCTCGTGGGTTCGAATCCCACGCTCTCCGCTGAGCATCAGAAACGGCGTCTGACCAGGGACTTCCCTCGGCCCAGGCGCCGTTGATCGTTTCCGGGGTGTGCGGTCCTGAGTCGGTGTTCGCGGAATGATGTTGGTCGCATCCGCGCAGGTCGCGTTGGAAAAATCGCTGCGAGATGTCTTCGAGGAGCGACGGTGGAGATGGTGGACTGGAGCCGGATACCCGGCCCGCGTTGGTACCGTCCCGAGGATGCTCACGCCGCGGTGGAGGCGTTGGCACATCCCGTTTCCGCTGGACAAGCCGTCCGCGCGTTGACCGATCTGAGGTCCGCGGTCAGCAACGATCATGCTGGCACCCTCTACCCGGCCGCCGTCCCGGCTACGAACGTGTTCCTGCGGGTCATCGGCGACCGGCCAGGTACGCCCCGCCAGGAGGCTCTCAACACGCTGCTGGACTGGTGGGGTTGCTTCCAACCTGAGCCGGGTTTCGAGACCTACGAAGATCCCGCGTTCGGATCCGTTGCCCTGATCGAAGGCATCACGAGTCGCGTTCGGAGCGCTGTGGGTGTACTCCACTGCGTCATGGGTGATCCCTCCCACGGAGGAAGTCACCGACCTGGTGCCAGGCTCCTGTTGGCCAAGCTCGATATGGGTTGGACCACCATCGGCGCTTGACTCAAGCGAATGAGGCTGCCTTGGGATTGCTGGGGGATAGCAAAAAAGCCCCGGGGGTTCCGGAGCCCCTTCAGCACTCACCAGAGTGCCGGATCTCCCTGGCCCATCAGTAGGTCGACTCGATCGGTGCGACGATCTGAGCCCCCGCGGCCAGGTGACGCTCCACCACTGCCGAACAAATCCGATCAGTCTTATCACGACTGCTGACGGTGATGCGGACCTCGATGCAATCCGAAGTGTTTTGGATCACGCCAGCACACTGTCGAATTATTCTCATAGGCAACCCCATCCTGTTCAGCCTCGTTCCAAAGAAACGACCGCACCCGCTGGTCCAGGTGGGACTAATCTAAACGAGCAGGATCAGAGCTGCTAATGCGGTTTGGGGGCTCCGGTGTCGTTTGCCCGGTTAGAAGGGTGATCGAGGGGGACTCAAGCGAAACCATGGATACTCGGACCCTCTCCCCGAAGGTCAGCGTTCCCGCTCGGCGATCGGGTGCGTTAGAGACTTTCCAAGCTGACAGCGGGCTCCGATATCCCTCTCCTGCGGGGTTCGATGTCAGAGGCATTGGCAGGTCGATTAAGGACAACATTGGATTAGACCCACCTCAGGTCGGCGAGGAACTCCCAGGAGGTTGGCATGCCGAAGATTCCAAAAGGGCGGCGCGTGGGGCAGGCTGCCGTAAACACGCTGCGCACCCTGCTCGAAGATCACGATCACATCGTTCAAGAGATATCTGGGCAGAACGAATTCGGCGAGGATTTCTACGTCACCTTCACTGACAACGAGGATGTCACAAGTGACACGATCAAGGTCCAGGTCAAGGGTGGGGATAAATGGCGCCGAGGCAACGGCTATGCGGTTCCTATCGGCCAACACGTGGACACCTGGGCGAATGGGAACATCCCCGTCTACTGCGTAGTGTACGATCCGGACACCAAAAGACTGCATTGGGCGAACGTCACCCAACAACTCCGCCGATTCGGCCCCCTCAATCCGCCACGCTTCATCGGCGTTAGCCCGAACGCGGTGCTGGACAACACCACCATAGGTTCCTTCGTCGTCCAAGCCCGCCGCTATGTCGGACGCTACCGAGGCCGACAGGCCGTCCTCACCCATCTGGGTGAAATGTCTGGAGTCGAATTCGACCCGACGGACCATGTTCTGCACTTCGTTAACGGCGACGACGAGGACCTCATTTTCTGGAAACGCCCGGGGGACGCGGTGGCGACGCTACTGCTCAGCAATCAAGACTGGGAACCGGTTCCCGTCAGCTTGGGGTCCTTAGTGCGCTCCGAGCTTCGGATACCGGAGGATGAAAGAGGCCGCGGACCCGTCGACCCCGACCTGTGGGCCGCCGAAGACCTGGGGCTGAGTCGATCTGAGATCATGTGGGCAATTTCCTGCTTTATCTCTACTCAACAAGCCGACGAAGGACCGGAGGAGGATTCCGTCGACCCTGTCGAGTGTGAGGGGTGTCCGAACTGTACGGGTGAGGAGCCCGAGGAGCACGCCAACATCGCGGCGGATATGCTTCACAACTACCTCCTTGACCGCATTCTCGGTCGGATCGAAGCTGAGCCTGACCTGGTGCAGCGCTCGATCCTGGCCATGCGCGAGGACAGCGAGCTCGAACCGGAGATCGTAGCCGAGCTCGGCCCTCTTGAATCTGACCCGCGCATCGTCCGCCAGGTGAACAAGCTGAGCCGGGCTACGGTGACGACGGTGGACGACATCGGGCCGGAGGCATTCCGGCTGGCGATCCTGTACCTCATCCACCGCGTCTACATCGGTGGCCCCTCGCTCCCTCTTGGTGAGCAGGTCCGAATCGTATGGCGCATTCCGGAATCCGAGCTCACATCGTCCAGGGAGGCTCAGCGCGGGGAGGCTCCGACCGCTCAGATGTGACAAGCCCAAGTCAGTTGACTCCACGCCACATAACTGCCTCGATCATCGCTATCGCCGCCTGAGCGCCGGGGGCTGGGGCAGGTGAGCCATGGTCGGGGGTGTGGTTCACCGTCGTACCAGCAGCGTGGAATGCCGGGTCGTGTCGGTCCAGGTGGGATCGTCGTGAACGGTAGCGTCCCGAGCAGCCAGTGTGATTCGTGTTTCCTGCACGACCTGGTATGACGGGAAGTAACCTGTGCTGCTTTAGGCTTGACGCATGCCGAAGTTTGAGATTGTCACGCATGTTATGGCGCCACCCGAACGAGTCTTCGACATCTCGTTGGACGTGGATGTTCACACGGCCTCAATGGCGGAATCTTCTGAGAAAGCGGTCGGGGGTATGACCGCCGGTGGCTTGAAGCTGGGTGACACCGTTACGTGGCGGGCGCGACACTTCGGTGTCCATTGGCGAATGACGTCTACGATCAGCGCCTACGATCGCCCCGGTTATTTCGTCGATGAGCAGGTGTCCGGGCCTTTCAAGCACTGGCACCACGTTCACCGTTTTCAGCCCAACGGCCGGGGCGGTACGGAAATGAGGGATGTCATCGACTTCGCCGCGCCTCTCGGTCCTCTCGGTAGGATCGCTGAATTGCTGGCTCTCCGCCACTATATGCCCAAGTTGATCCGGGTCCGGAATCAGTACGTCAAGCAGGTTGCCGAAGCCAATCTCACGGCCGATTGAGAATCTCCCCGTCATTTGGGTGTAGGGGGGTCTGCCGCGCGTGACGGGACCACTGATCCGCGCTTGTCAAGGCCGCCGTACGCGCAGGTGATGATCCGTCAGCTTTCTGGGAGCCCTCGAAGAGGCGATTGTGAAGTGAGCCTGACGGGTCCGAGCGTCCAGAGTTCCGGAAAGTCGCGGGACGAACGACTCCGAATGATTTCGGAGGCTGTGCGTACATGGTGATCGTGCGGCTTTTTCGATGGGTCTGATCATGCGGGACTTCCGCTATCCGGGGTCTCTGTCGTCCTTCGGTGACGGCCGCTGGGCCAGGTGGCCGGTCTCGTGGGTTCGAACAAGGTCTCCCGGCTCCGGGGGAACGTGCTTGGCGATCTTCGGTGAGCCCATTCCGGTGCTGAGAACCGGTGCTTGGTGGATTTTTGCCCGTACGAGGCGTGATTAAGTCAAACTTCACATCATGGTCATATCGATGAAGCGGCTACGGCAGGATCTCGCCATCGGGGTGATGCGGGCGGCCAGGGCGGCGAACAGGAGCCGGATGGTCCGGACACTGCTGCGCGGCCGTAGTGTCCGGCGTTTTCCCCTGGTCAACCGGCTCTATCACACGGTGTTCCGGTTGGGCGTCACCATCGGGAACCGCGATGCCGAGGTGCGTTACCGGGATGTCGTGCTGACCGGCCCGGTATGGGACGCGACGATCATGCCCTCGATCTCGGCGGGATACTACGAGGAGTTCGAGGTCGGCGTCTTCGAACGACTGGCCTCGGTCAGTCATTCGATCCTCGATGTCGGGGCGAACATCGGTGTCTACGCCTGCACCGGCGGGGCGCACCTTTCGCGGGACGGCAGGTTGATCGCCTTTGAGCCGGTGCCGGAGAACGTCGCCTACCTGCGACGCAACGTGGAACGCAATGACCTGACCGAACGCGTGACCGTGGAACCGGTGGCCGTGGGGGCGTCGCCCGGCGAGCTGACGGTGCATCTGTCGGGCGAGCAGTCCGGCAAGCACTCGGCCGCGGCGGCGAACGTCGGGACGCCCACGGGCACGATCACCATGCCGATGACGTCGATCGACGCCTATCTCGCCGACCATCGCCTCGGCCCGCCCGACATCATCAAGATTGATGTCGAGGGCTACGAGGGCTTCGTGCTGAGAGGCGCGGTCCAGGCCATGACCGCCCTGCCGACGCTGCTGTTCGAGCTGCACCCCGACCTCCAGGCGAACTGCGGCTGCGACGCGGGCGAACTGCTTGACCTTGTCTTCGCCCGCTATCCCTGGGTCTTCCTGGTGGACGAGCTGGACAACGTCCTGCGGCCGTGTACGCGGGCCGACCTCGACAGTCCCGGCGCGATCGGCCTCTACCGCTCCAACCTCGTGGCGATCGGCCGACAGGAGCACCGGGACGCGGTCCGGCAGTGGCACGACCTCGGCTGAGAGACTCCCGCTCCGCTCGCCGGTTCGTCGTTCACGGCGTCCCGGAGATCCTGCGGTCATGCTCACCGTACGGCCCGCCCATCCTCCGGGCCCGCGCGGTTTGAGGATCCTCTCCGGGAGCCCGGAGAGGATCCTCTCCGGACTCCCGGACCGTGCCCGATGTCCTTGGCAGGAATGTCCCGCGAGAGCCTCAGGCGAGGTAGCCGCCGTCGATGTCCAGGACGGCGCCGGTGATGAAGGAGGCGCCGGGACCGGCGAGGAAGGCGATACCCGCGGCGACCTCTTCGGGGCGGCCGTAGCGTCCCATGGCGTTCAACGCGCGCTGGGCGTCGGAGTAGGGGCCGTCGGCGGGGTTCATGTCGGTTTCGATGGAACCGGGCTGGACGACGTTGACCGTGATCCCGCGGGGTGCCAGATCACGGGCGGCGGCCTTGCTGTAGGCGGTGACCGCGGCCTTGGCCGCGGCGTAGTCGGCGACCCCCGGGTAACCGGCGCGGGCGACCAGGACCGAGCCGACGGTGACGATGCGGCCGCCGTCGCGCAGGATCGGGACAGCGGCACGTATCGTGGCCAGCACCCCGCCCGCGTTGACGACGAACTGCCGGTCCAGGGCGTGGTGGTCGCTGGAGGGGTCGTCGATCAGACCGCCCGCGGGGGTTCCGGCGTTGTTCACCAGGATGTCAAGGTGCCCGAAGTCCGCGACGACGTCATTGATCAGCGCGGCGACCTGGACGCTGTCCCCCTGATCGGCGCGGTAGGCGGAGGCGCGGACCCCGGTGCTCCGGAGATCTTTGGCGGCCCGTTCAGCCCTCTCGGCCGAACCGGCGTAGCTGATGGCGACATCGGCACCGGCCTCGGCGAGGGCCTGGGCGGTGGCGAAGCCGATGCCACGCGATCCGCCGGTGACCAGTGCGACTTTGCCGGTAAGAGGTCCAGACACGATTGCTCCGTTCTGGTGAAAAATGCGGAATTCAGGGATGCAGCTCAGTAAAGGGCGTGCTTTCAGCGACACAAACCCCTATTGAGCCCTTGAATTACTCCACACTTTTGACAGCCAACCATCTGGCCGAGCATTGGGCATCCAGAGCCCTGGCCCGTTCAGCGGAAGCGGAGCAAACGACCAACGGTTCCCCGGCACCCGTTCACCGTGTGAGCCGGACACCGTACGAGGGGAGTCCGGTGGTTTCTCATCGAGACAGCGTCGCCACGTCACCCGCCCCGCGGCGCCTCTTCGAGCGGCGGCACTCGATTGCCCAGCCCGTAGGGCATCAGCAGGAACACCTTGGGCGACAGGCGGTCCATGTCCCCGCCCCTGCCGAACACCAGGCCGGCGGCGAAGTCGACGAACTGTTTCGCCTCGTCGTCCGTCAGCCCGTTGAGGTCCATCACCACGGGCACGCCCGTACGGAAGAAGTGCCCGACGTAGATCGCCTCGTTGTAGTTCTGGGGACGTAGTGTTTTGACCACCGCACAAGTCTCCACTGTCCGTCACGTCCGTCAAGGTGTCTTCCGAAGCGTGAGGCATCTCGCCGCTGGGGGAATCACCATGCGTATCGTCATTGCGCTGTTCGACCGGTTCACCGCGCTTGACGCGGTCGGCCCGTACGAGGTGCTCAGGTTCCTGCCGGGTGCCGATGTCGTGTTCGCGGCCGCCGAGGCCGGGCCGGTACGGAACGACGCCGGGTCCCTGGTTCTCACCGCGAGCGCGGCGTTCGCCGACGTCGACTCCTGTGACGTGCTGCTCGTGCCGGGAGGCCCGGGGAGCCGGGCACTGCTCGACGACGACGCGCTGCTCGGCTGGATCCGCCGGATGGACGGGGGAAGTACGTGGACGACCTCGGTGTGCACCGGATCGTTGCTGCTGGGGGCCGCGGGACTGCTCGCGGGGCTCTCGGCGACGACCCACTGGGGCGCGGTCGACGTGCTGGAGTCGTTCGGGGCCACGTACACGGCCGAGCGCGTGGTGTTCCAGGGGAAGGTCGTGACCGCCGCCGGGGTGTCCTCCGGCATCGACATGGCGCTCACCCTGGCGGCGCGCATCGCCGGTCAGACCGTGGCGGAGGCGATCCAGCTCGCCATCGAGTACGACCCGCGACCGCCGTTCGACGCCGGATCTCCCGCCAAGGCGTCGCAGGCCGCGAAGGATTTCCTCGCGGAAAGAGCCCGCTGATCTGGCGGGAGCTTTCGAACCCCCTTGAATTCACCACGTACCTGGGAGTGATCGCGTGACCGAGTCCGGACGGCTTCTCCAGGTCATCGTGTGCGCGGCCGGTGCCGCCCGGGACGTCGGCCGTCTCGTCGCCCTCGCCCGGGATGAGGGCTGGATCGTCCAGGTCGTCGCCACCCCGTCCGCGCTGGACTTCATCGACGTCCCCGCCCTGGAACGACAAACCGGACGCCCCGTCCGCAGCCGATACCGCAAACCGGACGAACCCAAGCCCCCCAGAGCCGACGCGATCATCGTCGCCCCCGCCACGTACAACACCGTCAACAAGTTCGCCCAGGGCATCGCCGACACCTACGCCCTTGGCCTCCTCGCCGAAGCCCCCGGCCTCGGCATCCCCGTGGTCGTCCTGCCCTTCGTCAACGACGCTCTCGCCACGCGCGTACCGTTCCGCCGGAGTGTCGAGAGCCTCCGGGCCGAAGGCGTCCGCATCCTGCCCAGCCCCTCCGAGCCCGGCCTGGCCGATGCCGGGAACGGAAGCCGCGAGGACTACCCCTGGGCCCTCGCCCTCCGGGAGATCTCGGCGAAACAGGCTCGCCGGACCTCGTTCCCCGGGGGCACCTGACCGCGAAGGGAGTCCCGTCGCCGTCCAGGTGAAGGTCATGACGGGCAGGGGTCAGCCGAACAGGCAGTGGGCGGCCGTCGCGTCGTCGTACGTTTTCGCCCGGGGCCATCGGGAGCCGTCGGAATCGGTGTGCTCCGCCTCGCGGACCTGACGGATCAGCTCACCGGGTCCGGACCGTTCGAGGGTGTCGAGGGCCTCGCGCCAGGTGGCCAGCCCGAACAGGTCGACGAGCCGGGAGGCCCCGTCGCTGAGCAGGGCGACCGCCCGTACCCGGTCGGCGGGGAGTGTGCCGGTGAGCGACCGCTCGGCGGTGAGCGGGTCGACGGCCGCGATCCAGAAACCGCCCTCACGGTTGCGGTGGTCCCGCATGGTCTCCACGTACTCCCGGCGCGCGGTGACGTGCTCGGCGCTTCCGTTGGCGAGGCCGTCCATGGTCGACCGGTGTGCCCTGCCGACCCGATCCACCCGGTCGTCACAGACGACCGTCGGCTCCGCCTGACCGGCCACGTCCAGGATGAGGACGGAGTCCGCCAGGACGAGGAAGTCCAGGTTGCCCGCCGCGCGGCGGACCATGACCACCGTGGCGGACGGCGATCCGGGATGGGTGAGGTCACAGACGAAGTCGTGGAGGGAGGCGACGGCCTTTATGCCGTTCGCGAGTATCTCCGTCAGCGTTCCCGTGTCCTGCGTCATGCCCGCGAGGAGGGTCGAGCCCAGGGAACGCACGTACCAGCCGACGCCGTGAACGCACCCGGTCTCCGCTCCCTCCGGGGTCCCCGCGCCGTCGAGGAGAACGAAGGCGTCCGGGGTCGCCCCGAAGAAGTCCTCGTTGTCGGCGTTGTCGTCCCTGACTTCGTTGTCCGTGCTGTCCGTGCTGTTCACGGTGTCTGGGCTGTACGGGGTTGCCGTGGTGTCCGTGTTCTGCCTGCCGGGTGCCGCTTCGGTGGCGAAGGTGATGCGCATCGGGTCGGAGCTCCTCGTGCTGGACGGGCTTGCGCCGGACGGGCGTGCACGTTTCCCCCACGAGTTCCCCGGTTGGAACGGCGTATTCCACGCGTACTTCGCACGGGACACCCCACGGCCTGTCTCCGCGGTATTACTCCAGGACGTCCCCACGGCGGGCCACGGATCCGGGGCCGGGCACCGCCGTCGTAGAGGTCCGGAGGAGAGGTCCGGAGACGTCCGGAGGCGGGCACACCGGCGCGGGGACGCCGGGGCACGGGGACAAGCGGGGACGAACCCTCAGTACGAGAGACGAACCCTCAGTTCGAGAGACGGATCCTCAGTACGAGGGTTCCGAAATGGATTCGGCCCGGTAGACGTCCAGCGGTCCCTCTTCGTCCTCGTCCACGCCCACCTTCCTCAGCAGCAAAGTCCGGCTGCCGATTTTCAGGGAACGTTCGCCGTTGATCTCCGTGGACGCGAACACCGTGACCGCGTGACCGTGCATATCGCGCACCTGGTCATATTCTGGTCCGTCAGGAATGTCTAGCTTGATGCGTCTCATCTGGAATGTCACCCTCCCAGTGTGAAAGCCTCAGCCCCGAAAATCGATCGTACGTGTGACGATATTTGGCATCATTTTCAGCTGAAAAGGTATGGGCGCGGGGCCCGGGTCCTCGCGGTCGGCGGTGGAGGCCGCCGGGAGCGAACCGGACGCGGGTTCTCGCCGGGTGGCAGCGGTGGCGCGTCCCCGGCCGCAGCGCCGGTCCGGCCGGTCGAGGGGCACCACCCGCCACCCCTCGCTACGGCAGCGGGTCGATCCCGATGTTCTGGTCGTACTGGACGAGCTCCGCCCCGCGATCGGTGAGGATGGGCCATTTGGTGGCGCGGGCACACCAGATGACGTGTCCCGCCGTGATGTCGCGCGATCCGTCGAGGATCTCCGCGATGTCCCCCACCTTTCCGTGGGTGAAGTCGTCGATCTTCACACCGGGTGTCGTGACGAGCTCGAACAGCTCCACCTGGGTTGAGATCGGGGAGATGGACAGGACGGCCGCGAGGCTGGTCGCCGGAACGCATATCCCGCCGCCACGGAAGAGACACATGGCCGCGATGCTTCGGGAGTATTCGGTCTTCGCCACCGCGATGTCGACCAGGGCGCTCACGTCGAGCACTCGACCGGGAAGCATGGTTCAGCGCCTCCGGAAAGGGCGAATGCCGATCTGGCCCCACTCCGCCTCGGAGAGCTGGTCGACCCCGAGGGAGTCGGCCGCCGTGTCGAGGTCTTCGCGATGCAGGTTCCAGCGGTGCATCAGGGTAATCACGTGGGGTTTGTTGCCGATCTCTCGCTGGACGGCCGCGTGGATCACATCGGCGACGCGGTTTCCGGTCAGTCGTGCCTTACGGGAAAGCGCCTCATAATCCGCTTTATCCAGCTCTATGGTGATAGCTGTGTCGGAAGCCGGTGCGCTGATTGCCTTTTGTCCTTCTCCGAGCTGGAGGTGTGCCAGCCACAGCGGAACCGAATCCGACTCTTGCCTGGCGCCATCATGATCATTCGATGATGGTTTTTCCGATCCCGTGCCGTCTCGCCATGCTGACATGGAGTGGGCCATGCGTTCGACAGTAGCTGTGAATTGTGGATTATGGCAGCACTTCTACGCTAAAGGTCATTACTACAGGAACCCCGACGGCTGGGCGGCGGGATCGGAGGGGACACCGGGGCCCGTGGGACCGGCGGGAACGGAAGGATCGGCGGGGTTCGTGGGAACCGCGGGGACAGAAGGATCGGCGGGGTTCGTGGGGACCGCGGGGACGGTGGGGGTTGGCGCGCCGGGGGTGGGAGTGGGGGTGACCGCGCCGCAGACTCCCAGGCCCCGCCGCTGCTCGGCGATCTGGTCGACCGGCATCTGGTACGTTAGCCGCTCCTCGGGCGACGGCTCGTACCGCCACGTACCGCTCTCGAAGGCGAAGTCGAAGTCCGTCGCGTCGCCGAGCCGGGTCGCCTCGACCGTGGCACTGTCGCCGGTGATCGTGACGGTGGCGATGGTGAGCGGGGAGTTCGTCAGGAGCGGGGGGCAGATCTCGAACAGCCTCACGTACTCCTCCCGTGCGATCAGCCCCTGCGCCTCGGTGGTCCACAGGTCCCAGAAGTCGCCGTACGACCCGCTGCCGTAGGCGTCGAGCGCCGGTTGGACGGCCTGGCGGACCGAGACCTCCGAGTGCTCGCCGCCGGGTGTCGGGGCCGTGCTCGGCGGCGACGAGGGCGGGTTGAGCACCGTGAGAACGGTGATGACGGTCCCGATGGCCAAGCCGACGACCATGATGACTATCACGACCAGTCCCCGTCTCGTCTCGCCCCGCGGCGGCTGGCCGTACTGCGGCGGATAGCCCACGTGCGGTCTCCGGGGGACTGGCAAGAGCGGATGAAAGTGATCATAACGCCCGTAGCTCTCAGCTGACCACGCTCATCGCACCCCTGGCAGGGGAGCCGACATAATGCGCGCGTGATTCAAACGATCGGTACGGCCGCCGCCGTCTTCGCCGGTACCAACGTGGACGACATCATCATTCTGACGGTTCTCTTCCTGGCATCCAGGGCGGGGGGTGTTCCCCGGCCCTGGCGGATCGTCGCGGGCCAGTACGCGGGCATCGCCGCACTGGTGGCCGTCTCGGCCGCGGCGGCCCTCGGGCTCGCCGTGGTACCGGACCGCTGGGTGGGGCTGCTCGGCCTGGTGCCGTTCGGCATGGGGGTGTGGGGACTGGTCAAAGCCGGGAGGGCCGGGAGGGACGGCGGCGACGAGGCGCCCCGGGTCGCCTCGGGCGTGCTCTCGATCGCGGGGGTGACCATCGCGAACGGGGCCGACAACATCTCCGTCTACACCCCGCTGTTCCGCACGATCGGACCGGCGTCCAGTGCCGTCACGGTGGTCGTGTTCGCGGTGCTCGTCGCGGTCTGGTGCGCGGCGGCCTCCTGGCTCGGGTCGCACGAGAAGGTCATCGCCCTGGTGGAGCGGACGGGCGCGTGGCTGGTGCCCGTGGTGTTCATGGTCATCGGCGCCGTGATCGTCGCGGAGTCCATATTTAGATAAATATGGACATTTCCCTCGAATCTAGGGCATATGTGCTGGGAAATTACTTACCATGCGAGACCATTTGCGCTTCTATCGGCATCGATGGTTCAAGGCGTGGATCGCCCTGATCGTTCTGTCCTTCTCGCTCATCGCCATGATGCAGGCGGCCGGTAACCAGGCCGTCCTGCCCGCGGCCTTCTTCTACGGGGCCGCGGCCGGGCCCATCGCGCTCCTGCTCGCCATCCACGACCGTATCCACATCGCCACCAGCGTGCCGGCCATGACGCTGGCGGGCATGTTCCTGTTCGGCGGGGGTGTCGCGCTCCTGCTCGGCGGCTACTTCGACGCGCTCCTCATCTCCGAGAAGAACAGCAACTCGATCCTGCGGGTCGGATGGATCGAGGAACCCGCGAAACTCGTCCCGCCCCTCGCGGTCGCGCTCACCGGCCGCCACCTCACCAAGGCCGCCGGGGTCGCGCTCGGCCTGGCCTGCGCGACCGGATTCGCGATCATGGAGTCGATGGCCTACGCCTGGAAGAGCATCGCCAACCACGACGGCGCCGTGGGCGCGGGCACGGTCCTCCTGCTACGTGGTCTCAGCACCCCTTTCAGCCACCTCGTCTGGACCGGCCTGGTCTGCGCGGTGGCCTTCGGCGTCTGGGAGGTCCGGGGCCGCGCCGTCTTCACCCTCCCCATCGTCGTCGCCTTCGTCACGGCGGCCATGCTCCACTCGCTCAGCGACGGCCTGCTCATCCTGGACATCCCCCGGCCGGCCAGGCTGCTCTTCGTCGTCGTCGCCGCGGCGAGCTACTGGCTGTTCCACCGGGCCACCCGGAGCCTGAAACCGGTGCCGATCCTGGAACCTGAGCCGTCCCGCGCCTGACCCCGGCGCCCACACGGTCGTACGAACGTCACAACCGTGCCAGCAGCCACCGGGGCCCGGTGACCTCGGCACCCAGCTCCCTGACCCGCTCGCGCAGCTCCCGGTCGGCGGTGACGACCAGGACGCGCTCCCAGGGGCGGGCCTCCCGTACGGCCTGGACGACGGCGTCGTCCCCGCTCCCCGGCGCGGCGATCACGGAGACGCCGGGCACGGGGGCGGTGTCGCGGGCGGCGCCCTCGACGACCGCGGCCAGCCGGGGGAACCAGCGCGCCAGCGCCGGGGTACGGTCGGGCGCGGTCCACCGGCCGTCGGCGGCACGCGCGCCGACCTCGGCGAGCACCTTGGCCGCCGCCCCCGCGCGATCCCTCCACCAGCCGTGCTCTGCGCGGGCGCCCACGATGTTGGCGACGTCGAGGACGACGAGGGAGGGGGCGAGCGCGAGGCCGACGACCGGCCAGGTCGCGGCGAAGCCGGGGTGGAGGTCCCTGGCGGTGATCTCCTCGGCGGGAACCCAGCGCAGGTCGTCGCTCTCGGCGTTGGCGGGAACGGCGCGCAGCAGCTCGGAGGCCTCGGCGATCACGGTCTCGAAGGACCAGCCGCCGTGGTCGTCGCGGTAGACGCCCTGGACCCGCAGGCCGGTGCCGTCCAGCGCGGCCTCCTCGAAGGACTCGCGCAGGGCGGTCTCGATCGTGTCCTCGTGGCTGTCGCGGGCGCCGCCCGGCAACCCCCAGGTACCGCCGTGATGGCTCCACACGGCACGCTTCTGCATCAGGACGCGGGGCCCGTCCACGGCGCCGTGGTGGACGGCGAGCAGACCGGCCGCGCCGTGCACCCCCCAGTGCCGGTGCCCGAGATCACACCGGGCCCACCCGTCCCCGTCCCTGGCCGCCATGAACCCATGATGTCCCAGGACCCGGTCGAGTACCCTCCGCCCCCCCGCTCATCGGGATCGGAGGGGAAACCGGCAGGTGGAAAAGCGTTCATGGCGTCATGTCCCGATCCGGCATACTGATCACCTTGATCCTCGCCGAAGGACTCCCATGTACCCGAGCGTGTTCCCGAGCGCGCTTTTCGCGCCCGTTCGCTTCCTGCAGCCGATCCGTACGTTCGCGACCGTCGCCCTCACCCTGGTCGCGCTGACCTCCGTCGTCTCCGCGGGCACCTCGGCGATGCGGCTCGTCTACCGGGAGAGCTGGTCGTGGCGGACGGTCTACGAGTGGGACGCCGTGTACGCGCTGCTCCTCTCCCCGGTCGTCCTCCTCTTCTGGGTCATCCACCTGATGGCGGGCATCGCCTTCGTGTGCTGGCTGTTCCGCGCCCGGGGCAACGCGTACGCGATCTCTCCCGGGGTCCCCCACAGATACGCCGCGCCGTACGTGGTGTTCGGGTGGTTCACTCCCATCGCCAACCTGTTCGTCCCCAAGGGGATCGTCGACGACATCCTGACCACCTCCAGGCCCGGCGGGCTGCGACCGGGAACCGACCTCTACCGGGGACGCCGCTGGGGGCTGGTCTGGGCGTGGTGGCCGGTGTGGCTGCTGTGGACGGCGGCGGAGGTGGCGTCCGTGGCTCTGGGGAACGCGGACATGACCGTCCTGGAGAACGTCGCCCTGGCCGCCTGTGTCCCGCTGCCGATCGTCGCGGGCCTGCTCGTCGCCCGGGTCGTCCTGACGATCACCAGGCTTCAGGAGACCGCCCGCACCGATCTGCCTTCGGGGGGACGGCCCCTGAGCAGGCCGGGACCGCCCGTGGGGTCCTATCTCGGCCTCACCACTCTCGTCGTGCGTGACTACGACGAGGCTCTCGGCTTCTACCTCAACACCCTCGGCTTCGAACTCCTGGAGGACACGCCGCTGGGCGACGGCAGGCGCTGGGTGACCGTCCGCCCGCGCGGTGCCCGGGAGACGGCGCTGCTGCTCGCCCGCGCCGACGGTCCCGAGCAGGAGGCCCGGGTCGGCGACCAGACCGGCGGCAGGGTCGGCCTGTTCCTGCACACCGACGACTTCGCCCGCGACTACGAGCGCCTGCTGTCGGCGGGCGTCGTCTTCGAGGAGGCCCCGCGCGGCGAGCCCTACGGCAGGGTCGCGGTCTTCCACGACCTGTACGGCAACCGCTGGGACCTGTTCCAGCCCGCCGACGTCTCACCGGCGTACGGCTGAGCCCGAAGTACGGCTGAGCCCGAAGTACGGCTGAACCCGAATCGGTCCCGTCGCCGGGCGGGCGCTTCCCCCGGCCTCAGTTCCCGCCCTTCGAGAAGTGCTGGTAGTCCTTGATGCCGGACCAGTAGCCGCCCCACTCCCAGCCCTTCTGCTGGAAGGCCCTGACCACGCGGTCGCCCGGGTTGATCACCCCGGGAGCCCGTACGGGGCGCTCGAAGAACCTGCGGGCGTTCTTGTGGGACCCCGTGCCGTTGGCGTACACGTACGGGTTCTCACGCGGGTTGATGTCGACGGCCAGGCCGTAGGCGTGCTTGGACCAGCTGCTCGACCCCTCCGCGGGGCGGCAGTTGAAGGCCGAGGTGTTGTCGGCGTCGATCGAGGCGAAGTCGTCGGCCTTGTAGACGTCGACGAGCCGCATTTTGTAGATCGGCCAGCGCCAGTCGTACAGGCGGTGGAAGACAGAGACGATGTCGTCGGCGGCGTTCTCGTGCACGACCAGCTCGCCGGTGTGCGGCTTGTCGTCGAAGCCCCAGTAGGTCATCGTGATCAGCCGCAGGTCGCCGACCGGGACCGGGCATCCGGGCCGCCACGAGTATTTGAGCCGTTCACGGGCGACCCGGGAGACCTTCGCGGAGAACTTCGGCGGGCCCGTCGGGGTCGGCGACGCCGTGGGCGAGCCGGTCGCCGGGGTCACGACGGTCGGCTCCGGGGCCGCCACCTCGGGGTCGGGCGAGGGCGCGGAGATCGGCGCGGAGGTGACCGGAGGCGCGGCCGGGACTGGCCGGGAGGTGGCCGCGCCGCACGAGGCCACCGCCAGGCAGCCGACGGCCGTCGCGAGCACGGCCCGCGTACGGATCATGGGTTTGGAGCCTGACACGTGCCGCCCCCTCAGAAAAAACGGACAAAAGCGACAAAAAGCCATTGTAAGTGATCGACTATCCGAGGTGGGAGGCGGTCGCCGCGGCGATCCACTCGTGGGCGATCACGGGTTCCGGTGGCCAGGGCGTGCCGTTGACCACGGCCACCAGCTCCCAGTATCGCCCGGCGCGCGGGTCGTGCTCGGCGTAGTCCCGGACGATCGACTCCGGGGTGCGCCTCTGCGCCCCGGCCAGGGCCGCGAGGATCCCGGCCACGACGGGCGCGGCAGCCTCCGACTCCGGGGCCACGCCGTCCCGCAGCGCGGCCAGCGCCATCTCCGTGACCAGCGTGTTGGCCTCGTGCCAGGCCGCCAGGTCGATCTCGGTGGCGTTCTCCCAGAAGTCGCCGCTCATCCCGCGCAGGGAGGCGCGGAAGTCGTCGTCGGCGAGTAGCTCGGTCAGCTCCAGCCAGGCGTCGAGCTGCTCGATGCCCGGCTCGTCGGGCAGGTCGGGCACCATGGCCGCGCGCAGGCCGCCGAGCCACTCCTGCCTGGCGGCGTTCTCACCGGCGACGTCGTCGACGAACTCGTTCACCAGCGCGGCCGTCTCCGCCACGCCGAGCCGCCCGAGGGTGTTGAGGCGGCGCAGGTCGTCGTCGGACGGTTCGTCCCGCTCCAGCGTGGCCCTGAGCACCGCCCGGGTCCGCTGCAGCGCCCTGATCTGCGTCTCCACCGTACGGAGGTGCAGGGAGAGCACCTCGCCCAGGTCGCGGTCGCCGAGCGATCTGATGGTCGCCAGGTCGACGCCGATCTCGCGCAGCGTCCTGACGAGCTCCAGCCGCCCGCGGTCCTCGTCGCCGTAGAGGCGGTAGCCGCTCCGGGTGCGGCCACGCTCGGGGAGCACCCCGATGTCGGAGTAGAAGCGGATCGTCTTCACCGGCAACCCGGAGAGTCTGGCGAGCTGTCCGATCGTGTAGCTCATGACCCCGATTATTCCGTTGAGCCTCCAGTAACGGGAGACTTTAGCTTGGCGGGCATGTCGAAGAAAAAGGTCAGCCGGATCGCCAAACTCCAGCTCCCGGCAGGTGAGGCCGGTCCCGCCACCGTGGGCAAGGACCTGGGCCCGCTGGGCCTGAACCTCATGGAGTTCTGCCGCCAGTACAACGCGGCCACCCAGGACCGGCGGGGGTTCGTCGTCCCCGTCGTCGTCACCGTGTTCGAGGACCGCTCGTTCGAACTGGCGATCAAGATGCCCACCACGGCCTCGCTGATCCGCCGGGCGATCGGCCTGGACCGGGGCGGCTCCCGCCCCGGGCACCAGGCGGCGGGCACGATCACCCGCGCGCAGTTGCGGGAGGTCGCCAGGACCAAGCTGCCCGACCTCAACACCGCCGACCTCGACCAGGCGGAGAAGATCGTCGCGGGCACCGCACGCTCGATGGGCCTGACCGTCCGGGACTGAGCGTCGGTGTGAGCTTGACCGTCCGAGATTGAGTCCCGGTATGAGCTTGGCCGTCCGGGACTGAGTTCCGGTGTGAGCTTAGTTCTCCGGGACTGAGCCCCGTATGGGCTTGGCCGTCCGGGACTGGGCCCCGTATGAGCTTGGCCGCCCGGGATCGAACCCTCGTACGCCCCTGCTTGTGACCCCGTACTGACCCCGTACGTCCTGTGCGGCTTACGACCGGGTTCATGGTTGCTTGGGGCGGTGGCCCACATTCCTTGGGGAGGCTTTTCATCGAAACGTATCGCGCCTGTGTTCGAACCCGCGCTACAGTCATGGGCACGGGATCGAACACGGGTTCGGGCTGACGTTCTCGCAGGTGAGAGGTGTGTCATGGCGATGCTCGCGGTGCCGCCGACGGCACGCCCCCCGCTCCCTCGCCCGCCGGTGGAGCGCGGCGCGACACGCCGTAGCACTTTCTACGGAATTCTAAGCCGGCCGCTATATCCCGTCATAAAGTCCGAGAGCGTGGACCCCGTGCGCAATCCCTACGCTCCCGGTGCCGGACAGCGCCCCCCCGAGCTCGCCGGTCGCGACCGCGAGCTGCAGCAGTTCGAGATAGTTCTTGAGCGGGTGGCCCGAGGGCGCCCCGAGCGCAGCATGGTGGTCACCGGGCTGCGCGGCGTGGGCAAGACCGTCCTGCTCAACACCTTCAAGTCGATGGCCATGCAACGGCTGTGGGGCACCGGCAAGATCGAGGCCAGGCCCGACCAGTCGATCCGGCGGCCGGTGGCCGCCGCCCTGCACATGGCGGTCAGGGAGCTGGCCCCGAGGCATCGGGCGCCCGAGCGCATCGAGGAGTTCCTCGGCGTGCTCAAGGCGTTCGCGATGCGCGACCCCTCGGCCGCCAAGGGCACCTCACACTGGTCGCCCGCGATCGACGTGCCCGCGGGCCGGGGGCGCGCCGACTCGGGAGACCTGGAGATCGACCTCACCGAGCTGTTCGTCGACGCCGCCGCGGTCGCCACCGACCTGGGGGTCGGCATCGCGCTGTTCATCGACGAGATGCAGGACGTGCAGGCCCCCGACGTCTCGGCGCTCTGCGCGGCCTGCCACGAGCTCTCCCAGAGCGGCGGCCCGCTGATCGTGGTCGGTGCCGGGCTGCCGCACCTGCCCAGCGTGCTGTCGGCCAGCAAGAGTTACTCCGAGCGGCTCTTCCGCTACGCCAGGATCGACCGCCTCGACCGCGAGGCGGCCGACCTGGCGCTCATCGCCCCGGCCGAGAGCGAAGGCGTGGAGTTCACCCAGGACGCCCTCGACGCCCTCTACGTGGCCGCCGACGGCTACCCCTACTTCGTCCAGGCGTACGGCAAGGTCGCCTGGGACCTGGCGCTGCGCAGCCCGATCACCGCCGACGACATCAGGGTCTCCGCGCCGGAGGCCGAGGAGGAGCTCGCGGTCGGCTTCTTCGGCAGCCGCTACGAGCGGGCCACTCCCGCCGAGCGCGACTACATGCACGCCATGGCCGCCATCGGCGACGAGCCCGTCGCTACCGCCGAGGTGGCCGAGGGGCTCGGCCGCAAGCCGTCGAGTCTCTCCCCGGCCCGCGACAGCCTCATCAAGAAGGGCCTGATCTACAGCGCGGAACGCGGGCTGATCGCGTTCACCGTGCCGCACTTCGGAAAGTTCCTGCGCGCACAACCGGTCTGACTGAACACTTGTTCGATATAGTACGGGAGGGCCCCTAGTCCTCTATATGGCTCTCTAGTGGGGAAGCTAGAGAGCCATATAGAGCTCAATCGTGCTGCCCTAGGGAAATCTAGGGCTCTCTAGCGTCCAGCCGATATCGGCAGAGATTCCGGCAGAGACTCCGTCTCCACCGGCTGCCCGTCCGAGCCGACCACGGCGACTCGCACCGCCGGGTGCCGCCCGCTCAGATAGACCGCGAAGACCACGTCGACGGGGGCGCCCGCGAGGCTGTTCCCCGGATAGACGAAGAACCGCCAGCACAGCTCCCGCCAGCTGTCGACCGGCTCCTTGCTCGACAGCAGTCCCGTGTGCGAGCGCCAGACCGCGCTCGACCGCAGCCGTCCGAGCGCGGTGGCCGGGTCGAGGCGGCGCTGCTCGCAGGGCGCCCGGTAGCGAAGCCTCGCGATCGTCTCCTCGATCTCCGGCGAGAGCGTGGCGAGCAGCAGCAGCCCCGCGAGCGTGGCCGACGCGTGTGTCCACGTCAGACCCGCTATCGCCTCCCAGCCGGGGACCGCCGGAGTCCAGACCAGCCCCAGGGCCATGGCCGTCAGCACCATGGTGCGGCCCAGCGACCGCCGTCCCACCGGGAGCGCGCTGACATCGCCGAAGCAGCCGCAGCCGGCGTCCGGGCGGCGGCGCCGCAGCTCCCACAGGACGTAGGTGGAGACCGCGAAGAATCCGGCGATTCCCCACCGGAAGAACGGATGGCCGGTCAGCAGCAGCCCGCTCGCCAGGAACAACTCCCCGAGCGCGCAGCCCAGCATCGCGGACGCGCGCCAGCGCTCGGGCACCAGCACGGCCGGGCCCAGCTTGCTCAGCATGCCCGGCTCGATCTCGCGCGTGACCGTTCCGATCTTCGCGACCGTGCCCGCTGCCAGCAGCAGGAACACGACCGGCAACTGCGCGGCGGCGATCATCATCAGCATCCGTGTCACCCCATTCCAAGCCGGGCGTTGAAGCACCCGGTGGTCAGGTCTCCGCCGAGTTCCACGAAGGAACTCGGTGACAGTTCCAGAATCCGGCCGCGCGGGGAGGTGCCGCACTCCAGGCACCGGTCGCAGAACCGGCCGGCCAGGCAGCCGCACGCCACGATCGGCAGGACCGAGGTGCGTCCGGCGCACACGTTGCGCACGTTGAGCATCGACCCCAGCGCCAGGTATGGCAACCCGGCGCAGGACACCCCGGTGTCGTCACAGGCCGTGTCGGCCCGTTCCAGCATGGGGTAGGCGACCCCCTGCTCCCCGTCGTCGAAGGTGTCCGACCACGTGGCCGTGCCCGAGATCCGCGACTGCACGCCGACGTAGCCGGGGGGCGGCGGTGGCACGGCCGTCCATCGGTAGGGCGGCTGCGAGGTCGCGGGGAGCCGCGCCCGCGCCGTACCGTCCTCGCGGACCCCGATGGCGTCGAACAGGTAGCCGGGTTCGAACTGCGGATGCCTGACCCGCAGCCGCCCGGAGGAGCGGTAGGGGATGACGATCGTGCGCCGCCCGCGGTGCGGCCCGCAGTACAGCTCCACGGTGTGGTCCTTGCCCTCGGTGCCGATCGACTGGATCACCCCGGTGATCCTGGTGATGTCCGCCCAGATCCGGTCTACGACCCGGCCGGACCGCAGCGCCTTGATGATCACGTTGGACCCGTGGGGGAGGTCGGCGGGGCTGACGGCCTCCCCGCGCCACGCGGTCGCCCACGGGGCGATGACGAGCCGCTCCTCGTCGCCGTCCGGGGTGTCGATGACGATCAGATGCGGACTGACGTCGAGGATCGTGCCGCTGACCGCGTGGAAGGACTCACCTTCGGTGGGGAGGGGGCCCGGCTCCTGGACGGTCCGGCCAAGCGCGGCGGCCGCCAGCGCCCGGCGGCGATCGGCGCTGCGATAGGGCATCGTCGCTCCCCAATTCTGCGAGGTGTCGCAGCCAGCGTCACACGCTTCGCGGAATCCCGCTGTCCGCTCCACGAATAATCACGGCAGGTGTCCAACCAGGTACTAAAGTTCCCCTCCCTGGTAGAACGCATTGGTGTCCACCCGATGACAAACCGCTATCTAATACTTCTTGCATGCTCCAACGCCCATCGAAGCCGATCTTTACCGTTGATGGGATGAAATATAGATTTCGGTTCAGCCGCAGTATGGGTTCTGGCTGCGATTCTGGCCACCATACGCACCTGGAGCACAGGCTGGTGATCGCGGTGGCCGGCGGGACCGACGAGGAGTTCCGCGAGTATGTCGTTGCTCGCGGCCCGGCGCTGCTGCGCGCCGCCTACCGGCTCACCGGGCATCCGAGCGACGCCGAGGACCTGTTGCAGGCGGCGCTGGTCAAGACCTACCTCGCCTGGGACCGCATCCAGGACCGTACCGCCCTGGACGGCTACGTACGCCGGGCGATGGTCAACATCAACATCTCCTGGTGGCGGCGGCGCAAGCTGGAGGAGTACCCGTCGGGTGAACTCCCCGAGCCCGCCGCCGCGGGTGGCGATCACCTGCCCGAGCGTGTGGAGCAGGCCCTCGACCGGCTGCCCACCCGGATGCGGACCGCCGTCGTCCTGCGCTACTACGAGGACATGACCGAGCCGGAGATCGCCAAGGCCCTGGGCATCAGCGTCGGGACGGTCAAGAGCACGGTCTCCCGGGGGATGGCCAAACTCCGGGGCGACCTCACCCCCTCCGAACCGAGGCACCTGGAACCGCAGGTCTGACCTCTCCGGCCTTTCGTACGTTCGCGGGTCCCGCGAGGGACGGATCTTCCACGGACGTCTAAGGGACTTCCCGTGGATCCCGTACGGGATCGGGGTGGAAGTGTTAATTGGACTTACTCGGACGGGATGAGCGCGGCCTCCTCGGGCCGGAAGTCCTCCGCTCCCGCGGTGGCGCACGGTCGTACGGCGTCGCGGATGGTTCTGAGGGTGCCGAGGAAGGTGTTGAGCTCGGCGGGGGGGAGAAGCCCGGTGAACCAGGTCTCGATGTCGACCAGGTGCCGAGGGAGGACGCCGTCGAGCCGGTCGGTGCCGGTCTCGGTGATGGCCGCGTAGGAGGCCCGCCGGTCGGTGGGGCACGCCTGTCTCGTGACCAGCCCCTCGCGCTCCAGCCGGTCGACGACCCGGGTCGTCCCGCTCGTGGACAGGCCCGTCTGCGCCGCCAGGTCGCTCATGCGCAGCCGCCCCTGGGGCGAGCGCGCCAGTCTGATCAACGTCTCGAAGTCGATCTCTGAGAGCCCCGCTGCCGCGAAGGACTCGTGCGCCTTCGCCGCGATGCCGGTGTAGACCTCGGCGAGGAGGCCCATCGCCGTCAGCCGGGGGTCGTCAAAGTGGTTCACGCGCCTACCCTACCCGACAGTAGTTGACGAGAGGAATATTCCTCGTGTAGAAATCTGTTGACGCAAGCATCCACTCAGCAAGCATCTCTTCGGGAGCAGAAAATGACCACTCGGACCTGGGAGAATCTTCAGATCCCCGCCCCGGGCACCTACGCTCTGGATGTCGCCCACACCCAGATCGGCTTCGTCGTCAAGCACATGATGGTGAGCAAGGTTCGCGGTCACTTCAACGAGTTCGCCGGCACCGTCACCATCGCCGAGAACCCCCTGGACTCCTCCGCGCAGCTCTCGATCAAGGCCGCGAGCATCACCACCGGCGCTCCCGACCGCGACGGCCACCTGCGCAGCGACGACTTCCTCTCCGCCGAGAAGTTCCCCGAGCTGACCTTCCGCAGCACCCGCGTTCTCGGCCACTCCGGTGACGAGTTCACCCTCGTCGGCGACCTCACCATCCGTGACGTCACCAAGCAGGTCGAGCTCACCGTCGAGTACGGCGGCGCGGGCACCAACCCGTGGGGCCAGGACGTCTGGGGCTACTCGATCAAGGCCGAGATCGACCGCGAGGAGTTCGGCCTGACCTGGAACCAGGCGCTGGAGACCGGCGGCGTCCTGGTCGGCAAGAAGATCAAGATTGAGATCGAGGGCGAGGCCAACCCGGCCGCCTGATCTCCGTGACCACCCGAGGTCTCTCCCGTCTCGCCGGACGGTGAGGGGCCTCAATGGTGTTCACTTGGTGAGATGTAGCGTCTCGCGAACTGGGAATCCACAGGATTTACGCCACGCTCAGCTGCGGACTCCCCAGTTTGTCCACAGGGGCGGGAAGAGTTATCCACCACTTGTGGATAACTCTTCCCCAACTCTTGCCCGCGACGCGATCCTTAACCGCTTTGCCGCCTCGCCTGATGGCCGGTACTCTGTGCTGAGCCGAACGGCCACCAGGAGGCTTCGCCTAGTCAGGTCTATGGCGCCGCACTGCTAATGCGGTTTGGGTTTACCGCCCATCCGGGGTTCAAATCCCCGAGCCTCCGCAGATCAGAGGCCCTCTCCCGAGGTTTGGGAGAGGGCCTTTTTGATCTTTAGGGGCGTCACAGTTGTAGTCAGGCGCCGACCCGTGATGCGGCGACACGGAAGACCAAGATCGACCACGCCGCCGCATCCGCCTACCGGGCCTCCCCGGAGAGCAACGCCCTCCATATATCGCTGGCCTGCCGGATCGGCCATCGATAGGTCTCGTGTACTTCCGGACTGCCGTCCAACTGCAGCGTGCGCCGGATGAAGCCCTGTCCTCCGGCCTGGCACAGCTCGTACAGGGTGGCCCGGCAGTGGCAGGTCCAGGTGATCACCCGCAGGCGCGCCGTTCCCCGGTCAGGGGTCAGCCAGACCAGCCGCGTGTGACCACCCTGCGGTGTGGGCACGTGGGGACTCAGGCAGCCCGTCAGCTCGATCACTGCGGAGCGCACCCACTCGGGCCGGGAACCGGAAGCGGCTCCCGCTCGCGAAGCTCACCACAACGACTGATGGAGACAGGCGCGACCCGCGTACAGCTGAGCGAGGCCACCGCAGCCATTCCGATATTCGAGGCCAGTCGCTCCCAGTGGCCCGAATCCAGCCAGGCACGCGATCACGTCCTGTTCCTGGCCCGTATGGCGACCGCCTACGCCATCGCGGGCGAACGAGAGCACGCCTGCGCGGTGACCGAAGACGCCCTCTCCCGCATGCGGGCCCTTCGCTCCAGCCGCGTCACCGCCCAGCTCACAGCACTACGCGCTCACCTTGCCCAATGGGCGGCCGACCGCTCCGTGGCAGACTTGCTCACCAGGCTCGACATCCTCTCGGAGTCCTTCTCCCTGAGAGCACCTCAGCCACAAGGAGACCGGTGACCACCCTGCTGCCCACCGCGACCACCACCGAGGAACGAGACCGGGACGCCCAGGTCGCGATTCTCCCCGTCGGCAGCTTCGAACAGCACGGTGACCATCTGCCGCTCAGCACCGACACCATCGTGGCCACTCTGATAGCCCGCCGGATCGCCGACGCACACCCCGTCCTGCTGCTTCCGCCGGTGACGATCTCCTGTTCGCACGAGCACAGCGCCTGGCCGGGAACCGTCAGCATCTCCGCGCGGACCCTGTACGCGATCGTCACCGACGTCTACGCCTCCGTCACCCGCTCCGGCCCTACGGCCCTCGTTGTCGTCAACGGCCACGGCGGCAACTACGTCCTGAGCAACGTCGTCCAAGAGGCCAACGCCAAGGGGCGCCGTATGGCGCTGTTCCCCTCCCGCGAAGACTGGAACGAAGCCCGAGCCGCCGCCCGGCTCACCAGTTCCACGCACGAGGACATGCACGCCGGAGAGCTGGAGACCTCCTTGCTGCTGCATGCCTGCCCCGAGGTGATCCGCCCCGGCTACCAGTCCGCCGACCGGATCGCCGACGACCGCCGCCATCTCCTGACCAAGGGCATGCAGGCTTACACGGACAGCGGAGTCATCGGCCGCCCCTCCCTGGCCACCGCCGAAAAAGGCAAGGCTCTGCTTGAAAGCCTCACCATCGGTTTCAGCGAGGTGCTCGACCTCTTCACGAAACCCTGAACTGGGCGAGACACGAGGCACTGCCGAATTGTTCCTGTAGGTATTAAGCGGCGCCGCGCCGTCGCACTGCTTTCGCTCTCACGATCGTCTGACTGTGGCACTTCGCCGTTGATGGCCGGGGGCGATCGACGGCCCGCGGCTTCGTTTCTCAGTCACGGCTTACCGAATGCCTCGGGCGGTATCGAGGCTCCCTCGTACGGCCTCTGTGAGAGGATGCGTCGGTCCTAGGATCCGGATGTAATCGGTGAGGGTTTGCTCGTACAGCGGGATGGCCCGTCCCAGATTCCCCGCCGCTCGGTAGGCGCTGGCGAGGTTGTTGCGACTGGCCAGGGTGTTGAGGTGATCAGCGCCCAAGATCCGGGTCTGGTCGGTGAGGGTCTGTTTCAACAGCGGAATGGCTCGCCCCAGATTCCCCGCCGCGTAGTAGGCACCGGCGAGGTTGTTGCGACTGATCAGGGTGTTGGGGTGGTCGGTGCCCAAGATCCGGGTCCGGTCGGCGAGAGTTTTCTTCAACAGCGGGATGGCTCGCCCCAGGTTCCCAGCCGCTTGGTAGGCGCTGGCGAGGTTGTTGCGACTGTTCAAGGTGTCGGGGTGGTCGGTGCCCAGGATCCGGGTCCGGTCGGTGAGGGTTTGCTCGAACAGCGGGATGGCCTGTCCCGGATTTCCCGCCTCATAGTGGGCGTAGGCGAGGTTGTTGCGACTGCCCAGGGTGTCGGGGTGGTCGGTGCCCAGGACTCGGGTCCGGTCGGTGAGGGTTTGCTTGTACAGCGGGATGGCTCGCCCCAGGTTCCCAGCGGTTTGGTAGGCGTAGGCGAGGTTGTTGCGACTGGTCAGGGTGTGGGGGTGGTCGGTGCCCAGGACTCGGGTCCGGTCGGTGAGGGTCTGCTCGTACAGCGAGATGGCCCGCCCCAGATCTCCCGCCGACTCGTAGGCGCCGGCGAGGTTGTTGCGACTGGCCAGGGTGTCGGGGTGGTCGGTGCCCAGGATCCGGGTCCGGTCGGTGAGGGTTTGCTCGAACAGCGGGATGGCCTGCCCCGGATTTCCCGCCTCATAGTGGGCGTAGGCGAGGTTGTTGCGACTGCCCAGGGTGTCGGGGTGGTCGGCGCCCAGGACCCGGGTCCGGTCGGTGAGGGTTTGCTCGTACAGCGGGATGGCTCGCCCCAGATTCCCTGCCGTTTGGTAGGCGCCGGCGAGGTTGTTGCGACTGGTCAGGGTGTGGGGGTGATCAGCGCCCAGGACTCGGGTCCGGTCGGTGAGGGTCTGCTCGTACAGCGAGATGGCCCGCCCCAGATCTCCCGCCGACTCGTAGGCGTAGGTGAGGTTGTTGCGACTGCTCAGGGTGTCGATGTGGTCGGCGCCCAGGACCCGGATGCAGTCGGTGAGGGTCTGCTCCAACAGCGGGATGGCCCGCCCCAGATCCCCCGCCGCTCGGTAGGCGCCGGCGAGGTTGTTGCGACTGGCCAAGGTGTCGAGGTGATCGGCGCCCAGGACCCGGGTCCGGTCGGCAAGAGTTTGCTCGTACAGCGGGATGGCCCGCCCCAGATCGCCTGCGGCCTCCAAGTACTGTCCCGCCCAGTTCTGCAAGCCCAAAACCGTTGTGATCGATGACGAAGAACCGGTGGATTCCACGGAACAGGCATGTAGATGCAAGGTCGCGGCTTGGTCGATGAGCGACTCACGATCCAGCCGATCCCACGCCACCCGATGTATCGGCGGCCCGCACGCCTGCACCCACGCCGCTGCCGCACCAATCACGTTCTCCAGTCGGCGTTCCTCGCGGACGGTGTCGCGTGCGACGCGCTGGATGAAACGGTGCATGCTCACCGTCGCCCCATCCTGGCTCAGCACCAGCAGCGACGCATCGGCCAGCGTCCCGATCGCCGCATCCACCTGCACCGCCCCATCCTCGGTGACGACCCCCAGCAGATCCCGATCATCGGCAGCCCGATGCAGCCAGGTGCGCGGCACCCCCGCGGGCGAGACCACCGCCATCAGCTCCAGCAGACCTCGCTCGATCCGGGTAGCGCGAGCAGAGGCGAACTCGGCCAATGCCAGCAGCACCGCCCGCGCCGCACCGGTCGGGTATCCGTCACCGGGAACCTTCGGAAACGCCTCCTCCAGTGATACCGACCGCAACCGCTCAACATAGGTGTCGTAACCCAACGCCTGCCGGTTGATGACATATGCCGCCGCGGCCAGCGCCAGCGGCAGATGATCCACCTCCTCCGCAAGCGCTTGCGCCTGTACCTCATCGCCCGCCTGCCACGGGCGATCGGCGCGTTCGCGCAGGAACGCCAACGCTTCGGTGCCGGTGAAGACCTCCACCCGCACCGCGGCTCCGAGCGTCTCCACGCTGCGGTAGTTACTGGAGATCACCACCTGTACCGCTCCCAGCGGCGGTAACCACGTCGTGACCAGATCGGCATCGCTCAAGTTGTCCAGCACGATCAGGCACCGCTCGGTCTGGCCGGTCAGCCACTTCTTCAACCGGCGCGCCCCAGCCGCCGCGTCCTCTCCGGCCACGGTGATACCCAGATCGGCGGCGACCGCGTCCAACCCGGCCACCAACTGATCGCTGGTCTCGGCGTACACCCAGGCGACCAGCGCCCACCCCTGTTGCGCGCGGTGCCGCGCGTACGCCGCTGCGATCTGTGTTTTGCCCACCCCTCGCGCGCCGGTCAACGCGCAGATCACCGCTACCCGCCCCGATTCCGCCGCCTGCCGCAACGCCTCCATCAACCTCGGGCGGGGCTGAAACGCCTTCGGCTCCCGCGGGATGTCCGCCGATATCACCGGACCTTCAGGCCGTACGGGCACGGGCGGCGCCTGGGTCACATACAGGTCACGCGCGGCGGCGTAGGTATCCCGCAGGGAGCTGATGATTTGGCTGACCTGCGGCGGTGGCGGATCATCCGCTGACTCGGCAGGGAGGAAGGGGGGAGGAGGGGCCATATCCGGGTTAGGCGGGCCGCTGGTGAACGGTCATATCCCGGCCGGCGGCGTAGATGTCGCGACCGGCGAGCATTTGCTGGGTTACCGACCCTTGCGGTGCGTGCTTTTCCGCCCATCCGGTCAGTTCGGCCGCGAACCGCGGGTCACGCCGGGCATGCCAGGCCAGCGCCGCCGCCAGATCCTTGATCCTGCCGTCATCCTCGGGCTGCTCCTGCGCCTGCTCCAGCGCATCCACAGACCGCGCATCCGCCCCGAATACCGAACGGATCCGCGCACGAATGGTTTCCACCAGCGTCAGTGCTGCCTTTTCTCCCAGACCGGTCACCGCGCCGGTCCCTGCGATCAGCGCCACCGCCGCCGCGATCTCACCCACATCCATCAACGACACTCCCTCGCGTTGCTGGCCCCAGGGGTAGGAGAACCACAGGGGGCTGTCACTACTGGACAGGATCAGGCGACACTCCGCAACCGATTGGACGCCCCAAGAGCGATACCGGTTCACCGACAGGCGTTGCCAAACAGGTGGGACGAGGCAGACCGGAGGATCAGGCCAAGGAGAGCGAAGTTCTCAGGTCGTGCCATTCGCGTGCCAGTGAGGCCGGGGAGCCAGGGGAGATCACGGGGACTCACGGACAGGGCAACACCAGATCTGTCGCTACGCGCTACGGACTCGCCTACTCATGGCAAGGTCGCGAGCTACTCCTACCGGCTGAACCGCGGCTTCCGGGCCAAGGGGCCCGGTGCTCGTAACACCTTCGCCGCCAGGTCGAGGGTGTCTTGACCGCTGCGCCGGTCCCTCATGAAGGAGTCGACGATGCCGGGCGTCGTCGCCCTTCCTGAGCGAGCGCTTCGAGGACCATGGCTCCCAGCCCCGGCCCGCGGGCTGGAGAGCCGTGATGCGGACGATGAGCCAGGGGATCGCGGGCTGACCTCGACGCTGTGCTCGCCCGTGGGGACGGCTCTGGGGAATCGTTCAGTCCATGCCGCTTGTGGTGGGGTCGCGGCGCATCAGCAGGTGGCCTCGGCGGAATCGTTCATCCTCCAGGGGCTCGCGCAACATCCGCGCCACCTCGACGAATCCTTCCTCGCGGGCCAGGGTGGCCAGGTCGTCGATCGGCCACCGGTAGGCCGGTGTGACCTTGTGGTCGAACCGCAGCAACGGGCCGCCCTCGGCCTCGAAGAAGCCGAGCAGGAGGTGACCACCCGGGGCCAGCACCCGGCGGAACTCGGCGAAGTACGGTGGCAGCTCCGCTGGTGGGACGTGGATGACGGAGTACCAGGAGAGCAGGCCGCCCAGCTCGCCGTCGGCCACGTCGAAGGCGTCCATCGAACCGAGCTCGAAACGCAGGTCGGGATAGTCCCTGCGGGCGATGCCGATCAGTGCGGGAGACAGGTCGACGCCGAAGGCGTCCAGCCCGAGGCTACGCAGGTGTGCCGTCATGTACCCGGGACCGCATCCGGCCTCGGCGACGGGCCGGGGTCCGGCGGCCCGTACGAGTTCGGCGAACGCGGCGAGTATCGCGCGATCCAATGGCAGGCGGTCGAGCGAGTTTCTGGCGAGGTCGGCGTAGAGGTCGGCGACGGCGTCGTAGGCGTGCGCCGTCGCGGTCAGATAAGAGGGGGATTCGGCCACGGCGGACGACTGTAGTGCATAGGTCATCGTCAACGGCCACGGCGGCAACACGTGCTGAGCGATGTCGTTCAGAAGGCCGGCGCTCAGGGGTGCCGCATGGCGTTGTTCCCCTTGGGTGAGGACTGGGCCGCCGCCTGGCTCACGAGTTCCGCGTATGAGGACATGCGCGCCGGGGAACTGGAGGCACCTTCCTCCTGCTCCACGCCTTCTCTGAGGTGAGCCCCTACGGAGTGGACGAGACGGACGGTGGCTCGGAGCCGCCCTGGCGAGAAGCGCCGTCCGGGTGCGAAAAACATGTTGACCAGCGGAAACCCGTGAGTTTCTTTCGGGTGTCCCCTTGGGAACACCCGTCATGGAACAGCTACCTGCGCCCCTGTCCCATCCGGGACACGTCGCGTTCCATCGGTGTGGAACCGGTGTCCGCGTGGTGCCATGGACATGACGGTGCCTCCACCGGAGGACCGGCACTCCGCTGTCGCGGGTTTCCCGGAGCCCTGTGCACCGGTCACCGTCCGTACCTGCCCGTCCGCCACAGCACAGGAGCGCTCGTATGAGAATCACCAGCTCGATCGTCGTCGCCGTGTTCGTCGCCGCTCTCGCCGGGTGCGGGACGGGGGAGGGCGCCGCGGCACCCGTCGTGACGGTCACCGCGCCCGCCGTGACCGTCACCGCGCCGGCACCCGTGGAGAAGGGGCCCGAGCCGACCGAGCAGGAACCTGTTCCCACCGAGAAGGAAGAGCCGGGGGAGAAGAAGGCCCTGCCGGACGTCGTCGGGATGAACCTGCAGGAAGGGCAGGACACCATGCAGGCCGCCGGGTTCTACATCCTGAACGACAAGGACGCCACCGGGCAGAACCGCTTCCAGGTGTCCGACCGCAACTGGGTGGTGACCAGGCAGACTCCGGCGGCGGGGCAGAGGGTGACGGCCGACACGCTGATCACCCTGTACGCGAAGAAGATCGGCGAGTGAGCGACAGCCGACCTCGACCGCCCGGCCATGACGCGTACGTCACCGGGGAGCGTTCTGAGGGCTGACGCCGGAGACGCGGCGCGTCTTCGATGAAAGGACTCTCATGTCGGCCTCAGGGTCGCCTCACCGCCGGTCGTGATGCTTCGTGTTGGGCCGGGTAACCGCTCGGGCCGGAGCTGACGGAGGAACGACATGAGCAGGATCAGAATGGCACTGGCCGGAGCCGTCCTCGGTACCGCCGTCGGAGCGGTGGTCGTCGCCACCCCGGCGGCGGCCGAGGAGCGCGCCTGCCGCGGCACCCTCGGCGCGGTGACCCTCGACAACGTACGCGTGCCGCAGGGTGCCACCTGCACGCTCAGGGGAACCCGGGTCAAGGGCACCCTCAAGGTCGAGAGGAACGCGACCCTCGTCGCCCGCGGAGTGCACGTCGGCGGCAACGTCCAGGCCGAGGGAGCCGCCGGTGTCTCGGTCGTCGGCGGGTCGGTCGTCGTCGGCAGTGTCCAGGTGAAGCAGGGCGGCGCGGCCACCGTCGAGTCGTCGCGGATCAACGCCGACATCCAGTACGACGCCAACAGCCGCTACCTCAGGGCGAACGGCAACCGGGTCGGCGGCAGCGTCCAGGTGGTCGGCAACCGAGGTGGCGCGCAGATCAGCCGGAACACGATCAAGGGCAACCTCCAGTGCAAGGAGAACCGACCGGCGCCGACCGGGAAGGCCAACGCCGTCGGAGGCAACAGGGAAGACCAGTGCCGGGGCTTCTAGCCACCACGCACCGATGAGGCGACGGGCTGATCGGCGAAGGTCGGGCGGGTCCGTCATGGCCCGTTCGATCACGCACCGATGAGGCGACGGGCTGATCATCGAAGGTCGGACGGGTCCGTTCGATCTCAGGAGTCCTTTCGGTGAGCGGTGTGTCGTCCTGAACGCGTACGTCGGTGGTCTCCCCATGACGGGGACGGGCGCGTTCTACGGGGTGGCGAGTGCCTCCGTCGGGGAGAGCCGGGAGGCGCGGACGGCGGGGTAGAGGCCGGCGAGGGCGCCGATGACCAGGGTCGTCGCGAGGCCGCCGATCGTCGCCCAGGTGGGGAGCACGACCGGCCAGCCCTGGTAGAGCGCGTATCCGGCGGTGACGCCGGTGCCGAGGAAGATCCCGCCCGCCCCGCCCAGGGCCGAGAGCAGCAGCGACTCCGCGAGGAACTGCGTGCGGATCTGCCCGCGTGTCGCGCCGAGCGAGCGGCGCAGGCCGATCTCGGGGCGCCGCTCCAGCACCGAGATGACCATGGTGTTGGCCACCCCGACGCCGCCGACGAGCAGCGCGACCGCGCCGACCCCGAGGAGGAGCCCGGTGAACGCCTGGCTGGTGGCCTGCTTGGCGGCGAGCGCGTCGGACGGGCGCGAGACCTCGACCTCGTTGGGCGCCTGCGGGTTCGCCGTACCGGCCAGGACCGAGCGGACGGTCTCCAGCCTCGACTCGTCGGAGCGGGTGTAGAGGGTCGTGGGGTGCCCGTCGAAGTCGAGTGCCGTCTCCGCGACCGGCCAGCCGACCAGCGCCGCGTCGTCCAGCTCGGTGGCGAGCGGTATCGGGGCGAGGATCCCGACGACGGTGAACCGTACGCCTCCGACGACCACCTGGGCGTCGGGGGCCGCCGCGCCCACCCCGAGCCGTTCCGCCGCCCGTGATCCGAGCACCACGGCCGGGTAGCGTTCGGTGGCCCCGTTGAGCCAGGTGCCGCTGCGTACCGTCGCGCCCACCGTGGACAGGAGGTCGAGGCGGGCGGCGTGGGTGGAGATCCCCCCGGTCTGCGCCTCGGAGATCTCCTCGGACCGGTAGACCTTGGCGTCGCCGACGCGCCCGGCCGCGGAGACGGACTCCACGGGGCCGATCCGCTCGATCATCGCCTCGGCGTCCACCGGCATCCTGGCCGTCTCGCCCAGCAGCGTCCGGCCGGACGAGACGGTGAGCAGGTTCGTGCCCAGTGCCGAGAGCGTACGGTCGAGTTCGGCCCCCGACGAGGACGAGATGCCGACCACGCCGACCATCGCGGCGATGCCGATGGCCACTCCGAGCGCGGACAGGAACGCCCGCAGCGGGCGGGTACGCAGGCCGACCGCGCCGACCCGCATCACGTCGCGCGCCCGCATCCTGGCCGGGACCAGTTTCGGCGGGTCCGCCCGGTCGATCACGGCCATCACGTCACCCCGGATCCGGCACGCCACGGTGACCCGGCCGCCGGGGTCACCGACGTCGGGGAGGGTGGGGAGAGCGGGGAGCCTGAGCCGGTCGCCTGATCCGAGCCGATCACCAGCTTTGAGACGGAGTCGGAGACGATCCGGCCGTCGCGCATCCGTACCTGCCGGGGCAGGCTCGCGGCGATCTCCCGGTCGTGCGTGATGATCACGATGGTGGTGCCCGAGGCGTTCAGATCGCGCAGCAGCTCCATCACCCCGGCTCCTGAGACGGAGTCCAGGGCGCCGGTCGGCTCGTCGGCGAGGAGCAGCGGGGGGTCCCCGGCCACGGCTCGGGCGATGGCGACGCGCTGCCGCTCACCGCCGGACAGCTCGTGCGGCTCGTGGTCGAGGCGATGGCCGAGCCCGACCCGTTCCAGCGCGGCCGACGCCCGGTGCCGTCGTTCGGACAGGCTGAGGCCGGTGTAGAGGAGACCGTCGGCCACGTTGTCCAGCGCCGGGACACCGGTGGCGAGGTGGAAGTGCTGGAAGACGAAGCCGATCCGTGTCGCCCGCAACGCCGAGAGCCCGCCGTCCGACAGTTTCGAGACGTCGTACCCGTCGATGCGCACGGTTCCCGAGGAGGGGCGGTCGAGTGTGCCGACGACGTTGAGCATGGTCGACTTGCCCGAGCCGGAGGGGCCCGCGATGGCGACGAGCTCGCCACGCCCGATCTCCAGGGAGACCGAGGCCAGCGCGGTGACCCCGCCGGGATAGATCCTGGTCACATCCGACAACGAGATCATTTCGGCATCCCGACGGTCATGCCCTCGGTGAGGCCGTCCCCGGAGATCTCGACCCGGCCGCCGGAGAACAGGCCCGTTCTCACCGTGAGGTAGCGGGACCCGGTGCCCTCGACGACCTCGACGCCGAATCCGCCCTCCCGCAGCGCCACGAGCGCGGAGACCGGTACGGTCAGCACGTCCTCGCGCCTGGACGCCGTGAAGGTCACGTCCACCGCGGCCCGGTCGAGGCCGGTCGCCGCCTTCTGGCGGCCGAGGGAGACGAGCGCCTCAAGTCTCGTCTCCGGGTCCGCGTCCGGGCCCTCTCCGGGTTCGATGATCGTGGCGACCTCGGTGACCTTGCCGGTCACGCTTTTGCCGTCGGGCATGGTGACCGACACCTTGGACCCCTTCTTCGCCATCCGCCGGTCTTCCGCCCCCAGCTGGACGGTGACCACCTTGGTGGTGCCGGTGTAGGTCAGCACCTTCTGACCGGGGGCGACGGGCTGGCCCGCCTCGGCCTCCAGGCTGTCCACCCGGACCCTGCCGTTGGCGAAGACGACCCGGCCGAGCTCGACGACGCCGGTCTCCTCCAGGCCCCGGTCGTCCTGCCATCGCGCCACCGCCTCGGCGGTGGCGCCGGTGTACTCGTCGTCCACGGTGAAGCCGGTGTAGCCCAGCTCGCGGAGGTTGCGCTCCAGGCGCCTGACGTCCGGCCCCTCGGTGCCGACGCGCAGGTCGCGATAGGCCGGTGTCGAGCCGTACATCAGCACCACCGGTTTGTTGTCTACCCTGTAGAGCGGTTTGCCGCGAGTGATCCGGGCGTCGCTGTCCGGGAGCCAGGTGACCGTGCCGGGCTGACGGCTCACCGCGGTGGTGGCCGGGCCGTAACCGAGCTCGCCGTCGGCGTCCCGCGTGTCGGTGAGCGTCTGCCGCTTCACCTGGCTGGTCGCCGGAGGCAGGACGCCCGCCGTTTTGTCCGTTCCGGTGCCACCCGGGCCGACCATGCCGCTCGTGGTCGCGGCGGCCGTTCCGAGGACGACGACCGCGACGACCAGTCCGGCGATCTTCTTGCCACGGCCGAGGCCGCGCCGCCGCCGCGAGGGGGAAGAGGACGCGTCCGGATCCGTCCCGTCGCCAAGGGGGGCCGCACCCATCAGGAGCCTCCCCGACGGTGATCGCGTTCCAGGGGGGACGTGGTCGTGTGCGTCAGGAGTCCCCTACGAGGATGAGCGCGTCTCGGGAGAAGCGTGGCCGCGCGCATCAGGAGCCTCCCTGGCCCGCCTCGGGCAGGAACTGCTTCGCGCACTTCTCCTGCGCCGCCTGGAAGTCCGGGTCCTCGCCGACGGCCCCGGTCACCCGCAGGTTGCCCCCCTCGGGGTCCGGGAAGTCCTCCACGCCGTTGTCCCGCATGCACTGCGCGAACTTGCGTACCGATTCGGCCCTTCGCGGGTCCGCCCCGCCCGGTCCGTTCCCGCCCATCGGGGAGAACTCCTTGCAGGCCGCCGTGGCCTTGTCCACCGTCTCCTTGCCGACGCTCTTGTCGATCCGGATGGTGACGCCCTTGCCGGGCTCGGGGTCCGCCATGTCGACGCCGTTCTCCCGCATGCACTGCGCGAACTTGAGACCCTTCTCGTGCTGGCCCAGGCTCGGCGCGGCGCTGCTCGCGGCGGGCTTACCGCCACCACCGCCGCCCGCGGACGCCACGTCCCCGCCGTCCCCGCCGTTGCCGGACGTACCGCACCCCGTCAGGACCAGGGCGAGCGCCAGCGCGCCAAGAACTCTCATGGTCTTCTCCTCCTCCGGCGGCCGGTTTCTCACCGGCCGTTCGAGAGGTGATGCAACAGGCGAGCGCGTTTCGGTCGCGTTTCCGTCGGCGCTAACGGCGAGCAAACACCCCGTACGTCACCATCACCTCGTCCGTACGCGACGGGATCGCCTCGTCCGTACACGACGAGGGGGCGTGAGAACGCGATGCGAGTACTGGTGGTGGAGGACGAGCACATGCTGGCCGACGCGATAGCCGAGTGGTTGCGCGGCGAGACGCACGCGGTGGACACCGCCCACGACGGCGAGGCGGCGCTGGAACGCATCGCGGTCAACGACTACGACGTGGTCGTTCTCGACCGCGACCTGCCCCTCGTGCACGGTGACGACGTCTGCAGGGAACTGGTCGCGTCGGAGTCGACCGCGCGGGTGCTGATGCTCACCGCCGCCGCGGAGATCGGTGACCGGGTGGACGGACTGTCCCTGGGGGCCGACGACTACCTGGCCAAGCCGTTCGCCTTCGCCGAACTCGCCGCCCGTGTCCTGGCACTGGGACGGCGCTCGCGTCCGGCCGTGCCGCCGGTGCTGCGGCGGGCCGGGATCACCCTCGACCCCGCGCGCCGGGAGGTGTTCAGGAACGGGCGGTACGTGCCGCTGTCGAAGAAGGAGTTCGCCGTCCTGACCGAACTGCTGCGCGCCGAGGGGGCGCTCGTCTCCGCAGAACGGCTGCTGGAGAAGGCGTGGGACGAGCACGCCGACCCGTTCACCGGCGTGGTGCGCCTCACCATCCTCAAACTCCGGCGCAAGCTCGGGGAGCCGCCCGTCGTCGAGACGATGCCGGGCGAGGGGTACCGGATCGCATGATCACCGACAGGTTGCCGCGCCTCATGCTGAGGACCCGGCTCACCCTCGTGTACGGCGCCCTGTTCCTCGCCGCGGGCCTGACGCTGCTCGGCGTCACCTACCTGCTGTTCAACCAGCAGCTGTCGGAGTCCTTCGCCAGAAGGTACGAGGCACCCGAGGGGCGCAGGAACGAACTTTTCCTCATCCACACGAACGGCCAGGTGTTCACGGGCCCCGAGGCGATCAAGTGGATGCAGCTGCAGGAGGAGGATCTGCGTAGTGCCGCGACCACCTCGCTGCTCACCCAGGGGGCGGTCGCGCTGGCCGTGGTCGGTGCCGTCGCCGCGGGCCTCGGGTGGGTGGTCGCGGGGCGGGTGCTCGCCCCGCTGCACCGGGTGACCGACACGGCGCGGCGGATCGCGGCCGCCACGGTCGCCGACCACGGCCTGCACGCGCGGATCGCCCTGCGCGGGACGCAGGACGAGGTGAAGGAGCTCGCCGACGCCTTCGACACCATGGTCGAGCGGCTCGACCACTCCTTCGACGGTCAACGCCGGTTCGTCGCCAACGCCTCGCACGAGCTTCGCACGCCGCTGACGCTCAACCGGGCGCTGGTCGAGCTGGCCATGCACCGCAGGGCGGCGTCGTCCGACGTCAAGCAGCTCGGCGAGAGCCTGCTGGAGATCAACACCCGGCACGAGCAGCTCATCTCGGGACTGCTGCTGCTGGCCCGCGCCGAGCACGAGATCGCCGACCGGTCACCGGTGGACATGGCCGACGTGGTCTCCCACGTGATCGCGCAGACCGCCCAGCTGGCGGAGGACGCGAAGATCACCGTGCACGAGGCGGCGGGCCCCGCGCCCACCAGCGGGGACGCGCTCCTGCTCGAACGCCTGGTGCACAATCTGGTCGAGAACGGGATCCGGCACAACATCGGCGACGGCACCGGCTGGGTGCGGGTCGTCAGCCGTACCGTGCCCGACGGACGCGTCGAGGTGGAGGTCAGCAACACCGGGCCCGCCGTACCGCCCTACGACATCCCGGAACTCTTCAAACCCTTCCGCCGCCTGGGCGCCGACCGCCTGGTCACGGCGAAGAGCGCGGGACTGGGCCTGTCCATCGTCCGTTCCGTGGCACGGGCCCACGGCGGCGACGTCACGGCCCGCCCGCGCGGAGGCGGCGGCCTGGTCATGACGGCCGTCCTTCCCCGCGCCAGGGAGTGAGGCAGGAGCCCCCTGAGCCGGGGCGGGGGTTCGCCGGGTGCCGGGGGGGACCCGGCCGGGTTCACGCCGGTAGGGGGCCTCGGAGGTTTCGCACCTGCTTGGCGTACTGGCGACGGCCGACGGTTCTCCACAGCAGCCGGGCGACGGCCGGTAGCTTGCCGAGGAAGAACCGGTGCTCCTCCGGGGTGGCCTCCTCCAGGATCGCGCCTATCGAGAGCAGCAGTTTCTCCTTGGCGATCTGTCCCACCGCGCGTGCGCCGACGGCCTCCCACTCCGCGACCGACATGTGCTCGGCGATGAGCGCGAGCACGTACCGCTCCTCGTCGTCCAGATGCTCGACCAGGGCGGCGCGGTGCTCCTCCATCGCGATCGCGAGTTTCTCGCCGGTCCCCTTCGAGGCCGTGAGCCGCCACTCGGGCAGTATCTCGGCGATCAGGGTCAGGGTCTCGTCGATCCGCCGGTGCTGGTCCTCCATCCGCACCACCATGTCGGCCTCCAGCCGGACCCTCGGCAGCAGCAGCGGCCACACCAGCTCGTCCTCGGCGGCGTGGTGGTGGTGCAGGCCCTCGGCGTAGTCGAGGTAGTGCTCGGCGATCTCGGCCGCGCGAGCCGTGTCGCCCTCGGGCACCGCCCGGACGAACCTCGGCATCAAACCGGACTCTCGCCGGAAGACGCGGTGGACTATCACCATCTCGTGGGTGTACGGGCGGTCTGTGGCATTCATCGTGAGCATCTCTCGTCCGGTGCCGGGGTTGGCGGACACAGTCTGCGAGAGCCACCTTGGGGCCGACTTGTCATGTTCTTGGAGACGATGACGCCCGGCCGCCGGTACGGCCACCGCGTGATCTTCGTTTTCCGTAGGATCACGCGGTGGCCGCGCCTGCTACGTCCGTGCCGTCACCCGGGTTTGTGACGGCACGATCCGGGGCCGTACGGATTTCGCGAGGTCGTGCCCGTACCGAAGCGGCTCGCGTCCTGTTCCGTGCGGGTTTCCCCGCGGGTTACACGCATCCGGCGGTTTCTGATGCGCTGAGAAAGCCGACGGTGCTGAAGTCACCGGGCAGGCAGAGAGGCCCGGCGAGGTCGACAGGGGCCAGTTGGATGTCGACGGGGGCCACCTGAATGCCGACAGGAACCACCGGGATGCCGACGGCGGTGACGGCGCACACGGGTTGAAGCGCGATCACGGGAGTGGCCATCGCGCATTCCACGGGCTTGGACGGCTTCGCGAGCGTTGTCGCCCCCACAGGTCCCGCGGGTCCAGCCGGGCCTGCGGGTCCCGCTGGGCCTGCAGGTCCAGCCGGGCCCGCCGGTCCTGCGGGTCCCGTCGGTCCAGCGGGTCCAGCCAATCCGTCCGCGCCGGGAGCTCCGGGGGTTCCGGGAGCTCCGGGGGTTCCGGGAGCTCCGGCCAGTCCGTCCGCTCCCGCGGGTCCCGAGGGTCCCCCGGGTCCGGGAGGTCCTGCCTGTCCGGGAGGTCCCGCTGGCCCGGGGGGTCCCGCCGGTCCAGGAGGTCCTGCCGGTCCGGGAGGTCCGGGGGGTCCCGCAGGTCCGGGAGGCCCAGCGGGTCCCGCGAGGTCGGGCGCGGCGGCATTGGTGGAGCTGGTGGCCGTGGGAGGGAGGGGGCGCCTGACCGGCACGGGGATGGCGATCACCCTGCCGTCGTCGTCATCGTCGTCCAGGTCTCGCGGCCGGTCCCGGTCCCGGTCGTCCCTGCCGCACCCGTTCCCGCGACCGCCTGGGGAACAGTCGCAGTTACGGGCTCCTCTCGGGCACCGGCAGGGCCGGCACGGGCGAAGAATGGGCTTCTCACCAAGGTGTGCGGAACGAGCACGGCCTTTACCGCCGGTGCCTCCGGTGTCCCCGTTGTCGCTGTGGGGTGCGAAATCGAGAAGGTTCGTCTCTCCGGTGGCGTTCGCCGGTGCCTGATTCGACGACATCACGAGAATGCCGGCCATCGCCGCGACGGCCAGAGCGCCGGCGCGCTTACCGGAAAGGGCTGGCGCCCATCTGCTATTACGAGGAAGCACGTTATTTCCCCATATCATTGCTAATTCCGAAACAATTCGGATCTGTCGCACGGTCACGGAAGTGACGGCGGACAGGAGATACCCGAGGCTTATGCGGATAACGCACGGCCATAGTTCAGGAAGAGCAAATAAACAGTGTTGTGAAGGAAAACCTACACCTCATCTATGATTTAGTCACATTTATAATGATTGCTCGTTCATAGTGTTCAATGGCTGATTTCAGGATGGCCGTCGGGCGAGGGGACGGCCCGGACCCACCCGCTCGTTCCGCTGCAAAGATCCGCGTACGGACTCCCGCGTACGGACTCCCGCGTACGGACTCCCGCGTACGGACTCCCGCGTACGGACTCCCGCGTACGGACCCCCGCGTACGAACCCCCGCGTACGGGCTCCCGGCAGGCGACGGGAACGGGGAGCGAGGAACCCGCGGTGTGCCGTACCGGTGGGCGCCGGTACGGCACGCGCGTTCGGCGGCATCCGATGGCCGCCCGGCCGCCTTCCTCGCCGTGCCGTACCGGTCACCCCGGTCCCCGCTGCGGCGGGACGCGGGAAGTGGACCGCGGGCCTACTTCTCGCGGACGATGATCTCCGGGAACGACGGGTCCTCCTGGAGCTCCCTCATCATCCTTTCCGAGCGGGAAAGGCGTTCGCGCCCGGCGGGCTCCGCGTTGTCGCCCCTGCGCCCGCGGTAGCGGTCGTTGGGACGGTCCTGGTGGTGCTGCGACCTTCCGCGCCACCTGTCGGAGGGCCTCGTCTCGCGTCCGCGGTGCTGGTCGCGGGAGGGGTCGGGGCGGCGAGAGGACTGGCCGCCGGGAGTGCTGTCGGCATTCGGCTGTGAGATCGAGCCGAGCGTCTGGGCCTGCCCGATGGTGGCGTTGGCCGGTACCTGGTTCGACGTCATGAGGATGCCGGCGACTGCCGCGATGGCGAGGACGCCCACCTGCCTGCCGGAGTTCGGCCCCGATGTCCGTCCGCTCTTTCGAGGAAGCACGATATTTCCCCATCTCGTTTCTGGTTCCGAAAACATCTGATATCCCTCACTGCCCCATAAGTGGCAGCAGCTAGGAGATACCCCTCGGACTGTGAGATAGCGTATTGAAACGGTTGGGGCAGAGCAAATAAATAACACCGTGAATGCTGATAGGAGTTTATCTATTGCTATTTACGATTTTGTCATAGTTGTTCGTACGGTAGCGGAAACAGGGCCGCCCGCGATATCACGGCGGGCCCTCCCGAAAAGCAGGAGCCCTCCCTCCCCGGAGGCGGCCCGGGAAGGAAGGGCCGGGAACGGGGAGGGAGGGCTCGCGAACCGCTACAGGTAGACGCGGATGTCGGCCTGGAGCGGACGCGACAGGCGCACGGTGATGAACTCGTTGTTGTCGGGCTTGCCCGGCGTACGGCCCGCGGAGGACGGGAAGTTGTTGTCGTCCAGCACGCCCAGGGTCCGGTCGTCGAGGATCACGACGTCCTCGATGGTCTGGAACGGGAAGCGGAAGGTCTCCCCGAACCCGCCCAGGCCGCGCGGGTTGGCCAGGTCGAGCAGGTCGGCGACCAGGGTCTTGCGCAGGTCCGCGTGGCGGGTGTCCACCATGTAGATGCGCTTGGTCTTGGCCGCGTCGCCCTGGAGGTTGTCGCGCTCGATGACGAGGAACCGGTACCGGTCAACCGCGATCATGTCGCCGATCGCGTTGTCGGGGCTCTCCAGCGTGTAGGTCCAGCGCTTGCCGGTGTAGGACCGCTTGCGCAGGTCGAACTCGTTCATCCGCAGCGTCCCGGCGGCGTCGCCGGTCACGGTGCCTTCGAGCAGCGGGTACAGCGTGCGGCCGTCGACCGAGCGCGCCATGCCCTCGAAGCCCTTGCTCCGCCCCAGGTTCGGCTGCTCGCCGTTGAGGGAGGGGTTCTCCGGGGCCTTCACGCCGGGCAGCGGGATCGGGGCCTCAAGCAGCCTGCCCGAGGGGGAGAAGTGCAGCAGGAACGGGCCGAACTCGTCACCGATCCAGTAGGTGCCGTCGAGGGTCCGCACGATCGACTCCACGTCGAAGTCGGCGCCGGTCAGCTTCCGGTCCGGCCGGGTCAGCGGCCAGGTGACGCGCCTGTCGGGGTCGCTCAGGTTGAACCCGCCCAGCACCTTCACCTTCTCGCGACGGAAGTCGGGCTTCACCCGGTGCACCCGCAGCAGGAAGTCGGCGCTGTTGTCCTTGGCGCCGAAGCCGTTGTCGGACAGTACGTCGAAGGTGCCGTCGTGCCGCCGCACGATGCCGCTGAAGCCCTGCACCGGCTGCCCGGCGAACGGCGGGGTCACCCCGTTGATGGGAGTCGTGCCGAGCTTGGAGCCCGACGGCTCACTGCCGGGGACGAAGGTCAGCGCGGGCAGGGATGCGAACCCGGTCAGCGTGGCGCGCCCGAATCCGGAGTGACCGGAACCCGGGTGACCCGTCCGCTGCGAGTCCGCCTGCTGGGTCCCGGCGTTGTCGGCGGCGGGAAGGCCGGAGCCGGGCTGCCCGGGGTCGGCCACCGCCGGTGCGGACACCGCCAGTGCCAGCACGGCCGCGCCAATGGTGATCGTCATGCGTCGTCTCATGGCGGCACGCTAGGGAACCCGCGTGAACAGCCGGTGTTGCGTCGCGGGCCGTACAGCGAAAACAAGATGCGGACCGTACGAAAAGCCGACAGAAGCCAACCGGAAAGCGGTACGCCGGAGATCCAATGAAAAGGGATGCAACAGAATGTGTCCCTGAGACGTCCCTGGATGCGTGGAGTTCACCGATTTCGTCGCCGCGCGGGGCAGGGCGCTGTACCGGTACGGCTACGTACTCACCGGGAACGCCGAGGACGCCGCCGACCTGACACAGGAGGCCCTCATGCGTCTGGGGGACGCGTGGCCGAGGGTCAGGAAGAGGGAGGATCCGGAGGGGTACGTCCGTACGACCATGGCCCGCCTGCACGTCAGCGTCTGGCGGCGGCTGCGCAGGGAACGGCTGGTCGCGGCGGTACCCGAGGCCGCCTACGTCGACGATCGGCTCGGGAACGACGCCGGTCTGTGGAACGAGCTGAAGCTCCTGCCGCCCAAGCAGCGGGCGGTACTGGTCCTGCGCTACTACGAGGACCTCTCCGACCAGGAGATCGCCGATCTCCTCGGTGTCTCACGGGGCACGGTGCGCAGCCAGGCGGCCCGTGCGCTGGACAAGCTCAGGATCAGGGCGACCGCTCTTGAGGGGGAGCGAGTGTGATGAACCACAGAGACCATCACGGGGACCACGGAGACCACGGAGACCACGGGGATTTCAGGGACTCCAGGGACTTCAGGGACGAGGAGGCGCTGGTCCGTACGCTGACCAGGGCGGCGCGGTCCGCGCCCGAACCGGTCGAGGACCTGGTGGTGACGATCGGCAGGCAGCGCAGACGGCGCAGGCGGGTGCGGGCGCAGTCGGCGCTCGCGGTCGCCGGAGTGGTCGCGGTGATCGGCGGCATGGCGGTGGCCAGGGACACCCTCTCCAGCAGGGGCGGAGAGGGCGTGAGCGTGACCCGGACGGCACCCTCGTCGAGGGACGGAGAGCCCGGGGGCACGCTCCAGGACGGAGCGGGGGAGGAGGGAGGGGCCGGGCGGATCGAGGTCCGGCCCGCCGAGGAGGTCTGGCCCATGGCGGTCTCCACGATTCCCGCCCGGAGCGCGGACGGCTGGAGATACCGCCCGGTCACCGGGCTGAGCGCCACGGAACTCCTGCTCTCGGCCGAGCCGTCGTTCGAGAAAACGGGCCGTCTGGAGGTGTACGACACGGTCCGCCGGAGCGGCACCGTTCTCACGAGCATGCCCGTCACGGGGGTGAAGGGCTATTTCGTGCAGAACTTCGAGGTGGGGTCCGACTACATCGCCTGGTGGGGGAAGACTCCCAACAACTCCGACGAGTGGGCCGACTTCTGGGTCGTTCCCCGCTCCGGCGGCGTCGCGAAACAGGTCGGCGAGGTCACGGGGGACCTGTCGAAGGTGACGCGGATCGCCGTCACCTCGGACTCCCTCCTGTGGTCGGTGAGCGGAGGGGGGATCTACCGCATGCCGGTGGGCGGCGGGCGCCCGGAGAGGCTCCGGAACACCGACGGACTCCACCTGCTGACCTGGCCGCTCGCCGTCGGCTTCGAGGGCGGGACGAGTAACCAGGACAGGACGGTCAACTTGGAGACGGGCCGGACCACCGAGGTGAACATCCCGGAAGGGGGGAGCGACTTCCGGTGCGGCCCCGTCTGGTGTTTCGGGATGCGGGGGGACAAGGCGGTGGTCCAGCGGCCGGACGGTTCCGACCGCGAACTCCTGCCGGGGCTCATCGCCGGGAGAGGAGTCGTCGACAGGTTCGGGATGATGGGGGTCTCCTCCGGCGAGGAGCCGGACGGGTACGTTCCCCTGCTGACGGTGTACGACCCGGTCACCGGCCTCGCCGCCGGGATATCGCGGAGCCGCGGGGGAGGCGGGAGCTACGGGAAGGGGATCTCCTCCTCGCCCAGCTCGATCTTCTACTGGGACGGTGGCAAGGGGACCACCGAGGAGTGCGAGACGGTCGACGCCCGCGACCTTCCCCGCCCGTCGGGCGCACCCGTCCCCACCGGGAAGGCGACGGCGTGCACGACGAAGGAGGTGGGCGGCGGTGAGGAGTTCACGGTCGTTAACCTTCTCGCCGTACCCTCAACGAAATAAAGTTCCGGACATGAGGATTTTCGCCAACATCATCGAGTTCAAGTCCGCCGTCGGGGAGCACCTCGGCTACACCGAGTGGCGCGAGGTCACCCAGGAGCAGGTCAACCTGTTCGCCGACGCGACCGACGACCACCAGTGGATCCACGTGGACGTGGAGCGGGCGAAGCGGGGGCCGTTCGGCGCCACCATCGCCCACGGACACCTGAGCCTGTCGCTGCTGCCCTCCCTGATGTCCGAGCTGTTCCAGGTGGGCAACGTGGCCATGGGCATCAACTACGGGCTCAACAAGGTCCGCTTCCCCGCGCCGATCCCGGTCGGCGCGCGGATCCGCGCCGGAGCCGAGTTCGTCGACCTCAAGGGCACTCCCGCGGGCTACCTGGCGAACGTACGCATGACCGTGGAGGTCGAGGGCGGCAAGCGACCGGCCTGCATCGCGGAAACCCTCTCCCTGTACGTCCCGGCGGAGGACTCCTGACCTAGCACGTCCCGGCAGTTGCCCCCTGACCGCGCGCCTTCTCCCGTTCACCTTCCGACGGAGACTCCCGGGCGACTCCTGACGAAAGCCCTCGGGCGATTCCCGATGGAAGCTCTTGGACGGTTCCCGACGGAGACTCCCAGGCGGCTCCCTACGGAGGCTCTTGGTCACCTCCCGACGAGGACTCCCGGGCGGCTCGCGGCGGAAGCTTTCGGTCACCTTCCGGCGGAGGTTCCCGGCTGAGGCCCTGACGCACCTTCCGGCGAAGGCCCCGGGGCACCTCTTGGCTGAGGCCCCGGGGCACCTCCCCACTGAGACTCCCGGGCGGCTCGCGGCCGAGGCCCCGGGTCACCTCTCGGCGGAGAGCTCCTGAGCCAGGATCGCGGCCTGGACGCGACTGCGGAGACCCAGCTTGTTCAGCAACCGGCTGACATGGGTCTTCGTCGTCGCCTCCGCCATGTCCAGTTCGGCGGAGATCTCCGCGTTCGACAGACCCCGCCCGATGCAGGCCAGCACCTCGCGCTCGCGCGGGGTGAGCGCGCCCACCTCGTACGACCTGCGCTCGGGGACCGACGCGCCGAAGGCGGAGATCAGCCGCCGGGTGACCGCGGGCGCGATGAGCCCCTCGCCCCTGGCCACCACCCGCAGCGCGTCCACCAGGGCGTCGGCGTCGGTGTTCTTCAGCAGGAACCCGGCCGCTCCGGCCCGCAGCGCCCCGAAGACGTACTCGTCGATGTCGAACGTGGTCAGGATCAGCACGTCGGCGATCCCGCTCAGCTCGCGCGTCGCGGAGATCCCGTCGAGCTTCGGCATCCGGATGTCCATCAGCACCACGTCTGGACGGAGGTCGCGGGCCATCGCGACGGCCTGCTCCCCATTGGCGGCCTGGCCGACGACCTCGATGTCCTCGTGGCCGTCGAGAATGAGGACGATCCCGGCACGAACCGCCGCGTGGTCGTCGGCGACGAGAACTCGAATGGTCATGTGATCTCCCGGACGGGCGGGCGGCTGGTCATACGATCTCCCGGGCAGCTGGCCGGACGGTCTTGCGCTCTTGCGGGGGCTCTCACGTGCCCGTTGCCCGGCCTGTCGTGTGGCCTCCCCCGACCGTGCGTCCGGGACGTCATGCGATCTTTCGGGCAGCTGGCGGGGCGGTCTTGTGCTCTTGCGGGGGTTCTCACGTGCCCGTTGCCCGGCCTGTCGTGTGGCTTCCCCCGACCGTGCGTCCGGGACGTCACACGATCTCCCGGGTGGGCAGTTCGGCGTGGACGCGCCAGCCGTCGTCGTACGGTCCGGCCTCGAAGACCCCGCCGACGAGGACCGTACGCTCCCGCATGCCGATGATCCCCGCACCCGCGCCGGGAAGCCCCCGCCCCGCGCCGTCGATCGGGTTGTCCACGGTCAGCGTGACCAGCCCGGGCCGGTAGCCGATCACCACATCGGCGACCTTGCCGCCGTGCTTGAGCGCGTTGGTCAGCGATTCCTGGACGATCCGGTAGGCGGCCAGGTCGACCGAGGCGGGGAGCTCCCTGGCGTCGCCGTCCACGCGCATCCGGACGTCGAGCCCCGCCTCCCGTGCCCGTTCGGCCAGCTCTCCGGCCTCGGCCACCCGCCGCCTGGTCGCCTCGGGCTCCTCGCCGTCCTGCCGGAGCAGCCCGATCATGGCACGCATCTCCCCCATGCCCTCGACGCTGGTCTCCCTGATGGACACCAGCACCTCCCGTACGGCCCGCGCGTCCAGATCCCTGCGGGAGAGGACCGCGGTGGACTGGATGGCGATCGCGCTGAAGTGGTTGGCGATCATGTCGTGCAGCTCCCGGGCCATCCGGGTCCGCTCGGCCTGCACCGCGGCCGCCCGGTCGAGCTCCGCCAGCCGCGCCACCTGCTCGGCCCTCGCGCGTTCGGACAGCGCCTGGTCCTGCAGCTGCCTGATGAGTATGGCGGTGAGGACGGGGGTCACCCCGACCAGTCCCCCCTGGACGAGGAAGATGGCGGCGGCGGCCCAGTGCTTCAAGAGGACCCCCGCGACCACGCCCGCCACGACGGCCATCACCGAGGTGATGCCGAGCATCCACCGGCCCAGTGCCCGGGGGCCGTACCTCACCCCCGCGTAGAGGTTGTCCGTGACGATCAGGACCGTACCCAGGGACGGGCCCATGGCGAAGTCGCCGAGGAAGGCCACGACCCCCAGCCCGAGCGAGAGGAGTGGCCTGCTCCGCCGCACCGCGACCCCCGCGCACGCGATCGCCAGCGGCCCGACGAAGAACGGAGCGGGGGCCCACCGGTGCTGGTAGAGGTCCGCGGCGAGCAGGAGGAGACCGCCGACGAAGCACGCCGCGGCCCACAGCGCGTCGTCTCGTCTCATGCCCTCCATCTCATCACCCCGGTGAGGCCCCCGGTTCCGGCACAGGACGGGTCACCCGTACACACAAGGATGTATCCCGGCCTGTCGGCATCTCATCAGCGCCGACGATGCCCCGTCTCCCACGAACACGAGACCGAACACGAGACCGAGCACGAAACCGAGACCGAGGGCAGGAAGAACCCTTGACGCCGGGAGGGCGATCACCATCGATCCCAGTGCGTGACCTCCTCCATCGGCACCCTGCGCGCGGGCTTGAAGTCGGTCCCGATCGTGTAGGCCACCGGGACGAACGCCACCTGCATCACCTTCTCGTACGGTATGCCGAGCACCCCGGCCGCCTCCCGCTCCAGGAGGAGCGGCCCCAGCCAGGCCGTGCCCAGCGACCGGGCCCGCGCGGCCAGCATGAAACTCCAGACGGCCGGCATGATCGAGCCGAAGGTGTTGGCCTGCTCGTGCACGCCCGCCCCCTCGGTCCGCCCGGCGATGCACGGGATGAGAAACGCCGGAACCTCGTGGATGTGCCGATACAGGTGCTCCGCTCCCTCCCACACCCGTTCCATCGAGCCGGGAAACGCGTACGCCCGCCGCGCGTCCTCCTCCGGCATCGGGGTCCCTGGGCGGTTCATCCCCTCCCGCCACAGCTCCGCGATCCGCTCCCGCCGTTCCCGCTCGGTGACCACGACGAAGTGCCAGCGCTGCCGGTTGCGCCCGGTCGGAGCCTGTACGGCGAGCTTGAGGCACTCCTCGACGAGCTCGCGGGGGACGGGCCGGGTGAGATCCAGCCGCCTGCGCACGGCCCTGGTCGTGGAGAGCACGTCATCGGGGGTCATCAGGTCTCCTCAAGGATTTCGACATCCATCGAATTGTGTGCCGTGATTGTGTGGCCGATTTCGATGCTTGTCAAAGTCTCGAAGCCCTTGGCTAGGATCGGCCCATGCGAGCCCTCCACCATCCCGACGTGGCCTCCGTCACACTTCCCGGCATGCTCAACGCCCTCGCCGACGAGGTTCGTCTCTCGGTCGTCCGCCAGCTCGCCGAGGCCGGAGGCGTGGTCTGCGGCCAGTTCGACGTCCCCGTGAGCATGTCGACCCTCTCCCACCACCTGAAGGTCCTCCGCGAGGCCGGTCTCCTCCGTGTCACCCCGGAAGGCAGCTTCCGCCGCCACGAACTCCGCCTGGCCGAGATGGAGATCCGCTTCCCCGGTGTCCTTACCTCGATCCTCCAGGCCACCTGACCCGTACCCCCTCCCGTGTCCCGCTGGATCCCCGTTCCCACCGAAGAACCCGGCACCGCCGGGCGGATCAGAGGACGATCGTTTAACCGATTCGAGGCATCGCCCAAAACCCGCTATGCTTGCTTACGCAGCGAGCGGCCGTAGCTCAATGGATAGAGCATCTGACTACGGATCAGAAGGTTGGGGTTTCGAGTACCTCCGGCCGCACAGCGCGAAGGCCCAGGTCATTACTACGATGACCTGGGCTTTTTCGTGTTCTGGATCAAGTACCGGTGTCCGGCTGTGTCCGGCTGTCGTCGGCTGTCTCCGGCTGATCTTTCCCAATGGGTTCCCGCGGTCCGTGGCGCAGAACGTCACTGATCCGGCGCATGGCGATCTCATCGTGACCCACGAGGCACTTCTCATAGGTGCGGTGCAGGACCTCCACGCTGTTGCCTGCCCACTCGGCCACCTGCTTCGGCGAGACTCCCGCGTTCAGCCAGGTGGACAGGCAGGCGTGCCGAAGGTCATAGGGCCGCTTGGCCAGCGGTGAGGCGTACTCCTCCGTGCTCAGCGCGTCCCGGCGAGCCCTGTCCCACACTCGCTGAATGGTGCTCGTGGCCAGCACGCGCCCCTGTACGCCGTGAAAGACCCGACCGCCGGGGCCAGTGCCGTGCTCTTCGAGGTGGGCGCGCAGGATGGCTACCAGCTCCGGCGCGCAGGGAACGGGACGGCTCTCGCCCTCGGGACGGTGCTTCAGACTGCGATCGTCGCGCTGTTCTCCAGAGTCGGTCCATTCCTTTCCAGCGTCTGGCGTAGCGGCTATCAGGTAGATCTCGCCCCACGTGTCCGGAGCCTCGGGCAAGGTCACGTCCTTCTCCCGCAGGTTGACGGCTTCCTCCGGGCGCAGACCCGCGAAGTAGAGGGCTGCGAAGAACGGCATAAGCAGGGAGCCGCTCGGCCTGCGCTTCTTGATGGCGGCGAGCAGGGCGCGGGCCTGGTCGGGGTTGACGACGGAACGGCGGTCTACCTGGAACGAAGTCTTGGAGGTCTTCCACTTCAGGTCCGTAAGGGGGTTCTTGTCGAGCAGTTTGAGCTCTACTCCGTACGCCAGGGCGTTGGAGAGGATGACGCGGTGCCGGCGGTTCGAGCTGGCCGCTACCCGCCTTCCGTCGAGCCGGGATGTGGCGGCGTTCAGGAGTGCCCGCGCGGTCGCCGGAACGGCGAGAGCGGATACGGGAAGGCTGTTCCGCTCGACCCACGTGAGAATGTCGCGAGTCCGCTCCGGACAGTGCTTGCGCTCCTTGGTGTTGAATCCCCAACGGCGGAGCGCGGTTCGGACTTCCTTGGCGTCGTAGGGGCATGCCGTGCCCTCGAGCATGGCGGGGGTGGCCAGCGTCAGCGCGTAGGCGATGCCCGCGCGGTGCTTGGCGGATGCGTCGGTCCACTTCATGTCCACGAACTTGCAGGCGAAGTTGTACCAGCTCATTTCAGGCTTGTCTGTGCGAGCCCACGAGACCGGTTCGCCAGTGACCAGGCTGAACGGCTCTCCTCTGCGTGCGGCGGTCACGAGAGCGCTCCGGAAGGCGTCCGCTTGCGCTTCCTTCTGGAACGGCTTCTTCCAGGGCTTTCCATCGGTCTGCCACAGCACCCGGTAGGAGGTGACCACGCCCTTGCCGTTCTTGCGCTTCTCGGTCTTGTAAATGCGGACATTGAACGTGGTGTTGTTCATCAGGAGACGTCCTCCAGGCTGGCCAGCCAGCGGTCATAGTCGGCACGGCGGACACGGAGGTCTCCGTTGGGGAGCTTCATGCACTTGGGGGCGCGGCCCTTCTGGCGCCAGTCGTAGAAGGTGGATCGGCTGATGTCGAGGTCTTCGCAGATGTCGGCGATGGTGAGCTTTTCGGCCCGGGGCATATGGGCTCTCTCCCTCTGGGGTGGCGGGGTGAGCGTGAGGTGTCTGGGAGTGGTTTTGGCGCGGCTCTTGTCGGGAGGGCTGAAACATCTCCGCATCTCCGCATCTCCGCAAAAGCGCCTTTGAGCTGGGATGATGCATGCGGAGATAGAGATTTCCCGATTGGGTCATCTCCGCAAATGGCCTCCATCTCCGCAGAAGTTGCGGAGATGCGGAGATGTGCGGAGATAACAGATCGGCATCTCCGCAAGAGTTTTTGCTGGTCAACGGCTGGTTGCGGAGATGCGGAGATGTTTCAGCGGTTTTGAGGGGTGGAGGAGCTGTGGCACTCGACCCAAAACGTGTTTCGGTCACCACGGTCGTTCTTGGCCGAGCGGATCACGTAGTCACCGCGCCACCGGCCGATCTGCCCAGTCAGAAGCCGGCCGAGGGCCAGGGCATTGGGCATGCGGCCGGTGGCGGTGGTGATGAACTGGCCGTCCCAACTGTCGTGTTCGTCGAAGCCGATCCGGGAAGGCTCGCCCGAGCGGCGCAGGTCGGCGGCGGTCATGGGCGCCGAGCCGTGCTGGCTGTGCCAGCAGGCCAGGAACGCCCGCCAGCGGCTTTCGTCTTCGTCGATGTCGCGGATATCGGCGGCGTTGGCCAGGAACCCATCAACGTGGTGATGGGCCAGGAAACCGCCCAGGGATTGCGCCCAGGGGGTGAACTGGCGCATCGACACCGTGGCCGCTCGGGGGGCACCGTGGCCGGTCCAGTCCAAGACCAGGATCAGCAGGTGCCATAGGACGGTGAGTTGGTTGGCCGGGGTGGTGATCCACTGGTCCAGGTGCGGGATTCCGAACCGGGACTGGTCGCGCTGCTCGGGCCGCGGCATGTTCGGGTCGAGGTGAACGCGCACGGTGCGCGAGGCCATGTCGCCTCCGACTTGGAGGTTGTTGCCGGTGGCCATCCACAGTCGGTCGTTGACGGTGGCGATGTTGCGTGAGGCGCCGAGCTGGCGGTCGGACCAGACGCCAGCGGTGACGAGCAAGGCGAGGGTGGGTGAGTCAATGACGGTGCCTTCGGCGAGGTTGTCCCACACCACCACCCCGACCTGCTCGGCGAACACGGCGGTGATGCTCTTGCGGAGTTCTTCCTCGGCGTAGGCCCAGGGCATGACCCGCTGGCCGTAGAGCATGCCGGGGCCGCCGGTGAGGATGCTTTTGCCGGAGGCGGGCATGGTGGCGTCGATGAGGGCGAACGGGGTCAGACTGCGGCTGTAGTGCCGCAGGATCGGCGTGGCCAGCAGGGCGAGGTAGTTGGCGCGGTCGGCTTCGCTGGCCCAGGGGAAGTCGCGCAGGAAGCGGTTGAGGAGGAAGTCGCGGGCGGTGTGTACCTGCTCGGCACTCGGGGCATCGGGCACCGGCGGCAGTGCGACCTTCGCGGCGAGGTAGAGGCCGGTGGCCGGATCGTAGCCGGGGCGCTGCAGCAAGGTGCCGTCACGGCGCAGCACCGGGGCACCGATCACACCGCGCAGCGTCGGCACGCCGGGCCAGGTCTTGCCAGCCAGGACGGAGGAGAGGATCTCTCGGGGTGGGGTGACCTCCTCTTCGTAGAACTCCATTCCGCCTTTGCTGTCTTTGCGCGAGCGCATCCGGTAGACGTAGGCGTGCTCGGCCAGCAGTCCGGCCAGGGTGGAGGGGTTGAGCGGACTGGCGGTGACCGGCAGCGGCGAGTCCTCATCGGCCGCCGGGCTGATCTGTCCGCCGGAGATGGTCTCCATGTGGACCAGGGCACCGCCGGAGACGTAGGTGTCGGGCAGCAGCTCATCCACCAGCGCGGCTTTGAGCACGCGGATGGTGTCGGGGCCGGAGCCGACTTGGACACGGTTGGTGGTGGTCATGCGGGCACGCTCCGGGGCCGGTCGGCGCCGCGGCGGAACCCGGACTGGATGGTGCGGCGTGCTGCCATCTCGGGGTGGCCGGCGCGGACGGCGGCCTCGGCCAACAGGTCTTCGGTGGTGGCGGCGTCCAGGGCGCCGCCGGCCACGAGCTGGCCGAGGGAGACCGCGGCCCCCCACAGGGTGATGTTCAGGCTTCCCTCGGGGGCGGCGGCGATGGCCTCCAGGCTGGCGCGGGTCGCGGTGTCGAGGTAGGAGCCGCGGCGGCCAGGGGTGAGGGTGAGCACGACCGGCCGTTGCGGCGGCGCCGGGGCGGGGCGCAGCCGCTCGGCCAACCAGCCGGGCAGCGGCGCGGGCTCAGCGGTGTGGATCGGCTCGTAGGTGCCGGTGCCGTCCGGCAGGTCCACGAAGCTGCCGGGGCCGACGACGTAGCCGGCCCCGGCGCGGGTGTCGATCCGCCAGCCGAGCCCGTTGCCTTGGTCGCCGGAGGTGTTGGTCAAAGCCATGTTGTTGGGGGCGGTGAAGTACAGGTGCAGGCCACCGCGGCGGGTGCGGACCTGGAAGGTCTCCAGCGGCATCGGCTGGCCGGCTTCCTCGCACAGCAGGGCGAAGACGTCTGAGCCGTCGTTGATACCGGGCCGCTTCCACTGCTCGGGGATCTGCTCGCCGGGCTTGGGCAGGTCGAGGTCCACCACCACCAGGCGCGATGGGCCGCAGGAGATGCCGATGTTGAGCGGCTGACGCGCCCAGATGCGGCGGATCACCTCGGGGTCAGTGGTGGCGTGCTGCTTCCAGCGGAAACCCGTCAGCGGCACCTTGTCGCCGGCCGTGACGGGGAAGACGTGCCAGCCGCGGGCGGCGGCGGCCAGCGCGTAGCGCAGCGTGGAACGAAGTGTGGTCATCGGGCTACTCCCGTCGCGCGAGTGATTGTGGTGCGGGCGCGGTGGGCGGCTTGTCGGCAAGCCGGTGAGCAAAACCGGGGTGGGCGTCCGGTGGGCGGGGCGTGCAGGGGGGTTTTGCATATGGGGCAGCGTCGTTTGGTGGGCTGAGTTTCGTTACGGGTTTCGTTACACCAGAGCTCGACGGGCAGGGGCGGGGCGTCGGCGGTGGTGATCTCCCACAGCTGGCGGTTTACCTGCTCGGTGCCGCGTACGGCGCGTGGGCGGCTGGGGGTGTCCCAGCCGGGGCGGGCGGGCAGGTCGGTGACATGGCGCAGGCCAGCTGCGCGGAGACTGATGCCGGTTTCGCCGTCTTGGGTGTAGGTGATCAGTCGTTGGTATCCGGCGTTGCGGAAGGTGCGCCATGCCGCGCGGATCAGTGCGGAGCAGGCGTTGGGCGTGTTAGGCAAAACGGCTACCCGGGTGGCCTCTACCGTGATGCGGTTGTCGAAGACGCGGCTGACCGGGCGGCCGACGATGGCCACCCCGACCAGGCGCCCATCGGGGTCCACGACGCCGAAGGACAGCTTGTGTCCTTGGGGTGGGTCGTGGTGGCGGTGATGCAGATCTACGAATGCGCACGCGCGGGGAAAGCTCATCGGCACGATATGCAGGCGGGTAGCGCCAGGGGGCGCGTAGCCGCTCACGCGGCCTGCTCTTCGATCGTGGCCGGGTCGCTCTGGGCGAGAACGGCGGCGGTGATGGCGATTTCCAGGCAGGTCTTGTGGGTGGGGCGGTCGTCATCGTCGAGGTAGTGCGCGGTCTTGCCGCATGACCAGCACGGGTCGGGGCGCGGGCTGGTCCAGGTCATGCAGTTGGTGCAGTCCTTGGGGTGACGGGGCGGCGAGCCGGGGCCGGCGGTGACGCGGATCAGGCAGCACAGCACGCAGCCGGTGCGGTGGTGCAGGACGGGCCGGGCGGGCTTGTGCCAGTTGAGCAGGATGCGGCCCTCGTACAGGCGGTAGCGCTTGCCGTGGTAGCTGAGGATGGCTGTCATGATGAGGTGGCCTCCGTCAGAGGTGTTGGTGGGTGGCTGAGCGGCCCCGGCGGTGTGCTTGCCGGCTATGCGCCGGGGCCGTGTCATGGATGGTCAGCAGCCCTTCGCGTCGTCGCCGGGCTTGTCGCGGTCGCGGTCGGTCTGCTGCTCGCTGCCGTCGTGGTAGCTGCCGTCCTCGATCGGCTCCGGAGGAACCTCGCTGTCGTCGTGGGTGCCGTCGCGGTAGGTGCCGTCCTCGATCGGCTCGGGCGGGGTGAACACCGCGGTGAGGGTGGCGGCGCACGCGGACTCGGCGGGCTGGCAGGCGGTGAGGGTGAAAGCCGCGGCCAGGGCCAGCAGGACGGCGGCGGTGCGGCGGGTGAGGGCGGGCGGGGTGGTCATGGCGAGGTCTCCGGTTCGGTGGTTGGCCGGGGTGGTTGTGGTGGTCATGCGGCGTTCTGCCTGCTGCTGGGCGGGGTGGGCAGCCAGCCGGTCAGCGGGTCGGGGGCCTCGGCGTAGACCTTGCTCAGGTCCATGGGCATGACCAGGCCCAGGAAGTGGGTGCCGCAGGTGATGACCATGCAGCGTCCGGCGGGGCGCATCTCGATGCCCAGGCCGTCGCGGGGGGCGGAGCGGAACCGGGCCAGGTAGGTGGGGTTCAGCGCGATGCCTCGGGCAGCGGTCAGTACCGGTTCGGGTGTGGCGGTCAGCCGCTCGGCGAGCCAGGTGCGCCAGTCGGGCAGGACCGGGCGCGCCTCGGTGGCGGGCAGGTGGTAGCGGACCTGCGGGTCGTCCTGGTCGATCGTCAGCGCCTCGGCGCTGAGGGTGAGCTGCACGCTCGCGCGCAGCTTGATGTGGCTGATGATGGCCCGCACCGCGGCGGCGGGCACGCTCAGGGTGAACGCGCCGGAGGTTCCCGGCGGGAGCGGGTGGCGGGCGATGCCGAGGGTGTAGCGGTCGGTGGCCAGCGCGTGCAGCACACCGTCGGCGACGTCGAGGGTGAGCATGGTGATCGGCGGGAGGGTGTCGTCGGTGCCGGCGTGCGGCAGAACGGCGCCGAAGAACAGGCGTAGCTCTCGCCCGCTCATGGTCGTGGTGATGTTGTGGGAACGGGGGCCGGTGCCCAGGGTGGTCGGGGCGGTTGGGGTGGTCATGGCGGGTGGTCTCCGTTTCCGGGGTGGGTTAGCGGGTGCCGTTGCGGTGCAGGCGGCGGAAGTGGACGAACAGTTGCCAGCCGAGGCGGGGGCGCATTCCGGTGCCGTTGCAGGCGCGGCAGGTGCGGTTCTTGCCGCCGGGACGGCAACGGGTGCAGGTTCCCCATGGGGAGATCAGGCACCGAACGGCGTAGCAGAGAGTGACGGCGAGTAGGCAGAGTCCTAGCAGGACGATGGCGGTTGCCATGGTGGCCTCCGGGGCCGTTTTCGGGGTTTTCGCAGGTGGCGCTCTAGGTGCTAGGTCGCTGGTAGGTCAGCGGGTGGGGGTCTAGCGGGGCCTCTAGGTCTAGAGGGGGCAGCCTCTAGACCTAGAGGCGAATCCGGGCTCAGGAGTGGGCGCCGGACCCCTTCTTTCCGTCACGCTCAGTGATGGCGTTCAGAATGTCGTCGCGGACGATGCCGATCCGGTTGGCGCCCTTACCGCCCCCGGGCGGGGTGCCCCACACCTGACCCGACTTGATGCCGTAGGGCTTGAGGGCGTTGGTCAGTTGCGCGGTCTTGGCCGGCCCTTCCTGCTCGGCCCACGGCCCGTACACATCGGGGCGCAGCTCGGCGAGGCGGTCCACCACGATCTCGTTCCACACCTTGGCCTCATCGGCGGCCAGCACGGCGGCGATGTCGGCGAGCAGGTCGTAGGCGGGAGCGGTGGCCTCGGGCTGCTCGCCGGCGGCGTGGCCGAACAGGGTTCCGGCGGCCTTGCGTAGCGCGTACGCCCGATCGGCGATGAGTTGGGTGTTGGGGGTGTCGAGGTAGGCGGCCTTGACGACTTTGGGCATCGGGGTGGCGCCGACCAGGTAGCCGGTGCCGGCGTCGCCGCCCTCCTTCGGAGGGCCGGGGACGAACAGGGTGGAGCGGATGCCGTTTTTGTAGGCCGAGGTGCCCAGGATCATGTCGTTTTCGATCTGGCCGGCCACCCGCAGGCAGAACCGGATGGACACGTTCGCCGAGATGCCGGTGGGCAGGCTGTCCTTGTCGGGGCGCTGGGTCGCCAAGATCAGCACCACGCCCAGGGCGCGGCCCAGTTTGATGACGAACTCGGCGTCTTCGCCGGCCTGCTTGCCGTACTTGGGGTGGGCGAACAGGTTCTGGCACTCGTCGATGATGCACACCAGCGGATGCAGCCCCAGGGAGCGCTTGTCGGCGATGGCCCGGGTGACTTTGCGGTCCGGGCACAGGTCCGGCGGCAGCGTCTTGAGCACCCCAGCGCGGCGCATGACCTCTTTGCGCAGCAGGACCAGCGAGGTGGCGGCGTAGGCGATGGATTCGTCATCGATGCCGGAGACGTAGCGGTGGCAGACCTTCTCATACGGGTCCAGGTCTCCTGAGCCCTTGAGCTCGTGGAACCACGGCTCGGGGGTGGGGTCGAGCACGATGCCGGCGGCCAGCTCCCGCACCGAGGCGGTCTTGCCCTGGCCGGGCAGCGAGCCGATCAGGATGTTGTGCTCGATGATCGGCACCGTGATCAGCCGGCCCCGCGGGTCGTTGCCGAACGGGATGCCCTTGAACACATCATGCGAGGCGGCCTTGAGTAGGGGTGAGGCGACGATGGTCTTGGACAGGTCCTTGTCACCCACCCACAGAATCAGTCGTCCCTCGTGGACGGAGGAGTCGCCTTCGGGCCAGATGCAGCCCAGCGGGCGGCGCAGCGCTCCGGACAGCTCCTTGCGTTTGTCCATCACATCGGTGACGGTCACGCCGTAGGGCAGGTCCACGTCGGCGCGCCAGCCGGGGCCCTCGCGGGTGATCGGCGCGACGAAGGTGACGTCGGCCTTGGCGTTCAGTCCGGATACCCCGAGCACGGTCAGCGCGCGCACCACGATGTCGCTGGTGAGCTTCTCCACCCGGGTCGGCAGCACCGCACGGTCGATGAGCGGCCGGTCGGCGGGCCGTCCGATGACGCCCAGCACCGCCAGCGCCACGGCCAGCGCCGACCACTGCGCGGCGGTGGGCGCGGCGGCCACCAGAATGCTCGCGATCAGCAGGGTGACCAGCGCGGTCCCGGTCACCCACACCCGCAGCCGCACCCGAGAATCGCGCTGCCGGGACAGTTTCAGGTATGCCTCGGGGTCGGCTTTCTGCACGGCGGTCAGCCGCACGGGCTCGCCTTCCAGGTCGAAGGTCCAGCGGACCATGCCGTAGATGAGGCGGGCCAGGCCGCGCGGGGAGCGGGCGGCCAGCCGTCCGGCATACAGCGGGGTGCGGGTCAGCTGGTAGCCGGCCACGTAGGCGCCGTACTGGCCCGCCCAGGTCAGGGTGTCGAGGGCCTCGGTGCGCGAGCGCAGCCACAGCGGGACGACCGGGCGGCGGGTGCGGTTCTTCTCCTCCAGCTCGGCCCGCCAGTCACGATCGACTCCACCGGGCAGATCCACCCGGATGACCTCGCCCTGCAACACCGGGACGTCCTGCTCCGGGGCGGTGGGCGGGTAGGGGTGGCGGCGCTCGCGAGCGGTGTCGAGGGACACCACCTCGGCCCCCTCGGTGCGCGGGCCGTTGTCGACCGGTCCGCCCTGCTCGGGGATGGCGGTGGTCAGGTCGAGAGCCCGTTTCGGGTGGTGGCCGTTGGTGTTGGTCGGGATGTCGGTCATGATGAGGTCACCTCGTGCGTGTTGGATCGGGCGGGGTGGCAGGGCGCGGTCACGGTTCTTGGCGGAGTTGGGGCCGCGTCCTGCGTGATGGTCGGGGATGGTGTGCGGTTCGGCTCGTTGGTCGGGTTCATCGGTCGGCGTGGCGGGTGGCGTTGTGGCCGCAGCAGGTCCGGCGGTGCATCGACATGCTGGAGTGGATCTCGGCGCGGACACGTCGGCTGGTGATGGCCATGCGGGCGAAGATGGACACCGGGATGGCCAGGCACGTGAGGCTGAGGATGAGGGCGAAGGTGAACATGGCGGGTGGCTCCTTGGCCTAGTTGGTGGTGGGGTGGTTGAGGGCGTCGCGGACGGCGCGAGCGTCATCCATGCCGCACCGCAGCGCGCGCTGAAGGCGGTAGGCGCTGGGGGCCTCCGGAAGGTCTCCGGTGGCGATGAGCGTCTGCGCCCGGTCGATCAGGCGGGCCACGTCCGGGCTGGATGCCCTTACCGGATCATGGGCGTTTGCGCTGTACGTAAGGCCGGTAAGCCCCCCGTCTCCTCGGCCGTGGTCCAGCGCGGCGAACGCGCCTAAAACGATCGGCAGGGCGAGGACGATGGCCACCGCGATGGTCGGGCCGAGGATGTGTAGCACCACTCCGGAGACCTTGAACGTCTCCCCGTCCGGCAGGGACCAGGGCAGGTAGGGCCAGACGTTCATGCCGAACGTCAGCGCCAGGAACAACCCCTCGATCCGGACCAGAGTGCGCGAGATGATCGGCTGGCCACGGGTGGCGAGGTAGGCGCGGGCGCCGACCACGAACAGCAGCGCCATGCTCATGAACGGTTCGACCAGCCAGGCGAACATCCACGCGGGTGACCAGGCAGGGGCGTCTTCGGCGGCGAACGCCTGGACGCCGGCCGTGGACCAGGCCAGCGCCAGGGTCAGCGAGACCATGGCGACGGCCACCAGCAGCCGCCGCATCCGGGCGGCCTGCCAGGCGCGCATCGCCGGGTCCTGGCCCAGCTCGTGCAGCCGGGCCGCCTCCCGGGCCTGCTTGCGGCGCTTGCGCACCTTGGGCGTGTCCAGCAGCAGCGGCGCGGTGTCGTCCTGGAGATCGGCCAGCAGGTGCGCCTCGGCCACCTCGGCGCGCAGCCGCTGCACGCGCTTGGTCTGGCCGCTGGTCTCTATCGGCAGCGCCGGCAGCGTTGCGGGGAGGGCGGGGACCTGCTCGGCCAGGTGGCGTTCGAACTCGGCCAGGCCACGCGCGACGTCGTCGGGGGACGGCTCGGGGGTGGGGGTGGTCATCATGTTTCAGTCCTCCTCGTCGGTGTCGTTGACCTCGGGGGTGGTGCTGTCGAGGGGAAGGGCGGTGATGCCGACCTGTCGGCCGTCGATGATGATCTGGCCGTTCTTGGTGATCGTGACCGGGTCGTGGTGGTTGTGGACGGGCATGGGTCTCACCTGCCTTTCAGGCGGCGATGATGAGGGCGGCGATGAATAGGAAGCCGATGTGCCAGGACTGGTCGAGGGCGTAGGCGCCGGTGCCCAGGTGCGGGGCGTCGGTGGTGCCGGGGCGGGGTGCGCCCATGCGGTAGAAGTCGCCGTGTCCGGTGACCTCGGCCAGCCGGGCGAGGGTGATGCGCCGGTCGGCCCAGTAGTGCGAGAGGGCATCGACGGCCAGGCCGGTCAGCAGCGCGATCGGGTGCAGGGTCAGGCCAGTGACCAGGGCGAGCGCGGCCAGGGCGGCGGTCTTGGTGGCGGTGAGGGTGGCGACGTGGCGTAGGCAGGCCAGTCGTCCGGCGGCGGTGGGCGCTCCTTTGGCGCACGCCTGGTGGTGGGTCTGCACCCAGTGATCGCCCACGGAGTGGGCGGCGAACAGGGCGACGAAGACGGCGGCGAGGGTGGCCAGGGTGGTGGTCGTGCTCATGCCGATCTCCTTTCTCCTTGATCAGGTGGACTGGGAGCGGGTGAGGGTGCGGCACAGTCGGCAGGCGGCTCGGCAGCGGGCGCCGTGGACGGGGCAGCGCTGGACTTGACGGCCGGTGGTGGTGCCGCAGCGGCGGCAGCCGATGGCGCTGGCCGAGCGGGAGCGGCAGTCCAGGCAGAAGAAGCGGGCCATCACCGACCACCCCCGCACGAGATCAAAGCGACAGCGTCCCGGTGCTCGATCAGATCGAAGGTGGCCGGCAGGTCAGCCAGGCCGTTGATCTCGCGGGCGGTGAAACCGGCCCACACCCCGCGCCGGGGGCGCAGGCGCACCGCGCGGTCTTCGCACAGCTGGCGGACTGGGCACTCGGCGCAGACCTCGCGGGCCACCTGCTCCCGCGCGGCCTGCTCGTCGGCGGGCTCGGCGGTGAAGGCGTCCGGGCCGGTGTGCAGCTCGGGGTCCAGCCCACACAGTGCGCCCTCGGCCAGCTGGCGCGACATGCCATCGGTGACGGCGGTCAGCAGTGACAGCGCCGGGTGCGTGGCGAGAAGGCGAACGGTGAGGGCGCTCATCGGGGGACCTTCTTCGAGGTGCAGATCGGACTTGGTCGGGGTGGAGGGGCGGGTCATGATGGCGGTGCTCCTTTTCGGGGAGTTCGGGAGCGGCCCGTGTCCTGGCGGATGGGGGCTGCTCCCTCTCGTTGGGGCGGATCAGCCGAGGGCGCTGGCGAAGGTCACCAGCGAGTCGGTGACCGTCATCAGGCCGGTGAAGGCGCTCGTTGCAAACTGAGCGGCGTGGGTGGGCTCACGGACGATGAAGAACAGCGTTAGGGCCATGAGCAGGAACGGGATGAAACGGCTGGTCTTGGGGGCGGGGAGCATCGTTGTTCTCCTTGCTCGTCGGTTGGTCATCGCAGAGACGGTTCCTGGCTTGATGGACCGCCTTCCAAGGCTTCCGGCGACCCGCCCTGTGTGGGGGAGTCACAAGCAGGAGCGTATACGTAGTTACGTATACGCACAAGGCCTTGGTATACGATGATGCGTATACGTTGTAGGCATCACCGAAGAGCAGTCGAAGGGATGATCACCAAGTGCCAGAGCCGGCCTACGTCCGCATCGCAGGCGAGTACGCCCGACGTATTCGCGCGGGGGAACTTCCTCCCGGCATGCAACTACCGAGCCACACCGAGATCGCCCAGAGAGAAGGCGTGTCGGACATCGTGGTTCGGAAGGCCCTCGAACTGCTCCTGAGTCAGGGGCTCGTTCGATCCGTACGACGGCGGGGCATCTTCGTCGCCGACCGACCCAACCTCGTTCGTGTTTCTCCCGAGCGCCAGCTGGAAACCGCTGAGCGCACCTTCCAGAACGAATCCGATCGAGACATTCAGGTGGAACGGGAGACTGAGCAGATCCCAGCCACCAGCGAACTTGCGGAGGCTCTCGGCCTCTCGGTGGGCGAGCTGATCGCCCATGTCATCACTCGGGCCACCGAGGACGGCCGGCCGATCTCGGTCTCGGACACCTACCATCCGGTGGATGTTGCCGATGTATCGGGCGCGGACTTCCTGGAAGAGACCGTCTCTGACCAGCTACCAACAGCGACTCATGCCGAGTGGCTGCGCACACCCCCCGGCGATCTCGTCAAGACAGTCCACCAGCGGTTTCTCTCCGCCGATGGCCGGATCATCATGATTTCCGATGTGTCTTACCCGCGGGACCGCTACGACGCGTTCGTGTTCCGCATGGCTCTCAAGCAGTAAGGGGCGCAGCAAAAAGGGGGTGCCGAACAGATCGGCACCCCCTTTTTGCTGCGCTCTCAGCTTCGAACCCAGCCCTGCGCGGCGTCCTCCTCCGTCCACCACGAAACGAAGTGCGGATCTACTGATTCCAGGCTCCAACGGGCCGAGAGGGCATCAAAGAAGGCATCGTTACCGGTCTTACCGCCCCTCGGCTCTCCGATGTAGACGAGTCGTTCGCCCCCTGCTTTCTCGAACGAGGCCAACGCCTCGGACGACATCGCGTTCCCCCATCCGGGCGGCCAGCAGAGGAACAGCACGTAGTCCGCTGTTCGGGCACATGCCTCAAACTCACCCAGATCGCTGACCGGGTGCCACACGTCCGTTTGGCCGGCAACTCCAAGGAATGAGGCGTTCTTGGTCCTGTTGGGCGGCTCCAGGTCGTACGCCTCGACAGCCAGCCCTGAGCGAGCCAGCTGCGCAGCCCAATATCCTCGACCTGCCCCCAGCTCCACGATTGGGAGATCGGCGCAGAAGCTGGACATCCATTCGAGGGTCTGCGGGGAAGGTACCGCATAGGCGTAGGTCGCCTGCAAGATCATCTGTGCAAAGGCGAGGCGCGCGCTTCCTTCCGCTCGACCACCGTTCACCACGCGGCGGCCCTCGTGCTCGAACACGAACGGCTCCACGATGTCCCAATAGGGGTTCGGACTCACGGCGCTTCCGCCGGTCATGTAGTGCACGAACCGCAGGTCAAACGCCCCATCGGCTTCAACGTCACCGGTCCCTGACAGCCCTGTTGCCATATCCAGGTACTCGGCCACCTTGGGATACTCGGCCTGAAGCCGTTGCGCGTCGTTCAGCAGTGCAGTGAGTTCACTCCATCGTGCTGATGTCATCGCCAACTGAGTCATGCAGACGAGTTTCCCGCACCAAGCTCGCCTGTGCCAGCTCGCGTGCAGCGAATGGGCAACAGCTCGAAGTGCGTCATCCGCGTACGACAGAGTGACAGCTATGACGGTCATCGTGACTTTCTCATCTGTGAAAAGTCACGCTGTCGAAATTGTCCCTACCCTCACATCTTCCCGATCTGGGATGATTAGGGCATTACCTCCGTTTCGCTTGCCAGTCGCCTCCTGGGCTTGCATGCTTGCCTCCAAACAAGGAGGTTCAATTGGCCGGATGGGAAGGCGCCGCGGTCTCTCTTGGGACGGCAGTTGTGAAGGGCGCGCTCAAGATCTGGATGGAGGACCGCAAGCTTGCCGCCGACCCGACCGCCAGTCCAGTCGATCTGCTGAGTGGCCGGGCCGCCACTCTCCTTGAGCGGCGCAAAGCAAAGCGAATATTCGAACAAATGATCGATGCAATCACTGCAAAGATTACTCCCGTTTTGGAGATCGAGTATCGGAACCTTCCTGAAAACGAGCAGATAGCCGCAGTACTCGCGATTGAGGACATGTTCGCCAAGACGGCTCTCACTGACGAGGATCTATTCACACAGGATCTAAATGCTGCTTACCTTGACCGTTATCTACGTGGTCAGGCCTCTAATGTAGCTCAGCGGAGTTTCCTGTCCGAGGATGGTCGAGCACTGTTCGACCTGTTGCTGCGCGAGTGTTGCGAATTGCTCATTCAGGTGACAATGACCATGCCGCCGTTCACGTCTGAGGCGGTAGTCCAACTTCTTCGCAGGGATACTGAGATCATTCAGATCCTGAAGGACGTTCTGGAGCGGCTGCCAGCTCGCCCCGAAGGACGCCGACGCGCTGACTTCGAGGTGTCCTACCGGCGGCATGTCTCCAACTCTCTAGACCGGATGGAATTGTTCGGTGCGACCCTCTCGGAAAGCAGTAGCCGCTACCCATTGAGCGTTGCCTACATTAGCCTCAGCGTCTCGGAAGATGCAACTGACAGCCTTGCCGATGGTAATTTACCGTCCGATGCCACAGTGCGGGCTGAGAGCGCGCTGGCGAATTCTTCCCGTATTCTCCTGCGCGGCAACGCGGGAAATGGTAAAACGACCCTACTCAAATGGATTGCCGTACGCAGTGCTCTGCGCGATTTCAAAACCCCTCTAGATGGGTGGAATGACACTATTCCGTTTTTCGTGCCACTGCGCCGTTACGTAGGTAAAGAGTTTCCGACTCCGCGAGAGTTCTTGTCGAATATCGGTCGTCATATTTCGGATGAGATGCCGCAAGACTGGGTGCATCAGCAGTTGCGAGAAGGAAAGGCAATTGTCTTAATCGACGGTGTCGACGAGATGCCCGCCGGGCAGCGCGGCAAGGCCAGAGATTGGCTGCGCGAGTTGTTGTCCGAGTTCCCTAAATCTCGATACATTGTCACCTCTCGTTCCGCGGCTGTCTCGTCAAATTGGTTGACTGTAGATGGTTTCACACCGCTGGAAATCCAGCCGATGACTCCTGGCGACATCAAGGCTTTCGTCCACCAGTGGCATGAGGCGATGCGCAGCATGGTTTCTGATGAGGTGGAAAAGGAGCACTTAGCCGCCCTTGGAGCAAGATTGGTCCAGAGAATCGGCGCAGAGCGTCATCTGTGGATGCTTGCTGAGGCCCCATTGCTATGTGCCCTCATCTGTGCTCTTCATCACGACCGCAAAGGCCAACTTCCACAGAGCCGCATGGAAATCTATCAAGTGGCGCTAGAAATGCTCCTGGAGCGTCGTGATAGCGAACGTGAAATAAGCGCCAAGCCGATTCTGTCCCGTACGGACAAGACAATTCTCCTTCAGGACATTGCCTACTGGCTGATCCGCAATGGCCAAGCCGACGAGACACGAGAAAAGATCGTCAGCTACATCGACGCCAAGCTGTCTGCGATGCCACAGATAACCGCAACAGCGGAGACCACTTATCGCCACCTCTTGGAACGCAGCGGCATCATCCGTGAACCGGTTGTTGGGCACGTCGACTTCGTTCACAAGACCTTTCAAGAGTATCTTGCCGCTCTGGATTTGTTGACTAAGAACGATATAGGTCTTCTTGTTAATAGCGCACATTTGGATGAATGGCGCGAGGTCTTCATCATGGCCATTGGCCATGCTTATCCCCTAACGCGCGAAGAGCTTCTTACTAAACTTCTTTCCCGCGCCGACGCCGAGCCACTCTATCGCGATCAGCTCAATCTTTTAGCCGTCGCCTCTCTTGCTACCTCCTCTGAACTATCCACCGAGACCCGTGGCGCCATCCGCTCCCGCGTCCGTGAGCTCCTGCCACCTAAGAACCTAACCATGGCGAAGACCCTCGCTTCCGCTGGGGAGTTCGTTACCGACCTTTTAGCCGAAGCCACACCCGCCAACGCAAGAGAAGTTGCTGCCACCATCCGAGCTGCTGCTACCATTGGTACTGAAGCTGCTTTCCAAATCATCCTTCGCTACCGCAACGATTCACGCTCAATCGTTGTAGGGGAACTTCTCAAGTCTTGGCCCCGTTTCGATTGTGAAAAATATGCGCGCGAGATCCTAGCTCCTGCTAGGTGCGTCGGGCCATATTTTAATTTGTCGGATTCTACTCTCTTGCCGTCGCTTCGTCATTTGGCAACCATTAATTTTCTCGAAATACGCATTTTGGAAAACTTTGTCGATCTCAGTCCGCTTGCTAATTTAACCTCACTGCTTGAACTCGATATTTTTGGTATTAAAACGGTGGATCTCGGTCCGCTTGCAAGTCTGACCTCACTAACTCACCTAAGCCTTCATGAAGCCATATTAATGAATATCGCTTCGCTTGCAGAATTGACCTCTTTGGTCAAACTTAGCTTCACATCCTGCGCTGGTGTGATGGATCTCGGTCCGCTTGCGAACTTAGTTTCACTAACTGACCTTGTCCTTTACGGCAGTGGTGTGCTGGATCTCGGTCCGCTTGCGAACTTAGTTTCACTGACTCACCTCGACCTCGAGGGTACTGGTGCGGTGGATCTCGGTCCGCTCGCAGGCTTGACCTCACTGACGCACCTCGACCTTGCCCGTACTGGTGTGGTGGATCTCGGTCCGCTCGCAGGCTTGACCTCACTGATCTCCCTCACCCTCACCCGTACTGGTGTGGTGGATCTCGGTCCGCTCGCAGGTTTAACCTCACTGACGCGCCTCGACCTCACCGGTACTGGTGTGGTGGATCTTGGTCCGCTCGCAGGCTTGACCTCACTGACGCACCTCGACCTCACCGGTACTGGTGTGGTGGATCTCGGTCCGCTCGCAGGCTTGACCTCACTGACGCACCTCGACCTTGCCCGTACTGGTGTGGTGGATCTCGGTCCGCTCGCAGGCTTGACCTCACTAACGCACCTCGACCTCGAGGGTACTGGTGTGGTGGATCTCGGTCCGCTCGCAGGTTTAACCTCACTGATGCGCCTCGACCTCGAGGGTACTGGTGTGGTGGATCTCGGTCCGCTCGCAGGCTTGACCTTGAGGCACCTCAACCTCACCGGTACTGGTGTGGTGGATCTTGGTCCGCTCGCAGACATGACCTCACTGATCTCCCTCGACCTCACCCGTACTGGTGTGGTGGATCTCGGTCCGCTCGCAGGCTTGACCTTGAGGCACCTCGACCTCACCGGTACTGGTGTGGTGGATCTTGGTCCGCTCGCGGACATGACCTCACTGATCTCCCTCACCCTCGACGGTACTGGTGTGGTGGATCTCGGTCCGCTCGCAGGCTTGACCCCACTGCATATTTATTCGCGTTAAAAAACTACGAGTTTTGTCTGGCGCCAGAGATGAGTTCTGCGACCACGATCATTCCCAATACTTTCCCATAGAGGATATTGTTAACTCACGGATTCGGCGTTCGGGCAGGTCATAGGACTGAAGGGTGCGGGGTGAGGCTCTCCCTACGGATCAGAAGGTTGGGGTTTCGAGTACCTCCGGCCGCACAGCAGGTCAAAGGCCCTCCGGGATCATCCCGGAGGGCCTTTTTCGTGCCCGTACAGCAGCGTTGTACAGCAACGCAGCCTCACCCAGACAGTCTCCTACCGCAGCTCGTACCCTCCGAGCCGCCGGCTGCTCTGCTCAGACGCCGCCGAAGCCCTCCTGCAGACGGCGAACCCAGTCCGCAGGGAAGACTTGCGCAAGCCGCTCCTTGCTGGTCGCCAATTAAAGGGGCAATCCAGTGCATCCAAGGGCAGTTGTCAACCCCCCATGACGACCCGAGCCTCCGACAGAGCGCTACGGGGAAGAGCCCTGCCTGGCCTGACTTGTTCCGACTGAAAAGCGAGAACCGGCTGCCGCACCGCTTCCGGTGCTCGGGCCTGGCGGCCCTGCGCTCCGGATCAGCTTGCCACTGAGCATGAGAGTTGAGGACTGCTCCACCAAGGGCCCACGCTGACTCCCGTGCCTAGCAACTCGTCCACGCCCCGCCTTGCCGATGCCGTCTGTGTCACTGGAACGCTTCCTTTTGGATATATTTCTTCGAGACCTAGCCGCTAAAAGCGGTCAAATCCGGCGAAACCCCCGAGCTTCTCAAGTTGGTATTAATAGGAATAAATATCCCTTTGCGGTACGGAGGGTCAGAATCATATAGTTACCGATCTATTGCTGATGCTGATATATGAAACATAGAGTAGCGAGGTCCCCCTGTGAGTTACCGCAACAAAACGTATGTAGCCTTCGCCAGTGAAGACATTAGGTCCTATAGGCTAATGGAAGCCTGGCGCGAAAATAAGAATATCGATTTCAACTTTTATGATGCGCATGACCTGTATATCTCGCGCGACACCAGTAGTCGGCAGACCTCGTCAGCGACGATCCCCGCAATGAGCCCGCATCTCGGTCGCGGGCACGCCAGTGGATCATAGATGCGCTGGGGGTGGTGCGTAACCATGGCGGCAGCGATCGACAGATTCAGGTTAATGGCAGCCCAGACGCCAGGATAGTGATCAACGCCGTCATGGCGAATCAGGAAATGCCTGAGTGGCCAACTCAACGAATGGTCGCCGCATCAGCCGAAGCGGCAGCAAGCCTGCTGCAATCCGCCGCTCTCTCCAGTTTGGCGGCCAAGATCTTCATACAGACATGACATCTCATGGCCGCCGATTGGTCGAGGGTTGCGTCCACGGAGGTGGTGTACGAGTTTCCCCTGGTAGTGGGCGTGGCGCCGTGAAATGAGGACGGCCATCGCGTGATCCTTCAGGTTGCTGAACCAAGAACGAAGGAGCACAGAGCGATGGCCGTACCCGACAGTGTGGACCCCGCGAGCTGGCTGGCGGAGCAGATCAGGCAGGGCGATCCGGATCTGTTGCGATCCATGGTGAAGACCATGGCCGAGACGTTGATGTCGGCCGAGGCCGACGGGGTGTGCGGCGCCGAGTACGGCATGCGCAGCGAGGAGCGCACCAACCGGCGCAATGGATACCGCTCCCGCGAGTGGGACACCCGTGCCGGCACCGTCGAGCTCGCGATCCCGAAGCTGCGCTCGGGTTCTTACTTCCCCGATTGGCTGCTGGAGCGCAGGCGACGGGCAGAACAAGCGCTGATCAGCGTGGTGGCCACCTCCTACTTGCTGGGGGTCTCCACCCGGCGGGTGGACAAGCTGGTCGAGCAGCTGGGCATCAAGCACATCTCCAAAAGCCAGGTCAGCGAGATGTCCAAGGTCCTGGATGCTCAGGCTGGAGGCCTTCCGGACCCGGGCGCCGGATGCCAGCCCGTATGCGTTCGTGTGGCTGGACGCGTTGACGCAGAAGATCCGCGAGGGCGGGCGGATCATCAACGTGCACGTGCTGGTGGCCACCGCGGTCAACGCCAACGGCACCCGGGAGATCTTGGGGGTGGAGGTGACCTCGGCCGAGGACGGCGCGGGCTGGCTGACGTTCCTGCGCAGTCTGGTCGCTCGTGGCCTGTCAGGCGTTCAACTGGTCATCTCCGATGCCCACGCCGGGCTGGTGGCGGCGGTCGGCGCGACGCTGGCGGGCGCGTCCTGGCAGCGTTGTCGCACGCATTACCTGCGTAATCTGCTGACCCGGGTGCCCAAGAGTGCGCAGCCGTGGGTGGCGACCTTGGTGCGCACCATCTTCGACCAGCCCACCAGCGAAGCGGTGCGCACCCAGCACACCTGGGTGATCGACGCGCTGGAGGCCAGGTATCCGGCCGCGTGTGAGCACCTGGACGCCGCCCGCGACGAACTCCTTGCCTTCGCCGCCTTCCCGCGAGAGGTCTGGAGGCAGATCTGGTCGAACAACCCTCAGGAGCGGTTGAACAAGGAGATTCGCCGCCGCACCGACGTGGTGGGCATCTTTCCCGACCGGCCCTCAATCGTCCGTCTGGTCGGTGCGGTTTTGGCCGAGCAGAGCGATGAGTGGACCGAGGCCCGCCGCTATATGGGCCTGGACGTCCTGGCCAAGATTCGGATGCGCGTCATCGTCAGCGACACACCGCAGCAAAACCCGATCCCGCAGACACTTACCGCTTAACCTGCAGAAACAGGATCACACGAAGGTCAACTCATACACCACTTCGCTGGACGTGACCGCGGGCCGGGCGATGCGCCATCTGTGGTGCGCCCAACGACCTGGTCACCGATCACGACCACGTGACGGGCCTGGTACGAGGGATCCTGTGCGCTCTATGCAACGTCAGGGAGGGCACAGCGAAAGACGACACGGTGTTCGGCCTGTACCGAGAGAAGGACCCCGCGTCGATCATCGGTCTAACCCTGTTCTACGGACCCACGCCCGCCTACATCCGCAACAGGCAGACGGCGCGCAGCAACACTGCGGAGATCACCGACGACACCTACTGGACCATGGCGGACATCGCTGAGCACCTGGGCGTGAAGGTCCGCAGCGTGCAGGCGTACCGCCAGCGTGGCGAACTCCCGGAAGCGGACAAGGTCTTCCAGCGCACCCCCGCCTGGCGGCCCGCCACGATCACTCAGTAGAGAGGTGAGCGTCCCGGGCGTGGTGTCGGCGGCGGACGCCCGCGAAAGAACCACAACCAGGCGACGGCCCGCTGATGAGAGACGGCAGACCGCCCAGCGTCGTACCGTACGAGGACGTCAAAAAGCTCCTCGCCCTGATCGACCAGGCGTGGATCCTGGCACAGAAGCTCAGCATGGCCCAGGAAGACAGGCCCGCCACCATCTCCGGCCACCATGGCCCCAACGTGATCGACCTCGACGCCCGGCGCCACGGCCACTGAAGGACGTCATGAACCCCGACTGCACCCTCACAGCCATCGATGACTCTTGGTGGACCGACGAGCCCCGCTTCGCTGGCTAGCGTTTGTTGCCGAACTCGTCCAGGACGTTCACGATGGTCTTGATCCCGTGCTGTTCGGCTGCGTCGGACACGAGCTGCCTTCGACGCACCTCGTCCTCTTTCTGGTTCAGATTCTCAAGGATTCCAGCAGCCTCCTCGGCGACATCCAGTCGCCCGATCTTGAGCGCCTTCTCCAGCGTGTCCTGGAGCTTCTCCTTGAGCTCGACGCCCTCGGGGTCGTCAAGCACAGCCTGCCCTGTAGCTGACGTGGCCTTCGACTCCCGAAGAATCCTCTGAAGCCTGGTCAGGTCTGGCACCTTTCCCTTTTTCATGCAAGCGAGATTAATGCCACCGCCGCATGGAGACAAATTGTCGATTTGGTACTTATTTCACATTAGAGACATAAGGTCTCGCCTTACTTAATACTGCAGGCCTTGTGCGCGGGCGCGAGAGTTCATGATGGCTATGTGGACGATCGAGGACGCCGCGGCGCTGCTCACCCCGAGATGACCGTGAGCGAAGTCCGGGATGGCCGACCCGCTCACGAGCTCCACCACGCCCGCCGAGACGATGTCGCCCCGGCTCGGATCGTGAAGCTGCTTGCGCCGACCGGTGTCGCGCTGTTCGGTGCGCCGGTGGCCGACGCCCCCGCGCATCGAGGGGGCACCCGACGAGGCCCGCGGGCCGGTGCTCGCCCAGCTCGCTCAGACACTGACATCTGCCGTGACACAGACGGTGCTTAACACCTCGCGGGTGTGACCCTTCGCCTACACATCTCCACAGAGAGTTCTACCGCCAGATCCGGTCCGATCCTCCCAAGCATGTCCGTCGGTTCGTTCTCCCGATTTTGGCGCGGATAGTCAACGACATGGCGCGGACGGATAACACTGTGAGGCTGCCTTTGGGGACTATCAAGTCAACCCTCAACACACGAGAGGCAGGGCGAATGCGCATTTTGAAAATCCTCGCCATCTCCGCCGCAGTGATGGCGATGGCCTCTCCGGCCACCGCTGCCACGGCAGCCGGGCAGAGTGGCGGTAGCAGTGCTCTGTGTACCAACGCCGTCGACATCGGCTACACCACGTGGAATCCTCCTAGCCCGACCGTCAGGGGAAACGGCAGCTGGACGCGATGCGACAACAGCTTCACCACGATCCGAATCATGCTGCATAAGCAGGTTGTCGGGAGTCTCTACACGAGCGTGGATCACCGCACCTACTCTCCGGCCGACTTCGGCGCCCACTCCACGAGTGTGGCGCAGCCGTGCGACGGCAACCGCCGCTGGTACACCACGATCACGGCGTGGAACAGTGCAGGTGAGGTCGTCATAAACAAGCAGTCGAACACCATTCTGGCGAACTGCGCCTGAGGATCGGGGTAGAAGAACAGCGGGCAGTCATTAGGTCGCAGTGACCATTCGCGCCATGATCCGTCTCACCGCTGATGGCTGTCCCCGTGTTCTTCGACCCTGGACTTCGCCTGGCAGATCGACCACGGGATGGAACAGCGCATCCAACGCGATGTCCGCTATCCGGACCGGGGCGAGGTGCTGGACTGGCACGCCTGGGCCCGCCGGATCGACCACCTCACTGAACGCATCACGACCGCCCACACCAGCCGCTGCTGAGCGCGCGGCCATGGTGGCGGCGCACTGGGTTGAAAACAATTTGTTAACGGGGATGCGCGCAAGAAGAAGCGCCTGGCGTACGTGGATCCCCCACATCGAAGGAGTCGAGATGCGCACAATCTGGAAGCGGGCGATGGCCGTCGGCGCCGTGTCGAGCCTGGTCATGCTCGGTATGGTCGGTCCGGCGCACGCCAGCAGCCACACCCAATCGAATAGCTGGGGCAAGGGATCGGTGTATATCGGCCACGGGGCGGTCCTCGTCTGCGATCAGAACGCCAACGACCGCGGGTTACGGATCGAGTACAAGTACGGCTCGAACAACACACTGGGCCAGCGGGGCGACTCCGACGGCGCCAACGGCATCTGCAAGGAGGCCACGGTGTCCGCGGCTATCAACGAGTTCCGCATCTGCGAGAGCAACACTGGCGGCGGCGGCGACCAGTGCAACAACTGGGAGAACATCGTCGGCCGCTGAGCTGATCATCCGGGGTACTTTGGGGTAGAGGAACAGCGGGCAGCCATTAGCGGTACAGACTGTTCGAGCAAGTCAGGGCGGACGCCTCATCCGGGACGAGCTCGCCACGCTCCCGGACGGCACCATTGGCACGTGAGGGAGTGGAGTCCGACCGACGGCGAACTTGTGCTCCTGCTGCTCGACGAACTCTCCATCGAAGACACGGGCCTGCCCTGGGGAGGCGATGACTCGCTGAACTGATACGCGGTCTACCGGGGCGGCCGGCCCAACAACCGGCCGCCCTGTCGGTTCAGGATTCGCCCCGTACCGCTGCTCGGTCGACGTCCGGGATCCGCACGCCCATGGTGAGCTCCACTTCCACGCTGTCCGCGTCGGCGAGGAAGTCGTGCTTGAAGCGGCGGCGCACCGTCTCCGCGGGCAGTCCCGCCGGGATCGCCCCGTCCTTGAACGCCTCGGCGGCCAGCGCGCGGCGCATGCTCTGCCGTAGGTGCTCGCGGTAGTCCTCCTGCTCCCATATCTCGATCGATACCAGCTGCTTCACGCTGAACGTCCGGTCGTAGGCGGACAGTGCCGCGGCGGCGATGTCGCGAGCCACCTCGTCGGTGAGGATCAAGCCGTGACCTGCAGCAGCTTGCTTGGCGGCCGTGACAGGGTTCATGTCCTCATCCTAGGGAGCGAGGCATCATGGAGGCGTGGACGAGTGGACGATCGAGGACGCCGCGGCGCTGCTCCACCCCGAGATGACCGCCGCCGAGATCCGCGCGATGGTCGATCTGTTCGGCCTCGCACCGACCGGCGCCCGCCGTACCGGGCGCCGGGGCCGGCCCGCCCCGACCTACGACGCGACCGTCCTGCAACGCGCCCACGCGACGGTTGTGCGCGCCAGTGTTGACCTTGAACGAATTAAGGCCGCATAATTCGGCCTAGAGAAGTGTGCCCAAACCCGGCCCGGGAGTCGGGTTTCGGCGTCTTCGGGGGTTATTGGAACAGGCCCAGACTCGCGATGATCAACAAGTTGAGCGTCACCGTTCCGGCGAAAGCCACGCCACCCTTGCTGACTGCGGCATGGGTTTCAGCTCCGCTCATCTTCGCCAGGAAGCCGGCGAATTGGGCGGCAATGATCCCGAGCAGGATGGCGACGGTGACGAGAAGGCCCTTCAGGGGGGTCATGCTCTCTCGGCTCACTTTCGTTAACGAAGGGCGAGCCGGACGAACGAGGGGTTCGTACACGACTCGACCGCATGGAAATAAGACATTGCGATCGGACGCGTAGGAACCGGACCCCACCGTTCCATCTACGTGTCACGTGACCTAGTCCAAGGGTGGAGCCCTGGACTAGCAAAGACGTGGTCAATTATTGCACCTGGCTTTGCGGCGTCGTGACAGGAAGCGCCTCCCCGAGGGAATATTGCGCTGGTTCTGCTGACTGCTGCTGAGAGAGACGCGTATGGCCAGGAGCAAGGGCAGGACAGGCCGCCCCTACCGGCGGGCCCGCGCCCAAGTCCTCGCGCTCAGCCGCGTGTGCTGGCTCTGCGGCCACGACGGCGCCACCGACGCCGACCACGACCCGCCCCTCAAGACCCTCGAAGCCCTCGGCCTCAACCCCTCGGACCCCCGCAACATGAAGCCGGCCCACGGCGTGAACGGGTGCCCGACTTGTCGGCGGAAGTGCAACCAGTCCAAGGGTGCCAAGACAGTGCTCCCCGCTCCGAAGAGCTTCCGGGGCCTGGTGATGGCGAACTTCTATCTGCTGCCAGTTCACGCCAGGCTGGTACTTCCGGGACGCCAGGGCGTGGCGAAGGACGACGGGCACGACCACGATATGGACTGCTGCTGGGCCTGCTTCCACGAGAACCGTGCACACACCGGCTACCCCCAGGAGTCCGACTGTGACAAGGACTGCCCAGCATCACGGAAGAGGTGATCATGGCGCTCATCGTGGTCACCGGCCCACCCGCAGGAGGCAAGTCCACATGGGTTCGTGAACACGCTCGACCGGGCGACATCGTCGTGGACTACGACCTCCTCGTCACAGCCCTCACAACCCCAGGCGCGAGCGCCCACGACCACACCAGACCCGTCAGGACGTGACGTTCCGAGCCCGCTCAGCAGCCATCAGAGAAGCGCTCAAGTTGGCGTTGACCTGTTTTGATGGACACCTGATTTCTGCGGAGGAAGCGCTGTACAGCAACCGGTACAGCAACGCCGCCTTACAGGATCACCCTCCACCGGCCCGCAACCACCGCCTGAGCAGGGCGAGATGCCCCTGACGAGGTATCTGCCTTTCCCTACGGATCAAAAGGTCGTATGTGCTCGGATCGCGATTGGGTGAGCACGTGAAGGGTGTACGTCAGACCGACGAAGTGCACGTCTGCAGGATCCATTGCCGCGTACTCCCGCGCCAGCATGTCGATCAGGTCGAGCTGCGCTGTGACCGGTTTCCTCGCTGGCCCCCTCCAAGGGCAGCGTCATAAGGATAGGTAGCTGAGCAGCGATGTGCGCCGCCAGCCGAAGCGCCACCGACTCAGGCAGCGGAACATTCCGCAGCTTACCCCGAACATCGGGCGGCGGATTCGGCCCGCATGTGTGCATGCTTATCCGTATGAACTCACTCTCCGGAGAGGCCGAAGCAGGCGAGCGCCTGAAGCAGACAGCGTTGCGTGACTTCGAGTCGATTCCCGAGGATGGACACAAGCAACGAGGAACGACCTACAAACTGCACCTGAGCCGGAACGACGTACCGGTTCCGTCCCTGTTCAAGTATGCGCTCACGCTCATCGGACTCACGGCTTACGGACCTGGTGAGAAAGTCGAATGGTGGGTTAACTTCACCTACCGGGGCGAGTGGTGTGAGCTCGCGCATCAGAAATTCGGGTTGCGGCTCTACCTGCACACCGAAAAGCCTGAAGAGGAAGCGCGCAAGACCCAGGTTCAGATCGTCAAGAAGCTCCGGTCCTCCATGCGCACGGTCGAAAAGTTGATTGTGGATGCGGCGCCCGAACTGCTCGGCAAAGGAAACGCCACCGTTGCGAACCAGCATCGGTCGCTTCGGCGTGCCTATGAGTACTTCCGCGAACGTGCCATTGCCCCTGTATTCATCGAGGATGAGCACATCGCGCACGAACCGATCGAGGGCGTAACAGCGGGCCAGTGGTACTCCTTCACAAGTGGAAAGGCCCAGATGCAGATGAACGCTTTCCACGACATGATCGCGGCGATCTCGGCGTACCTTAGTCTGCTGGAGCACGACTTGGTATTAGCTCTGGCGTTCCATGGCTTCGATCCGGGTCGGGACAACCTCACCGATGTGATCGGGTCACGATGGGGCGAAAAGTTCGACCGGATTCTCGGCAAAGACCGCGATGCCGCCCGCTGCCGGCAGCGGCTCACGGACGTTGTCGAACGATGGCGTAATCCCTACTCTCACGGCGGCTTTGAAAAAGGCCATGGCGCAACCATCTACCTGCACACGCCGGGGGTGAACGCAGCGATACCGATCGGCCTGACCAATGTGCGCAGCAGTCCTCTGTTCTCTCTTATGCCAGCATCTGAGACCGACATCACGCAGGTGTTCGAACTTTTCGATGAAATTGACGCGTGGCTGAAGTCAAAGCTTCCCGAGGGGATGCGGTGGATCGACTCGGGGCTGGACGTCCGCTTCGACGAGTCTTTTCGTGCGCTGCTCGCTCAGGCTCGGCAGGAGGGCGATTTCGTGGGTTTCCTGGAGTTCTTCGAGTACCAGCAGGCGATGATCGACAACATGGATTACTGAGCCGCACCCTGAGCGCGAGCGTGCTCCCTTTGTGGACCCCTGACCCGCAGCGGTTTAGGTTGAACCAACCGGGACGACCATAGTTCGAGCTCGATGTGTGGCTCTGGTCGTGCAAACATCACGAGCATCAGACCTTGAAGGAAGAGTACGACTTACTCTCATGAACGATGATCAAGGGCGCAAAATTCATACGGAACGAGCTCCGGTGGTGGAGACAATGCTCCGCATGAGCTCCGAGACCTCAGGAGCGAAAGCCGAACGTCAGACTCAGCTGATCGCCGCTCAGCTTGGCGTTGCGGACTTTGTATACACGCAACCAGTTGTCCACGAGAGATCGTCCACCAACGAAGTGGGGGACGGCCTTCTCATCGTCGGGGAGCGCGGAGCCGTCCTCCAGGTCAAGAGTCGCGAACCGAATGTCGGTTTGCGAGACTCGCAGGTCAAAGCCGAGAGCTCGGTACGGAAGTTTATCGACGCAGCAGCCAGGCAGGGAAGCGGTAGCAAGCGAACGATCCAGAAGTATCAAAGACTAGGCTGTCCGCTTCAGGCGATCCCTGTCAGGGCGTTCGAATTTTCTGAGGAGATTCGGGAGACGTTCGCCCTCGAACTATCTGCAGACTGCGACAAGTGGCCGACCATCGTGGTCGTGGATCATCCCCAGAACCCGCAGTTCACCATCACTCCTCCGCCCGGTGTCTTCTGCATCTCGCTGAGTGACTGGAGAGAACTACTTCAGCATGTTCGCTCCGTGACGGCTGTACTGCTCTACGTCGAGCGGGTTATGGGCTCGCCCCTCACCACAGTGTTCGGTGCGGAGCATCTCCGCTTCGCGAAGATCTGTAAGGCAGATCGACTCAGCGCGCGATCACCTACGTCTCAACCATGGTTCTCCCTCGCAGCCCTTGAAGATCCTCTCGGCGTAGAGCTTTACCGAGACATGATCGCTAAGGTCTGGCACGGCCAGTTCCGCGGTCCGCGCCCCGCGCTTACTCCTGAAGAGGTACGCCTCATCATGGCTTTCCTTGATGATGCTCCTATCTCTCATCAAGCTCTGGTAGGCAGGTGGACCCTCCGCAAGCGGGATGAGATTCAGGGAAATGCGCGGACGGCAAGTGGCAGCTCTGTCTTCCAAAACCGTCTCTTCGTCTACATGTGCAGTTCCGCTGATACATGGGGCGATTACGACGCATGGGTCGCAGAACTCGGTACTCTCACGGTGGTGCGACTGCTCCACTGGCGCGAGTCTAGAGGGGGCTCAGCATCGGCCCTTGGCATTGGTGTCCGAGAGGTCGACGGTGGAGTCGAGTACACATACCTTTACACGTCAAAACCAGTCGCCGTTCCAGTCGATATACGCGCTCACATTGAATGGAAGTACGGCGTGGCCAATTTCGCCGATGGGCATAATCGGCCAATGAAACCCGGACGCAATGACCCCTGCCCCTGCGGCAGCAGATCCAAGTTCAAACGCTGCCATGGTGCCCCTGATCGGCGAGAAGCCTGACACGATCTAGAGACGGTGTCTTGGTGATCGAATTGTGTCGTCAGTCGGAGCGCGGTGCTTTAAGGTCTTCCATTATTTGCAGATCATGGAGGTTCGAGGCCGTTCTGGGAGGACCACACACCCATCTGATCTGCACTGAACATAGCGGGAAGACCCAAGTCCGATCCACGACCGTAGGCGCCCGGCCGGGCCTGATGACCTGATCTGACTTCCGGTTGTCCTCCAGCTCGGCGACCGTGCGTGTGACCTCCGCCTCAGCCTTGGCCATCCAATGATGCCGATCAGGAGAGCCATCCGGCTTGGTGCCCACAGTCACCCAGCCGTGCCAATAGCCATCGTGTGAACCAAGCGCACAAATCGACGGGCTGCACATGGCTTGTAAGCGGTGCGGATGGCAGGCCACATGGTTAGGATCGCTCCATGCGCGCCCTCGATGAGATTGAGTACCAGCAGGCGGTATATGAAAAGGCCGCCCGATTCCGGTCAGCTTTAGAACAGGGTGGCCTTCAATTACGCAGCCTCGCCGGTTTCCCGCGCGGTTCATGCGGCGACACCTGCGAAATGCTCGGCCAGTTCCTAATTGACTCCGAGCTAGGCGACTGGTCCTACCGATCCGGGGTACGTTTCAATCCGTTCTTTACGCACGCTTGGCTTGAACGCAATGGTTTGCTACTTGACATCACCGCAGACCAGTTCGATGAGGTCTCAAAGCCTGTCCTGCTCACCGAGGATCGAGGCTGGCACCTGCAGTTCGCCAACGACTGCAGCCCCCGAGTCGCAAGCCTTCAGTGGTTCGCGAATCACGACTACCGTGTGGCGGCACATGCCGACTACCAGCTGCTCAGGAAGCGTGCGGAAGCGTGACTCTAGAGTTACCCACGCCTCGTCGCGGCAGCTGCGGTCAGGCGAAGAAGTCGACATGGCAGCCGAGCTGTAACCGCTGGCGATACGCATCGCTTGTCAGTATCAGCAATGACTGACTGCTTTAGCCATGCCTCATCTCCGAGGCCCTTTTTACGGCGCCGCTACCCGACGAGTACGGGCCACTGTGGGTCCAGGTGGAACTGATCTGAATGGGCAAGATCAGAGTTGCTAACGCGGATGCTAACAACGGTCGTGGACGATCATGGACGGCAGTGGAATCCACAGGTCGGAGTGGCCTGTTTGAACTGGTGTTTTCTGTCAAGGGTGGATGGTGGTGGACGACCTTGACCTTGCTGCGGATCAGAAGGTTGGGGTTTCGAGTGCCTCCGGCCGCACACGTTTGACCAAGGCGTTCCTTGATCATCAAGGAACGCCTTGATCATTTTGTAGCAACGCGCTCACGACGCCTCTTTCCCCTGCTTTGTCCGTCGCGCCGTCAGGTCGGCCAAGACCCCGTCCATGCTGTCGGCCGCACCTCGCTTCACCTCCTCCAGCAGATGCACATAGATGTCGGACGTTGTCGCCTGCCGAGTGTGCCGCACATGTCGCTCTCCTTCTTGGTCATGAGGAGTGGGCGATGCCCTCGCCTGGGGGCGAGTTAGGTGGGGCTGGCACTCGCGATCGGCTGTTCAGTGGAACGTCCCTGAGACGCCGTCCGGCCGCGTCTGACCTCACGGCAGCCCCTGATAGCGCTTCACCCGCAGGGGCTTCTTCGGTGGAGAGGGTGGGCTGTCTTACTCAGTCGTACAGAGGCACGTGACTTCCTTTCCATCCACGATGACGACTCCGGTGTCGCCGCAATTGCCGCAGTAGGGCATTTCTTCTCCTCTGGTAGGTCGTGGATCATGCCTCTTGGCCCCGATCGACAGGCTGGAGGTCCTGGAACTGGACGATGAGCTGGGTGGCCAGCGCCCGGTTCAGCAGGTGGGGTTCGTCCAGGCTGACGGGGGTCTGGTGATGGGTCTCCACCACCCGGCCGTCGTCGTTTTGGCCGTACAGGTTGGCCAGTACTCCGACTGGGGAGTAGTCGCCGACCGTGCAAACGACCGGCGCCTCTCGCCGCAGGTAGGGGCAGGAGACCAGCGCCTCGACGACGTGCGCCTTGCAGGTGGGCGGGTGAGCGGTGGGCCAGGGTGACCGGAAGCCGCCGACCAAGGAGGAAGGCAAAATCCAGTAGACGCGCCCGGTGCCGGGATCGGTGGCCGATTTCCCGCATACCCGGCACAGCCGTTTCAGCATGCACCGGCGTTGCCGCAGCGTGTGAACCATGTTCCACAGGACCTTCCCCTCCCGCGCTGTGCCGCAGCGAGCCCACAGCGCCCCGAACATCCACTCCCGCGGGTGTGCGTCACGGTAGGTCAGCTGGGGTGATCCATCCGCCCACTCGAAGGCCAGCGGCAGATCCAGGCTCTCCTCGGCGTACGGTGTGATGTAGGGCTTGCGAGGTTGTAGGGCGCTCAATGCTTCGGCGTGCTTCTTCACCGCCGCCTCGCTGCGTCTTTGGACATGCCGGGGGGTGGGACTCGTTCGCCTGGCCCTATGGGCAGCACTCGGGGGTGAGGAACGAGCCCCAGGGCCAGAAGCGGCGGTGGTGAGATCCGCTGCAGTTCGACTTCGATCTGCTGCATGAGGTCCCACAGTTCGGCGGCGCTTTTGGCGTGGATGATGTGGCACGCGCGTGGGTCGGCGCACTGCCATGCCTCGAAGCGTCGATGCCGCAGGCTCCACATGACCAACCAGGTAGGCGCGTACTGCTGCACCTGCCGGGCGGCGCGGGCGGCATCGACGTCATTGCGGGACAACATAGCTGGCCAGGAGGACATCGGTCAGCAGCGGCAGCTCGCTTTCCAGCACGCTGGTGGCGGGGCGGGCGCGCAGGATCCGGTAATGCCCGGCGAGCTGCTCGGCGGCGACAGGCAGCGTCAGCTCGGAACTGAGCAGCGGACTACCGGAGTCGCCGCGCCCGGGGCCGGTCCACCAGAACGTCTCGCCGTCGGTGTAGGCGAGGAGCCCGAGGAAGACGGACACGATGGCGTTGCCGGAGGCGAGTTCGTGGACGTCGGCCTTGATGCCGTAGACGTTATCCAGGACGGCGACCAGGTCCTGGGCGCGCTGCGGGGCGGACAGCGGTGCGGTGGTCGACGGCGCGGCGGCGCATGCCTGGGAAGGGAGGTTGCCGCCGCGCCTGCTCATGGGGGTGTCGCCCTGCGACGGGGTCGCGTTCATGCCGCGACCTCCTGCCGCCAGGACTCGTACCGTCGGGGTGGAGGGGGGTCCGGGGAGTGGCCCCGGCCGAGGGCGACGGCGGCCCCCGGCCGGAGGGTCTGGTGGTCGAGGAGGGCGAGCGGCGGCCGGGTGGTCGGCTGTCCGCTGCTCGGGAGTGTGGCGCTGTTCTCGTGCGCGCGGGCCGCGGTGCGGGCCCGGCGGCGGGCGAGAGAATCGCGGGCGAGCGCCAGGCGGACCGCGCGGTCCTGGCGTTTCTCGACCGGCCGGGGTGCGGGGCGTCGGCCGTCGTCGCGTCGCGGCGGCGCGGTGGCGGCGTGGCGTGTTGCGGGGCGGGGAGTCCGCTTGGGCAGCGGCGTCGGCGTGGCGGGCGCGACCGGCCCGGTTTCGGACGGGTCGGGGCGGCGCTGCGCGGGGACCAGGGGGATCATCTCGGCGGGCGCCACGGCGATGGGCTGCTTGACGAGAGGGAAGGGGGATGGGCCGGTGCGGCGGCGCGCGTCGAGGCGCTCGGCCATCAGGACGCCGGTCGGCGGCACGTACTCGTGGGCGACGCTTTGGCCGGGGCAGCCGTGAGCGTAGGGCGCGTGTCCGCAGTCGGCGCAGCCCATCGGCAGCGGCGGGCTTTCGGCGAAACAGCCACAGCCGCTCGCCGTGGTCCGGTCGAGAACCGGAGCACTAGGGTTGTTCACGGGTCAGGACTCGCTTCCTGATCAAGAGCCGTCCGGTCGTGTGCAGCGCCGGGCGGCTCGTTTTGTGGACGATGCAACTCGCTGTCTGTAATGCTGGGCTTACAACACAGCCTTCGGAAGGTCGTTAGTAGGACTTCTGTAGGACTTTCATGGGTCATTTAAGTATCACTCCTGTCCAAGGAGAGGTCTTTTAGGTACTCTAAAGTCCTTCGATGGATCGACCGTGGAGGCCGCCGTGCCCCGAGAGACAGGCAACGTCAAACTCAAAGCGGCTCGCCAGCACGCCGGATACGCCTCACAGCAGGCGCTGGCCGACGCCCTCGCTCGCGCCGGAGCCGAGCTCGGCGTGACCGACGCCGAGGTGAGCCTCCGGCAGGTGCGGCGCTGGGAGAGCGCCACTCCGCCATGGCCGCACGCCGTCCACCAGCGCCTGCTGGAGCACACGCTCGGGATGCCGGTCGGGCAGCTCGGGTTCACCCCGCCTTGGGGCGGCCAGTCCAGCCAGGCCGCGCCGATCCGGCCCGGAGGGATGGCCCACCCCGTTGTGCTGCCGCTGCCACAGCCGACCCCGACGACCGCGACGCAGCCCGCCGCGGTGGCGGTGGACTACGCGGCGGTGACCAGGGCGCACCGGCGGCTGTACTGGCGCGTTCAGCCGCCTCTGATCCGCTCCGCCGCAGTGGAGCACGCCCACTTCGGGACTCAGCTCCTGAGCGAGATGGGCGGCAGGCCACGCCGGGATCTCGCGGCGGCCCTGGCCGAGTCGCTGTTGCTGGTGGGACGCATCGAGTTCTTTGATCTGCGGCAGCCGACCGAGGCGGATGGCAAGTTCGTCGAGGCGCTGCAGGCGGCCGGTGCCGCCGATGAGCAACTGCTCGGTGCCGCGATCCTGGCGCACTCGGCGTTCGTGCCCGGGTGGTCGGGGGACCGGGACGGTGCGGCCGAGCGCCTTCGCGCTGCCCGCGCTTATGCGCGCCGTGCGGATGCGGTGCCCGCCTTGTTCACCGCGTGGCTGTACGCGGTGGAAGCCGAATGCGAGACGCGATGCGGCAAGCACCGGGAGGCGCTGCGGGCCGTCGGCCATGCCGAGGACGCCCTGGTTGGCAATGACGAGACCCCGATGCCGGAGTGGTTCGACTGGTTCTCGCCGATCCGGCTGGCCGCCTTCAAGGGCAACACCCAGCTCAGGGCCGGACATCTACCTCAAGCCCGGCAGACCCTGCTGCAGGCCCTGGAGAACCTGCCCGAGGAGCACAGAAAGCAGCGCACCGTCGTGCTCGGGGACCTGGCCGCGGTCGCCGCAGCCGAAGGGGATCCGGAGGCTGCCTGTGCTCGCGCCGTCGAGGCGCTCGCCCAGCTGTCGATTACCTGGTACGCGACGGGCATGGAGCGGATCCGCGAGGTGAGGCGAGTCTTGGAGCCGTGGAACGATCTCGACTGCGTCACGCGGCTGGATGATCAGCTGTACGAGTGGCGTACGACCCTCATCGCGCTGCAGCGTTGAACGCGCGAACCTCGCCGACCAGTTCGGCCAGGGAGTTGATACGTAGCGAGGCGCGGGCGGTGTCCGGGTCGGCCTGCTGGATCACTCCCCACGGGCCGCGCCGGATCAGCGCCGTGTGCATCCCGGCCGCGACCGCCGGGAGGATGTCGTTGTCCAGGCGGTCGCCGACGTAGAGGATCTCGTGGGCCTCGAAGGGGACAACCTCGGCGACCCGCATGAAGAATTCCGGGTCCGGCTTGGAGGCGCCCCAGTCGTCGGACGTCCCGATCAGGTCGACGTCGGCGGTGAACAACTCGCGCAGGATGCGGCCGGCGCGGACGGTCTGGTTGCCAGCGATCCCGAGCCAGAGCCCGTCGCCGCGCAGGGCGGCGAGGGCCGGGCGGACGTCGGCGTACAGGTCCTCCTCGCCGAAGGTCTCCGGCTTCCCGGCGCTGGCGCGCTTCTCGCGTTCCTCATAGAGGTTGAAGCCGGGCCGGAACACCTGGAACGCCTCGCGGTAGTCGAGGCCGCGGGCGATGGTCGCGCCGAAGACGGCGCTGAAGGTGTGGCGGGGGACGTTGAGCCAGTCGGCCCAGGTGCCGTATTCGCGGCTCTCGTCCACGAGGCACTCGCCGACGTCGAAGACCACAGCGCGGATCATGCCGGGAGCTTATGGGGGTTCCGGGTGCGTCGGCCAATCCGCCTGCGTGCTCAACATGTGGTGCGGCGGCGTACGCCTGGGAAGCGTGACCGCCACCGCGCCCGATCGCAGCGTATGTGAGGTGTACTGCCCCCGCCCATGTGAGGAAGTCTCTGAGCAGGCATTACGCCTTTTTGTTGTGTGCGGCCGGATTCTTCGTAGGGCGAGTGGATCCTCAGCTGTCGATTGGTGTGCCGTGCCTGTGGTTACCGGAGGTGGGGCAGGAATTTGTGGTGGGCGAGGGCGGTCGTTGTTTTGGCGGCTAGTACGGCGATGAAGGCTGTGATCGCGAGCAGTACGCACCAGGCCCACACCGTGTACCCGACAGGCTTTCCGTAGTTGATCCAGTGCAGGGCGAAGATGGCGACGGCGGAGTATGGGAACGCGAACGACCAGAACGCGGGGCCGAACGCCAGTCGGCGGTACACGGGGATCAGCCGGAGCTGGACGATGACGGCGAGCACGGTGAAGCCGCCGAACAGCAGGGCGACGGCGTCCACCTTGTCGTGGGTGATGGCCAGGTAGGCGAGGCCGCTGAGCGCGGGCGGCGCGACCTCGATGGCCAGGGTGGGCGTCAGTGGTGCGGGCAGGCGGGGGCGGAACAGTAGCCGGGCCATGATGACGGAGCCGATGAGCAGCCACGACACGAGGCCGATGCCCATGAACGCGTGGGCGACGGCGGTCCAGCCGGCGCGGGCGGCACCGATGGAGGCGATGAGTCCTCCGGCGACGGCGGGCAGGACGTAGCCGGAGTGCAGCCGGTCCAGGTCGAGTTCTTCGACGATCCACTGGCCGGTGATCCATCCGGCCAGGATGATCGTGGCGGCGGCGAAGATCGCGAACAGCCATCGGCCGACGGTGGGGGCGTGGGGCATCAGACCGGTCGCCAGGAGCATGCCGACGATCGGGATCAGCGACACGAACGGCGCCAGCACCGGATCGGCCAGTTCGGCACGCCAGCCGCCGGGTCGGCGCGGAACCTGGGACACGTAGCCGACGATGAGCACCAGCCACACGACGGCGGTGACGATGAACAGGATGTCGGCCACCAGCGCGGGCGCCACCCCCAGCATGGCCGCGTACCCCCAGCAGGTGGCCAGACCGGCCAGCCCGTAGGAGATTCCAAACATGTTCGGGGTGATCCCAGTCCGGGGCTGAGCTGTCCGCGTGTTCATCGAGCCCTCCACCGCGAATACCGGCGGCCGCGTTCCCTCCGCGCATTCGCTGACGCTGACCGCGGTCGTCTGGGTGACGTTGTGGCTCCGGCCGCCTGCTCCGTTCGACCTACCCCCGAAATCCATGCGCTTATCACATGCGTGATCCATGCCAGCCAAGATCATGCCGTCACCAGGTCATGGAAAGACCATGCGTCACCTGGCCGTACTGCGGCTCGGTCGACAGCATCGAGGACCTCGGTGACGTTGAAGCGCACGGTGTGATCATGCATACCGGCCGCACATATGCACGAAGGCTCCTGGGCAGGTTTTACGCCACCGAGGGTCTTTCGGATTTATGCCATTGGGCCTTCTCGGTTTCTTGATCGTTTCCTGATCGAGGTTCCGGACGTCCGTTCCCCGGTTTTGGTGAGGAGAGCGATTGCCGGTGGCGGTGTGGTTCTGAAAGTGATCACTGTCCGACTCCGTCCGCTACGCGAAGCCAAGCCGGGATGACCGAACGCCTCGGGCTGCCCGTAAGGGGATCTGTGACCAGATGGTCGTGGCGGCGTCGAGTTTGACCCTGACGTCGCGTAAGGCTTCATGGTGGGGCGCATGGCCGACTACTATCCCGCGTTTGAAATCAGTCCTGTTCCCACTCCCGCGCTTGACGCGGAGCCGCCCGAGGTTTACCGGGGCATCTACGGCATGCCGATGTTCGTCACGGTGCCGACGTCCGACCTGGCCGCGTCCGTCGACTTCTGGATTCGCGGGCTCGGCTTCATCGATCTGTTCACGATCCCCGGCAGGCTCACCCACCTTCGGCGGTGGGCGTTCCAGGACGTACTTCTTGTGCCGACGAGCGTGCCGACAGGCCAGCCCCCAGAGGCTCCCGAGGCGAGTGTCAGTTTCGCGTGCGTGCTGAGCCAGATCGACGAGATCGCGGCGGCCTGTGAGGAGGCGCTGCCCGGCTGCGTCACGGGACCGCGGCAGACCCCGTGGAACACGGTGGACCTGGAGGTCATCACGCCGGAGAAGACCCGGGTCGTGCTGACCGCGGCCCGCCCTCTCGATCCTCACAGCGCCGAAGCCCGAAATCTTGAAGCCGTGGGCTTCGAGATTCCGGGGGCCTGAGAACGACGGTTCCGACCCCGTCACCCCGCGTCGCGGCTGCCAGACTGGACAGCATGACGAACGGTGCCGCCGACGACGCCGTGACACCCGATGATCTCACCGTCGGGGCCACGGCGTCGCTCGTCGGCGTCACCGTCAGAACGCTTCACCACTGGGACGCGATAGGGCTCGTCCGTCCGTCCGAGCGCACCGTCGGCGGCTACCGGCTCTACTCGGCAGCCGACGTCGCCCGCATCCACAGGGTGCTCATCTACCGCGAACTCGGCCTGCCCCTCGACGGCATCGGCGAACTCCTCGACGCCCCGGCGGCCGACACGGCCGTGTCCCTGCGGCAACAGCGCGCGCAACTCGTCGAACGCATCTCTCGGCTGCAGGGGATGGTCAACGCGGTTGACCGCATGATCGAGGCCACACACGCCGGCCTCCTGCTCTCCGCCGAGGAACAGGTCGCGATCTTCGGCACGCACTGGCGGCCGTCATGGGTCGCCGAGGCCCGCGAACGCTGGGGTGACACGGCCCAGTGGGCGCAGTACGCCGAGCGTACGGCGGGCATGACAGCCGAGGACTGGCGGCGGGTCGCGGAGAGCGTCTCGGCTCTCAGCGATGACCTGGCCGCCGCGAAACGCGCGGGCGTCGGTCCCGGAAGCGCCGAGGGGAACACGCTCGCCGAGCGGCACCGAGCATCGATCGGCACCTATTTCTACTGCACTCATTCCATGCATGTGTGCCTGGGACGGACGTACGTCGCCGACCCCGGTTTCGCGGCCCACTACGACGCCATCGAGCCCGGCCTCACCCTGTGGCTACGCGACATCATCGACGCCAACGCCCGCGACCGGGGCATCGACCCCGAGGCCGCGACCTGGACCTGACGCGGCTCCCCGGCCCCGCTCATGCTCAAGGGGGCCGAGGCGAGGACCTCGAAAGGCTGCCAGCGGATCCCGAGGCGTTGAAAGCGTGGCTCGCCGGGCTGCGGGGGCGTGACAGCGCCATGTCCGCGTCCGAGCGGCGAGGTGACCCTCTCCTCTCACTTGTCACGCTGATCTCGGAGCTGCCGACGACGCCGGAGGTCCGTTCCGCGGCGTTCCGGGCACTCGCACGACTCCGGGCGTCGAGAGCGCGGGCGAGGTCGAGGGCGGGCAGGAACTGCGGTTTCCCTATCCTGACACCGACTGGAAGATCAAGCTGGTCGTCGATCCCGAGACCGCCCGGGTGACGCGTACGACCTATCTCCCCAGCAACGACGGAAGCGTGACGTTGAGCGAGAGGTTCATCTGGGTGACCACCGGCTGGACGGACCAGCCCCCCGGTAGCGCCACGGGGACCGTCCGGTGCCCGTACGCCGCCGCTACTCGGGTCCGGCGGTGCTCTGGTCGAACAGGTGAACGGGGTTTCCGGCCGGGTCCAGGAAGGTCGCGCCCTTGCCGCCCGGCATCTCGATCTCGCCCTGCCAGTCGAGCTCCGGGTGCGACCGCCGGAACGCGTCCACGCTGTCAACGGCGTAGAAACCACCGGCCCCCCACCTCGGCCCGGTGTCCGGCGGCACGTCGAGCATCAGCTCGACCTCCGAACCCGGGATCTTGAACGCGGCGGTCGACTCGCCCTCTCGCCAGGACTCCTCGAATCCGAGCGTGTCCCGGTAGAAGGCGACCGACTCCTTGAGGTCCTTCACGGGCTGGTACAGGAACGTCAGTCTCATGTGGGCGACCGTAAACCGATTACGCCCCAACGTCAATCGGTTATGCTTTCCCCATGCGTGAATGGGTACCGGTCCCGGGTTCGGCCAAGGCCAGGCTCATCGAGGCGGCCATCCATCAGTTCGAGCTCACCGGCTACGAGGCCGTCAACGTCGTCGATCTGGCAGGCAAGGCGAGCGTCACCACCGGCGCGCTGTACCACCACTTCGGCTCGAAGCTCGGCCTGTACCTGACCGTCCGCGAGGACATGGAGAAGCGGATCGTCGAACGAATGGAGGGAGCCGCGGCGGCGGTCGGGAGCAGAGGGCACCCCGCGGTGCGCGCCGCGCTCCTGGTGGCCTTCGACGCCGCCGTCCGGTTCACCGTGTGCCGGATCCTTGGTGAGCGGCCACCGGTGGAGCGCGACGACCCGGTCGCCACCGCGCTGCGGCCGTTGCTGACGAAGCACAAGGCGCCCGCCGCGGACATACTGGCCGCGGCCTGGCGGGCCGCGCTCCTGGCCGTCGCCACAGGCGCTTCCACCACGGCGGCGCGGGCATCCCTGGTGTACGTCCTCGACCCCAAGTAGACAGGCACTGCCCGGCTGAACGGCCGCCGCGGTGAGATCACGGTGAGACGCCGTATCCGCCCGGTCCGGGATCGAGGCGCCCGGTCGGCGCGTCACCCTGTGAGCGTGGTCAGCGTGAAGGAGTGGAGTACGCCGCCGGTCAGGACGGCGAGCGCGCCGGCCAGCCACATCGGCGCGTGATCTTTCCCTCTGGACAGCAGCGGGGCTCCCCGGTCGTACGGTCTCTGCACGTCCATCTGGACGACATGGACGACCAGGACGAGCAACACCGACGACACGGCATAGATGTCGGGGCCCACCCTGGCATCCCAGATCATGACGACATCCACGATCAGCCCGAGAAGACCGGCACCGGCGATGAGCGCTCTGCCCCTCCTCGGCACGCCGAGGCGGGCGGCGTTGATCAGCGCGATAGCGGTGACGGCGGCGACCCCGCCGAGGACGGCCACGTATCCCTGCGACTGAAGCCGCCACGGCCGGGGGCGTTCAGCCGCCTCCGGCGGTTGAGACGGCACATCCGCGGACACCACAGGAGCGACCTCCAAGATCTGATCTTGGAATTCCTATCCCATCGAACCTGGATCCGTCAGTTCGGGCCGGTGCCCGGGATCGTTTTTCCTTCCCGGTTCGCGGTGCTCGCCACCGGGGTGCCCCGGCCCTCGGGACGCGGGGGGCGTGAGGTGTCCGCCCAGGTCACAGCGCGATCCGCTATCCCTTCGCGTGATCTTGAGGTCGCCGTCCGCCGGTGAAAACCGGGTGACATTTCACAGCGCTTGCCGGAATGCTGGGGGCGGTCGATGAGTTTTGTCGGTGGTGTCCGTCAGTCTTTGCATGCCCACAACTTCCTGTGAGACCCCGGGCCTGCGCGCCAGTCATGGCCACGTCATGTCCGACAACCCCGATCGAGGTACCGTGCACAGCCCACAGCTCGACTCCCCCGCCAAGCCGGCGACCGCCGTTCCGGGTCGCACTCCGGCCGTGGTCCGACTGCTGGTGCTCGCCACCTTCGTGGTCATCCTCAACGAGACAATCATGATCAACGCGATCCCGCAGCTGATGGGCGCGTTGCACATCACCGAGCAGACCGCGCAGTGGCTCTCGACGGCCTTCATGCTGACCATGGCCGCGGTCATCCCGATCACCGGATGGTTCCTGCAGCGGGTGTCCACCCGTAGCGCGTACGCCACCGCGATGGGCCTGTTCCTGCTCGGTACGGCGTTGGCCGCCGTCGCGCCGTCGTTCGAGGTGCTGCTGGGCGCCCGCATCGTCCAGGCGTCCGGTACGGCGGTGATGATGCCGCTGCTGATGACCACCCTGATGCAGGTGGTGCCGGAGACGGACCGGGGCCGGGTGATGGGCAACGTCAGCCTGGCCATCTCGGTCGCGCCCGCCATGGGCCCGACGGTCTCCGGTGTGATCCTCTATTTCGGGTCCTGGCGGCTGCTGTTCGCCGTGGTGCTCCCCATCGCCGCCGTGATCGCCTGGCGCGGCCTGAAGCAGCTCAAGAACGTCGGAGAGCCCGAGTTCAGCACCATCGACTGGTTGAGCGTGGTGACCGCCGCCGCGGGCTTCGGCGGCCTGGTCTACGGGCTCAGCCGGTTCGAGGGCGGTGACGTCGGCGTCGCCGCCTCGATCGTGGCGGCGGGCCTGGTCGCCATCGCGGTCTTCGTCGTCCGCCAGCTGGCGCTGCAGAAGCGCGGCGTGCCGCTGCTGGACCTGCGGACCCTGCGCTACCGCACCTACACGGTCGCGCTGATCCTGATGTCGGTGGCCTTCATGGCGATGCTCGGCTCGATGATCCTGCTGCCGCTGTACCTGCAGAACGTCCGCGAGCTCAGCGCCCTGGAGACCGGGCTCCTCGTGATGCCGGGTGGCCTCGCGATGGGTCTGCTCGGTCCGGTCGTCGGCCGCCTGTTCGACCGGTTCGGCGGCAGGGTTCTGGTCATTCCCGGCGCGATCGGGATCACGCTCGCGCTCACCGGCTTCACCCAGATCACGATGACCATGCCGTTCTGGCAGCTGCTCGGTCTGCACGCGCTGCTGATGGTGGGACTGGCCGCGACCTTCACCCCGGTGTTCACCCTCGGGCTCGGAGCGGTTCCGCCGCCGCTCTACTCCCACGCCAGCTCGATCCTGAGCACGCTGCAGCAGGTCGCCGCGGCCATCGGTACCGCGCTCGTGATCACCGTGATGAGCGCGCGAGCCGATGCCCTGAGGTCCTCGGGAGTCACGGAGGTGCTCGCCAACCTCGACGGCATGCGGCTGGCCTTCGTCATCGGCGCGGTGCTGTCCGTGGCCGTGGTCATCACCGCCCTGCTCCTGCCCGCCCGTGCGGACAACACCGACGAGATCGACGAGATTGAGGAGATCGAGGAGGCCCGGCCGATGAACCCGGTGTGACGACGGTGAAACTCCGCTGCCGGGCAGGCTGTTCCCGCCCAGAGTAAGGCGACCGGCAGATCGAGTTCACCACCGCGGATGCCGGGACGATGCCCACGGCATCCGCGTGCTTGTTCTGAAGCCCCCGGTCCGTGTCGAGGCTGTGTCCCCTCCGGCCCACTGTCCGGCCCATGGCGCACTCCGGGGGATCCGCGGGAGGGATGTCGTAGGTTGTCCCCGGTACGTCCACGGATGACGCGCTCCCGCCTGCTTTCCGGTGACGGTCCTACGAGCCGTGTGAGCCGGGTGAACCGTTGGTCGTCGACGGGCCGGTCCCGGGGGCGATGCTGCCGACGATCAGGTCGGTCAGCGCCGTGACCGCCTCTGCGACGGTGGCCCGCCCCCGGTTCAGCTCCGCGGCGATCGCCTCGGCCGCGCCCAGCGCGCCGACGCAGCGCAGTCGAAGGGCTTCCGGCGTGAGGCCGGAGTGCGGCAGCAGCGCCGTGGCCATCAGGTCCGTGTAGTTACCGAACATCTCGCGCTCGACCGCCTCCATCTCCGGATTCCCCCGCAGCGCGGCGGAAACGGCGTTCCACTCCGGCATGTCGGTGGCGCACATGAAGTACGCGCCGCTCAGGACGCGGGCTATCTCGCCGGGGGTGGGCTCGGCCTCCCGCAACGCCTGTGCCGACGCGGTCCGGTGTCGTTCGTCGAGTCGCTGGTAGAGCGCGAGCAGCAGGCCGGGCCGCGTGCCGAAGTGGTCGTAGACGATCGGCCTGCTCACCCCGGCGGCCTCCGCCAGGGTGAGCAGCGTGAGGCCGTCGGCGCCCTGGGCGCGCACGATCGCCAGGGCGGTGTCGAGCAACTGCTCCCGCCTGGCCTGCTTGGACAGGCGCGTCGACGCTGTGGTCATTGTCCCCCTTGCGTTGTCGTTCACCCTAGGCTACAAAATGTAGGTTACAAAATGTAGGTTAGTGGGGACGTGGGAGGAAACCACCGTGAAGCATTCGAAATCAGTACTGATCATGGGCGGGTCTGGGCAGGCGGGAGCGGGAGCCGCCGCCGTTCTGCGCCGGTGGCATCCGACGCTGCCGCTGACGATCGCGGGTCGCGACCTCGATCGCGCACAGCGTGTCGCCGACAAACTCGGCAACGCGACGGCCGTGACCATCGATCTGCGGCGCGGCGATCTCGGCCTCCCGGCCGACCATGACCACTCGGCGGTCGTGGCGGCACTGTGGGACAGCCGACTGCACGGACTGCGTTACGCGCAGGACCGCGGGCTGCCGTACCTCAGCATCTCCAGCGGTCTGACGGACATCGCCCCCGAGGTCGTCGCGGGCGGTCAGCGGGCCGGGGCCGCGCCGATCCTGCTGGCCAGCCACTGGTACGCCGGCATCATCGTCCTCGCGGCACTGGACCTCGCCAGGAGGTTCGACCGGATCGACACCGTCCGGGTCAGCGGTGTACTGGACGAGCTGGACATCGGCGGGCCCGCGGCGATGGAGGACATGCAGCGCCTGACGGCCGCCACTTCGGCGGGGCTCGTCCGGCGCGACGGCGCCTTCGACTGGGTCAGCGGCCCCGACGCGCAGACGGAGGTCTTCAGCGCCGACGGCACCGTCCTGCCCGGCCAGATCATGCCCACTCTCGACGTTCCGAGCCTGGCCATGGCGACGGGTGCGCCGAACGTCCGCTTCGCGTTCGCGTTCGGTGAGTCCGCGAGCAGGCGCGGCGGCGGACCCGCTTCCACCGAGGTCAGGATCGACCTCGAAGGAGAGGGGCCCGCGGGCGCACCGCTCAGTGCGAGCCGCTCCATCGTCCACCCGGAGGGGCAGAGCCCCCTGACCGCGCTCAGCGTCGCCCTCGGTGTCGAACGGCTGCTCGGCCTGCGCGGCGAGGCCGTGGCGCCGGGCATCCACACCCCCGAGGCGTTGATCGACCCCGCGTACGCGGTCGAGCGGTTGGTGGAGATCGGCGCCACGTTCACCGACGTCTGAGGCGATCGCCGAACCGCCCCGCGCGCCCCGGTCTGCGGTGGGGGCCGTGGGGTACGGCGACCACCCCGTGCCCCGGTCTGTGGTGAGTTGCCTGGTCGGGGGCGTGGGGTAGGGCGAGCCGCTCCCCGAGTCCCGGCCTGTGGGGGGCGGGGTGCGGCGAGCCGCCCCGCGCCCCGGTCTGTGGTTGGGGGCGCGGGGGGCGGCGAATCGCCTCGCGCGCCGCGACCTGCGGGGGCCGGGGCGCGCGGGCATGTGATCCGCCTCTGGGGAGCGGCGGGTTTCCCGCGGTTCGGACACCGGACGCGGACGTCGGACGCCGGACGCGGACGCCGAGCCTGGAACGATTTAAACCCGGCCCTGGAAAGGGTCGGTCAGCCATCCGCCTGTGTCGTCCCGCGTTTTTCCGGCACGACGACGAGGCTTACGATGCGACGGACGCGGCCGTCTCCCTCGGTGTAGTGGACCCGTGAGAGAACCGCGTGCTCGATCTCATCGATCATCGCGGCGAATTCCTCGTCGGTCAGGCATACCGCCGCCTGCCGGTAGACCACGCCGTCCGAGACGGGATCGGCGTCCTCGCGTTCGAGGTAGCGGCCGAAATTCGACATCAACGATGCCGCGAACGTGGTGAACACCCGTTGGTGGTCCTCCCGCGTCATCGCCTCTCGCGCCTCGGGGTCGATTACCGCGTGCTCCGGGCGTATCCGGTAACTGCGCTCCACCGTGCCGCGTACCCGTTTCTCCTCCACCACCTCCAGCACGCCCGCCTCGGCCAGCACGGCGATGTGCCGGTACATCGTCGCGGGTGCGATGTCGGGCATGCGGTCGCGCAGCTGTGCGGTGGTCATCGGGTCGGTGTCGAACAGCGTCTGCAGGATGCGTATCCGGACGGGGTGCAGGAGAAGATCCGCGGTTGCCATGCACTAATGTTCTCACATACGATAAAGTTATCAAAGTTGAGAACGATGGGAGATGGGACATGCGGGACGTCGACATGACAGTCATCGCGGACGACGGACTGCCCTTGGCCGGCACGCTGACCCTGCCCGCGGGTCCCGGCCCGCACCCGGCCGTCCTGCTGCTGCACGGATCAGGACGGCTGGACCGCGACGCCAACACCGGCCGGTTGCGCATGGAGTTCGGGCCGCCGATGGCCGCCGCGCTCGCGGAGGGCGGGATCGCCACCCTGCGCTATGACCGGCGTGGCGTCGGCGCCACCCCCGGCGACTGGCGCGCGACCGGATTCGTCGACAACCGGCGCGACGCCGCCGCCGCGCTCCGCGCCCTGGCCGGGCGGCCCGACATCCGGGCGGACGCCATCGGCGTGGTCGGGCACAGCGAGGGTGCCGTTCACGCCATGTCCCTCGGCGCGCACCCGGAGGTTGGAGCGGTGGTGTTGCTGGCCGGGTTCGCCCGTCTGGGGGAGAACGCCCTGCGCTGGCAGGCCGGGATGATCGCCCGCGATCTCCCCGTGCTCGTACGGCCGCTGCTGCCGGCCCTGCGGGTGCTGGCCGCCCGGCAGCTCGCCCGGATCAAGACGACCGGCACGGACGTGGCGCGCGTCGCCGGGATGCCGGTGAACGCCCGGTGGCTGCGGGAGCTGCTCGACCACGACCCGCGCCCGGACCTGGCGAACATTCGGGTCCCCGTCCTGGCGATCACCGGTGACAAGGACATCCAGGTCGACCCCGCGGACCTGGACGAGATCCGCAGGCTGGTGCCCGGTGAGGTCGAGGTCCACCGGATCCCCTACCTCACCCATCTGCTGCGCCGTGACCTCGGTCGTCCGTCGGTGCGCTCCTATCCCCGGCTGCTGCGCCGGCCTGTCGACGCCGACTTGCTCGCGCAGGTGACCGGCTGGCTCGCCGATCGGCTCCGGGAAACCTCCGGGGAAACGCCCCGGGAGACGCGCGCCGCGGAGCGGCCGGATTCTCCCGACGGGAGGAAGAACTCCTTGGCCCACGATTCCGGCCGGTAGGGGTCGGCCGGGCGCCGCGTTTGTTTTCGCTCCTCCCTGGCTCGCCGCCGAGAACGCCTCGACCGCAGTTTCCGCTCGTCCCACGCAGAGGGAATCAGGAATTCCCTCGTGCGACATCCGTACGTGAAAGGGAAAAAGACGTGACCACCGCACCCCCCGTTCGCCGAAACAACGACCTGGCTGTTTTCTGGGCCGTCACGTTCACCACGAGCTGGGCTTTCTGGTTTACCGCGATCATGCTCGGTGGATCGGCGATGACCTTCCCCACCGTCCTTCCCCACCTGCTCGCCGGTTTCGGCCCGATGATCGGCGCGATCGTGATCCGGGCACGCCGGGCCCGCCGCCGCGAACCCGTACCCGCCCATACGGTGAGACTCCAGCTGAGTACGCGGCTGTTCTGGGTGCTCCCCCTGCTGGTGCTGGCATCGGCGACCGTGGTGGTGGCCGCGCTGCTCGCGTCCTTCCTGGGCGGTCCCGCGGTGGACCTGGCGGCGGGGCAGACCCTGGTCTCGACCGTCGGCGGGCCCGTGGCGTTTTTCATCAGCATGCTGATCGCCGGTCCGCTGTCCGAGGAGCCCGGCTGGCGCGGTACGGCGTACCCGCGCCTCCGCGCGTCGAAGAGCCGCCTCCAGGCCGGACTGCTGCTGGGTGTCGTCTGGGCGGTGTGGCACCTGCCGCTGTTCTTCATCCCCGGGACCATCCAGGCCGGATTCGGCCTGTTCAGCCTGAGCGGGCTGCTGTTCACGATCAGTGTCATCCCGGTGGCGCTGCTGACCGGTTACGCCTATGAGCGCGCCGGGGTCGCGGCGTCGATCGCGGTCCACTTCGGCTTCAACGCGACGATGGCCCTGCTGGGTGTCAGCTCACCCGTGACGCTGGCGTTCGTCGTGGCGGTGCAGACCGTTGTCGCGACCGTGCTGCTCGCCTCGCGGCGCGATCACCGGACGACCCCGCCGGTCGACGCGGACTCGCACCCGTACCGGAGCGTCACCACCCCGTAGTCGGCCGGATCGACGATGACGTACGGGCGGGCCGGGCATGATCCCGGCCCGCCCGTACGTCATGGGGAGGTCGTCCCGCGCCCCGGGCCGTCCGAGGGGGCTCCCGTCTCCAGCAACCGGCCCTCGGAGAGCCGCAGCCAGCGGTCGATCCCGATCTCCGCGAGGAAACGTTCGTCATGGCTGACCACCACGAACGCGCCCTCGTAGGCGGTGAGCGCGCTCTCCAGCTGGCCGACGCTGACCAGGTCGAGGTTGTTGGTGGGCTCGTCCAGCAGCAACAGCTGGGGCGCCGGTTCCGCGTACAGCACGCAGGCCAACGTGGCGCGCAGCCGCTCACCGCCGGACAGCACCCCGACCGGCAGGTGGACGCGGGAGCCGCGGAACAGGAAGCGGGCGAGCAGGTTCATCCGCTGGGTCCGCGGCATCCCGAGCGCGAACGCGGCCAGGTTCTCCGCCACGGTACGGCCGAGGTCGAGCAGGTCCAGCCGTTGCGACAGGTAGGCGACCCGGCCGTCGGCCCGCCTGGCCAGGCCGCCCCCCGGTTCAAGGTCGCCGCTGATCAGACGGAGCAGGGTGGATTTTCCGGTGCCGTTCGCGCCGGTCAGCGCGATCCGCTCGGGTCCCCGGATCGCCAGGTCGGCGCCCGCTCCCGCGAACAGGGCCCGCTCGCCGTAGTGGACCCGCATGCGCTCGCCGAGGAAGACCGTGCGTCCGGCCGGGACGTTGGTGCCGGGCAGCTCCAGCGTGATCCTCTGCTCGTCGCGCAGGGCGCGGCCCGCCTCGTCGAGCCGGGCCTGGGCGTCGCCGACCCGCGCGGAGTGGACCTCGTTCGCCTTTCCCGCCGACTCCTGGGCGTCGCGCTTCATCGTCCCGGCGAAGATCTTCGGCAGCCCGGCGTCCTTGAGGGTGCGGGCGGCGTTTCCGGCCCGGCGGGCCGCCCGCTCGCGGGCCTGCCGCATCTCCCGCTTCTCCCGCCTGACCTCCTGCTCGGCGTCGCGGACGTTCTTCTCCGCGACCTCCCGCGCGGCGCGCGCCGCCTCCTCGTACGCGCTGAAGTTCCCGCCGTGGAAGCGGACCTCGCCCTGGTCGAGTTCGGCGATGCGGTCCATGCGGTCCAGCAGTGCCCGGTCGTGACTGACCAGCAGCAGGCAGCCGTTCCAGTCCTCCAGCACGTCGTGGAGCTTGCGGCGCGCGTCCAGGTCGAGGTTGTTGGTCGGTTCGTCGAGCAGCAGGACGTCGGGCCGCTTCAGCAGCTGTGCGGCCAGGCCGAGAGAGACGACCTGGCCGCCGCTGAGGGTGCGCAGGCGCCGGGTGAGGGAGATCTCCCCGAGGCCGAGCCGGTCCAGCTGGGCACGGGTGCGCTCCTCGATGTCCCAGTCGTTGCCGATCGTGGTGAAGTGCTCCTCGTCGGCGTCTCCGGACTCGATGGCGTCCAGGGCCCTGATCACCGGGGCGATCTCCAGGACTTCGGCCACGGTCAGGTCGCCGGTCAGCGGCAGGCTCTGCGGGAGATAGCCGAGCACGCCCTTGACGGACACGGTCCCGCCGCCGGGCCGGTACTCACCGGCGACCAGTTTGAGCAGGGTGCTCTTACCGGCGCCGTTCGGGGCGACGAGGCCGGTACGGCCGCCGCCCACGGTGAAGGACAGGTCCCGGAAGACAGGGGTGTCGTCGGGCCAGGAGAAGGAAAGGTTCGAGCAGATGATGAACGCGTCGGACATGCGAGAGACCTCGTGTGGGACGCGGGCGCGCCGGAGCCGCCCGGCAGGGGTCGGATCGGGGAATGACGACATGGGCCACGGCCACGGCGCCTGCGCTCCTACGCGCCCGCCGGTGGCCGATCGCTTCCGGTATCACCCGGAGATGTCGTCGTCGCCTATCACGTCCGGTCTCCCTGGTTCCCTGTCACTCGCAGCCCAGCATATTAGATGCGAAAAGGTACGAGTACGAGCCCACTGTGCCTGGGGCGGCTTATCTCGATTTTTCGCCCTTTGCCAGCATTTCTACGACCTTGTCGAGCCGGGCCTTCCGGTTCTCCGGCGTGAGCGCCTGGAGCAACGGCAGGATCACCAGGTAGCGTCCGGTCTTGTCGAGCGCCTCGAACGCCTTCCCGGCCTCCGCGTTCGCGTCGAGCGCCGTCGCGAGATCGGGGGGCACCGTCGCCGTCCTCTGTGACTCGTAGGCCACCGCCCACCGCCCGTCCTCCTGCGCCTTGCGCACCTCGGCCAGCCCGGGTTCGCGCATCCGCCCCGCGGCCGTCAGCATCGCGACCTTGTCCACGTTCACCTGTGACCACAGGCTCCTGGACCGGCGCGGTACGTATTTCTGCAGGTAGTACTGCTCGTCGAGGGACAGCCGTTGCCCGGAGATCCAGCCGTAACACAGCCCGACGTCGACCAGCTCGTCGGAGGTGACCGTCGGAATGCCGGACTTCTTCTTGGCCAGCTTGATCCACAGCCCCTCGTGGCGTGTGTGATGCTCGGCGAGCCAGCCCTCGAACGCCTCGGCGTCCACAAAGGCGATGATCTCCACTCCGTCGCGCTCCTCCATGTGGATCAGGCTATCGCCCGCCCGGCCGGAACCGGCTCAGCACCGACGATCATCTCCGTCTTTGTCATCTCATATCGTGAGAAATACCCTTAATCGGGTCGCGGAGCGCCTTCGGATCCCTGGTTTCGGCCGGGCGTATTCATACCCGCAGGCTCGAATTCACCCTCCATTGGCCGCATGACGACATCGCCGTGAATCGGCCCGCGAAGGTCCGTTCCCGATCTGCCCGGCGGACGATTTCCGGGTTTTCTCGCCGTGGAAACCCGCCGCCAACTTGACGCGGGACAATACCGGCGAAGTACCGTGGATCATATGCTGATCGTCGTCGCGGGATCGACCGGCCTTATCGGCAGAACAGTGGTTTCCGAGCTTCGCGAATCGGGTCACGAGGTACGCAGGCTCGTCCGGCGCGAACCGGCGGCGGAGGACGAACACCGGTGGGACCCCCCGTCCGGCACGATCGCGCGGGACGCGTTCGACGGCGTCGACGCCGTGATAAACCTGTGCGGCTCGTCGTTCCAGGGCCGCTGGAACGCGGCTCGCAAGCGGCGCATCCGTGCCAGCCGCATCGAACCGGCCAGGACACTGGCCGAAGCCGTCGCCGAGCACGGCATCCCCACCCTGCTCAACGCGTCCAGCCTGAGCTTCTACGGGAACACCGGTGATGGCGTGGTCGACGAGACGTCGGGCGTGGGTCCCGGCTTCCTCGCCGAGATGGTCGTCGACTGGGAGGCCGCGACCGCGGTGGCGCGCGACGCGGGCAGCCGGGTCGTGCTGCTGCGCACCGGCCTCGTACTGTCGTCCGACGGCGGCCTGCTCAGCCTGCTCAGGTCGCAGATCCGGCTCGGGGTGGGCGGGCGGCTCGGCGACGGCAGGCAGTACGTGGCGTGGATCAGCCTGCCGGACGAGGTGGCCGCCATCCGGTTCCTCCTGGAGAATCCGGACGTCTCGGGACCGGTCAATCTGTGCGCGCCGGAACCCGTGACCAACGGCGAGTTCACCAGGGCGCTCGGCCGGGCACTCCGCCGACCCGTCTACCTGCCCGTACCGAAGGCGGTGGTCCGGGCCGTGCTCGGCGAGGCGGCCGACGAGCTGGCGCTCATCAGCCTGCGCGCGGCCCCGCGGGTCCTGTGCGACGCGGGGTTCACGTTCCGGCACGCCGACTTCGGCACCGCGCTCGCCGACGTCCTGTGACCACCGATCCCGGGTCCGTACGCCTCGGGCTCGTGGCGCGTCAGGCCGTGGCGAAGCGGTAGCGGGTCTGCGCGGGCGGCTCCTTTCCGAACGCGAACACCTTGGCCGGCTCGACGCGGAACACGACCGCGGGGTGGCCCGCGACCTGGGCGACGCCGTCGACGAGCTCCAGGCTCCAGCTGTTGTGGGCGCCGTACTTCGCGTCGAACGCGTCGATGATCCCCGGCAGGGCCTCGGGTGCGGTGACCTCGGTGGCCGTGCCCTCGACGACGACGTCGAGTCCCTTGGTCCAGAGGTTGTTCCCCGTCGTCACCGCGACCTTTCCGCTGTGCTCAAGGTTGCGCATCTTCTGCTCGATCGAAGCGGTGGTGAAGTACACGGCACCGTCGTGCCACACCGCGACCACCGGTGTCACATGGGGACGGCCGTCGGCGCGGACGGTCGTCAGCCAGAAAAGCTCGGCCGTCTCCAGCACGCCCAGGGTCTCCGGCCACGAAGTGGGCTCCACCCCCGGCTCGCTGTAACGCACCTCTAGTTCGGCCTCGGGATAAGTGATGGACATCGGTTTTCCTTTCTGTTGCGCGAAGGCGAACAGGGGGCCGTCTCGATGAGGAAAAAAGGTGCTCCGATCACGAGGCTACGACCGCGGTGGCGGACGGGCAATGACGTCGCAATAAGGGATGCCTCTCGGGTCGATCAAATGCCACGGCGATACGAATTCGCCATCCGGGACGCCTCGGGTTCGATAAGAGATGCCTCACCGGCTCAATAAGTAATCCTTATGGTGGTCCCGTTGTCCTGAAAAGGCTGTCGGCATAACCTGGTCGCAGACAAACGCGAACGTCACGGCTGATCGAATCGGACGGGAAGCGGCACGGGGTCTCGGGCGGGCGGCCCCGGCCGAGGTGGGGATCCGGTGCGACGTTGACATTCTCCCCACAGTCGAAGCGCGGCCGGGGGCTCCACGCTGGAGGTATTCGATGACGGACGACAACCTGCGCTGCGCCTCGGCCGACGAGTTCGCCGCCTGGCTGGAGGCGAACCACCGGACCGCCGACGAGGTCTGGCTCGCCCTGCCGAAGAAGGGGACGGGGGTGCCCTCGGTCACCAGGTCACAGGCCCTGGACGTCGCCCTGTGCTACGGCTGGATCGACGGCAAGGCCTTCTCGGGAAACGTGCCGGACGGCTGGTGGGCCCAGCGCTTCTCGCCGCGCAAGGCGCGCAGCTCGTGGTCGAAGATCAATTGCGCCAAGGTCGAGGCGCTCATCGCCGAGGGCCGGATGCGACCGGCCGGGCTCGAACAGATCGAGCTGGCCAAGGCGGACGGCCGTTGGGCCGCGGCCTACGCCCCGCCGAGCACGGCGGAGGTCCCCCCTGACCTGCGGGCGGCACTCGACGCCTCTCCCGCCGCGGCGACGGCCTTCGAGGCCCTCAGCAGGAGCAACAGCTACCAGATCCTGCTCACCATCCAGAAGGCGAAGAAGGCCGAGACCCGAGAACGCAGGATCGTCGGCTACGTCGAGCGTCTGGAGGCCGGGGAGCCGCTCCACGGCCCCCGGAGAAAGCCCTGACACCTCACCACCCTCCCGTACGAGTCTCGCGTGGTGGCTTCGGACTGCGAAGGGGTGATCGTTCGCGCTTCGCCCGAGCGGCCGGTCACGGTACCGGTCGGCCAGGTGCGGGTCGCGCCCGGCCTGAGCACCGGTCACCCGCCTGGCGGCCGAAACGGCGCGGCGGCCCGAGAGCCGGGCCGCCGCGCCACTTCGGTGGAAGGTCATGCCGCGCGTACGGCGATCCCGGGGTAGTCGAGCACGAGGCCGGACTCGTCGTAGACCAGGCGGCACGCGAAGTCGAAGACCAGGGCGCTGTAGTCGTAGCACTGCCGGGAGCCCTCGTCGGCGACGCGGACGTAGTCCTGCTCAAGCCGTTCGACGGAGAGATCGGTGGCGCGTACGTAGGCGGCGGGGGCGGCCGACTTCTCGCCGACGCGCAGGCCCATCCGATGCGCGGGGAAGGTGTTGGTCATCGCCGAGGACTCCAGGTCGACGTCCAGGCAGCCGTCCAGGTGAGGGGCCGGGGTGCCGTCGACCCGCCAGTGGCCGGAGCCGTCGGCCTCCAGCAGGGTGTGCCGGGTCCCCGAGGCCGAGCGTCCCGTGATCCGCGCGCTTCGCGTGGTCCAGGTGGCGTCCAGCTCGATGGCGTAGTCGACGATCCAGGTCTGGCCCTCCTCGACCGCCGTCGTGCATCCTTCGATGCGCAGGCCGTCGTCCGAAGGCTGGAAGTAGGTCACCTCGAAGCCGTCCCGTGCGTCGAGATGCCGCCAGGCGGCGGTTCTTGGCGGTGTCGTGAAAGTCATGACACGATTCTTCCCGCCTTCTCGCCGTGGGGATCATCGTGCGACGCGGAAGAACTCGCGCAGGTCGCCGACGAGCAGGCCGGGTGCCTCCATCGCCGGGAAGTGGCCACCTCGGTCGAACTCCGACCAGTGGTCGACGGTGTTCGCCGGGTCGGCGGGCGCGCGGATCGTCATGTCCGCCGCGAACACCGCGATCCCCTGCGGCGGTGTCGGCGCGGACGGCCACCCGGCCCGGTCGTCGCCGGACCGCGCGGCGGCGATCTCGCGGTAGGCGCGCATGCCCTCGTAGACGATGTTGGCCGAGGACGCGCCGGAGCCGGTGAACCAGTACAGGCTCACGTTGGTGAGCAGCCGATCGCGGTCCACCGCGTGCTCGGGCAGTTCGGCGGCCGGATCGGTCCACTCCCTGAACTTCTCCGCGATCCATGCCAGCTGTCCGATCGGCGAGTCGGTCAGCGAGTACGCGAGGGTTTGCGGCCGGGTGGACTGCAGGTGCAGATAGCCGAGGCCGTCCTGGCGGGCGGCGTTGAATCGCTCGGCGCGCGCCCGGTCCGCGCCGGACAGGCCGTCCGGCTCGACGGGCGGGCCGAACGGGTACGGCGACGGGCCGTTGAGGTGGGTGGCGACCACGCGGCCGGGGGCGGCCATGGGCAGCAGCGTGGTCACGCCACCGCCGATGTCCCCGCCCTGCGCGGCGAACCGCTGGTAGCCGAGCCGGCTCATCAGTTCCCCGAACGCGGCGGCCACCCGGAACAGGTTGCCCCAGCCCGGTTCCCGCACCGGGTTGGAGAACCCGAAGCCGGGCAGCGACGGGATCACGACGTGGAAGGCGTCCGCCGGGTCACCGCCGTGCGCGCGGGGATCGGTCAGCGGCCCGATCACGTCCAGGAAGTCCACGAACGAGCCCGGCCAGCCGTGGCACAGGATCAGCGGTAGCGCGTCCGGCTCGGGCGAGCGGACATGCAGGAAGTGGATGTCCTGGCCGTCGATCGTCGTCACGAACTGCGGGTGCTCGTTCAGCGTCTTCTCCTGCGCGCGCCAGTCGAAGCCGTTCGTCCAATAATCGGCAAGTTCCCTGAGGTAGTCGACGGGAACGCCGCGTTCCCAGCCGGTTCCGGAGGCCTGCCGGGGCCAGCGGGCGCGGGTGAGGCGATCGCGCAGGTCGTCCAGCTCGGCCTGCGGGATGTCGACGTGGAACGGGCGGATGCCGGTGTCGTTGTCCATGCGAGAAACGTAGGAGCGATACAGGAAAGCTCCATTCCTGTATCCGGGCAGACTCGAAACATGGTGGACACGGCACAACGACTGCTGCGGCTGCTCTCCCTGTTGCAGGCGCCGCGCGACTGGACCGGGCCGGAGCTGGCCGAGCGCCTCGACGTCACCACACGCACCGTGCGCAACGATGTGGAACGCCTGCGCGACCTCGGCTATCCGGTGCACGGGATCAGGGGCGTCACCGGTGGTTACCGGCTCGGGGCCGGTGCGACGCTGCCGCCGCTGCTGCTCGACGACGACGAAGCGGTCGCCGTCGCCGTCGGGCTGCGAGTGGGCGCCACACAGGGCGCGGTCACCGGCATCGAGGAGGCGGCGCTACGTGCCCTGACCAAGCTCGAACAGGTGCTGCCGTCGCGGCTCCGCCGTCGTGTCAACGGCCTGCGCGCGTACCTCGTCCCGCTTCCGCACGCCGGTCCCAGCGTGGACGCCGCCACGCTCACCGCGATCGCGGCGGCCTCCCGCGACCACGAGCGGCTCCGGTTCGACTACACCGGCCACGACGGGTCGGCCGGTCGCCGCGAGGTCGAGCCGCACCGGCTCGCGCACGGCCGGGGCCGCTGGTACCTGGTCGGATGGGACGTCGCGAGGTCCGGCTGGCGCACGTTCCGGGTGGACCGGATGCGGCTGCGGACACCGAACGGCCCGCGCTTCACCCCGCGCGAGGATCCCGGCGGCGACCTCGTCGGCCACGTCGCCACCGGCCTGGCCACCGCGCCCTGGCAGTGCCGGGCGCGGGTGACGGTACGCGCACCGGCCGAGCACGTCCGCGACCGGCTGCCGTCCGGCGTTCCGGTGGAACCCGTGGGCGACGACGCCTGTGTGGCCGAGGTCGGCTCGGACACACCGCGGATGCTGGCCGCGTACCTCGGCATGCTCGACGCCGACTTCCAGGTCACCGAGCCGCCCGAACTCGTCGCGGAGATCCGCGTGCTGGCCGACCGCTACCGGCGGGCGGTTCCGGCGGAGACACCTTGCGGTACGTCGCCGCGCGGCGTGCCCGGCATCGAGCCGCCCTGAGCCTGAGCGATCATCGCACTGGCTCAATATGGGCGAGACGGCGCCCGAGGTGTTCGGAGAGCGGTGAGATCAATGCCCTTGATCTTTCAGCTGTTTAGCTTGGGGGTATTTCGGCTTTTTTGGTGTTATGTCCGATCTTTGCGCCGAGGGGAGGTGCGGCGCCCGCCATGTAACCGAAGGTCATATGTGCGCGATGTCGGCGACACGCCGTGACAGGAGCCGCCACAGCGGTCACCTGCTGCTTAACCTGCGTAAACAGGCGTACACCACCGGCGGGGCCGGGGCGGGGTACGGCCTTCGACCGCGATCGCGCGGGTCGCGGCGACGAAGGGAAAGTCATGACCGGCACCTCACCGCACGTCACATCTCTGGCGAACGCGTCACCCGCGTTCGAGAGCGAGCTCGGGTCGGTCACCCTGGTCGACGCCGGGGCGCTGCCCATTCTCAGCGGGCTCTCGATCAAGCACGTGGCCCTCGAACCCGGCGCGATCCGCGAGCCGCAGTGGAACGTCAACGCCAACCAGCTCGGCTACTGCCTTTCCGGCACGGTCCTGGTGTCGATTCTCGGAAACGCCGACGCCTTCTCCTCGTTCATCGTCACCGCCGGTCAGATGTACCACGTCGAGTCGGGCGCGATTTACCACATCGAGAACATCGGTGACGACCGCGCCGAGTTCGTTCTCGCGCTGCGCGACGAACGTCCTCGGCATTTCTCGCTGCACGACAGTTTCAACGCCATGACCGACGCGGTGCTCGGCAACACCTACGACCTGCCCGCCTCGGCGTTCGCGGTCCTCGACCGGTCTCCGGCGCAGCAGATCGTCCGGCGCACCGGGGCCGCCGACATCCCGTCCACGGTCGGGCTGCCCAACGCCCACCTGTTCGACATCGAGGGCCAGCACCCGCCGCTGTCCTACGCCTACGGCGACGCCCGCCTCGCCCGTAAGCAGTACTGGGCCGCCCTGGAGGACATCTCCATGTACTCCCTGCGCGTCAGGGAGAGCGGGATGCGCGAACCGCACTGGCATCCCGTCACCGGCGAGATGGGATACGTCGAGAAGGGGCACGCCCGCATGCGGGTGCTGGACCCCGACGGCACCCTCGACGAGTACCTGCTCAACCCCGGTGACGTCTACTTCGTGCCGAGCGCCTTTCCGCACCACATCGAGGTCATCGGCGAGGACGACATCCACTTCCTCATCTTCTTCGACCAGTCCACGCCCGCCGACATCGGCTACCGGGCCACCGCGTCGGCGTTCTCCCGCGAGGTTCTCGCCGCGAGCTTCGGCATGCCCGAGCGTGACCTCCCCCGGTTCCCCTTCACCCCGGTCGACCCGCTCTTCGTCGCCCGGGTCAACCCTTCCGACCCGGTGCGCTGAGGACGTCACCCCGCCGGTCCCCGGTCACACGTCGCCGGGGCCGAAGGGTGGGAGATAGGGCTCGTCGAGGCGGGTGATCCGAAGGCCGGGGTTCCGCGCGGCGGTGATGTCGAGGTCGGTATCCGCGTACAAAACGAGCTCGGAGAGGTGATCGAGAGGTGGCAGCACCCCGAAGTCGCCGTGCGCCAGGGTGAGGGATTCCAGGCCCACGACGCCTCGCAGGCCGGACAGGTCCCGTACGTTCACGTTCGACAGGATGAGCCGACGGACCGGGGTGCCGCCCAGCTGCGTCACCTCCACGTTGGCGGGGCCCGCCAGCTGGAGCAACCGCCATGACCGGCCCGTCAGCGGTCCCAGGTCCATGCCGTTGACGTCCCACAGCAGCGCCTCCGTCACCGCCGGGAGCGCCCTGACGGGGTCGAAGTGCCCCACCCACTCGAAGTCGGTGGTGAGGCGGTGGCGTCGCAGGATCGGATCCGCGGGCGGGGGCGCGGGGGTGTCGGAGCCGCACAACACCCGCCGCCATGCCGGTGAGAGGCCGTTCCAGAAATCCTCCCAGGTGTACTCGGCGTCCGACGCGCCCTCGTAACCGGCCATCGACGTCCTTCCGTCCTCTCACGCGCCGTCGGCACCTGCCCGGCCAGGACCTTTCGCTCGGCGGGCGCCGACTCACCGGTCGGGGCTCCGGTGATGCCTCGGGCCGGGTGGTGTCCAGGAACCCTTGTCTATCGCCTAAAGTCGGGCGAGTGCCCCCGATCCCCTCGCGGCTGGCCTGGCTGGACGCCCTGCGGGGACCCGCCGCGCTGGCCGTCGCGCTGCACCACTCCGGCTGGACCTTCATCCCGGGTGTCTGGGCCGAGGTGGACCGCAGGATCGACGTCGGCACCTGGGGCGTCTTCGTGTTCTTCCTGGTCAGCGGCTATATCATCCCCGCCTCCCTGGAGCGGCGCGGCGACCTGCGGGCCTTCTGGATCGGCCGGGCCCTCCGCCTCCTGCCCCTGCTGCTCGCCGCGATCGGCCTGGCGCTCCTTCTCGCGTACGCCGGGGCGTTCGCCCTCCACCCGGGCCTGAGCACGCGGCCCTTTCCCCTGGTCGTCCTCGGGAACGTGACGATGCTGCAGGAACTCCTCGGCGTGCCCGCCGTCATCGACGTGATGTGGACGCTCTCGTACGAGATGGCGTTCTACCTGCTGGCGGTCGGGCTGTTCGCCACGGGGCGGGCGCACCGGTCGGCGGCGACCGCGATCGTCCTGGCGCTGTCGGCCGTACTCCTGGGCCTGCTGCTGCCGGGGCCGGTCATCGGTGGCCGCGCCGACCTGGTCGCGGCGCTTCTCGGGGTCGCGGTGGTCGCGGTCGTCGTGGTGTCGGCGCGGGCGGGGGGCGGGACGCGTACGGCCGCCGCGGTGGCGGGCGGTCTCCTCGGGCTGACACTGGTGATCCTGGGCAGCCGGATCGGCGCGTGGCAGGGGTTGATCATCCTGGCCATGATGTTCGCCGGTACGGCCGTGTACCGCGCCGAGCGGGGGACCATCCGGTGGCGTACCGCCGTCGCCACCGTGCTGACGGTCCTGGCCTGCGGGGTCCTCGCCAAGGACGACCCCGGGTGGGCACCGGCGATCCTGCTGGCCGCGGGTTTCTTCGCGGCCGGGTTCGCGCTGCGGCGCAGGTCGTTTCCCCGCTGGCTCGCCCACCTCGGAGTGATCAGTTTCTCTCTCTATCTGCTGCATCCGCTCCTGCTGCGGATCAGCCCGAACCTTCCGCTGTTCTTCCTCGCCCTGGTACCGCTCTGCTACCTGACCCACCGCCTGCTTGAGGCCCCCGCACAACAGCTCGGCAGACGGCTGGCCAGGTCTTCCCTGAAGGAGTCCGCGCCGGGCGGTTCCTAGACCCGCCCGGTGGCGCGGGTCAGGGGGCGGCGTACTGCTCCGCGTAGACGGCGGACGGCTCGGTCGGGGTGATCACGTCGATGAGCACACCGTCGGGCGCGGCCACGATGAAGTGCCGCTGCCCGAACTCCTCGGTGCGCAGCGTCAGCTCCACCGGGAGCCCCGCCTGCCGTACGAGCCTGTCGTGCTCGGCGTCGACGTCGGCCACCTCGAAGTTGAGGATCAGCCCCCGCACCGCCGAACGGTACTTCTCCGGCACCGTCGGATGGTCGCGATCGACGAGCGCCAGCTCGTAGTGCGGCGGATCCGGCCGTCGCAGGCTCACGTACCAGTCCGCCTCGAACGTCGTCTCGAAGCCGAAGAACCGCCGGTAGAAGTCGTGGGACTCGGCGATCCGATCGGTGCAGACGACCGGGTAGAAACTCGTGAGGGTCATCCCTCTCCCTTCGGGGAATTCACATACCGTCGGTATGTGAAGCTAACATACCATCGGTACGCCAACAAGGGAGGCCGCGGTGGACCGGGCACGGCAACGGCTGGAGACCAGGCGGGCGCTGGTGACCGAGGCCAGGACTTTGTTCGCGCGGCACGGGTACGCCGCGGTGAGCCTGGCGCAGATCGTCGGGGCGGCGGCCGTCACGAAGGGCGCGCTCTACCACCACTTCGAGAGCAAGGCCGCCCTCTTCCACGTGGTCGTCGAGCAGGTGCAGCGGGAGGTGGGCGAGAGGGTCGCCGCGACGGCGGACGCGTGCGACGACCCGTGGGAGCAACTGGTCGCGGGGTGCCGGGCCTTCCTCGCGGTGAGCCGCGATCCGGAGGTGCAGCGGATCATGCTCGTCGACGGCCCCGCGGTGCTCGGCTGGAACGAGTGGCGGGCCATGGACGAGGCGTCCTCGGCACGGCACCTCAGCGAGGCGCTCGCCGCGCTGATCGAGGCGGGGGTCGTCACCCGCCAGCCCGTGGAGCCGCTGGCCCGCCTCCTGTCCGGCGCGATGAACGAGGCGGCCCTGTGGCTGGCCCGTTCGACGGACCCCGACGACCTGCCTGCCGTCACCGAGGCGCTGTCACGCATTTTGGAATCCCTGCGCGCCCATCGGTAGGCGGAACCGGGTTACTCCTCGTCGTTGGTGCGTTGGTGCGTTGGTGCGTTGGTGCGTTGGTGCGTTGGTGCGTCGGGGGCGTCGAGGGTGCGGGGGTGCCGGGATCGGCAAGGCCGTCGGGGTTGCCGGGGCGCCGGAGTCGCCGGATTTTTCGAGCCCGGACGGGACCGGCACGCACTGGTTAGGATCGTTGCGTACGAGTCTGTTCTGATGGAGGACGGTGACCGAGCCCACGCATCCGGACGGCCGTCCGCGTGACTCCATCGCGGCGGCCGCGATGGCGCTTTCCCGCCTGGGGCGCCTGCGTGACCTGCCGGTCATCCTCATGCTGGCGTGGGTGGGCTGGCTGGCCATCCCGTGGCCGTCCAGCGGCCTCGTCCAGGCGCGCAGTACGGCCACCCAACCCCAGGACCACGACGCGGGCGCGGGCGAGGCGCCGGGCGCCGGTGTCCCCGGGGGACGGGCCCCCGGCGCGGAGCCTTCGGGGTTTTTGACGCCTTCGGTGTCGCCGACGCCTTCGACGCCTTCGCTGCCTTCGAGTGGCAGGGGGCCGTCGGGTACGGACGCCCCGGCGAGCTGGAGTCTGAGCGCGGTGCCCGCCCGTCCGGCGCTGCTCGTGAAGCCGGTGAGACCGTCGGCGACGGGTGTGGAAACCTCGACGACGGGCGCGGCCGTAACGGGCGTGGAGCCCGCGGCGACGGGTGTGGCCGCGAGCGGGGCGGAGAGCGCGACACGGTCCGAACCGGACGGTGAGGCGGCGCGGGAGCTGATCGCCCTGGAGCGGGCACGCATCGCGGGGGAGGTCCACGACGTCGCGGGGCACGGCCTCGCGACCATCGCCATGCAGGCCGGGGTCGCCCTGCTCATGTTCGACGAGCGGCCCGACCAGGTCCGCGAGTCGCTGGAGGCGATCCGCTCGACCAGCGTGCGGGCACTCAACCAGCTGCGCTCCGCGCTCGACCTCATCGACCCCGAGACCTTCCCCGGCTCCGAGACCTTCCCCGCCCCCGAGACCCTTTCCGGCTCCGGGACCTCCGCCGATTCCGGGACCTTCGCCGCCTCGGAGACCTCCTCCCGTCCCACGATCTTCCCGGGCTCCGGGACCCTGGCCGACCACGACCTGGCCCGGCTGATCGAGGGGGTGCGCGCGGCGGGGCTGCCCGTCGATGTCGAGCCTGCCGCGCCGCCCGTTCCCGCGCACCTCGAAGGTGTGGTCTACCGCGTCGTACGCGAGTCGCTGACCAACGTCCTGCGTCACGCCGGTCCCACCAGGGCACTGGTCCGCGTCACCGGTGACCCGCGTGCGTTCGTCCTGGAGGTCGCAGACAGGGGGAGCGGTCCTTCGGGAACGGCCGCCGAGGGGCGTGGGCTGGCCGGGATGCGAGCTCGGGTGACGGAGGCCGGTGGCGCCTTCGGCGCGGGTCCCCGCGAGGGCGGCGGGTTCCGCGTCGTGGCCGGTTTCCCCCGGACACCGGGTGAGGCTTTCCCCCGGACTCCGGACGAAGGCTTTTACCGGACTCTGGGTGAGTCTCCAGCGCGGGGTGACGTCCTTTCCCGGACGCCGGACGAATCCCGGATACAGGACGAATCCCGGACGCAGGGCGAAGCCCGGTTCCAAGGCGACGCCCTTTCCCAGGCGCCGGGTGAGGTCACTCTCCCGGCCGCGTCGGAGGATGCCCTCCCCGTACGCCATGTGAAGCAGGGAAGGGGCGTGTGACGTCTCCGGGGGGACCGATCCGGGTGGCGCTCGCCGACGACCAGGCCGTCGTCCGCATGGGGCTTCGGGCGCTCATCGACCGCGAGCCCGACCTGGAGTTCGCCGGTGAGGCCGCCGACGGCGCCTCGGCGCTGCGGCTGCTGGGCGAGACGCGTCCCGACGTCCTGCTGCTCGACATCCGCATGCCCGGCATGGACGGTATCGACACGCTGCGGGCCATCGCCGCCGACCCCGCGCTCAACACCACCCGGGTGGTCGTCGTCACCACCTTCGAGGTCGACCGTTACGTCTTCGCCGCCTTGCAGGCCGGGGCCAGCGGGTTCGTTCTCAAGGACAGCGCCCCCGAGGAGCTCACCCGCGCGATCAGGGTCGTCGCCTCGGGGGAGGCCCTGCTCTCCCCGTCCGTCACCAGGAAGGTGATCGGGTTGTTCGGCCGCCACGACGTCACCCCGGTGGAGGGACTCGACACGCTCACCCCCAGGGAGCGGGAGATGGTCGCCTGGGTCGCCACCGGCCGGTCGAACGACGAGATCGCCGCGGAGCTGGTCATCAGCCCCGACACGGTCCGTACCCACGTCAGCCGCGCCATGGTCAAGCTGCGCGCCCGTGACCGTGCCCAGCTGGTCGTCTTCGCGCTCAGGTCCGGGATGACGATCCCCTGAGGAAGCCCCGGTAGTCGCGCTGGTCCAGCTGCGCCTCGATCTGCTTCACCGTGTCCAGCCCCACCCCGACCATGATCAGAACGGTCGTCCCGCCGAACGGGAAGTTCTGCTGGGTCGCCGGGTCGCGCAGCACCATGAAGGCGATGATCGGGATCAGCGACAGCGTGGCGAGGTAGGCCGCTCCCGGCGCGGTCAGCCGCGAGAGCACGAACCGCAGATACTCCGCGGTGGGCCGTCCCGGCCGGATGCCGGGCACGAACCCGTTGTACCGCCTCATGGTGTCGGCCACCTCCTCCGGGTTGAAGGTGATGGACACGTAGAAGTAGGTGAAGGCCACGATCAGCAGGAGGTACGCCGTGATGTAGACCGGATGGTCGCCGGAGACGAGATAGCGCGCGATCCACGCCGAGACCGGTCCGGTTCCGCCCGTCAGCTGCATCACCAGCTGCGGGAGGAAGAGCAGGGACGAGGTGAAGATGACGGGGACGATCCCGGCCTGGTTGACCTTCAGCGGGAGGTAGGTCGAGGTTCCGCCGTACATCCTGCGCCCGACCATCCGCTTGGCGTACTGCACCGGGACTCTTCGCTGCGCCTGCTCGATGAACACCACCGCCGCCACCAGGAAGACGCCCGCGACCAGCATGGTCGCCAGGGCGAGCGGGCTGAGCAGGAAGATGTTCGACATGTAGGAGGGGAACACGGCGATCACCTGGGTGAAGATCAGGATGGACATGCCGTTCCCGATCCCCCGGTCGGTGATCAGCTCGCCCAGCCACATGATCACGCATGTTCCGGCCACCAGGGTGACCACGATCACCGCGATCGTCATCGGGCTCCGGTCGTGAAGTACCTGCCGGTCGCAGTTGGGGAAGATCTGGCCCGCGCGGGCCATCGACACGACGGTGGTGGCGTTGAGCACGGCCAGCGCCACCGTCAGGTACCTCGTGTACTGCGTGATCTTCGCCTGTCCCTGCCGTCCCTCCTTCCTGAGCGCCTCCAGGCGCGGGACCACCGTGGTGAGCAGCTGGACCAGGATCCCGGCGGTGATGTACGGCATGATCCCGAGGGCGAACACCGACAGTTTCAGCATCGCCCCGCCGCTGAACAGCTGCAACATGTCGATGAGCCCGCCACGGGTTCCCCCGCTCAGGCACTCCCGCACCGCGACCACGTTCACGCCGGGCGCGGGCAGCATCTGCCCGAACCTGAACAGCGCGATCATCGCCAGCGTGAAGAGCAGTTTCCCGCGGAGGTCGGGCACGCGGAAGGCACGGATGAGCATGGTGGGCATGCGCAGAGTCTGGGTGCGCGGGCGCGGCGGGACATCCGCTCATCCGAGGCTTCGCCGTACGCGAATCCGCGTACGTCCCGTTCCCCTTCCCCGGCAGGATCGGTGTGCTCTCCGTTTCCCCGCCGGACTCGCGCACCTTCGGCCGGGCGGTCGGCACACCGCCGTACCGGTTCACTACGAGGGATGGAAGCACTTCCAGCAGGAACGGGAGACGATGGAGTGCGAGTTCGCGGACGCTCCGGAGGACATCCGCCGGTTGTCCGTCGAGGTCGAGATCACCGCGTGAGCACCCGCGGGTTTCGGCCGTTCCCGTGTCCGGTGGGCCGCGATCCCGCTCAGGCGCGCGGTGGCCGTGACGTCGCGAGGCGTCGCTGTTCCTCCTCGACGATCTGGCGGGCGAGTGCCTGTTCGGAGATGTCGATCGCGTCGGGGGTGGAGTCGGCCAGGTCGCTGCGGCGGGCGTAAGTGTCGAAGAGCCCGGCCTTGCCGCGGAGGATGTCGAGCATGCGCTGGTCGACGCTGTCGGCCGTCAGGATGCGGTGCACCTGGACCTTGCGGACCTGTCCCATGCGGTGGGCGCGGGCCACGGCCTGGCTCTCCATGGTCGGCTTCACCTGGGGCTCACAGATGATCACTACGGAGGCGGCCTGAAGGTTGACACCGATCCCACCGGCCTGGATCTGGCTGAGCAGCACGGCATGGCCGGGGGCCGCCGTGAACTCGTCGATGACCTGCTGGCGGCGGGTGGCGCCGAGGTCGCCCGAGATCGGCCCGTGGACCCGGCCGCCGGGGTCACCGGGGGACTTCGAGGCGGGGGACTCTGAGGCAGGGGACTTCGAGGTGGAGGGCTTCGAGGTGGGAGACTGAGAGGCGGAGGGGCCGCCCAGGGCCTCGTGAACGGCGGTCACGACGTCGCGGAAGTAGGAGAAGACCACGACCTTGAGATCGTTGCCCGCGGCCTCGTCGACGAGTTCCAGCAGCCTCTGGAGCTTGGCCGACGTCTCCGGCACGGCGTAGGCGGCGCGGCGCATCGCCATGAAGTTCCCGGCTGACACCGCCTTCCGGTAGGCGGCGAGGTCCGCCGGGCTGAACTCCTCCCACTCGTCCACGTGGACGAGGTCGGGCAGCTCGGTGAGCACGTCCTCCTGGTTGCGGCGCAGGTACACCGGTGCCACGGCCCTGCGGAAGGACTGCGCCCCCGCCGCGCCCGCCGCCCCCACGACCCCCGCCGCCGCGTCGCCGTTCCGGAGGCCGGGGATCAGGTCGGGCCTGAGGTAACCGATCAGGTTGCGGAACTCCTCGACGCGGTTCTCCATCGGGGTGCCGGTCATGAAGAGCACCCGGTCGGTACGGCCGCACCACCGGGCGACGGCCTGCGACCGCCGGGCGGCGGGGTTCTTGACGTAGTGCGCCTCGTCGACCACGAGCATCCCCAGCGCCACGTCCCCGGGGATCTCCAGCCGGTGCAGGGTGTCGATGGTGGTCACGGCGACGCCGCCGGTGCGGACCCATTCCGCCAGGGCCGCGGCCCGGTCGGTACCGCGCAGGGAGTAGGCCCTGAGCGTGCTGCGGGTCTCGACCTCGCGTACCCAGTTGATCAGGACGCTGGCGGGGCAGGCCACCAGGAAGTGGCTCTCGCCACGCGCCCTGAGGTGCGCGAGGGCGGCGATGGCCTCGACGGTCTTGCCCAGGCCCATCTCGTCACCCAGGATCACCCGGCGCTGGGCGAGGGCGAAGCGGGCGCCGAACGACTGGTAGCCGCGCAGGGAGACCCTGCGGTGGGTGTCGTCGAGCTCCTGGGCCTTGACCCGCGCGGAGATGTCGTCGGGCAGGAACCCCTCGGAGGCGACCCGGTCGGGTTCCGTGGCCGCGATCTCGGCGAGCAGGTTGTAGTACTCCGACGCGCGAAGCTCGAAGTCGATCCACGCCTCGACGCCGGACACCGGCGGGCGCAGCAGGTCCACGGAGGCCTGGCTGAAAAGCAGCGCCGTGTCGGACGCGTTCGCCTCCGCGATCACGTCCCCGATCCGCGCGACGGCCTCCTGGGCACGGCGACGGCCTCTCTGACCCGCGAGAAGCATCCGCAGCCATCCGCGAGCCGGTTGCGCGGCGGGCAGGAGCGAGGCCAGCCTCTCCTCGATCCGCCGCGCGGCGCCGCCCGCGCGCGGCAGGTCGGGACCGGCGTTCACCAGCCGGTTCAGCGTGATCAGCAGGGCCGTGGTCTCGTCGTCCTGCCGGTCGACGTCGATCCGCAGCGCCACCGTCTCCTCCACCGCCTTGGCGATCTGCCCGGCGGCGGCGTGTGCCTGTCTCGCGTTCCACGCCCCGACCCCGGGGAGGAGCTGGAGGGCGTACGGCGTGGTGTCCAGGATGTCGAGAACCTTCTGGTATCCGGCCTGTTCGAGGGCTCTGAGCCGCAGCCGTCCCACGGTGACGTCCTTCAGGCGCGTCAGGGGAATCGCCCCCAGCTCCTCGCGTGCCAGGCGCGTACGCATGGAGGACAGCGCCCGCTGGGCGTCGGCGCGTGCCCGCGCGTCGTCGGCGAGCAGCGTACGCGCGTGGGACAGGAGGCGACCGGCCCTCAGGAAGAGGGCTCTGACCTGCCTGGGTGTGGGTGCCGTGCCTTCCCGCCCGACCTCGCCCAAGCTCTCGTCCCTCCCGTCACAGCCCGATCGCGGTGGTCCACCGTCGCCAACCGTCCGGCCGATCGCGGTAGTTCACCGTCGCCAACCGTCCGGCCGGTTGTCAACGACCGGCCAGGCCGGACACGACATCACAGCCCTTTGCCCGGTAACGAGCCGTTCATGGGTGCCGGGGAGGATCCGATGAGCGGCCCGGCCGGTCGGGGGCCGGTGGCTCACCCCCGGCCGGGGGCGGGATCACCCCTTCCGGCTCCCGTGATCCCCCGTGACATCCCTGGCACCCACCCCGTTCGGCACGGCTGAATGGGAACGAACCGCGCGGGTCTTCCTCGCGGACAGCGGTCTTCTTCGATCTCGCGGGCGACGGGGTGGCGGGGGTGGCGGGTGGCGCGGCACGACACGGCGTGGCCGGTGTGCGCGTGCCGCCTGCTGTCCGTGCCGCCTGTGCTACCTGTGTTGCCTGTGCGGCCGATCCCGTTCGAAGAACCACTCTCAAAGGACGCGAAACCATGCCAGGAGCAGTCGTCATCGGTGCCGGACCCGGAATCGGCCTGTCGGTCGCACGCCGTTTCGCCCGCGCGGGCATGCCGGTCGTGGCGATCGCCCGTACGAAGGGCACCGTCGACGCGACGGTCTCCGCCCTGGCGGGCGACGGCGCGAAGGCCGTCGAGGGGCTCGTCGCCGACAGTACGGACGAAGCGGGCATCCGCGCGGCCCTCGACACCGCCGTGGATCGTCACGGCGTACCCGACGTGCTCGTCTACAACGCCGCGCTCATCCGGTGGGACGCTCCCGGCGAGCTCTCGGCCACCGAACTGCTGGACACACTGGCGGTCAACCTCGTCGGCGCGGTGACCGCGGCGGCCCACCTGGCTCCGAAGATGTCGGCGGCGGGACACGGCACGATCATCCTCACCGGCGGCATGCCCGACCCCGAACCCAAGGTGACGAGCCTCTCCCTGGGCAAGGCCGGAATCCGCACGCTGACGACCCTGCTCGCCAGGGAGTACGGGCCCTCCGGCGTCCATGTCGCCACCGTGACGGTCGCCGGTGCGGTCGCCCCCGGGACGGCCTTCGACCCCGACGACATCGCCGAGATCTACTGGCGGCTGCACACGCAGGCCCCCGGCGCCTGGGCCCACGAGGTACTCCACTCCGGCTGACCGTCCTTTGTGGGGGCGTGAATAGCATGGGGGCATGCAGACGGCTGGGCCGGACCGGTTCGCGCCCGGATCCCCCGGCGGGGAACCGGCGTCGTCCGCGATCCTCGGTGAAGAACCGGCGTCGCTCGCGATCCCCGGTGGAGAACCGGCTCCGCCCGTGTCCGTGGCCCCCGGTGGGGAACCGGCTTCGCCCGCGTCCGTGTCACCCGGTGGCGAAGGTCTGATCACCGCCAAGCTCCGTGTGCCCAGGCCGCTGTCCCCTCTCCTCCCGCGTCTCCGGGTACGCGACAGGCTGCGTACGGCGGTGGAGGAGTCGATCGTCGTCCTGCTGGTGGGGCCGAGCGGGATCGGCAAGACCGCCGAGCTGGTGCAGTGGTCCGCCGTGGAGTCGCGGCCCGTGGCGTGGGTCAACGTCGACGGCCGCGACAACGACCCGGAGCGGTTCTGGCGCCACGTGGCCGGGGCCCTCGCGGGAGCGACCGGCGAACAGGCCCCGCCGCACCCGTCCGCGACACTCGTCCACGGCAGCGACGTCCACGTGTCCGCCCTCGCCGACCACATCCTTGAGCGGAGGCAGCGGCCCGTGCTCGTACTGGACGAGTACGAGCACGTGGTCGATCCGGAGATCCACGACCGGCTCGACCTGCTGATCAGGGCATGCGGTGACGGCCTCACGACCGTGATCGCCGGTCGGGTCAGACCGCCCCTGCGCCTGGAGCGGCTGCTGCTGGCGGGCCGTCTGTCGACCATGACCTGGTCGGACCTGCGGTTCGACCCGCGGGAGACGCGGAGCCTGCTGGCCGAGGTCTTCGGTGTCGTTGCCGACGCGCGTACGGCCACGGCCCTGGTGTCGGCCACCGAGGGATGGGCGGGCGGGCTGATGCTCGCGGGCGCCCACCTGCGGGCGGGCGGGGAGACGGCGGTGCTCACCGACCGGGAGAGGCGGTTCGTCCGGGACGGGGAGGGGCACTCGCGAGCGGACGGGACGGGAGCGGTGTTCACCGGCGATCTCGTTCCCGCGGAGGGAGCGGAGGTCGGGACCGTCCGTGTGGGGAGGGCGGCGGGGTCTGCTGGGGGTCTCGTTCCTGCGGAGGTCGGGTCTGTTGGGGGTCTCGTTCCTGCGGAGGTCGGGTCTGTTGAAGGTCTCGTTCCTGCGTGGGGAGCGGTGGCCGGGTCCGTTGAGGGGCTCGCCCATGCGGGGGAAGCCGTTGAGGGGCTCGTTCCCGCGCGGGGAGTGGTGATCGACTATCTCCTCGACCATGTGTGGGCCGGTCTTGATCCTGAGATTCGCGAGTTCCTGCTGGACACCGCGGTCCTCGGTCGTTTCTGCGCGGCGCTCGCCGACGCCGTCCGCGGCCGGGACGACTCCGCGGAGCTGCTCGACCGGCTTCGCGCGGACGGGGTGTTCCTCGTCGCCGAGGACGCCTCCGGCACCTGGGTGCGCTACCAGCGGCTGTTCCGGCAGGCACTGGCGCACCGGCGGGAGTCCACCGATCCCGGACGGGCGCGTGCGGCACACCGGAGCGCCGCCCGGTGGCACACCGCCCACGGGAACCGCGACGAGGCCGTCGACCACGCCCTCCTCGCCGGGGACCATGGGATCGCCGCGGACATGCTGCGGGAGCTGTTCGACGACTACTACCGGGCCGGACGGCTCACGGCCCTGGAACAGTGGCTCAGCGCGCTTCCCGACGAGGAGATCGGCAGGAGTCCCCGGCTGGCCGGGCGGGGGCTCCACCTGTGGTGTTCCCTCGGGCGCTTCGACGAGCGCGACCGGTGGTCCCGCGCCCTCGCCCCCGAGCACGGTGACGGCGGGCCGACCCGGCCCGAGGACGCGTGGCGGCTCTGCCTGCCCCGCGAGCGAGGCGACCTCCCGCTCGCCCTCCGCCAGGGCCTGGCCCTTCTCAGGAGGGAGACGACGGCGGCACCGGTCTCCCCGCTCGTACGGACCCAGACCCGGATCGGCGTCGCCCGCACGCTCCTGCTCGCCGGACGGCTCGCCGAGTGCGGGCGGCTGCTGGACCAGATCGAGGCGCTCTGGACCACGACACCGCTGCCGCCGCCGCTGCGCGCGACCGTCCACGGCATCGCCGGGCTGGCCGCCCATCTCGCCGGTGACCGCGCGGCGGCCGTCGCCCACGCCGGTCAGGTCGACGTCGCCCTCACCGAGTGCCGTACGCGCCCGAGGGCGAGGGTGGCGCCCGAAGGCATGATCCTCCGGGCGGTGGTCACCGACGGGGAGGACCGGGATACGGAGGTGGCGCGGCTGGAGGAGCTGGTCGACGCGCCCCCGGGATTCGGCGCCGACACGACGATGGGCGCCTTCGCCCTCCTGTTCCTCGCCCGCGCGCTCGCCGGTCGCGCCGACACCGAACGGGCGGCCGACCGCCTGGCGGCGGCGGACGAGCTGCTTGCCCGGTGCCCCAACCCCATGGGCCTGACCGATCTACGGGATCAGGTGGCCTCGGACCTCGGGCGGTCACCCCGCCCCGGCTCACGCATGCCGGTCCCCGAGCTCAGCGAACGCGAGGTGGCGGTGCTGCACTACCTGCGCAGCGAGCTGACCTTCAGGGAGATAGCGGACGATCTCGTCCTCTCGGTCAACACCGTCAAGACCCACGCGCGGAACATCTACCGGAAGCTGGGGGTCAACGGCAGGAGGGAGGCGGCCGTGGTGTCGCTCCGGAGTCCGGACCCCACCGCCCGCTGAGCACGGGCCGGGCCGATTGTCGGTGCTCCCTGGCAGAATCCACGTACTTCTGGACATAAGCAACCAAAAGTGGAGTGAGAATGCCGGAACGAGGAAACACGCCGCTGGTACGGCTCGATCCGTGGGCGGAGACCGACTTCGACCTGCTGCGCCGCATCAACGCGCCGGAGATGACCGAACATCTGGGAGGCCCCGAGACCGAGGGAAAACTGTTCGAACGTCACAGGAGGTACGTCGACATCGAGGGCAAGGGGACCGGCCAGATGTTCAGCATCGTCCTGCTCCCCGAGCTGCAGCGGGTCGGCAGCATCGGCTACTGGGAACGCGTCTGGAACGACGAGACCGTGTACGAGACCGGCTGGGGCGTCCTGCCGGAGTTCCAGGGCAGGGGCATAGCGGCCGCGGCGGCCCTCGCCGTTATCGCCAGGGCCAGGGCGAAGCGGACGCACCGCTACATTCACGCGTACCCCTCCGTCGACAACCCGGCGTCGAACGCGATCTGCCGGAAGGCCGGGTTCGAGTTCGTCGCCGTGTGCGACTCCGAATATCCGCCGGGGAACCCCATACGGTGCAACGACTGGCGCGTGGACCTCACGAAGAAGCCGTGAGACGGCTGGTCGTACGCCTTTTCATGGGTGTGAGTCCGTAATAGTGCACCCTCGATAGTGAGTGTGCATTCGTGCGCAGAAGGAAGTGTCGGCGGTTTCTAGTGTTCGTGGTGTCCGAACGGCAACACCCTCACACCACCCGCACAGGAGCATGACGATGAGCACGACGCGCACCCTTCTCGCCGGAGCGGCCCTGGCCGGTGCACTGCTGGCCGGTGTGGCCGCGGCCCCCGCCGCGACCGCCGCCTCCACCGCCTCCTCGGCCACTGTCGCCACTGTCGCCACGCAGCAGGCGCAGACCTCCAGCAAGCACTTCTTCGGCCCCTACTACTCCGGATTCGGCCGCGGAGAGGACTTCGGCCACCGCTCGTACTTCAAGGGCTACTGGACCAAGGACAACGGCCGCTACTGGTTCTACGGCGACCTGTTCGACCGTGACCGCGACCGCTCCTACAGCTACGTGTGGTTCAAGTGGCACGACCGGTTCGGCTCGCACACCAAGGTGTTCAAGACCTTCGGCCACGGCGACATCGACCACTTCGGCGGCTTCAAGAAGAGCGACGGCTTCGACGACTTCAAGATCCGCGTCTGCGAGGGCACCGACAAGTTCGACGACTGCGGCGGCTGGGGCGACGCTTTCTGAGCCGTCCCGCCGCGGCGCCTGAACACGAGAAGGGCCTCGGGAGCGCCCGCTCCCAAGGCCCACCGGCCCACCGATCGCACCCGGCTTACCGCGATTCGGCGGGTACCTGAGTCTCGTGGTGGAGTCCCGCGCCGGTCGCGCCGCGCCCGCGCAGGCCGGAGGCGATGACGGCCGCCGCGATGACGGCCATCGCGAGCGGGATGACCAGGGCCGTGCGGAAGCCGTCGAGCTCGGTGAGGAGCGACCCGCCGGACCCGGTGGCGACGACGTTCACGGCGGTCACCGCCGACAGGCCGAGCGCCGCGCCGAACTGGAAGGAGGTGTACAGCAGGCCACCGGCGAGTCCCTGCTCCTCCTCCGCCACGCCGTCGGTCGCGGCGATGGTGAGCGGCCCGTACGCCAGGGCGAAGCCGAGGCCAAGAATGATCATGGTTGGGAACATCGCCGCGTACGTCCAGTCGAGGCCGACCGGCAGGAACAGGGCGTAGGCCAGGGCGGCGAGGCACAGCCCGCCGAAGATCACCCGGGTGTTGCCGAAGCGGTTCACCAGGCGCGGGGTGAGGGTCGGCGCCAGGATGGCGTCGACGCCGACCACCAGCAGGGCCAGGGCCGCCTGCAACGGCGACCAGCCGCGCAGTTCCTGGAGGTAGAGCACGACGAGGAACTGGAACCCGAAGAAGGAGCCCCCGAACAGCAGCGCGCCGAGGTTGGCGCGCAGCAGCGGGCCCGAGCGGAGGATGCCCAGGCGTACCAGCGGTGTCGCCGACCGTCGCTCGATCGCCACGAAGGCGGTGAGCAGGGCGATCCCGACGGCGAGCGCTCCGGCCGTCCAGGCCCATCCCCCGGCGGGGTCCTCCAGCTGGACGACCGCGAACACCAGCACCATCATCGCCCCGGTCACGGTGATCGCTCCGGCCAGGTCGAAGCCCTGTGAGTGACGGTGCGGATGATCGCCGTCCGGGATGAGGAGGAGCGCGGCGACGAGGACCATGGAGGCCATGATGACCGGCGCGAAGAACACCCATCGCCAGTTGACCGCGGCCAGCAGGCCGCCGACGACGAGGCCGAGGGAGAAACCGGCCGCCGCCGTCCCCGCGTAGACCAGAAGGGCCCTGTTGCGCTGCGGGCCCTCGGCGAAGTGCGTCGTGATGATGGACAGACCGGCGGGTGCCATGAACGCGGCGGCCACCCCTGTCACGAAACGGGCGACGATGAGGATCCATCCCTCGGTCGCGAACCCGCCCAGGCCCGAGAAGACGATGAACACGCCGAGCCATACCAGGAACATCCGCCGCCGGCCGAGCAGGTCGGCGGCCCGTCCGCCCAGCAGCATGAAACCGCCGTAGCCGAGCACGTACGAGCTCATCACCCAGCTCAGCGCGCCCGTGCTCAGGTCCAGGTCGGAGCGGATCGACGGCAGGGCCACGTTCAGCATCGCCACGTCGATCCCCTCCAGGAAGATCGCACCGCACAGCACGAGCAGCATCCCCCAGGCACGCCCGCTCATGCGGTCCGACGGTGGGGACAGTGGGGTGGACACGAGACGACTCCTTGGAGAGAGGCAGGAACCACGGCCGGTTCTTTCGCGCCGTTACGGTTCCCTCTTGTAAGTAGTCGCATCATGCGGCACCATCGATAGCCATGGAAGAAGGCACTTCGAAGTCACTGAGTCCCTGCCCCGATACCGGCGACGAGGCCTACGACCCCTATGACGCCCGTCAGTGGGACACCCGGGAAGACTGTGAGGTCCGCCAGATCCTCGACCGGGTCGCGGACAAGTGGTCCCTGCTCGTCATCGCGCTCCTCGACAGCCGCACCCTCCGTTTCACGGAGCTGAGCCGCGAGATCGACGGCGTCAGCCAGCGCATGCTCACCGTCACCCTGCGTCATCTGGAGCGGGACGGCCTGGTGCGCCGCACCGTGCACCCCGTCGTGCCGCCTCGGGTGGAGTACGAGCTCACACCCCTCGGCGTGACCCTGCACGACACCATCCAGTCGCTCGTCACCTGGACGGAGCGGCACCAGAACGAGATCGCCGCCGCCCGCGCGGGCTACGACGCCCGCGCGGACGCCACGCCGGTCGCGACAGGGCTCGCCCCCTCGGCGAGGAGCGGGCGCGGCACCGCGCGCACGGCGGCCGGGCCCGGCGCCGTGCCGAAGGACGACGGCGTACGGGCGCCGGAACGCGGTCTTACAGAACGCCGTCTTATGGGACACGGTGTTACGGAAAGCGGTGTCACGGAACGCGAAGCGGTGGCGATTCGCGGTCACGAAACTCCGTCCGCGACACCCTCGCGTAACGAAACTCAATCCCCGGTGCCGCTACGTAACGAAACCCGGGCCGCCGCGTCATCACACGAGGAGGGCGGGGAGAGCCGTCCCGGCGCGGACCTCCAGCGGTGCGAGGTGTGCGGCGACCCGATCCATGCCGCGCGTACGGGCCGTCCCGCCCGGTTCTGCGGCACGGCGTGCCGCCAGAAGGCGCACCGCCGCCGCTCCCGCGCCTCCCTCGGGGCCTCCGTCCCTCTTCTCCCGTAAGCCCGGCCGGGCGTGAGACGGGTCGCGCAAGGGCGGGCAAAGGCCTGTCCAAGGGATCCGTGTCGTGCCCCCCAACGGGTGCCGCAGCGTGTCTGCTGTCCAGCAGCAATGGCACTGCTTACCTGGAGGGTCGGAGATGAGGAAGTTCCTTCATGCCGGCGTGCTCGCGCTCGGCGTGCTCACCGCCGGATGCGGCGGCGCCGACGACGGGAGCACGACCGAGCCGATGGTCGCGGACCAGGTCAAAGCATCGCCCACCTCACCGGAAACCCCCACCTCGTCCTCGTCGGCGACCAGGGCCAAGGTCGAACTGGGTGATACGAAGATCGGAAAGGTCCTGGTCGGGGAGGAGCAGCGCACGCTCTACCTCTTCGAGAAGGACAAGGACGGGAAGTCGTCGTGTTCCGACGACTGCGCGCGGGCGTGGCCGCCGTACGTCACGGACGGGAAGCCGGAGGCGGGCGAGGGCGTCAAGGAGGACCTGCTCGGCACCACCGAGCGGGACGACGGCACGACGCAGGTGACCTACGACAACCATCCCCTCTACTACTTCGCCAAGGACACCGAGGCGGGCGACGTCAAGGGGCAGGAGGTCGAGGGCTTCGGCGCCGAGTGGTACGCGGTCGACGCCGACGGGAAGAAGGCGCGCGACTGACGGGAGAGCCCGTCCCGGTACGCGAACCGCGAAGGGCCCGCCGCCCGGTGGGCCCTTCACGTCCTTCGCCCGTTTTCACCGTCTCCCTGTCTCTCCCGTCCCCTTTGCCTCCCGTACCGTCTCCTCGCACTGTTTCCCGTCCGGGCCGCTTCGCGTCCGCGGGGGCATGTTGTTTGTCCAGTCCGCCAGACCTGTGCTGGACAAAGCCCGGACCGTTAAACAGGTGGGGTACGGATCGTCCCTCGCGGGTGGCACGTGGCGGGGAACGTGGCAGGGCGACGCACAAGTACTGCCTACGGGCATCGGATTCCGTCCGGGGTGGTCTCGGTCCGCAGGCCGGGACCGCTCCGGGCGGTACCCGGGCACCGGTCCTCCGACGAGGAACGGAGAAGCCTGTGCTTCGCCGCCGGATCGTACGAGAACGATGTCGAAAGGGTGGCACGAGAACCCCCGCACCGTTTTTTCACCGGGGCCGGTGCGGGGGTGAGTCGGTCACCGGGGCGTCCGCGAGGGTGAGGCGCCCACCGGGGATATCCGCGAAGGTAAAAACGCCCACCGGGGACATTCGTCAGCGTAAATACGCCCACCGGGGACGTCCATGAAGATAAGGCGCGTAATGGCGACGTCGTTTTCGACGGGTGCCGATCCGGTGATTCAGCCCACCCCCTAGACCCGTACGGTCAGGCATGGTTGCATCTCGCTTGTTCGGAATCGCTTGTCCAGAATTGAGCTGCTGGAGAAGACAACGACGATCGCATGCCACCGGGGGGTGAATGGGGCGACCCGAGAGGGCTCTCGATCCCGACGCGAGCCCGCTACAGCGCTTCGCGTCGGAACTGCGGCGGTTGCGGGCGGCGGCGGGAGGGCCGAGCTACCGTGAGCTGGCCCGGCGCGCGCACTACTCGGTGACGGCGCTGTCGGAGGCGGCCGGGGGAGAGATCTTCCCCACTCTCGCGGTGACCCTGGCCTACGTCGAGGCGTGCGGCGGCGACCCCGCGGCCTGGGAGAAGCGGTGGCGGACGCTGGCCGCGGAGTTCGCCTCCGCGGACGCCGCCGAGCGGGCCAAGGAGGGCGAGGACGCCCCGTACCTGGGACTCGTGACCTTCGACCCCGGCGACGCCGACCGGTTCTTCGGGCGGAAGGACCTGGTCGCCGAGCTGTGTACGCGGCTGGAGGGCACCTCCCTGCTGGCGGTCTTCGGCCCGTCGGGGAGCGGGAAGTCGTCGCTGCTGCGGGCGGGTCTCCTACCGGCGCTGTGGGGCGGAGCCCTGCCGGGCAGCAAGACGTGGCCGACGCTGCTGCTGACCCCGGGCGAGCACCCGCTGGAAGAACTCGCGATAGGCCTGGCGAACGCGACGGGCGTCAGCGCCTCCTCACTCCACGCGGGGCTGACGGCCGGGCACGCGAGCGCCCGCCTCGACGTCGGGCAGCTGCTGGAGGGACGGCCGAGGTCGGCGCGCGCCGTGATCGTGGTCGACCAGTTCGAGGAGGTCTTCACTCTCTGCGGCGACGAGCGGGAACGGGTGGCCTTCCTCGACTGGCTGCTCGCCGCGGCGGACGACGGCGACCGGACGCGGGTGGTCCTGGGGGTCCGCGCGGACTTCTACGCCCGGTGTGCGGAACACCCGCCGCTGGTGGCCGCGCTGCGCGACCGGCAGCTGCTGATCGGGCCCATGGACGAGGACGACCTGCGCCAGGTGGTCACGGGACCGGCGGCCCGCGCCGGGCTCAGGGTCGACCGGGCGCTGGTCGAGGCGATCCTGGGCGACTGCCGCAGGGAGCCGGGGGCGTTGCCGCTGCTCTCGCACGCGCTGCTGGAGACGTGGAAGCGGCGCAGGGGCGACGCGATGACGCTGGCCGGGTACCGCGCGGCCGGGGGCATCCAGGGGGCCATCGCGCAGAGCGCCGAGCGGGTCTACGACGAGTCCGGCGACCGGGAGCGGCACCTGGTCAAGAACGTGTTCCTGCGCCTCACGGCGCTGGGCGAGGGCACCCAGGACACCCGCCGCCGCGTCGCCCCCGACGAACTGCTGTCCGGCCCGAACGGCACGGCGGTGGCGACCGTGCTGACCAGGCTCACCGAGGCCCGGCTGCTCACCGTCGACGAGGACAGCGTCCAGGTGGCGCACGAGGCGGTCATCCGCTCCTGGCCCAGGCTGCGGGGCTGGCTCGCCGAGGACCGGGAGTTCGTACGGCTCCACCGGCGCCTCACCGAGGCCGCCGCGGAGTGGGGGCAGCACGGGCGCGAGGACGAGCTCCTCTACCGGGGAATACGCCTGACCGCCTGGGAGGGCCGCGAGCTCGACCGGCTCAACGACCTGGAACGCGCCTTCCTGGAGGCCGCGCGGGCGCGCGAGGCCCGTGAGCGCGCCGCGAGCGGCAGGCGGGCCCGGCTGCTGCTGGTCGGTACGACGATGGTCGGGGTGGTGGTCTGCGCGCTGGCCGTGATGGCCCTCGTCATGGCGGACCGGGCCCGGCGCGGGCAGGAGCTCGCCTACTCCCGTCAGCTCGCCGCCGACGCCCGCGGCAGGCTCCAGCTCGATCCCCAGCTCGGCCTCCTGATGGCCCAGCGGGCGTACGAGGTCAGTTCCACGGTCGAGGCCGCCTCGGTCCTCAGGCAGGCCGTCGTCGACTCCCGGGTGAGTTCCATCCTGCCCGTCGCCGGTGGCAAGGTCTGCGGCGCCACCTTCTCCCCGGACGGGCGCCTCCTGGCCGCGGGCAGCGGCGACGGGACCGTACGGGTGTGGCGGATGGACAAGAAGGGCGTGGCGCCGGGGAACCCGATCGTGCTGCGGGGACACGACGGCGAGGCGTGGAACCCGGTGTTCAGCCCCGACGGGCGCTATCTGGCCGCCGGGGGCATCGACGGCACGGTGCGGATGTGGGACCTGGCCGGTGACGACGTGCCCGAGATCCTGCGAGGTCACAAGGGGCCGGTCTGGAACGTGTCCTTCAGCCCCGACGGGCGGCACCTGGCCGACGCCGGGGACGACGGCACGGTACGGGTGTGGGACCTGGCCGGGGGTGACGCGCCGGTGGTCCTGCGAGGTCACGAGGGGCGGGTCCTGGGCGTGGCGTTCAGCCCGGACGGCAGGCGCCTCGCCACCGGGGGCGGCGACGGCACGGTACGGCTGTGGGACCCGGAGGGCGGTACGGGGCCCACGGTGCTGCGCGGACACGAGAACTCGGTGGAGGGTGTGGCGTTCAGTCCGGACGGCAACCGCCTGGCGAGTGCCAGCACCGACGGCACCGTGCGGGTGTGGGACGTGCCCGGCGACGGCCCCTCCGGGCTGCCGCGCGGGCACGCCACCCCCTCCACGGTGCTGCGCGGGCACGACGGCACCGTGGAGGGGGTGGCGTTCGGCCGTGACGGGCGGATCGCCAGCGTCGGCAACGACGGCACGATCCATGTCTGGGGCGCGGACGGCACCATCGCCCCCCTGGTGCTGAGCGGTCACCGGGGCACGGTGTGGAGCGCCGCGTTCAGCCCCGACGGCCGGACACTCGTCAGCGCGAGCGACGACGGCACCGTGCGGATGTGGGACGTGGCGGCGGCCGGGGACGCGACCATCGTGCGCGGTCACATCGGGGAGGTCTGGAGCGCCGAGCTCAGCCCCGACGGGCGGTGGGTGGCGAGCGCGGGCAGCGACGGCACGGTCCGCGTCGGGAACGTCACCGGCCAGGGCGGCGCGGTCGTGCTGCGCCCCGGCGGCGGGGAGGTGCTCGGCGTCGCGTTCAGCCCGGACGGGAAGCGGGTCGTGGGCGCGGTGGAGGACGGTGTGGTCCGTGTCTGGGACGCCTCCGGACGCGGCGGCCCGGTGCCCCTCCACGGCCACCTCGGGACGGTGTGGGGCGTCGCGTTCAGCCCGGACGGGCGGCGGGTGGCGAGCGCGGGCAGCGACGGTACGGCCCGCGTCTGGGACGCCTCGGGGCGCGGGGAGCCACTCGTGCTCCGCGGCCACCGGGGAGCGGTCAGGTACGTCGCGTTCAGCCCCGACGGGCGGCGGGTCGCGAGCGCGGGCGAGGACGGCACGGTCCGGGTGTGGGACGTCTCGGGGCACGAAGAGCCGGTGGTGCTCCACGGGCATCAGGGACTGGTGTGGGGCGTCTCCTTCAGCCCGGACGGGCGGCGGGTGGCCAGCGGCGGCAGCGACGGCACGGTCCGGGTGTGGGACGCCTCGGGGCGCGGCGAGCCGGTGGTGCTCCGCGGCCACCAGGGTTTGGTGTGGAGCGTGTCCTTCAGCCCCGACGGGCAGTGGGTGGCGAGCGGCGGCAACGACAACACCGTCAGGGTGTGGGCGGCGACCGGCCGGGGCGAGCCCGTGGTCTTCCACGGCCACGGCGCCTCCGTCGAGAGCGTGGAGTTCGGGCGCGACGGCCGCCACCTGGTCACCGCGCACGGCGACGCCACCGTCCGGGTCTGGCGGTGCGACGTGTGCGGCCCGATGGACCAGGTGCTCGGGCTCGCCCGCGACCACACCGTCCGCGAGCTGACCCCGGACGAGCGCAAGGCCCTCCTCCAGACCTCCGGCTGACCACCGCCCCCTCCGGCTCCGGCCCGCGAACCACCGCGCCCTTCGGGAACCACCGCGCCCTTCGGGAACCACCGCGCCCTTCGGGAACCACCGCGCCCTTCGGGAACCACCGCGCCCTTCGCGAAGCACCGCGCCCGGGAGAAGCCACGTGCGCCCGGGAGAAGCTCGCGTGCGCCTGGAGGACCCGTGCGCCTGGGGACCCGTGTGCCCGGTGGACCCGCACCCCCTCCGGTGGGCGCGGGGCGCGGTCAACGCGTCAGGTGGACTCCCGGACGACCAGCTCCGTGGGCAGGATCGTCGACGACACGGGGCCGCCGTCGATCTGGCGGAGGAGCAGGCGTACCGCCGCCCGTGCCTGCTCCTCCCTGGGCGCGCGTACCGTGGTGAGCGCGGGCACGGCGTAGGAGGCGGCCTCGATGTCGTCGAACCCGGCGATCGCGATGTCGTCCGGCACCCGCCGCCCCGACTCGCTCAGCACCCGCAGAGCGCCGATCGCCATCAGGTCGCCCGCCGCGAAGACCGCGTCGAGCGCCGGGTCGTCGTGCAGGAGCTGGCGCATCGCCTCCGCGCCCGAGGCGAGGGTGAGGTCGCCGACGGCGATGATCGACCGGTGCCCGGTGTCGCGCAGGGCCTCGCGGTAGCCCCTGAGCCGTTCCTGCGCGGTGATCGCGTCGGGAGGCCCGGCGATCGCGGCGATCCGCCGACGTCCCCGGTCGAACAGGTGCCTCACCGCCGAGGCGGCGCCGCCCACGTTGTCGACGTCGGCGTACGGGGTCCGTGTCGCCACCGCGGGCCTGCCCAGCGAGACGACGGGGATGCCCGTACGGGCGAGCGCGGCGGGCAGCGGGTCGGCGCCGTGCGCCGACACGAGCACCACCCCGTCGAGGTGCCCCGAGGCGGCGTACTGCTCCACCCTGAGACGACCGGCCGTCGAGTCGGCGAGCATGAGGGTGACGCGTTTGCCCGAATCCTCCAGCTCCCGGGTGGCCGAGCGGATGGTCGCCGAGAACAGCGGGTCGTCGGCGCGGGCCCCGGCGGGGGAGCCGGAGACGACCAGCGCGACCGAGTCGGTACGCCGGGTCACCAGGCTGCGGGCCGCCGAGTTGGGGACGTAGCCCAGCTCGTTGACGGCGTGCATGACGATGGCGCGGAACTCGTCGCTGACCGTGCCCTCACCGTTGATCACCCGGGAGACGGTCGACCGGGACACACCGGCGCGGGCGGCGACCACCTCCAGGGTGGGGCGCCTGGCACGCTCGCGGCGCAGCCCGTTGTGCCGGATCACCTCGCGGTACCACAGCGCGCTGTCCTTGGGCAGCCGCCGCTGCGTCTCGAAGTCGACGTGCACGATCCCGAAGCGCTTGTTGTAGCCCTCGGCCCACTCGAAGTTGTCCATCAGCGACCAGACCAGGAAGCCGCGCAGGTCGGCGCCGGTCTCGATCGCGGCGTGCGCGGCCCTCAGGTGGCCCTCGAAGAAGGCGGTCCTGTCGGTGTCGTGCACACGGTCGCCCGTCACCACGTCGTCGAACGCGGCGCCGTTCTCAGTGACGAGCAGGCCGACCTCGGGGTAGTCGCGCGAGAGCCGGGTGAGCAGCTGGGAGAGCCCGGTCGGCACGATCGCCCAGCCCATCGCCGTCGTCGGGGCGTGGGTGCCGCTGAACAGGATGTCCTCGCTGCCGGGGTAGGCGGCGTTGGCCGGTTCGCCCGGCTCGGACCTCACGACGCAGGGGGTGTAGTAGTTGATCCCGAGCAGGTCGACGGGCTGGTTGATCGTTTCGAGGTCGCCGTCGCGGATGTGGTCGGTCCCGCCCATCCGCTCCATGATGGCGAGCACCGGGTCGGGATACTTCCCGCGCAGGGCGGGGTCGAGGAACTGCCGGTTGATGAGGCAGTCGATGCGGTTCACCGCCTCCGCGTCCTCGGCGGACGGGACGAGGTCGGGGTCGCTCACCTGGCCGGGGGTCATCACCGGCGTGAGGTTCAGGGTGAGGGCGATCTCGCGGGCGCCCGCGTCGCGCAGCACCCGGGCGCCCAGCCCGTGGGCCAGCAGGAGGTGGTGGGAGGCGCGGAAGGCCTCCGCGGCCGACGCCCGGCCCGGCGCGTGGATGCCGATGCCGTACCCCAGCACCGCGGCCACCCACGGCTCGTTGATCGTCATCCACGTCCCGACGCGGTCGCCGAGCCGGTCGTGCACGATCCGCGTGAGGTCGGCGAAGCGGTAGGCCGTGTCGCGGTCGGTCCACCCGCCCCGATCCTCCAGCGCCTGGGGGAGGTCCCAGTGGTAGAGCGTCACGTACGGCGCGATGTCGGCCGCCAGCAGCTCGTCCACCAGCCGGTCGTAGAAGTCGAGCCCGGCGGCGACGGCGGGCCCCGAGCCCGACGGCTGGATCCTGGGCCACGCCACCGAGAACCGGTAGGCCCCGAGGCCCAGGTCCGCCATCGTCCGGACGTCGTCGGCGTAGCGGTGGTAGTGGTCGCAGGCCACGTCACCGGTGTGGCCGTCGGCGATCCTTCCCGGCGTGTGGGAGAACGTGTCCCAGATCGACGTGCCGCGCCCTCCGTCGTGGGCGGCGCCCTCGATCTGGTACGCGGCGGTGGCCGCCCCCCAGACGAAGCCCTGGGGAAAGGCCAGGGTCTCGCCCCGGGCCGAGATGGTCGTTGCGGTCATCCTTCGAAAACCCCCGTTGGTTCTCGCGACTGCCGGGACGCGCGGGGCGGTGGCGAGGCCGCCGTCGTCCCGGCCGGTGGAAACGTCCTACCGACATCATGGAACGGTCGCGGCCTGGCGTCGAGGGTATATCCCAACCCGCGTGGGCGCGCTCCCACCTCGCTCGCGTTCATGATCGTCGACACGGTGGCCGATGCCACCTGCACCGGACACGCCCCGCTCGTGGAGCCCCCGCCGGAACGTGGCGGGATCGGACGACGTGAAGGGCGACCCGGCACCGGGGACGGCAGCGCTCGGCCTTTCCGGCGGGTACGCAGGAAAGGCCGCGTATGCCGGGAAAAGAGGAGTACGCCGAAAGGACGAGGGCGCCGGGAGGAGGTGAATGCGCAGGAAAGGGTGAGTACACCGGGAAAGGGCGAGTACGCCGGGCGGTTCCGTGGGTTTCCGGCGGGAGATCCGGCCGTGGCCCGTCGCCGAGTCCGACTTTGGTCAGGGGTGGCGGTGGCCGATCGTCGGATCTTTCCGAGCCCGGAGGTTTCTAGGTTCTCCCTATGAAACACAAGCTCATCCACCTGGCGGCGGCGACCGGCCTGGTTGCGGCCCTTGCCGCGACTCCCGTCGCGCGGGCCGCGCCACCCGCCACCGGGCTGACCCCGGCCGCCGTCGACGCCTACCTCGGCAGGACCATGGAGTCCACCGGGCTGCCGGGGATGTCCGCCGTCGTGACCCACGGGGGCGAGATCGTGTACGCCGGTGGATTCGGGCGGGATTCGGGCGGCGAACCGGTCACCGAGAGAACCCCGATGCGTGTCGCCTCGGTCAGCAAGTCGTTCACCGCCATGGCCGTCATGACGCTGGTCGACGACGGCAGGATCTCGCTGGACGAGCCGGTCGCCAGGCGGCTGCCGGAGTTCCGCCTGGCCGATCGGCGCGCAGCCGGGATCACCGTGCGGCAGCTGCTCAACCAGACCTCGGGCCTGTCCGACACCACCGTCGACATCGGCGCGACGCGGGCGGCCACGTCGCTCGCCGGGTACGTGTCCGCGCTGGGCACCGGCACGCTGGCCGCCGACCCCGGTACGCGCTGGGAGTACTGCAACGTCAACTACGACGTGGCCGCCAGGCTGGTCGAGGTCGTCGCGGGCGGGAGCTTCGGCGACTACATGGAGCGGCGTGTCTTCGGCCCGCTCGGTATGACGGGCAGCGCCGTCGGAGACGGCGTCGTCAAACCGTCCGAGGGATTCAACTCGGTGTACGGCGCCTGGGTGGCGCGCCCCGAGCTGCCGGGCTTCCGCGACGGCGGTGCGGGCGGCGTCGTCACCAACGCCGCCGACATGGGCAGGTGGCTGATGGGTCAGACCGGCGGCGGGAAGCGGCTGGTGACGCCGGAGAGCCTGAGGACCATGCACGCGCCGTCCGCCGTGCACGACTACGGCATGGGCTGGGGCGAGGAGAGGGTGGGCGGCACCAGGCTGCTCGTGCACTCGGGCAACCTGTTCACCTACACGGCCGTGGAGGCGATCGCCCCGGACACGGGGTACGGCTTCGCGGTCATGACCAACGGTGCCGCCCTCCACGACGACACCTACGACGTGCTCACCGGCCTCGTCGCGATGAGCCGGGGCGGTACGCCCGACGTGCCGGGCGGCGACCGGCAGGTGTTCGAACTGGTCCTGGGGCTGATCGCGCTGGCGGCGGCGGCCCTGGGGGCGCTCGGCGTGCTGCGGTCTCGCCGCTGGGCGGGCCGGAGAGCCGGGAGCCCCGGCTGGCGGGTCGGGCTGCGGCTGGCACCGGCGCTGCTGCCGGTCGTACTGTTCGCCGGGTACCCGTGGCTGATCTCCTTTCTGATGAACGGCCGGACGGTCACCTGGGAGCAACTCACCTACTTCGCCGCGCCGATGACGATCACCTTCACGGTCGTGGCTGTGGCGGGGGCCGTCACCGCCGCGATGCGGCTGGCGAGGCTACGGTCGGTAGTGTCGGAAAGGTGAGAAACGGTGTGATGCTGGCGGTTATCGTGGAATCCGCCCTGATCAGCGGGTTGCACCTCGACAGTATCCCGCTGTGGCGGCAGCTTCTCTTTGTGGTGCTGGCCGTGGCCGCCTATCTGCACGGACGCCACCTGCCCGTACGGCGGAGCTGGCTGCTCCTGGCCGTTCTCGCGGTGCCCGGGGCCGTCTACGCCGTGGCGGACTTCGCGACGGGTGCCGGTGCGCTGGCGGCTCTCGGCCTCTTCGTGGTGCTGCCGTGGCTGGTGGGCCGTTTCCAGCGGCAGCAGGCCGACCTGCTGGAGGCGGGCCGGGAGCGGGTCGCCCGGCTCGGGCGGGAGCGGGAGTTCCTCACCGAGCGCGTCACCCTTCGCGAGCGCGCCCGTATCGCCGAGGACATGCACGACTCGCTCGGCCACGAACTGGCACTGATCGCCCTGCGCGCCGGAGCCCTGGAACTGGCCGCCGACATGACCCCGCCGAACCGGGAGGCGGCGGCTCAGCTGCGAGCCTCCGCGGTCACCGCGACCGACAGGCTCCGCCACACCCTCGGGGTGCTGCGCGAGACCGGCGCCGTTTCGACCGAGCCGCCGGACGAGTCCATCGAGGCGCTGGTGGACCGCGCACGTGGCGCCGGGATGACGGTCGACCTCCACCACGCCGGAGAGCGGGCGCCCCTGCCACCGCTGGTGGACAGGGCCGCGCACCGGGTCGTACGGGAGTCGCTGACCAACGCCGCCCGCCACGCCCCGGACGCGGACGTGCTCGTCCGCGTCGAACGGACCCGCGACACGGTCACCGTCACCGTGTCCAACTCCGCGGCCCGTGTCGTGCCGCTCCCTGTGCCGGTGAGCGGCACCGGCACGGGGAGCGGGATCGCGGGGCTGCGCGAGCGGGTGCGGTTGCTCGGAGGCACCCTGCGGGCCGGTCCCCATGACGGCGGGTTCACCGTGACGGCGCGGTTCCCGTCCGGCCGGGACGGGTTCCAACCCGGCGGGAGAGAGCCCGACGGGAGAGAAGAGGAGGGAAGCCGATGATCCGGGTGGTGCTGGCCGACGACGAGGCCATGATCAGGGCAGGGGTGAAGGCGATCCTGGCCACCGACGAGAGCATCGAAGTGGTCGCCGAGGCCGCCGACGGGCGCGAGGCGGTCGAGCTGGTACGCGCGCACCGGCCGGACATCGCGCTGCTGGACGTCCGGATGCCCCGCCTCGACGGCCTGTCCGCCGCGGCCGAGCTGCGCGTCACCATGCCGGAGGTCGCGGTCGTCATGCTGACCACGTTCGACGAGGACGAGTACGTCTCCAGGGCGCTCGACGAGGGGGCGAGCGGCTTCCTGCTGAAAGCCGCGGACCCCCGCGAACTGATCATCGGGTTGCGCGCGGTCGCCGACGGCGCGGCGTACCTGTCGCCGAGGATCGCGCGGAAGGTCATCGCGCAGCTGGGCGGCGGCAGGCTCTCCAGGGCGGGGGCGGCACGCGGGCACGTGAGGTCGCTGACCGCGCGGGAGCGCGAAGTACTGGCACTCGTCGGCCAGGGCATGTCCAACCAGGACATCGGCCGCGAGCTGTTCCTCTCGCAGGGCACCGTCAAGTCCCACGTCAGCGCCATCCTGCTCCGGCTCGGCCTGAACAACCGCGTCCAGGCGGCGATCATCGCCTACGAGGCGGGTCTGGTGCCGGGGGACACCTGAGTCGGCCCCCTCCCGGGACGGCACGGACCCGGCGGGCACACCGTTCTCAGGCGCCGGGGAGTCTCAGCATGCGATCGACCAGCTGGCGGTGATGGGCCAGGAAACGCTGCCGCGCCTGCGGGTCCGAGGAGACGGAGCGGTCCCCCTCGGCGATCGTCTCGCCGTGCAGGAACCCGTACACGCTCCAGATCAGCGTACGCACCATCAGGCCCAGGTCCACCTGGTCGTCGATCAGCCCGGCCCTGGCGGCGGAGCGCAGCGCGTCGCGGGTGAAGTTGATGAGGGGGACCGAGTAGATCCGCTCCAGGTCGGGGATGTCGGCGGCGTCGCCGAGCCAGCGGTGCATCCACAGCGCGGGGATCTGCGGGTTGGTGAGGCAGAACTCCAGGTAGCGCTCGGAGAGCCCGTACATGGCGGCGGCGACCCCCTCGGGATCGGCGGCGGGGAGCGTGCTGAGCGCGTCCTTCACGACCGCCTGTTCCGCCCGGCTGGCGTGGTCGATGACGGCGAGATAGAGATCGTGCTTGTCACCGAACCGCCGTTGCACCCACGCCGGATCCTCCCCGGCCGCCTCCGCTATCCCCTGCAGTGACGTGCCGTCGTAGCCGAACGCCGCGAAGAGCCGCGTCGCGATGTCGATGACCGCTCGGCTCTGCGGGTCGTCGGCGGGAACCATGACTCGATTCAAGTCCCCCGCACGGACGGAGACGCCCCGGCACTGGTTTCGACCTGGTCAAACCTGTGTGCGCAATACCCCGCCCCGGCGCGAGGCGACGGACCGCGGGCGAGGAATGGCAGGACGCCCAGCGGGGCGGCGGACCGTGGGCCGAGAACGGCAGGATGCCCAGCGGGGCGGCGAATCGTAGGTCAGGACGGCAGGATGCTCAGCCGACCCGCCCCGGCCAGGGGGCGGGCCGCAGGTCAGGACGGCAGGATGCTCAGCTGGCCCGCCTCCGTCAGGGTGGTGATCCGGCGCGGGGCCGCCGGGTCGCGCCGCACGTCGACGATCGCGTTCCCGGTGCCGGTCCGCACGTCGTAGCCCTCCCGGTACGTCTCCCCGTCCGGCACCCTGAGCCGCACGTTCCCGGCCGCCTTCACCACGGCGTCGACGGTGCCAGGCGGTGCCGTGAACCTCAGGTCGATGTCTCCCGTGCTGGTCTCGACGTCGGCCCCGGCGGACCCGAGGCCGGTGCCGATCACGTTCCCCGTCCGCGCCCGTACCCGCAGCGCGCCCCCCGTGTCGTCCACGATCACGTCGCCCGTGGTGGTGGAGAGGCGCAGGTCGCCCTGGATCCCGCTCACCGACACGGTCCCGAGGCGGCGGGACACCGCCTCGACGTCGGTGGCGGCGGGTACGCGCAGGATGTAGTCGGCCTGGCAGACGAAGCCGCCGGGATGGTCGCTGCCGGGGCAGTGGACGTCGAGCTTGAGCGTCCGCCCGTCCCACTCCTCGGTGACCACGGGCCGGTTCCGAATCCAGACGAGCGTCCGCTCCAGGTCCAGCCGCTTGACCGCCCCCGGCACGAACGAGACGTTGACGTAGCCCGTGGTCTCCACGACGATCCCCGGCCCGGTGAGGTCCCGGGACAGCGTCGTGGTCTCGATGGTCGGGCGCTCCGCCATGATCTCGGCCCACGCCGCCAGGGCGGTGAAGGCTACGACGAGCGCGGTGAGCGTCCCTCCGGCGACCAGCCAGACGGTCCGGACGGTGTTTCGTATCGGCATGGTCTCAAACCTTCAGGAATCGCAGGACGGCGAGCACCCGGCGGTGGTCCTTGTCGGCGCCGGAGAGGTCGAGCTTGGTGAAGATGTTGTTGATGTGCTTGCCGACCGCGCTCTCGGACACCACCAGGGCCTCGGCGATCCCGGTGTTGGAGCGGCCCTCCGCGATCAGCGACAGCACCTCGTGCTCCCTGCGGGTCAGCCGGTCCAGCGGGTCGCTGTGCCTGCGCAGCAGCAGCTGGGCGACCACCTCGGGGTCCAGGGCGGTGCCCCCGGCGGCGATCCGGCGCAGCGCGTCGAGGAACTCCTCGACGTCGGCCACCCGGTCCTTGAGCAGGTAGCCGATCCCGCTGGTCGCGGTGGACAGCAGCTGGGTGGCGTAGCGCTCCTCGACGTACTGGGAGAGCACGAGGATCGCGAGCGTCGGCCGCTGGCGGCGCAGGACGAGCGCCGCGCGCAGGCCCTCGTCGGTGTGCGAGGGCGGCATCCGCACGTCGGTGACGACGAGGTCGGGTTCGTGCTCGTCCACGGCGCGCAGCAGTCCCTCCGCGTCGGCCACGGCGGCCACGACCTCGATGCCCGCCGAGCCGAGCAGGCGGACGAGCCCCTCCCTCAGCAGTACGGAGTCCTCGGCGAGCACTACGCGCACGGTAGCTCCACTCTGATCGTCGTCGGCCCGCCGAGCGGGCTGTCGACGTACAGGATGCCGTCCACGGAGCCGACCCGGCGGGCCAGGCCGCGCAGGCCGGTCCCCCGGTCCGGGTCCGCGCCGCCCTGGCCGTCGTCGCCGACGGCCACGTGGAGACGGTCGCCGACGCGGTCGACGGTGACCTCGGCGCCGGACGCCCTCGCGTGCTTGGCGATGTTGGTCAGCGCCTCGGACACGACGAAGAACGCCACCGCCTCGACCGTGGGAGAGGCCCGCTCGGAGATGTCGACGCTCAGCCGTACGGGGAACGGGGCCCGCACGGCGAGGCCGGACAGCGCCGCGTCCAGGCCCTGGTCGTTGAGTACGGCGGGGTGCAGCCCCCGGACGAAGTCGCGCAGCTCCTTCAGGGCCTGCTTGGCCTCCTCGTGTGCCTGGACGATCACCTCGCGGGCGGGTTCCGGCAGGTCGGTGAGGGTGGCGCGGGCCATGCCCAGGTTCATCGCGAGCGACACCAGCCGCTGCTGGGTACCGTCGTGCAGATCCCGTTCGATGCGGCGGCGCTCGGCGTCCGCGGCGTCGACCACCTCGGCGCGGCTCTCCCGCAGCGTCTCGACCCGCTGGACCAGCTGGTCGCTCAGGCTGGGGCCGAGCAGGGCCTCGGCGGCGAGCACGTCCAGCACCGCGAACCCCCGGGCCAGCCACGGCCCCGCGACGAGCAGGGCCCCCGAGACGAGGACGAACACCACGCTCCGCCAGGTCTCCTCCATCGCCCAGTACCGTACGGCGAGCGCGGCCGTGAGCAGGCCGCCCGCCCACGCCCCGACGACCGAGAAGGCGCCGACGCCGCTGATCAGCGGCGTCAGCAGGTGGTACGCGAGCCGACGCCAGGCGCTCCGCGTCCTGGCCTCCTGGAGCAGCCGCCTGAACGGGTTCATACTCAGGGCGCGGCGCGGGACCGGGAGGATGTCGACACCGAGGAAGGCGGCGAACCGGGACCGCTGCACCCGGGTGAGCAGCCGGACGACCCAGAAGAGCAGCAGCAGCGCGATCACGGGGACCACCACGGTCCACACCAGGATCACCGACGCCGCCACCAGCGCCGAGATCACCCCCGCGCCCAGCAGCGCGATCGGCACGCCCGTCACCAGGTGCACGGTACGGAGCCAGGCCCGTGCGGACCAGTGGGCGCTGATCCTCTCCCAGGGGGTGGTCATCTCGATGGCGGTCATAGGACCACCGTAGGGACCGGGACGGCCCGGACACAGGGGCGAGGTATCCCGGAAAAAGGTGAGGCAAACCCCACCATCGCGCGAACCGGGGATTCCATCGCGGGGGCCGGTGATTCCGTCACGGGAAACGCCCCCGTCCCGCACGAAGGCGTTCGCCTACCTTGGGGCCATGAAACCCCGCGTGCATGTCAACCTGCATGACGGGGGACGGACGACAAGGCCGCGTGAAGGTGAAGTAAAGATCCATTTGTCTGCTTCGCCTACCCTTGGGCCATGGACCCCCGCGAGCATGTCGACCGGCATGACGCGGGACGGACGATAAACCGGCCGCCTCCCGGCCAGGCCGTACTCCCCGTACCTCCCGGCACTGTGGACCCCTCCGGCCCCTCTGGCCCTTCCGGGCTTCTCGCCGACGATCCGATGGCCGCGCCGCTGACCTACCCCGGCCGCCTCCCCCCGGGAGCGGGGCTGCTGGCCGACGGCCGCTTCCTGCCGATGTCCGAGGAGGCCGGGCCTCTCGGCGGCCGGAGGGTGAGGTCCGGGAGCCGGGAGACACGGCTGGCCGATCACCTGGCGGGCCTCGGCGCGGGGCCGATAGAGGCGCGCCACCCGGTGGTCGCGGTGGGGTCCAACGCCGCGCCGGGCCAGCTGCACCGCAAGTTCACCGCCGCCGGGATCCGGCCCGTGGTCCCGCTCACCCCGGCCACCGTGCGCGGCGTCGCCCCGGGGGTGTCGGCGCACGTCAGCCGGAGCGCGTACCTGCCCGCCGCGCCCGTCAGGGTGCCGGGGGCGTCGCTCCTGTTCGTGGTGTGGGTGGACGACGCCCAGCTCGCCGCGCTGGACGCGACCGAGCCGAACTACCTCCGGCTCCCGCTGCCCCCGTCCTCCTTCCCCGTGACCCTCCCCTCGGGGGAGGCCCTCCCGGCGTGCCACGTCTACGCGGGCAGGCACGGATGCCTGGTGGACGAGGAGGGCGAGCCGCTGCGTCTCGCTCCCCAGCCGGAGCTGATCGGGCACCTGCTGGCGCGCTCCGCGAAACTGCGGCGCCTGTTCGGGCGGACCCCGGAGGAGTTCGTCACGAGGGCACGGGAGGACGGCGGGGCGCGGGAGGCGGCCCGCGCGCTGTTCCGGAGCGACGGGCTCGCCGACCCGGAGGCCGGTCTCGCCGAAGAACTGTCACACCCCCCGACCCGGGAACGGCACCGGAACCCCTGACCGGAGGCCGCACCGGACCACCTAGGCGTCACTGGGAAGAACCGGGAAAAACCGGCGGCACAGCGCGCTCAACCCCCCCCGCACCCCCGCACACCCCCACCGGCCGGACCTCGATCGACCTCACATGACCCTGTAGATAACCCCAATGGGGGTAGTCATGGGTTATAAATAGGGGCATCCTGAACGCGGCCCATCGGAGGGATCGTCCCCTTGAAGCGTGTGCTGTTGCTGGCGACCGGTGACCTCATCGCCCACTCGTACGCACCCGGCCGTCCGGGTGTCCTGTCCGGGGCCGAACTCCTCCAGGTACTCCCGCCCGGCGCGATCGCCGCGGACGTGGTGGCCGAGGACGTGATGGCGGAGCCCAGCTGGGACATGTCGCCCTCGACCATGCTGGAACTGGCCCGCAGGGCGCGTTCGGCCATCCTGGACCGCGGGTTCGACGGCGTCGTGATCACTCACGGCACCGACACGCTGGAGGAGACCGCGTACCTCGTGGACCTGCTCGCGGGCCGGGCGGCGGAGCGTGGCGCCATCGTGCTGACCGGCGCCGTACGCTCCCTGGACGAGCTGTCCCCGGACGGCCCGCGCAATCTCGCCTCCTCCATCACGGCCGCCGCCGACGGCGCGCTGCGCGGTGCCGGGGCCGTCGTGTGCGTCAACGACGAGGTCCACGCGGCCCGCTGGGTCGCCAAGGTCGACGCCACGAGCGTCGCGGCGTTCTCGTCGGCCCCCTTCCCCGTGCTGGGCCGGGTGACCGGCGGCCGGGTCGGGACGCTGTCCGCCCCGCCGCCCCGGCCGCCCGCGTTCGTGGGGGATCCGGCGTCGGACGTCGCCCTGATCAAGACCTATCCGGGGATCGCCCCCGCGCTGCTCACCGCCGTCGTGGACGCCGGGGCCCAGGGCGTCGTGCTGGAGGGGACAGGGGTGGGCAACGTACCGGTCGAGCTCTTCACCACGATCGCCGAGCTGACGGAGTGGGGGATCCCGGTGGTCGTCGCGTCGAGGTGCCGTACCCACGAGGTCCCGCTCGACGAGATGCGCTTCGGCGCGGGGCTCGCCGGGCACGTCGGGGCGATCGGGGCCCGCGGCCTGGCACCCTCGAAGGCGCGGTGCGCGCTGATGGTCGCCCTCGGGACCGGCGGGATCGACGCCGTACGCGACTGGTTCGGCAGGCTCTGACGCCCCGCGAGATGATTTACGGATAGGTAAAAACCCCGGAAAGGGGGAGTATCCCCGAGCTGCGTGGGCACGTCGGTGGAGTCCGTGATCCGGCGAAGGGCTGGGGAGGCCTTCGCCGGATCACCCCCCTCCTCCCCGTCCCGGTCCCCGCGTCGCCCGGAGGAGCACCAGGAACGGTCAGACGGGGATCGAGACCCCGAGGCCGCCACGGGTCTCGGCGCCGTACCGCTCCTTCTCCCTCGCGATGTCGAGGGGCTTGATGCCGGAGCGCCCGTTCAGCACCTCCTCGGTGAGCAGGTTCGCGGGGACCAGCCAGGAGACCTCGAACTCCAGCCCGTCGGGGTCCTTTGCGTACAGGGCCTTGGTGGTGGAGTGGTCGGAGGCGCCGACGAGGGCGTTGAGCTCGCCGAGCCTGAGGGCGATCCGCTCCAGCTCCGCGAGGGTGTCGACCTCCCAGGCCAGGTGATAGAGGCCGACGTTCGTGCGTCCGGCACCGGAGGGACCCGCCTGCGCGCCGATCTCGAAGAGGCCGAGGTCGTGGTCGTTGCTGGATCCCGAGGCCTGCAGGAAGGCGGCGCCCGGCATCTCCATGACCACCCTGAACCCGAGGGCCTCCCGGTAGAAGGCGACGCTGCGCTCGGCGTCACGCACGAAGAGAACGGCGTGGTTGAGCCGCTGGACCGGCATGGTTCCTCCCAAAACTTGAACTCTCAAGTAGATTACCTCCGCTTTCTTGAGAGTTCAAGTAAGCTGTGGCCGTGACGCGATGGCTGGACGACGACGAGCAGCGCACCTGGCGCACCTTCCTGGCCGCCTCGCAGCTCGTCCAGGAGGAGCTGGACCGGCAGCTGCAACGGGACTCCGGCATGCCGCACGCCTACTACGCCGTGCTGGTGAAGCTCTCCGAGGCGCCCAGGCGCATGATGCGGATGAGCGAGCTGGCGGCGGAGGTCAACTCCTCGCAGAGCCGCCTGTCGCACGCGGTGAAACGGCTGGAGGAACGCGGCTGGGTGCGGCGCGAGCCGTGCGCCGCGGACAAGCGCGTGAGCTGGGCGATCCTCACCGACCAGGGCCTCGCGGTCCTCACCGCCGCCGCCCCCGGTCACGTCGAAGCCGTACGCCAAGCCGTCTTCGACCGCCTCACCCCCGGCCAACTCCACCAACTAACCGAGATCTGCACCGCCCTTCTCTCCACCCCGGAACCCTCGTGACCTCGTGGGACGCGTTCACACTCCGTGCCGGGCCGCAAGCGGGTACGGCCTGGACCGTGAATGCCGCACCACGGAGCTGTACGAGCGCGTCGGCCCTTCCACCGAGGGTGACGTGAGCTGGATCAGAGATCGCCGTCGCGGATATCCGATACGTCGATGACGATCACGGTGATGTTGTCGGGGCCGCCGTGGTCGGTGGCCAGTGTGACGAGGCGGTCGGCCGCCTCTCCTGGATCGTCCGACGAACGCAGGGTGTCCCGGATGGACTCACTGGGAACGACCGAGCTCAGCCCGTCCGAGCACAGCAGGAACCGGTCGCCGGAGCGGAGTTCCCGGACGGTGAGATCGGGGGAGCGGCCGTCGGCCCGGCCGTCGAGGAAGCGGGAGATCCGTCCGGGCAGGTTCGGCACGCTGTCGGCGTCGGCCACCAGGTTCCCGTAGGTGTGGTCCTCGGTGATTCGGACGATCTTCGATGTCCCGTCGGCGTCGCGCAGCAGGTAGGCGCGGGAGTCACCCACGTTCGCCAGGACCGCCCTCGTCCCCGACCACAGCATCGCCACCAGCGTGGTGCCCATGCCCGCCCGTTCGGGTTCGGCGTCGATCCTGCGGTGCAGGGCCTGGTTGGCCGCGTAGATCGCCCGTCCCAGAACGGTGGACAGGTCCGCCGGGTCGACCTGGCGGTCGTGGGGACGCAGAACTTCGATCACGGTGGCGCTGGCGACGTCACCGGAGGTGTGACCGCCGAGGCCGTCGGCGACGGCGAACAGGGAACGGCCCGCGTAGACGGCGTCCTCGTTACGTCGGCGCACGAGTCCGATGTGGGTGCGGGCGGCGGCTTCGACGGTGAGTGGCATTCGTTCACTCGCCGCCCGTCTCGGTGTCGTCGGGCCATGGGGCCTGCGCGGATTCGTCTCGATGGAGAACGTGCACGGTTTCGACGCGGTCACCGGCCACGATGTACTCGGTCACCTCGATGGGCCGACCGTCGCCTCCCGAGGTGCCGACGCGCACGATCTCCAGCACGGGCAGGCTGGTGGGGATCTCCAGTAGACCGGCCTCGTCCTTGGTCGGCATCCGCGCCCTGTGGATCTCCATCCAGCTGATGGGCCAGTGACCGGCCCTCTCCAGCCGGTACAGCCAGTCGCCTGGACCGGGAGCCTGGGCGTCGACCTCGGGGGCGTCGGCGACGCCACGCGGGTGGATCCACGAGATGTTGATCTGGAACGGTGGTTCCGACTCGGGGCCGGTGACCCGGAACCGGCGCAGCACCGGACTGCCCGCCGGAACGCCCAGCAGTTTCGCGATCCGGGGGTCGGCCAGAGGCTCGACGGACGCGGTCGGCGGGATGTGGTGTTTCCAGACTTCCTGGCCGGAGGCCGACGGGAAGGAGTATCCGGGACCGTCGGTGGCGACGTTCCGTTTCACCAGGTTCCCGCGTGGTCTGCGCAACCGCATCATGCCGTGCCGGACGATGATCCCGCGCCCCTGCACCGCCCAGACGAAGCCTTCCGACTCCAGCACTCCGATCGCCCGGCCGATCGTGTCCCGGTTCGCGCCGTACTGCGCCGCGAAGTCGTCCAGGCGCGGGAGCTTGGCCCCGGGCTCCCACTCGCCGTTCTCGATCCGTGTCCGGATCTGGGCAGCGAGATCAAGGTAACGCGAGTGCACGGCCATCACACAACTCTCCCTTCGCCAGAAATTGTCTTGGGATAATTGACAGAGGGTTGGTGTCGGCCGACTATAGTCCCAAGACTATCGCCCCCCGAAGAGGCGGGTTCGCCTAGATGGGCTGACGTGACCAGCGTCCGAACCACAGGGCAGACCACCTTAGAAAACGGGTCCGCTCAGCGCTGCGAACGCTTGAACGGACCCTTGACCAGGAAGGCGCTCCTGAACCATGAACAACCTTAGTCCCCCGCTCCTCGACCGGACCATGGCGAGCGGCTGTGGCTGTTTCGCCGGAAGCCCGCCGCTGCCGATGGGCTGCGCTGCCTGCGGGCACGCCCCGTACGCGCACGGCTGCTCCGGCCAGGCAGCCGACCACGAGTACGCGCAGCCGTCCGGCGAGTTGATGACCGCCCGCCTGGAGGCGCGCCACCGGATCGGCCTTGGCCGGAGGCTGCCGACCTTCCAGCCCGCTCACGAGGTCACCGCGCGACCCGTTCCGGTCGTGCCCGCGCCCCGCCGGGCCGAGCGTGAGGTCGTACCCGCATCCCGGCAGGCCGATCGCGAGACGGCATCGGCCCGCACCCGGCCCGCCGGGCGTACGGACGCGAGCCGCCCGGAGGCGCCCGGCACTGGCCGCCCGCATCGGCCGGTCGAGCCCCGCGAGGAGCGCGCGGCCCGCCTGGCGCTCGCCCGGGATCTGCTCACCCGGCGGCGAGCCCTGATCGCGGCCCACACCCTTGGATATCCGCTCCGTAAAGCGGCCCGCGTACCTGAACACCCACCTCGTAAAGCGGCTCGCGCACCTGAACACCCACTCCGTAACGCGGCCCGCGCGTCTGAACGCCCACCCCCGGACGCGGGAGGCCGGACGCGACACCAGCGACCCGGAGAACCGGCCGCCCAGCGGACGCTCACCGTGCTCCCTGACCTCCCCGGCGACCGGCACCGGACGCATCGGCCTTACAGGGCTTCCCAGCCGGGACTCGCCGTCGCCCCCGGCCGGGACCACTCGCCGGACACCTCTTCCTCCTGGCGGCACAACCCGCAACAACGCGAGGTCGCGGCATGAACACGACCCCCGCAGGAAGGTGCGGGTGCGGTGGCGGATCCGCCTCCCCGGTGACCGTCGCCGCGAACGCCGTGCGGCATGCCGAGGAGTTGGCCGCCGTGCTGGCCGAGCTTCACCACATCCGCGCGGACGTGCACGAGCTCGCCTCCGGCAACGCGATCGTGTCCGTCCACTACGGGCTGCTGGCCTACACCGACGGCGAGAGGTTCTGGTGGACCGGCCCCAAGCACGGCGACGCGGGCGGCTCCGGGCTGACACTGGTCGCGGTCGCCGAACAGCTCGCCGGGCACTACGCCGTCCTGCGGGCCAGGGACGCCGCCGACGTGCTGCGCGCCGGGTTGCCGCTGCTGGCCGACGTGATCCTGGCCGAGCATGTCGACCCGCGCTGACACCGACGCGGCCGAGCCGCCCGGCGAGTACGGCAGCACACCCATTAAGGAGTCGTCCTTGATCCCGTTCCATGGAACCCCGGCGGGTGACCGGCTCCTGGAGCGGCGACTCACCAGGCGGGGAGCGCACTCACGCTTCGAGCACGAAGGTTCCAGTCTCGCCGAGGCCACCTTGTACGAAGAGCTGGGCGGCATCCTGGCCGCCGACGGGTTCGCCTTCCACCGGGTCGACACCGGGCACCTATCACCGCAAGACGCCGCTTCGGCCCTTGCCGATCACATCCTTCAACTATCGTCACGGGCGTCACACCCACGCCGGGAAAGGCCCCCGCCTCCATGACGACGACACAGCGTCAGCAGGTCACCGTCGATGTGCACGTGATCCTGGAACGCGACGACCACATTCTGCTGTGCCTGCGTCAAGGCACCGGCTACGCCGACGGTCTGTACTGCCTGCCGTCGGGGCACCTCGACCCCGGCGAGACCGTGATCGACTGCGCGGTCCGCGAGGCCCGTGAGGAGGTCGGCGTCGTCATCGCCCCGGACGCCCTGCGACCGGCCACGGTGGTTCACCACCTGTCCCCGGAGGGACAACCCCGCGTCGGGTTCTTCTTCGTCACCGAGACTTGGGGCGGTGAAGTGGTCAACGCCGAACCGGGCAAGTGTGCCAAGGTCGAATGGGTTCCCATCGACGTGCTGCCGGACAACACCGTGCCGTACACAACCGCCGGGGTCGAGCTCTACCGCACGGGCGTCGGCATCGGCACGCACGGCTGGCCCTCGTAGGAACACGCCCATGATCTGTGCCTGAAGCCTCACCGTGATGACGCGCCGGTGACCGGAGTGAGGCACGAAGGGGAGCGGCGGATGAGCGACGAGGGAGGAAGTCGGGCAAGAGCGTCCTTACCGTGAAGCGTGGACGTCGCGGTCAGGCCCGCGTCGTGGACAGGTGGCTCCACGGGTCGGCGATGACGCGGTGGATGACCTGCCCGGCGGCGCCCAGGGTGGCGGCGTCGCCGCCGAGGCGCGAGACGGTCAGCTCGGGGACGGCGCGGCGCATCACCCCCAGCCGCGAGGTCATCGTCTCGTGCGCCGGTCCCCGGATCCACGGGAACAGCGGGGCGAACACCCCGCCCAGCACGATGGTCCCCGGGTCCATCAGGTGCACCGCCGAGGTGAGGGCGACGCCGAGTGCCTGACCGGCGCGCTCGCAGGCCTCCAGCGAGCCCCGCTCGCCCGCGTGCAGGCGCGCGAGCAGGGTGGCCACCCCGGCGGGGACCCCGGCGAGTCCGGCGGCCCTCAGCAGCGCGTCCTGACCGGCGTACTGCTCCAGGCACCCCCGGCCGCCGCAGCGGCAGGCCGGGCCGTCGGGGGAGACGACGACGTGGCCCAGTTCCCCGGCGAGGCCGCGGGCGCCGCGGAACAGGGTCCCGCCGACCACCAGGCCCGCGCCGATGCCGATCTCCCCCGACACGTGCAGGAAGTCGCCGGGCACGGAGCCGAACCAGAGCTCGCCCAGGGCCGCGAGGTTGGCCTCGTTGTCCACCTCGACGGGGAAGCCCAGCAGGTCGGAGACGCGGACGTCGTGCCAGCCGAGGTTGGGGGCCGTGTGGACCAGCCCTCCGTCCACAGGGCCGGGCAGCGCGAGGGTCGATCCGGCGATGGAGAGGCCCTCTCCACGCGCTTCATCCACAGCCCTGTGGGCGAGTTCTTCCAGGTGAGAGAGGGTTTCCACAGGGGAGGACGTACGGTTGTCCACAGCCTGTGTATATCTGAGCCGCACCGCCAGAGTGAGGTCGACCACGCAGGCGGACAGGTAGTCGACGTTGATCTCCAGGCCGAGCGCGGCGACCCGCCGCCCGCTGAGCGCGACGGCCGTGCCCGGCCGTCCCCGCTCGCCGTCCCTGAGCGCGCCCGACTCGGTGACCATGCCCGCCTCGATCAGGTCGCCGACCATCTTCGACACCGTGGTCTTGGTCAGGCCGGTGATCTCGGCCAGTGCCGCCCGGGTGATCGGACCGCTCCGGCGGACCTCGCCGAGGACCACGCCGAGATTGCGGGCGCGCATCGAGTCGTGGCGTACGGCCTGTGTCATGGAACATCCACCCCCTTGACGATCCCACCACCTCGATCCATATTAAGTCCATAAAGTGGATTAAATCGGAGGAACGAAGATGAACGCCTACACCCCCAAGCCCGAAGACCGTTTCACCTTCGGGCTGTGGACCGTCGGCTGGCAGGCCCGCGACCCCTTCGGGGACGCCTCCCGCGCCCCGCTCGACCCTGCGGAGAGCGTGCACAGGCTCGCGGAGCTCGGCGCGTACGGCGTCACCTTCCACGACGACGACCTGCTCGCCGTCGAGCCCGACCGTGACAGGGCCATCGCGAACTTCAAGAAGGCGCTGGCCGAGACCGGGCTCAAGGTTCCGATGGCCACCACGAACCTGTTCACCCACCCCGTCTTCAAGGACGGCGGGTTCACCAGCAACGACCGCGACGTCCGCCGCTACGCGCTGCGCAAGGTCATCCGCAACGTGGACCTCGCCGCCGAGCTCGGCGCGACCACCTACGTGTGCTGGGGCGGGCGCGAGGGTGCCGAGTCCGGGGCCGCCAAGGACATCAGGGCCGCGCTCAGCCGCTACAAGGAGAGCATGGACGTGCTCACCTCGTACGTGATCGAGCAGGGCTACGACATCAGGTTCGCCATCGAGCCCAAGCCGAACGAGCCCCGGGGCGACATCCTTCTCCCGACGATCGGCCACGCGCTCGCGTTCATCAACGAGCTGGAGCACTCCGACCGCGTCGGCCTCAACCCCGAGGTGGGCCACGAGGAGATGGCCGGGCTCAACTTCGCGCACGGCATCGCGCAGGCGCTCTGGCACGGCAAGCTCTTCCACATCGACCTGAACGGCCAGCACGGCCCCCGCTACGACCAGGACCTGATCTTCGGTCACGGCGACGTGAAGAACGCCTTCTTCCTGGTCGACCTGCTGGAGAACGGCGGCTACGACGGCCCCAGGCACTTCGACTACAAGCCGCTGCGCACCGAGGACTCCGAGGACGTCTGGGTCTCCGCCGCGGCCAACATGCGCACGTACCTGATCCTGAAGGAGAAGGTCGCGGCGTTCCGCGCCGACCCCGAGGTCGCCGAGGCGCTCGCCGCGAGCAAGGTCGCCGAGCTCTCCGAGCCCACGCTCGCCCCCGGCGAGACGATCGCCGACCTGAACCGCGACGAGTTCGACCTCGACGCGGTGGCCGCGCGCGGCTTCCACTTCACGCGCCTCAACCAGCTCGCCATGGACTACCTCCTCGGGGTCCGCGGATGACGCTGGTGGCCGGGGTCGACTCGTCGACCCAGAGCTGCAAGGTGGTGATCAGGGACGCCCGTACGGGCGCCCTGGTCCGCCAGGGCCGCGCGACCCACCCCGAGGGCACCGAGGTCGACCCCGGAGCCTGGTGGGACGCGCTCCAGGAGGCGATCGCGCGGGCGGGCGGGCTGGACGGCGTCGAGGCGATGAGCGTCGGCGCGCAGCAGCACGGCATGGTCTGCCTGGACGAGTCCGGCGACGTCGTCAGGAAGGCGCTGCTGTGGAACGACACCCGTTCCGCGGGAGCCGCTGCCGACCTGGTGAAGGAGCTGGGCGGTCCCGAGGTGTGGGCCGAGGCGGTCGGCAGCGTGCCGGTCGCGTCGTTCACGGTGACCAAGCTCCGCTGGCTGGCCGAGCACGAGCCCGACTCCGCCCGCCGTACGGCGAGGGTGTGCCTGCCGCACGACTGGCTCACCTGGCGGCTGGGCGGGGAGTTCGTCACCGACAGGGGCGACGCGTCCGGCACCGGGTACTGGTCCCCCGCGACCGGGGCCTACCGGACCGACCTCCTCCAGACGGCCTTCGGCGCCGTACCCGGCCTCCCCGAGGTGCTGGGTCCCCGTGACCCCGCGGGCGAGGTGCGGCCCGCAGCCGGCGTCTCCGGCGCGGGCGCGGTGCGTCTCGCGCCGGGCACGGGCGACAACATGGCGGCGGCCCTCGGGGTCGGCGCCCTGCCCGGGGACGTGGTGGTGTCGATCGGGACGTCGGGGACGGCCTTCGCGGTCGCCGCGACCCCGAGCGCCGACCCGACCGGCTCCGTGGCCGGGTTCGCGGACGCCACGGGGCGGTTCCTCCCGCTGGTGGCCACGCTCAACGCGGCCAGGGTGCTCGACGCCGCCGCGCGGATGCTCGGGGTCGGTCTCGACGAACTCGGCAGGCTGGCCCTGGAGGCGCCCTCGGGGGCCGGGGGACTCGTCCACGTCCCCTACCTGGAGGGCGAGCGCACCCCGAACCTGCCCACCGCCACGGGCTCGCTGCACGGGCTGACGCTGGCCACCTCCACCCCGGCGCACCTCGCCAGGGCGGCGGTGGAGGGCATGCTCTGCCATCTCGCCGACGCCTTCGACGCCCTCGGGCTCGACCCGGCCAGGGTCCTGCTCATCGGCGGAGGCGCCAGGTCCGAGGCCGTACGGCGGATCGCCCCCGCGGTCTTCGGGCGGCCGGTGGTCGTCCCCGAGCCTGGGGAGTACGTCGCCGACGGGGCGGCGAGGCAGGCCGCCTGGCTGCTCGGCGGCGACGAGCCCCCGGCCTGGGAGGCGGGCAAGGCCGAGCACTACGAGGCCGACCCCACGCCCGAGGTCAGGGCCCGCTACGCCGAGGTCCGCGGCCTCGGCTGAGACACCGGCACGGAGACACCGGAACACCGGGCCGCGGGACTGAGACACCGTCCCGCGGCCCGGCGCGAGCCCCCTCACGGGGTTCTCGGTCTTGACCGGGAGGTCGTCCGTGGCTTTCATCGGGACGGTCCACCACCTTCACCAGGAGGTGGCGGACCGTCCCGAACCGTTTCGGGACGGGGGGGTGAGCCCCCGCGTCTCAGGGACGGCTCAGGGTTGGATCAGGGGTACCGCCGGATGTCTGAAACGTCCGCTGGCGGACAGTCTTAGCGCATGCTCGCGTCGAAGAGGCTCTACCCCCTGATCGCATGTGCCGGGATCGTCACGGCCGTCGTGGCCGCCGTCGCGGGACAGGCCGACCCGGTCCTCTCCCCGAACCCGCTCGACCTGACGATCAGCGAGTACGCCGCGCTGGACCGCACCGGGGCCACCGGGTTCGCGATGACGGCGCTGGGGGTCGCGGCCTTCGCGGTGGTCGCCGGGCTGCGGGCCTCGGGGGCGCCCTCGGGTGCCCTGGCCGAGCGGCTGATGCTGGTCTGGGGCGCGGGACTCATCGTCCTCGCGGTGCTGCCCGCGGCCCTTCCCGGTACGGGGACGGACCTGGTCGCCCAGGCGTACCGCTACGTGTCGATCGCCGTGCTGGCCGCGGTGCCCGCGGCGGGCGGCCTGGCGGTGGCGCGTCTCGGCGAGGACGAGCGGTGGCGGCCGGTGGCCAGGCCGGTGGAGTGGCTGACGCTGGCCGGAGGTTTCGGGCTGCTCGCGCTCACCTACGCGATGCTGCCCGGGGACGGGGTGCTCGTCGGTCTCGTCGAGTGGACCCTGCTCGGCACCGAGGTCGCGCTGGTCGGGGTGCTGGCCGTCCGGCTCGCGCGACTGACCTGGGCGAGGAGCGGCGCCACGTCCGCATCACGCGCCGCTCTCGGCTGACGTACTCACTTCCGAAAACTCTTTCACGACATGTCACAAATAGGCTACAAATAGCAGGAGCCGCCAGTGCTATTCTCGTCGGCGATCTAGAGATCGTCCGGGGCCTCCCCCGGCGCTCCGAGAGCGAGCCGTTGAGGTGACATGGCAGCGAGCAGGTCTATCCGGTTCAAGGTCTCGGTGCTACTGGTCATCCCCCTCGTCTCACTGGTGGCGCTGTGGGGCTTCGCGACGGTCGTGACCGTCGGCGACTCGGTGAGCCTGCTCTCCGTCGGCACGCTGTACGACTCCGTCGGCAAGCCCGCGGGAGACCTGGGCACCGCGGTCCAGCGTGAGCACATCCTGTCGGCCGAGTATCTGGCCACCCGCTCCGACGCGGACCGCGACACCCTCGCGGGGCAGCGTTTGGTCACCGACCAGGCCCGCACCCGCCTGCGTCGGCAGACGACCGGCGAGGCGGCGCAGGCGGAGATGTCCGGCGACATGCGGACGCGCCACGCGGAGCTGATGCGCCACGTGGACGGGCTCGACGCGATCCGCGCCAGGATCGACTCCGGGCGGATCGGCCCGGTGGCCCTCTCCGAGGAGTTCGCCCGGCTGCCGGACGCCCTGCGCAGGCTCTTCAACACCCTGAGCCTCAGCAACGACCTCCCGCTCTACCGCCAGTCGCGCGGCATCACGATGATCAACCAGACGATGGACCTGCTCAGCCGCGAGCGGGCGCTCGCCGCGGGCGCGCTGGCGATCGGGAGCCCGATGACGGCGAGCGAGATGCGGCTGTTCACCCGGCTCGCCGCCAACCGCGTCTTCCTCATGGACCAGGCGCTCCCTGACCTGGAGCCCGCGCTGCGCGCCCCCTTCTCGGAGATGATCGCCTCCTCGACGTACGCCCGCTTCACCAGCCTGGAGAACCGCCTGCTGTCCGGTGCCAGTGTGCCGCCCACCGACTGGCGCGCGGCGGGGGACGAGCTGGACGCCGCCTACCAGCGGTCCCTGACGGCCGCCACCCCCGCGCTCGTCGAGCAGGCCGCGCCCGCGGCCGTGGGCGTCTTCGTCCGCGCCGGTGTCGTCGGGGTGCTCGGCCTCATCGCGGTCGTCGCGTCGCTGCTGGTCTCGTACCGGATCGGCAGCGGGATCACCAAGGAGCTCGCCGCCGTGCGGCGGGCCGCGATCGAGCTGGCGCAGGCGCGGCTCCCGAGGGTCATGGAGAAGCTGCGCCGGGGCGACAGGGTGGACGTGGCGGCCGAGGCGCCCGCGCTGAACCCGCCGGGCAGCACGGCCGAGATCCACGACGTCGCCGCCGCCTTCAACAGTGTCCAGCGCAGCGCCGTGGACGCCGCCGTGGAGCAGGCCAGGCTGCGCGAGGGCGTCTCCCAGGCGTTCCGCAACCTCGCCCGCCGGAGCCAGTCGCTGCTGCAGCGCCAGCTCAAGCTGCTCGACGGCATGCAGAAGCAGGCGGAGGACCCCGCGGCGCTGGAGAACCTCTTCAGGCTCGACCACCTCACCACCCGCATGCGCCGCCACGCCGAGGGCCTGGTGATCCTGTCCGGCGGGGCGGCGGGCCGCAAGTGGCGTTCGTCGGTGCCGATGGAGGACGTGCTGCGCGGGGCCGCGGCCCAGGTCGAGGACTACGCCCGGGTGCGGATCTACCCGACGGGCGGTACCACCCTGGTCGGCAACGCCGCCGCGGACATGATGCACCTGTTCGCCGAGCTGCTGGAGAACGCCACCGTCTTCTCCCCGCCGGGCAGCCAGGTCGCGGTCCGGGGCGAGCTCGTCGGGCGGGGCTTCGCGGTCGAGATCGAGGACCGCGGGCTCGGGCTGACCGACGACAAGCGCGCCGCGATCAACGAGCGCCTGGCCAGCCCGCCGGAGTTCGACCCGGCCGACACCGACCGGCTGGGCTTCGCCGTGGTCGGGCTGCTGGCCGCCAGGTACGGGGTCGAGGTGGCGCTGCGCGCCTCGCCGTACGGCGGCACCGGGGTGGTCGTCCTCATCCCCGAGCAGCTGCTCGGGGACCCCGAGCCCGTCGAGGAGCCGCTGGAGCCGCCGGTGCTCACCGTCATCAGCGTGCGGCCCGAGTCCGTGGAGCGGCGCGGCGAGACCGTCGTGGAACGGGTGGAGCGGCCCGGCGACTCCGGGGAGGTCCCGATCCCCGCGGACCTGTGGAAGCCGGAGCGGCGCGGTGCCGACGGCCTGCCCCGCCGGGTGCGGCAGGCGAACCTGCCGCCGCGCCGGGCACCTGAGCCCCAGCCCCGCCCGCGCGGGGCCGAGATCGAGACCGGGGAACGGTCGCCCGAGGAGACGAGGGCGCTGATGAGCGCCCTGCAGTCCGGCTGGCAGCGTGGCCGCGCCGACGACGAGGACGGCGGTGCCGGGCGATGAGCCGGGAGCGCCGGTACGGGAGCGGAGCGGCGGGACCGGGTTCGCCGGGCCTCGGCCGGAGGTCGTGGGCGCGGCCCGGCGACACTCGCGGGCGCGGACCGGCGGCGACGAATTCACCGAGCCGGTGGGGGCCGGCGACCAACGAGATCATCAGAGGGGAAGGGGTTTAACCACGTGCCGGGTGAGCTTTATTGGCTTCTGGATGACTTCGTCACGAGTGTGGCGGACGTCTCGCACGCGCTGATCCTGTCCAACGACGGGCTGATGATGGCCTCGTCCCGAGGGCTGAGCAAGGAGGACGCCGAGCATCTGTCCGCGGTCGCCTCCGGCTTCCAGAGTCTCGCCAAGGGCACCAGCCTGCAGTTCGGCGGTGGTGCCGTACGCCAGACGATGGTGGAGATGGACGCCGCGTTCCTCTTCGTCACCTCCGCGGGTCAGGGAAGCTGCCTGTCGGTCATGACCACCGGCGCCGCCGACGTGGGCCTGATCGCCTACGAGATGGCCCGCCTGGTCACCCGTGTCGGCCAGCACCTGGCCACCGGCCCCCGGATGGCGGGCCAATGAAAGACGACGTCGAGTGGGTCGACGAGGAGGCCGGTCCCGTCGTCCGTCCCTACGCGATGACCGGCGGGCGCACCCGGGCGTCGTCCTCCTCGTTCGACATGCTCGCGATGGCGGTGGCGACGGGTGTGCCGGTCGCCTCGGGGGCGAACCTGGGCTCCGAGCACCGGCGGCTGCTCAACCTGGTCAGGCGGGCACGCCCGATCGTGGAGATCGCCTCGGACGCGGGCCTGCCGGTCGGCGTGATCAGGGTCCTCCTGGGCGACCTGCTGGACCAGGGCCTGATCCTGGTACGGTCGCCGCTTCCCGCCGCCTCCATGCCCCCGGAGAACCTCCTGAGGGAACTGATCAGCGGCCTGCGGGCGCTGTGACGCCTCTCGCGGCCCCATCGGCCGGCGCGCCCGCCCCCCGGCCGTAGCGTCCGAGCCGGCGTCCGGCCCCCGGTACCGGGGGCCGGGGCGACCCCGGCCCGCTCCTCAGCTCTGGCTGGCCGTCAGCACCCTCAGGGAGTGCTCCACGAGCGTCACGAGCACCGTCTTCGCCGAGACGCGGCGGCGCACGTCACAGAGCAGCACCGGCACGTTCGCGTCGAGGTCCAGGGCGACGCGCACGTCCTCCGCCTCGTGCCGGTCGGCGCCGTCGAAGCAGTTGACGGCCACGATGAACGGCGTGCCGCGCTGCTCGAAGTAGTCGATCGAGGGGAAGCAGTCGGTGAGCCGCCGGGTGTCGGCGAGCACCACGGCGCCCAGCGCGCCGTAGGACAGCTCGTCCCACATGAACCAGAAGCGCTCCTGGCCCGGCGTGCCGAACAGGTAGACGACCAGGCCCTCCCTGATCGTGATGCGGCCGAAGTCCATCGCGACCGTGGTGGTGGTCTTGCCCTCGACACCGTCGACGTCGTCGATGCCGATGCCCCGGTCGGAGAGGACCTCCTCGGTGCGGAGCGGCCGGATCTCGCTGATGGCGCCCACAAGCGTTGTCTTGCCCACCCCGAAGCCACCCGCGATGAGAATCTTGAGGGCGACGGGTTCGTCAGAGGGCCCGAAGTCCATTGATCACTTCCTTGAGAATGCGCTCGCTCGCGGAGGCGCGCCCGATCGAGATGAGCTTGTGATCCTGTAGATCGCCGAGCAGGACCCGCACCACGCCGAGCGGCAGGTTGAGGTCCGAGGCGACGTCGGCGACCGAGGTCGGAGTGGTGACCATGGAGAGGATGCGTTCCTGCTCGGGGCCTGGGACGAACCCCCCGGACGGGGTGCCGCGCGTCGAGGTGACCATCGCGACCAGATCCAGCTTGTCACCGGAGGAGCGGGTACGACCCCCGATGAGCGCGTACGGCCGGACGACCGGCCCGGCCTCCTCGTCCATCCAGTGTGTCATCCGGACCTCCGGCACCGGTCTCGGGGATCCAACGGTCCGTCGACGACGCGGCCGCCCGCTCCCTTCCTCACGAGAGACCCTGGCGTGGATTGGTGGAGATGTGCTGGCCGACCCGCTTGACCAGCATCGCCATCTCGTACGCGATGTGGCCGACGTCGGCGTCGGAGCTGCTCAGCACGGCCAGGCAGGTGCCCTGTCCCGCGGCGGTGACGAACAGGAACGCCGACTCCATCTCCACGATGGTCTGGCGCACCTCGCCGCCGCCGAAGTGGCGTCCCGCTCCGCGCGCCAGGCTCTGGAATCCGGCGGCGACCGCGGACAGATGCTCGGCGTCCTCGCGCAGGAGCCCCTTCGAGAATCCGACGGCCAGCCCGTCGGTGGAGAGGATCACCGCCTGGCGTACCGCGCCCACCCTGGTGGTCAGGTCGTCGAGGAGCCAGTTCAGCTCGCCGGTGTTGGTCAATTTCCCGGTCACTTGTCCCCCTTGTCGCCTGTCGTATGGTGCGCGAAGTCATTGTCCTGCTCCTCGCGACCGCGTCGCGCCCCCGCCTGGAAGGCGGAGAACAGCGCGCGGACCTCGTCGGGCGAACGCTCCTCGTTCGGCTCCGCCCTCGGCTCAGGGTCGGGGGGCTCGGCCTCCTGGCGGAGCTGAGGCGCCAGGTTCGCCTGCCGGACCCGGCGGGGCAGCCCGCCCGGCCCCGTGGGGGGCTGTGTGGCCGTCTGGCGTGTCGGACCGCCGTTGCCACCCTTGTCCCTGGGCGGGGCCTCCCGAGGCGTCTGGTGGGACTCACGGGGCTCCTGGGGCGGTCCCTGGGGCGCGTCGCGGGAGGACGTGTCCCAGTCCGCGTTCCAGCCCGTGTCCCATCCCGCCTCGCGGCCCGTGGGCACGGCCTGGCCCGGGCCCGGGGACGGGGACGGGGTGCGTGCGGGCAGGTCCGTCACCACGCTGAGGGACGGGGCGGAGGCGGGCTGGTTCGGCTGGTTCTGGGAGGCCTGCCTGGTCCTGCGGGGGAGGCCGTTGCCGTTGGCCGGGGGGGCGAGCGCGCCGGGCGGGGCGGACTCGGACACCTCTCCGGGACGCCCGTCTCCCGGGCGACCGTCGACGCGCTCGGCGGTGAAGGACGGCCGCTCCGCGGTGAGGGCGAGCGGCGAGCCCTGCTGGGCGATCACCGGGCGGGGGATGAGGACGATGGCCGTGGTGCCGCCGAACGGCGAGCCGCGCAGGATGACCTGCACACCGTGCCGGGAGGCGAGCTGGCCCACCACGAACAGGCCGAGCCGGTCGCTGTCGGCCAGGTCGAACTCCGGCGGGCTGGCCAGCCGCTCGTTGATCGCCGCGTACTCCTCGACGCTCAGGCCCAGGCCGCGGTCCTCGACCTCGACGGCGAACCCGTTGGCCACCACGTCGCCGCGCACGGTCACCGTGGTCTGCGGCGGCGAGAAGATCGTGGCGTTCTCGATCAGCTCGGCCACCAGGTGGGTGATGTCGGCGACCGCGGCCCCGTCGAGCGAGACGTCGGGCACCGGCACCACGTTGACCCGGGTGTAGTCCTCGACCTCGGCGACCGCGGCCCGCAGGACGTCGATCACCGGCACCGGCTTGCGCCAGGACCGGCCGGGCGACGCGCCGGACAGGATGATCAGGCCCTCCGCGTGCCGCCGCATGCGGGTGGTCAGGTGGTCCAGCCGGAACAGGTCCTCAAGGCTGTCGGGGTCGGTCGCCCGGCGCTGCATGCTGTCGAGCAGGGTGAGCTGGCGGTGCAGCAGGCTCTGCTTGCGCCGGGCCAGGTTCACGAAGACCTGGCTGACACCGCGCCGCAGGTTCGCCTGGCCGACGGCGGCCTCCACGGCGGTGCGCTGCACCGAGCCGAACGCGTGGGCCACGTCGTGCACCTCGGTCGAGCCGCCCGCCTGGATCGGCGGCGCCTCGGCCCGTACGTCGACCTCCTCGCCGCGCCGCAGACGGTCCACGACGCGGGGGAGCCGCACGTCCGCCAGGTCCAGGGCGGCCGAGCGGAGCCCGGCCAGCTCGGCGGCGAGGCGGCGGCCGAAGCGGACCGAGATGATGATCGACGCGACCACCGCGATCAGGCCGACGCCACCGGCGATCACGATCCGGACCAGGACGCCGGTGGCGACCTCCTGGGCCCGATCCGCCAGGATCTTGGAGGAGGCGAGGTTGACCTTGTCGAGCCAGGTCGAGATCGCGTTGGTGGTCGCCTTCCACTTGCTCGCCTCGGGGGCCAGCCGGCCGCCGGTCGACCCGGCGATGGCCTTCTCCAGGTCGGTGAACTTCTCGTAGGCGGCGGAGGCGAAGGTGTCGCGGTACTGCGCGCCCAGCTCGGGATCCAGCGAGGCCGCGCCCCGGGTGTGCAGGAAGCGCCGGGTGGCGACGTACTCGCCGAAGGCCTTGCGCTCCTCCTCGGACAGCCGGTAGTCGATCAGCGCCCCGCTGATCAGCGCGTTCTCCCTGGCGATCATGTCGTGGGCGTTGCCCATCCCCTGCATGGCCGCGGCCTGCTGGAAGATCGAGAGGTCGGGCACCGCGGCCATCTGGTCGTACACCAGGAAGACCGCGTCGAGGATCTGGTTGTAGTTCGACAGCACGCCCAGCCGCGTGTGCTGCCCGCTGTCGACGCCCGAGCGGACGCTCGGGAGCCTGTCGAGCTGGCGGAGCAGCTCGTCCAGCGAATTACGCAGTTCCGGGCTGCCGGAATCGTCGGCCGAGGCCGCCTGCCTGAACCCCTCGACCGCGCGGTCGGTACGGGCCCGCTGGTCGCCCATCCCGCTGGTGAGGACCCGGGAGCTGATCGCCACCGACGACTGCGTCCGCTCCGCCTGGAGCTGGAGACCCAGCTCGGTGGAGGTGACGCCCACCGTCTGGTAGAGGGCGTTCGCCCTGAGGAGCGCGATGCCGTCGCCGACGGTCAGGTTGAGCACGAAGCCCCACAGCGCGCTCAGTGACAGCAGCGGCAGGAGCAACAGCAAGAAAATCTTGAACCGAATCGAGCGGTTTCTAGAGCCCATGTCCACTCGTCCCAACCTCTGAGCGTGTGGAGGCTCGTGCCGGTTTAGGGGTGGATACGCCTCCGGAAGATCGCACAGGAGACTAGCACCGAATAAGGTTTTTGCGCAGTGGAGGATCTGATGATTAGTGTGATTACCGGGGCTAGTGCCGGAATTGGCGCGGCTGCCGCAGTGGAACTCGCGAGGCGCGGGCAGACAGTAGTTCTGGTCGGCCGTAATCCCGACAAGACAGCTCGGGTAGCGGAAAGGGTGCGGGAGGTCTCCGGGGCGGTTCCGGATACTTTCACCTGCGATTACACCTTTTTGGATGATGTGCGTAGATTGGCGGCCGAGCTGCTGTCCCGCTACGAGCGGATCGACGTCCTCGTCAACAACGCGGGTGTCATGACCACCAAGCGCACGCTCACGCGCGACGGCCACGAGACGATGATGCAGGTCAACCACCTGGCGCCCTTCCTGCTGACGAGCCTGCTGCTCGAACGGGTCACGGGGCGGGTGATCACCACCACCTCCCGGGCGGGCAAGACCGGGGGCCTCGACCCGTCCGACCTCGACCGCGAGCGGCGGCGCTGGAGCGGCTGGCTCCAGTACGGGGACACCAAGCAGGCGGGCGCCCTGTTCACGGTCGAGCTGGCCCGCCGCCTCCAGGGCACCGGGGTGGCCGCGACCTGCTTCCATCCGGGCGTGATCAAGACGGAGTTCGCCCCGTCGACGTTCATGATGTGGATGGTGATGAACGTTCCCGGCATGGGCCAGACCGTCGAGGAGGGGGCGAGCACCATGGTCCACCTCGCCACCCACGCGGACGGCGCCGCCCATCCGGGCCGCTACTTCGCCAAGAGCGCCCCGGCGGCCGTTCCCAGGAGGATGACCGACCCCGCGCTGGCCCGCGCCCTCTGGGACGCCAGCGCCGCCGCCGTCGGCGTCCCGTAACCGCCCGCTAACCACCCGCGCGGCCACCCGCGGCCCGTGCGGACGGGTCCGGCGAGCCCGCGCCCGAGGCGCGTCGGCGCGCGGACATAGGGCGCGCGGACATGCGGCGGGCGACCGTACGGCGGCGAGCGGGATCACTCGCGCGGGTACGCGCGTACCTGCGCGGGCGCGCGGTCGTCGTGCCGTGGCCGCGAGCGCGACGGGCGGTCGCGCGGCGCCCGGGAGGACGGTTCGCGGCGGGGATTTCCCCGCGCGTCACCGGCTGTTCGCCGGGTGTTGGGCGGGTCCGGTTACCGTCCGGGGCTGTGAGCGTCACAACCCCGCTGCGGGCCGTCCTCCCGCCCGCCGCGGCCAGGGACCCGTTCTTCGACAACGCCAAGTTCCTGGCGATCACCCTGGTCGTGTCCGGCCACCTGATCGAGGACCTGCGGGACGTCCCGGCCGCGCACGCCGCCTACTTCTTCGTGTACACGTTCCACATGCCGCTGTTCATCGTGCTCAGCGGCTACCTGTCACGAAATTTCACCTTCTCGTCGGGCAAGGCGCGCAAGCTGATCAGCACCCTCGCCGTCCCGTACGTGATCTTCGAGTTGATCTACTCGCTGCCCCGCCTCTTCCTGTACGGCAAGCTCGACATCAGCCTCCTCGACCCGTACTACCTGACCTGGTTCCTGATGTCGCTGTTCCTGTGGCGGCTGTCCACGCCGGTCTGGCAGCAGTTGCGGTGGCCGCTGGTGGTCGCGGTCGGGCTGTCGCTGCTGTCGGGGATGAGCAACCTCCCCGACGAGCTGTCGATGAACCGCACCCTCGGCCTGCTCCCGTTCTACGTGCTCGGGCTCATGCTGCGGCCCGAGCACTTCGAGTGGCTCAAGAAGCGGTGGGTCCGGATCGCGGGCGCGGTCACCCTGGCCGCCGGAGCGGTCCTGGCGTTCGCCATCCACACCTCCGTGAAGACCGAGTGGATCCGCTGGCGGCACGCCAACGACGCGATCGGGGTGGACGACCTCACCGGCAGCCTGATTCGCCTGGGCATGCTGGTCGCGGGCGCGGTGCTCGTCGCCGCGTTCCTGGCGATCACCCCGTCCAGGCAAACCTGGTACTCCGGGCTCGGCATGGCGACCATGTACGCCTACCTCCTCCACGGCCTGGTGGTGAAGGTCGCCGAGCGGTTCTACGGCGACTGGTCGCAGACCCTGCCGGGGGTGGCGGCCGTGGCGCTCTTCGGGGTCGGGCTCGCCGCCCTGCTGTGTACGGCGCCGGTGCGGCGCGTCACCCGCTGGGCGGTCGAACCCAGCATGAACTGGGCCTTCACCAGGCTGAGGAAACCGGGCTGAGAAGACCAGACTGAGCGGGCCCCTCCGGACGCGGAAGTCCACGGGGGTGCCGTGGAATCCGTGGGATCAGGCCAGGAGCGGCCCGCGGGAGGGGAGCGGGGGCCTGTCCTGGAGCTCCGCGACCGCGCGGTAGGCGGCGGTGACGGCCGCGTCGGCGCGGGCGGCGGGCACGGAGTCGGAGTTGGCGATCGCGATCCGGCCGTGCGGCCTGCGGGCGACGGCCGCCGGGGGCTGCCCGTCGGGGTAGAAGTCGAGGTCCCACGGGGTGGCGTACTCCGGCGCGTACCCGTGTCCCCACCGGTTGATCGTGATCGCCTCGATGTCGCGGGCCGCGTCGAAGCCCCCCGGCCCGAGCAGCCGGGTGAGCTGGTCGCGGATGCCGTACTCCAGGTGCTCGTACGGCGTCTCGATCAGGGCGTGCCGTCCGGCGACCGAGCCGTGCGCGGGTGACACGCCGGGTGTGACGGGGGTGCTCACCAGGTGCGCGGCGATCGGCTCCTCGGGCCTCCTCGGGCACCGGTAGGCGCCGATGTCGATCGGGTCGCCGAGCTCGGCCACGCACCAGCGGGCGCCGGTGAACCTGGCGCGCCTGATCCCCATCCTCCGCCAGGCCCGCCAGTCGCGGAGCTGGACGGTCGCGTACAGCAGGGGCACCTTGACCGCCCGCCGCAGGGCCGCTCGCTGCGCGGGCGGGAGGTCGTCGACCAGGTAGGGGATCATCGAGTTCCAGCAGGCCATGATCACGCCGCCCGCCCGTACGGTCCTCACCCGCTCGCCGTCGAAGTAGCCGACCGTGGCGCCGCCGGCCGCGCAGGGGAGGTTGTCGTTGGCGGCTGAGACCACCGGGCTGGACAGGCGTACGCGGACCCGGTTGCCCGGCCGGTCGAGCGCGCGGTAGTCGAAGCCCGCGGTGGTGATGTCCTTCGCGCCACCGGTCGTGGCGAAGCCGGGGATCATCCGGGCGGCCAGCATCCGGACGATCGCGTGGTTGCCCTCGGGGAAGCGGCGGGCGCGCGGCTCGTCCGCGTCCCACTCCTTGATCACGGTCGGGGAGTTGTACCTGGACGGCTTGGACCTGTCGAGCCCGAGCCCCTGGAACCCCGCGTACCGGTACTCGTCGGCGCTGCCCCAGGCGTCGATCGCGCCGAAGGCGTCGGAGCCGTAGGCCCACTCCTCGCTCGGCATGGTCCTGACGAACGCCAGCACGTCCGGGTGGACCCCGCAGACGTCCCTGAGGAAACCCGAGTAGGTCAGCCGGGCCAGCCGCGCCTGTTTCTCCTCGGCGGACAGCCCGGGGAACCAGTCGGGCGGATCGCCGTACAGCATGAGCAGGTCCTTCCTGGCTCGTTCCGCGACGGGCAGCTCGGCGATCCAGCGAGGCGCGCTCTTGCCGGGCGTGAACACGACGAGCCTCTCCTCGCGGAACGTCTCCCGGTCGCAGAAGACGCCGTCGTGCATTCCCAGGTCCGCGTACAGGCCCCGGCCGGGGGGCTCTCCGTGCCTCTCGGGGTGGACGCCCAGCTTGGCGAGCAGGTCCATGCCCTCCGGGGTCCACGCGGACGGGCGCTCCATCGACCGCGAGCCGCCGTACGCGACCAGCGGCCCCTTCCTGGCCTCCGGGCGGAACTCGTTGCGCAGGGCGTGCCCGCCGATGTCGTCGTGGTTGTCGAGGATCAGGATCCGCGCGCCGGGATCGCGCTCCAGCCACCGGTGGGCCGCGCTGAGACCGCTGATCCCCGCGCCGACCACGACCAGGTCGTAGTGCTCGCCGGTGGGCTCCGGGGTCCCCGCGTGCGGCCAGAACCGCCGGTCGCGGAGGGCGTGCGGCACGCTCAGCGCCTCGGCGGTGTCGCCGCGCAACCCCGTGAGGGACGGCGGGTAGGACATGTCAGGCGAGAGCTCCAGATCCTCCGTACGCGGGGGGTGGGTGTCTCCCCCGCCGATCCCGGGCAGTGAGCACGCCGCCGCGATCCCGGTGGCCGTGATCACCCCATCGAAGAAGTCCCGGCGGGAGATGGGCCGGTCCATGCCGAGTTCCAGGGCCTTACGTGGATTGATCTCGTGAGGATCTGTCATGGGGTGATCATCACGATCTGAATGGATCGGCGGGGCTGCCTCGCTGCGTTTTCGGGAAGTTTTTACCCACGCCATTAACGCACTGTCATGATATTTCCCTTATAAGCGTTATGTCGTGGTCACCGGGAATCAAAGGGGGTGAGGGGGTGATATGGCATTGGCGGTGCGATGTCCCGTCCGATCTGGGGGGAAAGGGCTCCGCCGGACGTGTGTCACTCCACGCCCAACCACCCTTACCTGCTGCTCTGTCCCTGTTCGTTCCTCCAGCACCAGGGGCCGCAGAGCGAGGGAGTTGTCGTGACAATGCCCGTCCGCGTGAGGAGAACCCGGAGGATCGGCTCGCGCCCGTAACCGCCATATGACCCGCGATTAAGCGGGACATGCCGGGCCGGAACCCGTATTCACGCCCTTTCCGCGACCGCCAAGGAAGGCCGGTAAGGAAAGTGTCGCGCGTGAGGTAACCGGGGTCGCGACACGGGAAAGCGGCGTACGGAACGAGGCCCGGGGAAAGCGGCGAATGGAGCGGCGGCACCGGGAGAAGGGGCCGGGTGAAGCGGTTCCCGAGGGGGCGGGGAGCTGCCCGCCGGAGCCCTCGTCCCCGGTGACACCGGGCCTGCGCTCCGCCGATCCCCGCCGGGCCGCGCCACTCCCCGCGCCGGGCACACCGCGGGGAACGCCGAGGTAGGCCGCCGATTTCCCGTCGTCGGCACCGGTACGCCCACCTTCGAACCCCGATCGGGACCGATTCGCGACCCCCTTACGACGTGTCCCGTACGAGCTCAGGGTGTGTCCCGTGGGGGCGGCCACTAATTCGGGGCATCCCGTTATGTGTTGTTCCTCTTTCCCAGGGCATACGCCTGGCAGCTGAGCAGACAGGGAGCGTGGAACATGACAGTCACCGGCATCATTACCGCCATCGTTATCGGCGCCATCATTGGTGCCCTGGGTCGGCTCGTCGTGCCCGGCAAGCAGGGCATCCCGATCTGGCTGACCATCGTGATCGGTATCGTCGCAGCACTTATCGGCACCGCGATCGCCGGAGCCCTCGGAGTCTCCGCCACGTCCGGTATCGACTGGATCGAGCTGATCATCCAGATCGCCCTGGCCGCAGTCGGCGTCATCCTGGCGGTGAGCCTGTACGGCAGGCGAGGCGTCCGCTAGTCCGTGACCCGGGGCGGCCGGGTTCCGCGGGGAGATCCCGGGGAACCCGGAGACCACCGCCCCGGGCACTCGCGACGGCCCCGTCCCGGATCTTTCCGGGACGGGGCCGTCGTCGCGTGCGCCGTACTGCCCCGAACGCGCGCCCTCGGCCGGACGGGCGACGGTCAGGCGTGGCCGTCCCCCGCCGGGGAGGCCGAGGGGAAGGCGCGCCGGTAGTCGGTGGGCGACACCCCGACATGGAGCGCGAAGTGGTGGCGCAGGTTGTTCGCGGTGCCGAGCCCGCTGTGTTCGCTGACCTTGTCGACCGGCAGGTCCGTCGACTCCAGCAGGCTCTGCGCCCGCGCGAGCCGCTGGTTGAGCAGCCATCTCATCGGGGTGGTCCCGGTGGCGGCACGCAGGTGCCGGTGGAAGGTGCGCGGGCTCATCCCGGCGCGTTCGGCCAGCGCCTCGACCGTGAGCGGGCGGTCGAGGTTCTCCACGGCCCAGTGCAGCACGGGAGCGATGCCGCCGTCGCCGGTCGCGGGCACCACCTGCTCCACGAACTGGGCCTGGCCGCCCGGCCGGTGCGCGGGGACCACCATGAGACGGGCCAGCTGGTTGGCCACCCGCGCGCCGAGATCGCGCCGGACCAGGTGCAGGCACAGGTCGAGCCCGCCGCTGAGACCGGCGCTGGTGAGCACGTCGCCGTCGTCGACGTACAGCACCGACTCGTCGACCAGCACCTTCGGATAGCGCCTGGCCAGGGTGGGGATGTGCGACCAGTGGGCGGTGGCGCGACGGCCGTCCAGGAGCCCGGCCGCGGCGAGCGCGAAGGCGCCGTTGCACAGGGAGACCATGCGCGCCCCGGCGGCGGCGGCCCGGCGGAGCGCCCGGAGCAGCTCCTCTGGGAGCTCCAGGCCGCCGTCGATGCAGGCCTCGGGCACCGCGGGAACGATCACGGTGTCGGCGTCGGCCAGGCGGTCCATCCCGTGGGGGGTGTTCAGCGCGAAGCCGGATCCGGTGTGCGCGGTGCCCGGCCGCATACCGCACAGCCACAGGTCGTACCAGGGGTCGGCGAGGTCGGTGTGGGGCACGCCGAAGACCGTGCAGGCGATGCCCAGCTCGTACATGTCCCACATCGGGATGGAGTCGTCGTTGATCACGGCCAGGGCGACGGAACCGGCTCTCATGATCGTCATTCTATGGCGGGAATTTGGTGTATGTCGTCAGTCCTGCCACTTTCAGGCCGTGACAGGCGCTGCGAGGCTGATCGCGGGCCGGAGCCACCGGTGCCGTGTCAGCGAACGGGGAACGAGCGGATGACTCGCACGACAAGCAGTGACAGGACCGACGGCCGTCCGGCGGTGACGGTCATCGGGCTGGGCCTGATGGGCCGGGCCCTGGCCGGTGCCTTCCTGGCCGGGGGCCACCGGACGACGGTGTGGAACCGTACCCGCGACAAGGCCGACGAGCTGGTCGCGGCGGGAGCGGTCGCGGCGTCCACGGTCGCGGAGGCGGTCGCGGCGAGCCCGCTGGTGATCGTCTGCGTACGGGACTACGACGCCGTGCGCGAGATCCTCGGCCCGGTGGGCGACGCCCTGACGGGCCGCGTCCTGGTGAACCTCACCTCCGGCACCTCGGACCAGGCCCGCGCGACGGCCGGGTGGGCGGACGGCCACGGTGCCGGATACCTCGACGGGGCGATCATGATGACGCCGCCGGGCATCGGCACCCCCGAGGCCGTCATCCTGTACGGCGGGCCTCACGAGATCTTCGCGGCTCACCGGCCCACGCTGGAACTGCTCGGGGGCGGGACCGGCCATCTGAGCACCGACCCGGGCATCCCGTCGCTGTACGACGTGGCCCTGCTCGGCATCATGTGGGGGACGTTCAACAGCTTCATGCACGCCCTCGCCCTGGTCGGCAGCGAGAAGATCACGGCGACGACCTTCCTGCCGTACGCGACCGGCTGGCTCACCAGCGTGGCCTCGTTCATGACGGAGTACGCCCGTCAGATCGACGCGGGGGAGTATCGGGCCACCGACGCCACGCTCGAAACCCAGCTGCCCCCGGTCGAACACCTCATCCACGAGAGCCGGGCCCGGGGCGTCGACGCCGCGATGCCCGAGTACACCAGGGCTCTCATCGAGGAGGCGATCGCCGGGGGCCACGCGCTCGACGGCTACGCGCGCATCGTCGAGCACTTCAGGGGCGTCACCGCCGAGCCCCTCGCCGAGACCGGGGATCGCCGCCCGTGACGAACCTCCGGCCCGCCTCACCGGCGAGGCGGGCCGGAGGAAACCGGGGTCCGCGCCTCCGGAGGAGGCCGGAGGCGGGACCGGGTTTCCCGGTCTGTGAGGGGGCGGCGTACCGGCAAATAAGACTTCCTTGACAAGTTAATTTGTCGGCAATAGCCTGTCGAACATGCAGGACATCGCCGTGATCGAGGACCCGGCCGCCGCCGAGGCCTCGCTGGACCCCATCCGGGCCCGGCTGCTGGCCGAGCTGAGCGAGCCCGGCTCCGCGACCATGCTGGCCGCCAGGGTCGGCCTGCCCAGGCAGAAGGTCAACTACCACCTGAAGGCGCTTGAGGCGCACGGGCTCGTCGAGATGATCGAGGAGCGGCGCAAGGGCAACGTCAACGAGCGCATCATGCGCGCGACCGCGGCCTCCTACGTGATCTCCCCGACCGCGCTCGCGTCCGTCGAGCCCGACCCGGCCCGTTCCCCCGACCAGCTGTCGGCGAGCTGGATGCTGGCCGTCGCGGCCCGGCTGGTCCGCGACGTCGGGGCGCTCATCACCGGTGCAGCCAAGGCGCGCAAGCGCGTCGCGACCTTCGCGATCGACGGCGAGGTGCGCTTCGCCTCGGCCGCCGACCGGGCCGCCTTCGCCGGGGAGCTCGCCGGGGCCGTCGCGGCCCTGGTGTCCAAGTACCACGACGAGTCCGCCGAGAGCGGCCGTGACCACCGGATCGTCGTCGCCCTCCACCCGAGCGTGAAGGAAAACCGTTGACCTCCTCCCCGCGGCGGAAAGCCGGGAGCATCCACACCGGAGGTGTCCGATGACGCACCCGTTCGAGCTGAACCAGGAGATCGAGCTCGCCGCCACTCCCGAGCAGGTCTGGGACGCGATCGCGACCGGGCCGGGCGTCGACTCCTGGTTCATGGGACGCACCGAGCTGGGCACGTCCGCCGGAGGCCCCGCCCACCTCACGATGATGGGCCACACCCAGCGGTCCACGATCACCGCCTACGAGCCCGGCACCCGCCTCGCGACCCGTGGCGAGGAGGATCCCGACGGCCGGTTCATGGCGATGGAGTATCTCGTCGAGGGACGCGGCGGCGGCACGACCGTGCTGCGGCTCGTGCACAGCGGCGTGCTCGGTGACGACTGGGAGACCGAGTTCGAGGCGATGAAGGCCGGTTGGCCCATCTACCTGGAGACCCTCGGGCAGTACCTCACCCACTTCGCCGGACGCACCCCGTCGGTCACCACGTCCGTCCGGCCCGGAGCGGGCGGCCCGGACGCCGTCTGGAAGATCGTCACGGAGGCGCTGGGCGTCACGCCGGACGTCGGCGAGGGCGACCGCGTCCGGCTCCCCGACGGCTCCGCCGGGGTCGTCTACTACGCGAACCTGCCCGTCAACCTGGGCGTACGGACGGACGAGGGCCTGTACCGGTTCATCCACTCCGGCACCGCCCGAGGCGACGCCCTCTTCCTCGGCCACCAGAACTTCGCGGGCCGCGACGAGCAGGCCGCGTGGGACGCCTGGACGTCCGAGAACTTCGCCTGACCGGCCGAATCCCGCCCGGCCCGTCCGGAGCGGTGGCCGTACACCTCAGCGACACACCCCCTCAAGGAGCGTAATCACATGCGTACCGTGATCATTGAGTTCGTGAGCCTGGACGGCGTCGTACAAGCGCCGGGCGGACCCCAGGAGGACACCGACGGCGGCTTCGCCCACGGCGGCTGGTCACACCCGTTCTTCGACGCCGAGGTGATCGGCGGCGCCTTCGACGACGCGCTGGGCGGGGCCGAGGCGCTGCTGTTCGGACGCCGCACGTGGCAGACCATGGCCGCGGCGTGGCCCGGACGGGCCGGTGACCCGTTCGCCGACCGGATGAACACCATCCCGAAGTACGTGGTGTCCGGGACGCTGGGCGACGACGAGCTGACCTGGGACAACACCACCCGCATCCCCGGTGACGAGGCCGTCGCCCACATCCGGAAGCTGCGCGAGACCGACGGCGGCGACCTGGTGGTCATGGGAAGCCCCACCCTCGCGCGCACCCTCCTGGGCGAGGGCCTGGCCGACGAGCTCCGGCTCATCATCTCGCCGGTGATTCTCGGCGGCGGCAAGACGATCTTCCCCGACGACGGTGGCCTGCGCACGTTCGAACTGGTCTCCACGGTCACCAGCGGCGCGGGCGTGAACGTGTGCGTCTACCGGTCGACCGGCCAGGAACGGTAGCCCCGCCAATCGACGAACCGCCGGGGCGGCGGGCGGGAAATGAGGCCCCGGAAAGTGAGGCCCCGGGAAAGGGGCCGCTCGTGGCCCTACCTACCGGCGCAGAGGGCGGTGTCGAGAGCGGCGTTGACCTGCTGTCCGGCGGCCGGTGTGCCGGGCAGCGCGGTCACCGCGACCGTGGCCGAGCGGCCGTCCTCGGTCACGCCGTTGCGGGTCTCGTATCCCGGGACATCGCCGCCGTGGCCCCACGCGTGGCCGCCGCAGCTCAGCTTGATCTTCATCAGGCCGAGCCCGTAGCCCCAACCGGCCGGAGGCGCGGGCATCTCGACCGTGTGCTTCATCTCCTCCAGCTGCGTCGGCTTGAGCAGTTCGCCGCCCAGCAGCGCGACGAGGAAGCGGTTGACGTCACGCGGGGTGGCGATGAGCTGCCCGGCCGCCCACGCCATGGACGGGTCCATCCGCGTGACATCCACCATGGACGCGGCGCCCTGCGCACCGGGTCCCGTGGACGCGTAGCCGCGGGGGTGGGCGCCGCGGATCCCCTGCTCGCCGATGCCCGGCCAGTAGGTGTCACGCAGCCCGAGCGGCTTGATGATCCGGCCGGTGATCTCCTCGCCGATCGGGCGGCCGGTGATTTTCTGTACGAGCAGGCCGAGCACGACGTAGTTGGTGTTGGCGTAGCTCCACCCCGCGCCCGGAGCCGCCACCGGCTTCTGGGCCAGGCCCCTGTCGAGCAGTTCGCGAGGCTCGAAGTAGCGGTGCTGGAACTCGGAGAAAGGCGGCAGGTCCCCGGCGTAGTCCGGCAGGCCGGAGGTGTGCCGCAGCAGCTGGCGGATCGTGATGTTCCGGCCGTCGTTGCCGTTGCCGCGGACCAGGCCGGGGAGATACTCCTCCACCGGCGCGTCCAGGTCGAGCCTGCCCTCCCCGGCCAGCTGCAGCACGACCACGGCGACGAACGTCTTGGTGTTGCTGCCGACGCGTACCTGCCCGTTGACGGGAACCCTCGCCCCCGTCCTCAGGTCCGCCACACCGGCGGTGTAGTCGCGGGTACGCCCGTCGCGGCCCCGCACCGCCGCCAGGGCGGCGGGGAAGCCGCCGCCGCGGACCAGGTCGTTCAGGCTCGTCTGCATGCTGTCGGCGGGACCGGTCCGCGGGGCGGCGTCGGCGGTGGCCGGGGCGACGGCCAGGCCGAGGCTGCTCAGCGCGACGACGGCCGCGGTGGCCAGGGCCGGTAGGCCACGGCGCCCGGTGGACGCGGACCTGGTCGACGGGGAGGTGACGGTGGTGAAGGGGAGCATCGGAGGCTCTCTGCTTGATGGCGTGGTGTGGTGCCAGTAAGCATGTCGGCGCGAGCAGGTCGTGATCGATACCGCCTACCGGCCTGTGTGGGGCCCCGCCCACCGGCCTGTGCGGGGTACGGCCAGCACTACCGCCGCACCGGAACCGGTTCGGCCACCCGCGTGTCCGCCGCCACCCCGGCGCATCGCACCGCCGGTCGGCGGGACGAGATCGAGCGACCGCGTCGGACGCGAGAACCGTCAGGCTCCACGTCGCGGACGGCTCGGCGAGATCGGCTCCCTGACCCGCTACCGTCCTGCCTCCGCGGTGGGGGCGGGTGTGTGCCGCGTCCGGTACGTCAGCCGACGCAGGAGCACCTCGGCGGGCCCCCGGCTGCCGCGACGCTCCAGGCCGCAGGCCGCGGCCACGGTGATCAGCCAGACGACGATCGCGTACCCGGCCACGGAGGCGCTGTGCAGGTGGGCTCCGACCCCGAGGCCCCACGCGGCCAGCACCGGGGCGCAGAGCAGCGACTGGGCGAGGTAGGCCGACATCGACCGCCTGCCCACCGAGGCCACCGCCGTGGACACCGGGCCGGGCCGTCGCCGACGCCCGAGCCGGTGCCCGACCAGCCCGAACACCGCCGCGTAGCCCAGCCCGGCGGGCAGGCCGGTGGCCGTCTGGGACACCTCGAAGACGAACATCGACTCCTCGGGGATCCTCAGCACACCCATGACCGCCGCCGCGTGCGGTAGCCCGCCCAGCCAGCCGACGGCGATGCCCACGACGGCGACGCGGCGCAGCAGCGGCAGGTGCTCGCCCGGCTGTTCCAGGATCCGCCGCCGGGCGGCCCAGAAACCGAGGACGATCGCGATGGGCAGCACGAGCCCCAGCAGGCCCTGGCCGACCACGACCATCGGCCAGAAGGCCAGGCGTTCCAACGCCGCGGCGAGCGGATCGCTCTCGGCGACGCTCGCCGCTCCGAAGGACAGGTAGCCGATGACCTCAGGGGACGTACCCGAGGCGAAGTAGGCCCCCACGGCGCTGAGCAGGGTCGCCAGGGTGAGGACGCCCATGCCGATCGCGGCCCAGACCAGCAGCGTGCGGTCCTTCCTGCGCAGGAACAGCCAGGAGAGGAGGAACCCGGCCAGGCCGTACGCGCCGAGAATGTCCCCCTGCCACAGCAGTGCCGCGTGCGCGAACCCGAACAGGAGCAGCCACAGGCTTCGGCGGCGCAGCAGTGCCCGTACGGCCCGCTCCGAGTGCCCGGCGGCCCGCTGGCGCGACAGAAGCTGCACCATGCCGTAGCCGAACAGGAACGCGAACATCGGATAGACCCGGAAGTCCACCCCGACGATGGCGATCACCTGGGTGATCCGGTCCAGCGCCGAACCTCCGGGCGGATGGATCGTGGTGGCCCGGAGCTCCCGGCCCCACAGATACCAGGGGGTGTTCGCCACGGCGATGAGCAACAGCATGAAGCCACGGGCGAGATCGGGCGCGAGCGCGCGTTCACCGGCCTGAACCGGGCCGCGGATCGGGGCGCTGGTCGTCGCCATGAGGGAACGGACCTCCTGTCGTGCTGTCGTGGCCGAGCGGGAGTCGTCTCGGACGTCGAGGGCGAAGCCGTGAGCCCGATAGGGAATTCGGCGGGGACGGCGAGGACCGGGCGTAGGACGCATTTAGCCCGAGAGCGGTCAAAGAGCGGATCCGCTTCAGTCGAGACAGAAGCCGTGGCGGCCGGGATGCTCCAGCGGCAGCACGCACACGTTCTCGGACTCGGCGTCCACCGCCTCACAGGGAAGGAGGTCTCGAAGCTCTCGAACGCGTTCGTCCCACAGGAGCCATGACTCCTTGGCGTCCGGTCCCGGCCCGTAGGCCTGCCCCAGAGCCATGTGGGGACCCGGGTGCCCCTCCTGGATCTCGCACGTGACCTCCGTCTTCACGACGTTGTGGCCATCGGGGATCCTGTCGAGGACGAGGTATTCGTCGGCGGTGAGTGTCGTGCTGAGCGAGCACCAGGGCATCGGTGATTGTTCGGTCACGTAAAGTTACGATACGACGACAGACGGTACGAGGAGACCCGATTCGCAGAGCCGAACGACTCCCGGTGGCCCTACCAGGGAAAACCCAAAGTAATTCGCCGATGACCCATCGCCACGAAACGGCGATCGGCTGTCCGGGCTTCGTACGGCGCAGGTTGCGGCGAGCGCCTCCGCGCTCCTTTCCGCACGGGCGCTTCAGCTACGGCGCCTTGCCCGGACGGTCCCGTACGGATTGCCTCAGCGTCACAGGGCACGATGGGCGGCCTATGAGAAAGCGGCTACGGTCCGCACGGCGTATGGCGAGGCGGGCCGTGCGCGGAGGTGGGTGGGTGCTCCGGGCGGCTTGTGAAAATCCGTAACCAGCGCGCCCGCCGGGCCGCAGGCCTGACACACCAGAACCGCCACCAACGACGGCCGCCCGGAGCACCCGCCCACCGGAGCGTGAACCCACCCGACACGCTCACCCGACACCCGCCGGCCAGGAAGCCGACGAACAGCCACCCACCTGATGCCGCGTTTCTCGACAGAGGTTGCCAACCGATTGAGACCTTGAGGCTGTCGGCCTTGACGTTTCAGGGCAGTGGGAACCTCTGTGCCTCCGACAAGGAACCTCGCGCCAGAGAGTACGGTGACGGCCTGTGGACGTTTACGGATCGATTACTTCATTCGCCGTTGTCGTGGGACTGCTCACCCTCACGCCCGGTTTGGACACGGCCCTGATCTTGCGTACTTCCCTGCTCGCCGGTAGAAGGTCGGCCTGGGCAGTGGTTCTCGGTATCCAGGCCGGGACGCTGCTATGGGGACTTCTGACAGCCGCCGGTCTGGCCGCTCTTCTCGCGGCCTCTCACCTCGCCTATGAGGTGCTGCGCTGGGCGGGTGTCGCCTATCTCATGTGGATGGGCGGTCAGATGCTTTGGCGTAGTCGTAAGGGTCCTGTAGGTGAGGCGACGGTACCCGAACAGTCCGGCGACGGACGATGGTTCCCGGCCTTCCGTCGCGGCTTGCTGACCAACCTGCTCAACCCGAAGGTGGGTGCCTTCTACGTCGCGGCGCTTCCTCAGTTCATGCCGGACGACGTACCTCACGCCGCGATGGGTGTCCTGCTGGCTGGTGTTCACGTCTGCGAGGGACTGTTGTGGAGTGCCCTGCTCATTGGGTTCACCGGTCTGGTGCGTGACTGGTTGCACAGGCCATCGGTCAAGCGTGGCCTGGATCGACTCACGGGCCTCATCGTGATCGGTTTCGGCCTACGGCTGGCGACGCAACAGTCGTGAACCACCGGGGTCGTGTGCCGCTGGGCGAGGTGGCCGGTTCCGGCCCGCGGCCCGGAACCGTCCCACCACAAGCCAAGACGAAGGTCAGATCATGACGTGTGACTCGGGGTGTCCGGCGAAGGAGAACTGGGCGTTGCGGGTGAGCTTGATGTCGTCGGCCTGCCAGGTGTGCATGGTCTTGTCGCCGCTGCGCCAGTAGACGAAGTTGAAGCGGTCGGCGGAGTAGATCTTGACGCGGTCCTCCTTGAGGCGGCGGACCAGCCGGGTGTCCTCGCCGCGCGTGACGTCCTCGAAGCCGTAGTGACGGAACATGTCGGCCTTGCCGAGGAAGGTGCCGCCCTGGACCAGGAAGGCGTAGCGGTGCTCCAGGCCGGGCAGGCGCAGCATGGTGGTGTTGCTGCCCTCGAAGTAGGCGTAGTGGGCACCCTTGCCGACCAGTTCGGCGTCGGAGTAGTCGAAGGAGCGGGCCAGGTCCGACAGGTAGTGCTCGCCGTACAGGTTGTCGTCGTCCATCTTGGCGATCAGCTCGCCCTCGGCGGCGGCGATGCCCATGTTGAGGCAGGCGCCCAGCGACAGCGACTCGTCGGCGGGCAGGACCACCACGTCGGTGATCCCGGCCATCCGGGCCTTGTCGGCGACCACGACGGGGTCGATGTCGAGGCCGTGCAGGACCATGACGAGCTGGACGGGCCGGTGGATCTGCCGGGCGACCGAGGAGATCGCGTGCTCGATCTGGGCGGCGCGGTTGGTGGGCAGGACCACCGAGATCGACCGGGTCCGCTGCTGCACCGGCTTGCCGAGGATCCCCAGGATCTGGTCCACCCGGTGCGAGAACAGGTGCTTGTCGAAGACCTCGCGCATGGCCAGGTGCCCCTGGCGGGCGCGCAGCTCGGGGCTGTTGATCAGGTGCAGGACCTGGTTGTACGACTCAAGCTCGTCGCGGGCGATCGGGATCAGCGACCCGAAGGTCTCCTCGATGGCCCGGGACCAGCCGGAGACCATCGACGTCGAGCAGGCCGACAGCTCGAAGACGCGGCGGGCGCACATGGTCGGCGAGTCGAGCACCGAGTTCACGTTCAGGAAGACCTTGTACATCTTGTACGCGGCCAGCATCCGGTCGTAGGGGAGTTCGCCCACGATGTGCGGGACGTATTCCTTCGGCCAGGCGTACTTCGGGTCCACGGTGCCGTTGCGGGCGAAGATGTGCAGCCCGAGCTCGCGGATCGGGGCGATGACGGTTTCCATCTGCTCGCGGCGTTCGGGGTGCTTGTCCCTGAAGTACATGCCCGCGAAGACCACGTCGTTCACGCGCCCGCGCTTCTCCTGGATGGGGTTGTGCACCCGGGGCTGCGCGGCGAACTGCAGGACGTCGACCCGGTCGTGGCCCAGCACCTCGCGGTAGCGGGGGACCATGTCTCCGTCGCAGGTGAAGACGTAGTCGAACAGCTTGGCCGTGTCGATGAAGAAGTCGAAGTTCGGCGGGTCCTCCTTGTTCCAGAAGACCGTGGGGATCCCCTCGGCGCGGCACCAGTCGATCAGGGCGAGCAGCTCGGGCTTGGGAGCCTTCGTACCGGTCATCTGGTAGCGCCAGCGGCCCTGGTTGCCGTGCCAGGCCGACTCCACGAACAGCAGTTCCGGACGGCGTTCGGCGAAGATCTGCGGCCAGTCGCGGAGCCCGAACTCGATCTGGTCCCACTCGTACTTGAACGCCATCCGGGAGAAGTCGTCCAGGATGACCGCGACCTTCATGCCGGGGCGGACGATCGGACCGGCGGGCCACTTGACCTGCGGTACGTCGACCACGGGCCCCTGCCTGTCGAGCTCCTCGACCACCTCGGACACCGGGCGGGGCGGCTTGGGCCCCTTGCGGGCCCGCATCGCCGAACGCAGCCTGCCCGGCAGCGCGGTGACCCCCGGCCCCTTGGCCCCCGTCAGTGCCTCGGCCACCCGGTAGGGGCGCTGCACCTTGGTCGACTCCAGCTTCCACTGCGCGTAGTCGGCCCGCGCCTCGGCGATGGCGAGTCGCCGCTCCAGATCGTGGACGCGTTCCTCAAGGCGCTCGACGACCTTGCGCTCCTCGGGCAGCCAGTTGATCGGCCCGAGACGCTGGAACTTCGGCTCTTCTGGGGTCTCATCGCTCATGGGGAATCGCCTTTGTCAGGGGTCGTGCCAGCGTACGACCAAAGCCGTACCGAAATAGCCGTTTTAAAGGGATTTGGGCGGTACGGATTGACCGGCCGGTGAGAGGTTGCCGCCGCGCAGCCAGCTCTCGATCACCCGGGCGATCCGCGGACCGGCCTTGCCGTCCCAGAGCGGGGGCAGCTCGCCCGACGGCGTCGCCGCGCCCTCCGCCAGCGCGCGGTCGGCGGCGGCGGCCAGCTGCGCGGGGGTGACGAGCCGGTTGGTGCCGTGCGTGATGGTGATCGGCCGCTCGGTGTTGGGCCGCACCGTGAGGCAGGGGACGCCCAGCATGGTCGTCTCCTCCTGCACGCCGCCGGAGTCGGTGACGACCAGCGTCGCGCCCCGCACCAGCGACAGGAAGTCCACGTAGCCCAGCGGGTCGACGATGAGGAGGTTCTCGCCGTTCACCAGTCCCGCCTCCGCCAGACGGGTCCGGCCGCGCGGGTGCAGCGGCACCACGATCGGGAGGCGCTCGCTCACCGACAGCACGGCGTCGACCAGCTCCTTGGCGGAGGCCGGGTCGTCGACGTTGCCGGGACGGTGCAGGGTGGCCACCCCGTACCGCTCGGGAAGGCCGAGCCGGGAGCGGACCGGGGCGGGGTCGAGGTGGTCCAGCGCGGAGAACAGGCTGTCGATCATCGGGTTGCCGACGAGGTGCACCCGGGCCGGGTCGACGCCCTCGGCGGCCAGGTGGGAGAGCGCGTCCGGCGAGGTGGCGAAGAGGATGTCGGACAGGCTGTCGGTGACGATCCGGTTGACCTCCTCGGGCATCTCCCGGTCGAAGGAGCGCAGGCCCGCCTCGACGTGCGCGGTCGGCACGTTGAGCTTGGCGCAGACGAGGATCGCGGCCAGCGTCGAGTTCACGTCGCCGTAGACGACGACCAGGGTGGGACGGTGCTCAAGCACCACGTCCTCCAGGCCGACGAGCAGGGCCGCCGTCTGGCGTGCGTGCGAGCCGGAACCGACGCCGAGGTTGGCGATCGGCTCGGGGAGACCGAGGTCGGCGAAGAACACGTCCGACATGAGCGCGTCGTAGTGCTGACCGGTGTGGATGATGCCCTGCCGTACCCCGAGCTCGGTGAGGGCGCGCACCACAGGGGCGCCCTTCACGAAGTTGGGGCGCGCGCCGAGCACGTGCAGGACGAGGGGATTATCGGGGCCCTGAGCAGCGCCCGGACGGGCAAAGTCCCTCATTGACCTCGCCTTTCATGCGGCAGTGGGGCAAACGTTGCCTATGGTACGGTCACGGCGTGGTATCCGATGCCAACAGGCCAGACTCCCCCTCGGTTCCAGCGAAGGTTCCGGCGAAACCCCCGGGTCCGGCGACATCCTCGGTTCCAGCGACACCCCCTCCTTCGGTGACGCTTCCGGCCGTCGAGACTCCCGCCGAAACCCCGGCCGCGACGCCCGCCGAAACTCCGGCTGGGACATCCGCCGAGCCCCCGGCTGAGACGTCCATCGAGACATCGACGGAAACGCCCGCCGAGACCCCGGTCGCGACGCTCGCCGAGACATCGGCTGAGACGTCCGCCGAAACTACGGCCGCGACGTCCGCCGAGACATCGGCTGAGACTCCGGCCGGGACGCCCGCCGAGACCCCGGACGCGGTCCCGGGCTCCGACGTGCCCCCGGTCTCCGACATGCCCACCGTCACGGCGAGGCCCTCGGACGAGGACGAGGAGAAGGTCCCCGCGACGCTCCCGGCGTCCCCGGTCACCCCGGCGCCCCCGGGCTCCCCGGGTTCCCCCGCGAAACCGGTGTCGGCGAAGTCGGCCAGGGCCGGACTGCGCGGGCTCATCAAGGGGTTCGTCCAGCACCCGGTGATCGTCTCCCGGGTCGTGGCGACCAAGGTGAAGTCCGACCCGGTACGCGTGGCGCAGGCGGCGGCCGAGACGCTCCCGCCGAGTGTCCGCCCCGTCGTGGGCCGGTTCGCCTGGCCCGTCGCGCGCCGCGCCAAGATCGTCGTACGCAAGCTCGGCATGCGCCTGGTGAAGGGCCCGTGGAGCGAGGCGAAGGAGCACTTCGACTCCGGCCGGATGAGCGAGGCCGCCGCGGTGCTGCAGGCCCACACGCGCTATCCCTTCATCAAGCGGCGGGCCGCCTACTACGCCGGGGAACTGGCCGCGATCCAGCCGAACCCGATCCCGCCCAAGGCCAAGGTGATCGTGGGCGAGCGGTTCCAGGGCCGGGTGCTGCACTGCGTGACCAACGCGCTGCCGTACACGCAGGCCGGGTACACCGTCCGCACGCACCGCATCGTCACCTCGCAGAAGGCCGCCGGGCTCGACCCGCACGTCGTGACCAGCTGGGGCTGGCCGATGATGCAGGGGCACGCCGACGCGACGCCGTACGAGGAGATCGACGGGATCCCCTACCACCGGCTGATCCCGAGCGGTGAGGTGCCCTTCGAGACGCAGGGGCGGATGATCCGCGGCGCCGGAGAGGTGACCGAGCTGGTCAGGACCCTGCGCCCGCAGGTGCTGCACGCCGCGACCGACCACCGCAACGGGTCGGTGGCGCTGGCGGTGCGCGAACGCACCGGCACGCCGATGGTCTACGAGGTGCGGGGCTTCCTGGAGGAGACCTGGGCCTCCCGCGACCCCAAGCGCATCGGCAGCCAGCGGCACGTGCTCCAGCGCGACCGCGAAGCGTTCATCATGCGCTCCGCCGACGCCGTGGTCACCCTCGCGGAGACGATGGCCGCCGAGATCGTCGAACGCGGGGTGCCGAGGGAGCGAATCTATCTCGCGCCGAACGCGGTGGACGACGCGCTGCTCAGCGCCGAGTACGACGGCGCGGCCTTCCGCGCCGCGTACGGCATCGAGCCCGGCGAGATCGTGATGGGCTCGGTGTCGAGCATCGTGGCCTACGAGGGCTTCGCCACCATGATCAACGCGGCCGCGCTCCTGCGGGACGAGGGCGCGCCGGTCAGGGTGCTGCTCGTCGGCGACGGCGTGGAGCGGGCGGCGCTGCTCGAACAGGTCGAGGAACTGGGCCTGGGCGACATCGCGATCCTGCCGGGACGGGTCGGTCCCGACGAGGCCCTTCAAGCGCAGGCGGCCATCGACATCTTCGTCTGTCCCCGCGAGGACCTGCGTGTATGCCGACTTGTTACGCCATTGAAACCCGTCGAGGCGATGGCCCTCGGCAAGCCGGTCGTGCTGAGCGACCTTCCGGCCCTCTCCGAGCTCGTGGGCTCCGAGGGAGCCGGGCTTCTGGTGCCCGCGGGAGACCCGGAGGCGCTGGCCAAGGCGATCGCGGGGCTACGTGACGATCCGGGGCGAAGGGCCGAGATGGGTGAGGCGGGACGGGCCGAAGTGGCGGCGAAGCGTACGTGGAGCCGCATCGCGGAGACTTACCGTGATATTTACCGATCGATTGCCGGTTGATGGTCTCGTGTTGGTAACGGGGATCCCAGTCGTTTGCGATGCGTTCAATCGCATTAGGCGTAGCTCGTTCGGACTTGAGATAGCCTTTGCGACCATGAAGTGTTGTTTCCGGCGTTCCAAGGTCATCCAGTGACTGCCTACGACCTGGCCATCATCGGTCTGGGCTACGTCGGCATGCCCCTGGCCAAGGAGGCCACGGCGGCTGGTCTGCGGGTCGTCGGCTTCGAGGTCGACTCCGCGAAGGTCGAGTCCCTCAACGCGGGCACGTCCTACATCGACGACCTCACCGACGCCGACCTTGAGCACATGCTGGCGGGCGGCTTCACCGCCACGCTGGACGAGTCCGTCCTGGCGGACAGCCGGACCGTCGTCATCTGCGTGCCGACCCCGCTGGACGAGGACCACCGCCCCGACCTGTCGGCGGTCGAGGGTGCCACCGGCACCGTCGCCCGCAACCTGCGCCCCGGCACGCTGGTGGTCCTGGAGTCCACCACCTGGCCCGGCACCACCGACGAGGTCGCCCGCCCCATCCTGGAGACGGGCTCGGGCCTCACCGCGGGCACCGACTTCCACCTCGCCTTCTCGCCCGAGCGCATCGACCCGGGCAACCCCAAGTACGGCCTGCGCAACACCCCGAAGGTCGTCGGCGGTTACACCCCGGCCTGCAAGGACCGCGCGGTCGGGTTCTACGCCCAGTTCATCGAGCAGGTCGTGCCGGTCAGCGGCACCCGCGAGGCCGAGATGGCCAAGCTCCTGGAGAACACCTACCGCCACGTCAACATCGCCCTCGTCAACGAGATGGCGATCTTCTGCGACGAGCTGGGTGTCGACCTCTGGGAGTCGATCGAGGCCGCGGCCACCAAGCCGTTCGGGTTCCAGAAGTTCCTCCCCGGGCCCGGCGTCGGCGGGCACTGCATCCCCGTCGACCCGTCCTACCTCTCGTACACGGTGCGCAAGCTGGGCTACCCGTTCCGCTTCGTCGAGCTGGCCCAGGAGATCAACGAGCGGATGCCGTCGTACGTGGTGGCCCGCGTGCAGCGCCTGCTCAACCGGCAGCGGAAGCCCGTCAACGGCTCCAAGGTGCTGCTGCTCGGTGTCACGTACAAGCCCGACATCGCCGACGAGCGCGAGACACCGGCCCTGCCGGTCGCGCGGGCGCTGCTGGAGCTGGGGGCGGAGCTCGTCTTCGCCGACCCGTACGTCAAGGAGTGGCGGGTCGACGACGTCGACGTGCCGCGTGAGGAAGACCTCGCCAAGGCGGTGGCCGAAGCCGACGTGACGCTGTTGCTCCAGCAGCACGCCGCCTTCGACCTGTCGGTTGTCGAGGACCAAGGCAAGCTCGTGCTCGACACCCGAGGCGTGCTCGCCGAGGGTGAACGCGTCGAGCGGCTCTAGCGACGGAGGGCTGCGCGCAGTGCACGTGCTCGTCATGACGGTGGTGCATCACCCCGAGGACGCCCGGATCCTGCACCGGCAGATCCGCGCGCTCGTGGATGCCGGTCATGAGGTCACGTACGCGGCCCCGTACACGGCGCGGGGCGTGATGGCCCGCTCCTGGGTCAACGGCGTCGACCTCCCCCGCGCCGCGGAGCGCAAGCGGTTCTCGGCCGTGCGCGCCGCGCGCAAGGTGTTCAAGCGCATGCGCGGGCAGGTTGACCTCGTGGTCATCCACGACCCTGAGCTGCTGCTCGCGGTGGTGGGGGTGCGCAAGCGGCCCCCGGTGGTCTGGGACGTCCACGAGGACACCCCGGCGACGCTGTCGCTGAAGCCCTGGCTGCCCGCGATCCTGCGCCCGCCGGTGCGGTTCCTGGCCCGCCTGCTCGAAGGCACGGCCGAGCGGCACCTGCACCTGCTGCTGGCCGAGACCGCGTACGCGGGAAGGTTCCGCCAGGCCCACCTGGTGGTGCCCAACGAGACCTGGGTGCCCGACGAGGTGACCCCGCCGGGTGACGACCGCGTCGTCTACCTCGGCTGGCTGTCGGGGGCGCGCGGGGTGCGCGAGGCCATCGAGGTGGCCCGGCTGCTCCAGCCGTACCGGGTGGCGGTCGAGCTGATCGGTTACGCCGACCCGCAGTCGCGGCCGACGCTGAACGAGGCGGTGGCGGAGGGCGTGCTGGAGTGGCGCGACTTCATGCCGAACGACGAGGCGCTCAAGCGGCTCGACGGCGCGCTGGCCGGGCTCTCCCTGCTGCACGACGAGCCCAACTACCGGCACTCCATGCCCACGAAGATCGTGGAGTACATGGCGCACGGCATCCCGGTGATCACCACTCCCTCGCCCCGCGCGGTGGAGCTGGTCGAGCGCTACGACAGCGGCATGGTCGTGCCCTGGCAGGATCCCAAGGCCGTGGCCCAGGCCGTGCTCTTCCTGCGGGACGACGCCAGGGAGCGGTATGCCCGGGGCGCCCGAGGGTATGCGGCGGCTCGTGCGAACCACCACTGGCCCAACTCGGCCCGCCGTTTCGTCGCCCAGCTGGAGGCGTGGGCGGGCGTCAAGAGCTGATCTCCGGTACGGGGAGGCTCGCGGTGTCCGCCCGGCTCCTTATGTCTGCCTGATCACAAGAACGGTAGTGTCCTGAACGTGCGCTGGCTCATCGCTTTCCTGGGCGTGGCGATCCTCGCGGGTGTGGCGGCGTTCGTGGTGACCACGCCCGCCGGGAACGGCTCCCCGACGGCGGGAGGCTCGTCGCTCACCGCGTCGCCCTCCTCCTCGGCCTCCTCGACCTCGGCCTCCGCCACCCCCTCGGTGCCGGTGCCGGAGGTGGCCGAGTTCACCGACCCGTGTGGAACGTTCGACACGACGATGCGCTGGCCGTACGCGATCACCGGCTACTGGCTCATCCCGACCGCCGACCACTGCACCTGGCGGCGGCAGTTCGGCGCCATCCACGAGGTGGGCGGCGACACGGTGATCCGGATCGGCTGGGGCCTGCAGGCCCGCCGCCTCGACGACGACGGCCGGGTCCTCGACGGCGAGGGGAACGTCGACGCCCGCTACGAGCCGTGCGAGGAGGACGGGGTCCCGTGCGCGCTCGCGGCGGAGAACGACCTCAAGGCCGCCAACTCCGGCAACCGGGTGAGCTGGACGTTCGTCTACCGGACCGACGAGGCGTTCGGCCCCGACCTGTTCCGCTGCCCCGAGTTCGAGCGGAAGATCGTCACGGAGAAGACCGTCTTCTACCGGATCGTCGCCCCCGACGACGGCACCGACGACCCGAGCTGCTCGAACATCCGGGCCAGGGGGCGCGGCTACCACGTGATCCTGGTCGCGGCCGCGCACGAGGACAGCCTCACCGAGCTGCTCGACCTCGGCGACCGGTTCGGGGTGAAGGTCTATCCCGCGCTGCCGCTCGCCCCCCGCGACCCGGCGCAGAAGACCCGGGCCGCCAAGCAGGGCACGGACACGCTCACCACGCTCACCCGGCGGATCATGCAGGACTACGGCGCGCGTTTCCAGGACCGGGCCTCGCTGGGCGGTTTCTACCAGCCGTTCGAGCTGCAGATGCGCGAGATGAAGTATCTCGGCGACTCCGACTCCGACCACCCGACGCTCAGGGTCTACGCCTCGCAGCACGAGATCGTCGAGCAGGAGATGCCCGGCAGGCCCGTCCTCGTCAGCCCCTACCTCGACGCCCGCAAGCAGCGGCCGTTCAGCGCCACCCCCAAGCAGGTCGCCAAGGGCTTCGAGGCCCTCGCCAGGACCGGCGTCGGGATCATCGCCCCGCAGGACAGCCGGGGTACGGGCAAGGTCGGGCTGTTCTGGCCCGACCAGCGCGAGGACGAGGTCGACGAACGGCTGCGCCCGGTCGTCGAGGAGAAGACCAACGGCGACGCGTACCACGGCTCGACCCGCGACTACTACCGCGAGATGTCCCTCGCCAGGACCAGGATGGTCGAGCAGGGCTTCAACGTGCAGCTCTGGGCCAACGTCGAGGCCTTCGAACCGGCCGGGGAGGAGCGGTGCGCCGCGGGCTCCGACCGGGGGCGCACCGACAAGGAACGGCTCGACACGGCCGTGGCGCAGGTCGGGCGCTACGTCTCCAAGATCGTCTCCTACATGTGGAGCGACTTCTACACCTGCGGCACCCCGTCCCTCGCCGAGGAGATCGCCCGCGACTACAACCGGCCCATCGCGGCCGACGCGATCCGCATGCAGCGCGACATCCAGGACGGCATGGAGATCCGCGGCTACAACATCCCGATGGGCTCCAAGGTGACGATCACCTGGGAGGGCCAGGAGGAGCCCCGCGTCGTCGACGTGGCCGGGGTGAACCTGACCGAACCGCCCCCGGACCTGCCGGTGCGGATGGGGACGGCGTGGATCCCGTTCGACTGGACCAAGGTGCCCAAGGACGCCTGGGTCCAGGTCTCGGTCGCGGCGGCCGACGGACGTGCCGCCACCGAGACGCTGCACGTCCGCGTGCGGGTCTGACCGGTGTAACGTGCCTGCCATGGTGCCGCGCATTCCCGTCAGCGTGGACCTCGTCGTCCTCACGGTGCGCCGTCAGGTGCTGAGCGCGCTCGTCTGGCGGCGCGACAATCCGCCGTACGAGGGACGCTGGGCCCTGTCAGGCGGTTTCATCCAGCTCGACGAGGACCTGCCCGCCGCCGCGGCCCGTGTCCTCGCGGAACGGGCGGGCCTCCCGGGCGCCCCCGTGCACCTGGAGCAGCTCCAGACCTACGGCTACCCCGACCGCGACCCGCGCCAGCGCGTGCTGAGCGTGGCCTACCTCGGGCTCGCCCCGCACCTGCCGACCTCCACCGAGGTGCACATGAGCTGGCAGCCGGTCTCCGCGCTGCTGTGCGAGATGGCCTTCGACCACCGGCGCATCATGGTCGACGGGATCGAACGGGCCCGCGCCAAGCTGGAGTACACCCCGCTGGGCGCGGCCTTCTGCCCGCCGGAGTTCACCGTCGCCGAGCTGCGCCGGGTGTACGAGATCGTCTGGGGCCGCGCCCTCGACCCGCGAAACTTCCACCGCAAGGTCACCAAGGCCGAGGGCTTCCTGGTGCCCACCGGCGGCACCACCACCCGCGACGGCGGGCGCCCCGCCAAGCTCTACCGCCGGGGCCCCGCCGTGGCGCTGCACCCCCCGATGCTCCGCTCCCTCAAGGAGTAGCAGTGTCCCCGTTGTCGTGAGCCGCGGGGACCGCCGATCAGAGGTCGTCGATCAGGGCCTCCACCGGCGCGGGTTTCCGCGTCGGCTATCGACCGCGAGGGTTGACGATGTCCGTCAGATCGATGTCGATGTCATAGGGGAGACTGAGCTTCAGCCGATTCTGATGGACGCCGGTGAGCGCGTACGCCCTTGTCACCGGGTTCAGTTCGTAGACGTGGACGCTGGGGCGGCCCTCGATGTTCTCGACACGCCAGAAGTGGGGGATTCCCGCCTCGGCGTACATCTGGGGCTTGCGGTTGCGATCGCGTTCCTCGGATTCCTCGGAGACGACTTCGACGGCGAGCAGCACGTCCGCCGCCTCGTAGAAGGTCCGCGTCAGGTCGGTGGGCGCGTGTGCGTGGAGGAGCACCAGGTCGGGCTCCGGTCGCTGACGTCGCCCCAGCTTTACCGTCATCTCCCGCTCCACCCGGAGATGGGCGGGCGCCGTCTGATGAAGCTCTTTCTGCAGGAGGAACAGCACGAGAGCGTGAAAACGGGTCTGGGGGCTCACGAACACGAGAGTGCCATCGATCAATTCCGTGTGAGGGGGGATCCCCGGAAGCCGATCGAGGTCATCGGCGGTGAAGCCCTCTATAGGGGGAATTGCCCAGTCAGGAATGGGCTCGACGTCGGCCAGCGGTGCGATGCTCATGTCGTCCTCCCGGTCGGGCATGCCTCTCACCTCCAGTGTTACAGGATGCCCTACCCGCCCGCTGCTCATAAAGTAAGACCATGCCTCGTTTCCGCGCGATCCTGGACACGATGCCCGCCTATCGGGCGGGCAAGGCCGTGGTGTCCGCCGACGGCCGGTCCTACAAGCTCTCCTCGAACGAATCCCCCTACGAGCCGCTGCCCTCGGTCGTCGAGGCGGTCGCCAGGGCCGCGACCCAGATGCACCGCTATCCCGACCCGGCGGCCACGGAGCTGACCGGGGCGATCGCCGAGCGGTACGGCGTCCCGGCCGAGCACATCGCGCTCGGCGCGGGCTCGGTGACGGTGGCCCAGCAGCTCTTCGAGACCGTGAGCGAGCCGGGTGCCGAGGTGATCTACGCGTGGCGGTCCTTCGAGGCGTACCCCCTCCTGGCCGACCTGGCCGGGGCGACCTCGGTGCGGGTCCCGCTCCTGGGCGAGACGCACCACCTGGAGGCCATGGCCGACGTGATCACCCCGCACACTCGGATGATCTTCGTCTGCAACCCGAACAACCCCACCGGCACGGTCGTCCACGCGGCCGAGCTGGAGGCCTTCCTCGACCGGGTGCCGGAGAACGTGCTCGTCGTGCTCGACGAGGCCTACCGCGAGTACGTCAGGGACGCCGGGGTCACCGACGGGCTCACCGTCTACGGCGACCGGCCGAACGTGGCCGTGCTGCGCACCTTCTCCAAGGCGTACGGCCTGGCCGGGCTCCGGGTGGGCTACCTGATCGCCGCCGAGCCGGTGGCGTCCGCCGTCCGCAAGACGATCGTGCCGTTCGCGGTCAACCACCTCGCCCAGGCCGCCGCGATCGCCTCGCTGGCCGCCGAGGACGAGCTGATGGAGCGGGTCGACGCGGTGGTCAAGGAGCGCGACCGGGTCCGCGAGGCGCTGATCGCCCAGGGCTGGGAGGTGCCGGTGAGCGAGGCCAACTTCGTCTGGCTGCGGCTGGGCGAGCGCACGCTCGAATTCGCCGGGTCGTGCGCGAGCGAGGGCGTCGCGGTGCGGCCCTTCGCCGGAGAGGGCGCCCGCGTCTCCGTCGGCGACCCCGAGGCCAACGACACCTTCCTGGCCGCCGCCGCGGCCTTCAGGAGCGCCTGACCCGGACGGCCCCGCCGCGCGCCCCTCCCACGGCGGGCGCGCGGCTCACACGGGCGCGGGTTCCGGCTCCGGTACGGGTTCCGGCTTCCTGCGCCGTTCCGTGGAGACCACCAGGGCCACGCCGACGACGATCACCACACCGGCCGCGATCATCGCGCCGGTGACGGGCTCGCTCAGCACGAGGGCACCCAGCACGACCGCCACGACCGGGTTGACGTAGGCGTAGGTGGAGATCAGCGAGATCGGGGCGTTGCCGAGCAGCCACACGTACGCGGTGAAGGCGACCAGCGACCCGATCAGGATCAGGTAGGCCAGCGCGGTCCACGAGCGGGCGGAGACGGCGGCGACGTCGAGGCGCTCGCCCATCACGGCGGCGGTCAGGGCGAGCCCGACGCCGCCCGCCGCCATCTCGACGGCGCTCGCGGTGAAGGGGTTCGCGGGCATCGGGATGCGGGACGCCAGGAACGAACCGGCCGCCCACGACAGCGACGCCAGCAGGATGATCACGATTCCGGAGCCGTCGGCCACGTTGCTCCCGCCGCTCAGCGACAGCACCGCCACGCCGCCGAACCCGATGAGCACCCCCACGAGCGTCAGCGCCCGGGGCCGGTCCCTGAACGCGATCCTGAAGATGACCAGCCAGAGCGGGGTCGAGGCGACCAGCAGCGCCGCCAGGCCGCTGGAGATGTGCTGCTCGGCCACGGCGACCATGCCGTTGCCGCCGTTCAGCAGCAGCAGGCCGACCAGGGCGGCCCCGCCCGCCTGCCTCCAGGTCATCCGGAAGGCGTCCCGGCCCTTCAGCAAGCGCACCGCGACCCCCAGGACGAGCGCGGCCGTGACGAAGCGGACAGCCCCGCTGAGCAGCGGCGGGATCGTCTCGATCGTGATCATGATCGCCAGGTACGTGGAACCCCACACCACGTACACGATCGCCAGCGCTCCCCAGATGAGGAGCGCCTTGCGGCTGTCAGCACTGTCTTGACGCATAGCTCATGACAATAGCGGTTGAAACCGACATTTTGCTCGTGGGTTTCGGACCGTGAGACGCGGCATGGCGGAGAGCGACCCGGGGGTACCGCGACACCTCGCCCGGCCGATCGCGTCGCGGGGGATACGCGGCCCGGAAACCCTCACGGGATCCTCACGGGATCGAAAGCGGAACCGAAAGCGGGACCGAAAGGGAGGCCGGAAGCGACACCGGGAACGGCGGTGACGGCGGCACCGGGCCGTAATGACCGGGCCGGAATGAACAGGATGCCGTGAACAGGGCAAAATAAACAGGCCGGAATGAACAAACCACGGTGAACACGCCCACCCGAACGAGCCGTGGTGAACAGGGCGCGGTGAACACGCCCGCGACGGGCGGGCCGCGCCCCGGCAGGTCACGCCACGCCGGAGTCGGCGTGCCGTGACCTGGGAGGTTCCGCCGCCCGGGTGCGGCGGAAGCCTCCAGGTCGGGCTGGAAGGCGCCGGAGGGCTCAGCGGGTGCCGAGCTTCTCCACGATCAGCCGGTACAGCTGCCGGGGACGTCCCGGCTGCGGTGTCCGGTTCGGCGGAAGCGGCCACGCGAGTCCCTCGTCTACCAGCGTGCGCAGCAACCGCCGTGCCGTACGCGGGGTGACGCCGAGCATCTTGCCCGCGCCCTCCGCGTCCACCACCGTGTCCCCACCTTCCAGTTTGGCGGCCAGCCGGGCCAGGACCTCCACACCCTTCGGCTTCAGCGGTCCGGCGCCCTGAGGGGGCATCCTGGGGGCCGGAATCAGCGCCCTGCCCTCACGGTCGACCGCGAAGCCCTGGGCCTGCTTGCCCGCCTGGGTGCGCGCCAGCGCGGCCCTGGCGTGCGACTCGGCGTCGTGGGTCGTACGGCCCATGCCGACGCCCACCTCGACCGCCAGGCCCAGCTCGTCGCGGACCCGCGCGGCGAACGGCAGGACCCGGAAGCCCTCGGTGGCCGCGGCGACCGAACCGCGGGTCGCGGTGACCATGTAGCTGTGGTCGTCGACCGCGGTGACCGACGCGTTGATCCGGTTCGCCTCCTGCACCAGCAACCGGTGCAGGGACAGCCGGAGCTCGTCGCGCCAGTAGCGTGGCGCGGCCCGGCGAACCGGCTCGCGCAGCGTGGGCACCTCCACCAGCACCACGGTGAGCTGTGACTCCTCCAGCCTGTGGTGCGCGCCCAGCAGGGCAGCCGTGTGCAGCGCCGTACGCACCGCGGCGGAGGTGGGGCGGATCCTGACCACCGGCACCCCCGCCGTCTGAAGGCGGTCGGCGACCGCGGGCAGGCAGGTGAGCGCCCCGCTCGTGCTGCCCTGGCGGGCGAGGCGTTCATGGAAGGCCGCGATCGTACCGGTGGCGCCCGGTTCGTCGCGGCTCTGCACATCCCCTGAGGGAAGGCTCAGATCGTTGTACGCCTCCTCGACCTCTGCTCTGCCCAGGACGTCGATGCTGACCCTGCGCGGGTCTATCCGTTCGTCCAGCGCGGCCCTCGCCAGCGCGGCGATCAGCGCGGCGCCGCCGAGCTGGACATACGTCGCGGGCATCGTCAGCACCCCCGATCGCCGTGCCAGATCGTAGGGGACCGGGCTGGCGAACAGGCACGCGTCCACCCCGGCTCCCAGGCGGGTGACCTTGTCGGCGGCCTCCTGCTCGTCGCGGTATGCCGCCGCCACCAGGCGGCAGGGTAACGGGGCGGCCGCATGCCCCATCAACATCACCCGTTCGACGAGGTCATGGGGGCCCACCACACCGATAGTGAGGTCCGGTGTCATGGCACCCGGGCGTGACACTCGTGGCGCTTCTTCGGCCCGCTCGACCAATGTTCGTCCCATCATGCCGTCCGTTTGTTTTCGGCTCTCTTTTGGAACGATCGCTCGCGAGGGCCGTAATGTCACGCCCGATTTGCGGCCAATTCCGGAAGCCACTTCCGGGTTAAAGCCATGACTAGCACCGTTTACACAGGTCAGAGCGGTTTTTGAGCGTCTCAAACCCGCTGATTATGAAGCTGAAATCTCTCGCCGCACGTCGGCCCCGAGGGCCTGCATACGCTCGGCCAGATAAGAGTGCCCCCGGTCGATGAGATATCCCGATCCGATCACGGTCTCCCCCTCGGCGGCCAGGCCCGCGAGGACGAGCGCGATTCCCGAGCGCAGATCGTGAGCGGTCACCTCTGTTCCGGTGAGCGGAGTAGCGCCGCGAACGACGGCACTGTTCTCTTTCACTTCAATATCGGCGCCCATCTTGTTCAGTTCTGAGGCCAGAGCGAAACGCCCGTCGAAGATGCGTTCATGAATGTAACTGGCACCGTCGGCGAGACACGCGACCGTCATGATCGGCGACTGCAGGTCCGTGGCGAAGCCCGGATAGGTGTCGGTGATCACGTTGATCGGGCGCAGCGGGCGGTCCCTGCGCACGTGGAGCACCGCGCCGTGGTCGGCGAACTCCACCCCCATCTGCTCCAGCTTGTAGCGGACCACGCCGAGGTGGTCCAGGTCGGCGCCGACCAGGTTGACCTCGCCGCCGGTGACGGCGGCGGCCATGGCGAACACGCCCGCGTCGAGGCGGTCCGGCATCACGGTGTGCTCGACGGCCTGGAGCTCCTCCACGCCCTCCACGGTGATGAACCCCGTGCCGCCGCCGCTGATCTTCGCGCCCATCCGGGTCAGCATCTCGATCACGTCGAGGACCTCGGGCTCCAGCGCCGCGTTCTCGATCACGGTGGTGCCGCGGCCGAGGGCGGCGGCCATGATCAGATTCTCGGTGCCGGTGTGCGAGGGGGTGTCCAGGTACAGGGTGGCGCCGGTGAGACCCGCCGACTTGACGTGGATGACCGAGTCGCCCTCGTCCACGAGCGCGCCCAGGCGCTTGTAGCCCAGGTAGTGGAAGTCGAGGTTGCGGCTGCCCAGGTTGCAGCCGCCCACGCCCTCGATGATCGCCTCACCGAGGCGGTGCAGCAGGGCGGGCACGAACAGCACCGAGCCGCGGAAGCGGCGGGCGATCTCGGCGGGCAGGACCGGGCTGCTGAGCGTCGAGGCGTCGATCACCAGCGTGCGCTCCGCCTCGTGGAGCTCGACCGTGGCGCCGACCGTCTGGGCCAGCTCGACCGCGCGGCGGACGTCCTCGATGATGGGAACGTTGCGCAGGACCGTACGGCCTCTGGACGCCAGCAGTGCCGCGCCGATCATGGGCAGCACGGCGTTCTTGGCACCCTGGATGAAGGCGGTTCCACGAAGTGGGTTGCCACCGCGCACGCGGTAACGGACCATGCGACATGCTCCTTGAAGTGTTTTGGGTGATTCGTGTGGCGCGGGGCGGCAGCCGAGGTTATTCGGCCAACAGTAGCCGTTAGATGCCCCTGAACCGGCCACTTCAGGGGGGAACTACCCCGCGAAAAGCCAGTAATCGCCGACCTTCACGGCGACGGGTGACGGGCCCGGCCGCCTGACCCGTCCAGCCCGTGTTCTCCGGCGTTTCCGCGCCCCCTCGGCCATGTGTCCCGGCGCCCTCGCGCCCGGATCGCGGGGAAGATCATCCCATGGCCGCCCGAGGGACGCGGAGGCGGTGTCACGGGCGCCATCCGCCCTTCGCGCCGCCCGCGGTGGTGAGGGGGGAGGCGGCCGACAGGAGGCTGTCGGCCCGCTGGTCCACGAAGCGGGTGACGATCTGCTGGCCGTACCCGAACGCCATCGCCCAGACCAGGATCGCGGGCTGTGAGCCGAGCCCCGCGAAGCCGGGCACGAAGCCCGAGTTCAGGATCAGCAGCCCGAGAACCGAGGTGGCCACCCCCGCGGGCGCCTTGAGAAGGTTCTGGACGACCGCCAGCGAGTAGCGGGTGGACAGCTCCGAGCGGGTCGACAGCGAGGCCGCGGTGGCCAGCGCCGCGCCCAGCATGCCGATCAGGGCCACGAGCGGTACGTCGCCGTGGCCGGGCCGCAGGCCGCCCGTCGGGCAGATCTGGGCGGGCATCAGCCCCTGGGTGCGGATCACCGACTGGTTGCCGCACATCGGGATCACGTCCGGCCAGATCGCGCCGATGACCACCACGCCCAGCACGATCAGGGTCAGCATGACCACCCCGCCGAGCAGCAGGTTGCGGAAGCTGCGGACCCGCCCGGTCTCCATCGCCTGCGCGGTGTACGCGGCCCGCAGCACCGACTGCATCAGCGGCCTGTCGTTCTCCACCAGGTCTCCCGCCGCGAGCCTGGCCTGGAGGTGGACCAGCCGGGGGTCGTCACCGGGCAGGTACGCCCGGCCGATCGCCACCACCTCCGGGCCCCGCCCGGACAGCTCCGACGTCGGCAGCACGCCGTACAGCATCACGGTCGCGCTGTTGACGTTGGACCAGGCCCCCTCGATGGCCTGGCCGGTCAGCCAGCGCCGCACGCCGTGCCTGCTGCGCGCGTACGTCTCCGCGCGGGCCAGGTGCGTGCCGATGCCCTCGCCCACCGAAACCAGCTGGCCCGCCTCGTCGCGCATCGTCAGGGCCCGCTCGGCGTCGGCCCTGATCTCCTCGCTCCGGGTGGCGACGTACACCCGCCAGGTGCCCGGCCAGCGAAGCACGCCGGTGTCGCCGATCCGCTCGGGGGGCATCGCGGGGTCGAGCGACATCGTTCCTCCGGGGGGAGCGGCCTGGGACGGGCACATGACTGCCCCAGGCTTATCGCGCCATGCCGATCAAGCGCTACGCCTCCCGGGAAACCGGGCGCGGCCGGGGTTCAGGCGCCGCGGCCCGCGATGTCGGTGCGGTGGTGCGAGCCGCGCATCCGGATGCGCTCCACGGCCTCGTAGGCCGCCGCCCGCGCCGAGGGGACGTCGGGCCCGGTACCGACCACGCTGAGGACCCGGCCCCCGCTGGAGACGACCCGGCCGCCGTCGAGGGCGGTGCCCGAGTGCAGCACGTAGGCGTCCTCGACCGGGTCGGACAGCCCCTCGATCACGTCGCCCCGCACCGGCTCGGCGGGGTAGTTCTCCGCGGCGATCACCACGGTCACCGCGGCGCCGTCGCGGTAGGAGAGCGGCCCGAACCGGTCGAGCGTCCCGTTCGCGCAGGCGAGCAGCAGGCCCGCGAGGGGCGTCTCCAGCCGGTCCAGCACGACCTGGGTCTCCGGGTCGCCGAACCTCGCGTTGAACTCGATCACCTTCGGGCCCTTGGACGTGAGGGCGAGCCCCACGTACAGCACCCCCGTGTACGGCGTGCCGCGCCTGGCCAGCTCGGTCACGGTCGGCATCACGGTCTCGGCCATCACCTGGTCGGCGAGGTCGTCCGGCGCCCACGGCAGCGGTGTGTAGGCGCCCATGCCGCCGGTGTTGGGGCCCTGGTCGCCGTCGTAGGCGCGCTTGTGGTCCTGGGCGGGCTGGAGCGGCACGGCGGTGGAGCCGTCGCAGAGCGCGAACAGCGACACCTCGGGGCCGTCGAGGAACTCCTCGATGACGACCCGCCCGCAGGCGGCGGCGTGCCGGAGCGCCTCGTCGCGGTCGCCGGTGACCACCACGCCCTTCCCGGCGGCCAGGCCGTCGTCCTTGACCACGTACGGCGTGCCGAACTCGTCGAGCGCGGCGGCGGTCTCCTCGGGCGTGACGCAGGTGTGCGACCGCCCGGTGGGGACGCCCGCCGCGACCATGACGTCCTTGGCGAAGGCCTTGGAACCCTCGATCATCGCCGCCTGCCGCGAGGGCCCGAAGCAGGGGATCCCCGCCTCCCTGACGGCGTCGGCGACCCCGGCGACCAGGGGCGCCTCGGGGCCGATCACGACCAGGTCCGCCCCGAGACTCCCGGCCAGCCCGGTGACCGAGGCCGGGTCGGTCGGCACCACCGGGTGCAGGGTCGCGACCCGCGCGATACCCGCGTTTCCGGGAGCACAGTGAACCTCGGTGACCTGGGGGTCCGCCGCCAGCGACCGGCACAGGGCGTGTTCACGCCCGCCGGATCCAATCACAAGAACGCGCACTCGTCAGAGCCTATCGCCCTCCCTGCCTCCCCCTCGGGCCCGCGCCCGCCGCCCCGGGGTCCCACGGCCCGGGACGGCTTTCCCAGGCCGGGTCCGGCGGTTTTCCGGGCCCGGGTCCGTCATGCTTTACCCGCGCTCACGCCTCCGGGAGGCCCGTGCCCGCCGTGGATTCGCGGGACTGTCCACAGCCTGTGGACAAGTTCGAACGCCCGCGAGCGGGGAAGGTGCCGTAAAGGCCGTGTGAATTTTGTCTGGTTACGCATGATCGACAGTTGAACCTGGGAGTAAACTGAGAGGCATCCCCCCAATCGTGTTAGCTTTTGGGTGGGTTTGCGAGTCTCTTGCTGATTGGAGGTGGTTCGGGATGTCCTCTGGCGATCCCAGCAGTACGTGCTCGCGCACGCCTGCTGTGCGCACTCTCGACCACCCCATCTCGGTGCCCGATCGGCGCCACACGCATCACCCTCTCGACCGGGGGTGACATCGCATCGCGTGTGGATCTCGCCGGATTGGGCGGGAAAGGCTCGCCATGCGCTCCTCGCTCCTTTTTCCCCGTATTAAGCACACCCGTACGATTCGTGCCGCACACGCGCCCGCCGTATCGCTCCGTGAGCGGATGACCGGCGTCTGCGTCCCGCCGAGTGACTCGCTCGTCGAGTACGCCGCCTACGTCGGCGGCAAGAAGATCGACGCCCTGGGCATCCCCGACGCCCTGGAGCTCGTCCGCGCCCACAACGCGGCCCGCGACGCGGCCTCCGACACGGCTTCCGACGGGGGCTCCGGCAAGAGCTCCGGTGGAGGCAACGCCTTCGTCTGGGTCGGCCTGCACGAGCCCGACGCCCCCGAGGTCGAGTGGCTGGCGGAGGTCTTCGCCCTGCACCCGCTCGCCGTCGAGGACGCCGTCAAGGCTCACCAGCGGCCCAAGGTCGAGCGCTACGGCGACTCGATATTCGTGGTCCTGAAGACCGTCGCCTACATCGACCACGACGTGCTGACCGCCACCAGCGAGATCATTGGCACCGGTGAGCTGATGGTGTTCGTCGGCCCCGACTTCGTGGTGACCGTGCGCCACGGCAGGCACTGCCCCCTCTCGGAGGTGCGCGCGCGCCTCGAGGACAAGCCCAAGCTGCTCAACCGGGGTCCCACCGGCGTGCTGCACGCGATCGCCGACCACGTCGTCGACAGGTACCTCAGCGTGGCCGACCGCATGCAGGCCGAGCTTGAGGACGTCGAGGCGATGGTCTTCGCCGACGTCAGCGCCCGTGACATCGGCCGGATCTACAACCTCAAGCGCGAGATGATCGAGATGAAGCGGTCCGTCATGCCGCTCCAGTCGCCGATGTCCACGCTGGCCCAGCGCCGGATGATCCCCTCCGAGATGCGCGAGTACTTCCGCGACGTCGTCGACCACCTGGCCCGCGTCTGCGAGCAGGTCGAGTCGTCCAACGAGCTCTGCAACTCCATACTGCAGGCGGCGCTCGCCCGCTCCAACGCGCTCGCCAACGAGGACATGCGGAAGATCTCCTCGTGGGTCGCGATCATGGCCGTCCCCACGATGATCGCGGGCATCTACGGGATGAACTTCGAGCACATGCCCGAGCTCAACTCCGTTTTCGGCTACCCCCTGGTGCTCGGCGTGATGGTCATCGCCTGCACGCTGCTCTACCGGGGCTTCCGCCGCAACGGCTGGATGTGACCGCGCTTTTCAGAGGACACGCGGATCAGGCGCTCAGGATGTGCGGGCGCTTGACCCGCCTTCTCGGACGGTTCCTCAGGCGCTCAGCGGACGCGCGGGGGTGATCGGCCGGGGGACGGGCATGCCGCGCCCGGCCCACAGGGCGATCATCCGGTCGGGATAGTCGGTGACGATCGCGGCGGCCCCGAGGTCGAGCAGCTCCCCGGCCCGTACCGGCTCGTTCACGGTCCACACGGCCAGCGGCAGGTCGGCCTTCTCGGCCCGCCGGGCGAACTCCTGGTCGACCATCACGTGCTCGGGGGAGAGCGTGGTGCCCCCGGCCTCGGCGGCGGCGGCCGGGATGTCGCCGCCGAAGTCCTCCAGGCGGAGGCCGTCGAGCCAGGCGCTGTCCATGGTGGCGCGCTCGATCAGGGCGTACCGCTGGGTCGCGGGGGTCAGCGAGCGGGCGATCCGCAGGACGCGCCAGTCGAAACTGAGGATCGCCGCCCGTTCCAGCCTGCGGTGCCGGTCGAGCTCGGCGACCACCATCTCGGTGAACTCGGCGGGGTCGGCGCTCAGGTCTGGCCTGGTCGGATCGGACTTCAGCTCCACGTGCACGCGCACCCCGTCGGCGCCGTACGCGTCCATCAGGCCGAGCACGGAGCTGAGGGTCGGCATCCGGGTGTTCGGCACCGGCACCTGTGTCGGGGCGAAACGGTCCTCGGGAGTGCGCGGCACCCGTACCCCGCACTCCAGCGTGCGCAACTGCGCCAGCGTGAGCGCGCCGACGGGCTGACCCACGTACGGGAAGGCGGGGTCGTCGCGGAAGGCGGGACGGACGTCGGCGCTGGTCACCGGTGACACGGTGAGGTCGTGCGTGAGCACCAGCCGCCGGTCGGCCGTGAGCGCGACGTCGAGCTCAAGGGCGTCGACACCCAGTTCGAGGGCGTGGGCGAAACCGGGCAGGGTGTTCTCGGGACGGAGCCCGCGGGCGCCGCGGTGACCGTGAATCTCGGCATGCACACAGGGACCTTATCCACCTCGCGTGCCGATCGTCCGGTACGGCTCGCCCTCGGCCGCGCCGGGTGCGGGCCGTACCGGCCGGAACTAGATCATCGAGTGGATCTGGAGCGTCTCGGTACGGCCGGGACCGACCCCGACGGCCGAGATCCTGGAGCCGCTCATCTCCTCCAGGGCCTTCACGTACGCCCGGGCGTTGGCGGGCAGGTCCTCGAAGCTCCTGGCACCGGTGATGTCCTCCTTCCAGCCGGGGAACTCCTCGTACACCGGCTTGGCGTGGTGGAAGTCGGTCTGGGTCATCGGGATCTCGTCGTGGCGGACGCCGTCGACCTCGTAGGCGACGCAGACGGGGATCGTGTCCAGGCCGGACAGCACGTCCAGCTTGGTGAGGAAGTAGTCGGTGACGCCGTTGATCCGGGTGGCGTAGCGGGCGATCACCGCGTCGAACCAGCCGCAGCGGCGGTTGCGCCCGGTGGTCACCCCGTACTCGCCGCCGGTGGTGCGCAGCCACTCGCCCATCTCGTCGTCGAGCTCGGTCGGGAACGGACCGGCGCCGACGCGGGTGGTGTACGCCTTCAGGATGCCGATCACGCCGGTGAGCCGGGTCGGCGGGATGCCGGAACCCGAGCAGGCGCCGCCGCTCGTCGGGGAGGAGGAGGTGACGAACGGGTAGGTGCCGTGGTCGATGTCGAGCAGGTTGCCCTGGCCGCCCTCGAGCAGCACGACCTTGTTCTCGTCCAGCGCCCTGTTGAGGATGAGCGAGGTGTCGGCGATGTGCGGCGTGAGGCGCTCGGCGTAGCCGAGATACTCCTCCAGGACCTTGCCCGCGTCGATCGCCCGGCGGTTGTAGATCTTGGTGAGGATCTGGTTCTTCTCCCCCAGCGCGACCTCGATCTTCTTCTGCAGGATGCCCGGGTCCAGCAGGTCCTGGACCCGCACGCCCATCCGGTAGATCTTGTCGCCGTACGCGGGGCCGATGCCGCGCCCGGTGGTGCCGATCTTGGCCTTGCCGAGGTAGCGCTCGGTGACCTTGTCGAGGGCCTTGTGGTGGGGCATGATCAGGTGCGCGTTGGCGGAGATCAGCAGCCGCTCGGCGGAGACCCCCCGGGCCTGGAGCCCGTCGATCTCGCTCAGCAGCACGCCCGGGTCGATGACGACGCCGTTGCCGATCACGGGGACGACGTTCGGGGAGAGCACTCCCGTGGGCAGCAGGTGCAGCGCGTACTTCTGGTCGCCGATGACGACCGTGTGGCCCGCGTTGTTGCCTCCCTGGTATCTGACGACGTAGTCGACCTGGTCCCCAAGCAGGTCGGTCGCCTTACCCTTGCCCTCATCGCCCCACTGGGCACCAACGAGAACGACAGCCGGCATCGTGAGTCTCCCACCACAAAAACGAAAACCCCTGGCGCAATCGCGACAGGGGCTCTTGCGTGGAGAGAATACCCGACCGCGTCCGAAATGGGGATCTCCCACCTCGCGAAAGGGGGGCGCGGTGAGAGATCCCGGGGGCGGGGCGGAGGCTGACCGGTGGCTCAGCGGGGCGGATTCCGGAAGCTGATCAGTGGCTCAGTGGGAGGGCTCGGGGGAGAGACCGGCTGCCGGTCAGCGGCTGGTGAGCTCCTCGGACGCCTCGGCGCTGGAGTCCTTCAGGAACTGGAAGCACCGCTCGGCCTCCTCCTTCTCCCCGATGCTCTGGGCGGCGCGGGCCAGCGCGTGCAGGCAGCGCAGGAACCCCTGGTTGGGAAGGTGCTCCCAGGGGATCGGGCCGTGACCCTTCCACCCCGCCCTGCGGAGCTGGTCGAGGCCGCGGTGGTAACCGGTGCGGGCGAAGGCGTACGACGTCACGGCGTGTCCCGCCGCGAAATACTCGTCCGCGAGGGCGGCCCAGGCGGCCGGGTACGCGGGGAAACGCGCGGCGACGTCGGATGCTTGGGCACCGGATTCCAGTGCGTCCCGCGCCTCGGGCAGGTCCGGGAGCAGGGTGGGCGGCGGGCCGGCGAGGAGGTTCTCGTGCGATTCCATAACGACAGTCCTACCCGGTGGACCCATGTCAGGCCAAGATCGGCCCCCGGAGTCTTTCCGGAAGCCGATCCAGCCGTCTTTCCCGTGACCCTTTTCCGGCCTCAGGAGAGCTTGGTGCCCGCGGACTTCAGGTGCTGGGCGGCCTCGACGATGCGCGCCGCCATCGAGGTCTCGGCGGCCTTGCCGTACGAGCGCGGGTCGTACGCCTTCTTGTTGCCGACGTCGCCGTCGACCTTGAGGACACCGTCGTAGTTCTTGAACATGTGGTCGACGATCGGGCGCGTGAAGGCGTACTGCGTGTCGGTGTCGATGTTCATCTTCACCACGCCGTAGGAGATGGCCTCGTGGATCTCCTCGAGCAGCGAGCCGGAGCCGCCGTGGAAGACCAGGTCGAACGGCTTCTCCGTGCCGTATTTGGCGCTGACCGCGTCCTGGATCTCCTTGAGCACGCTCGGGCGGAGCTTGACGTGGCCCGGCTTGTAGACGCCGTGCACGTTGCCGAAGGTCGCGGCGAGCATGTAGCGGCCCCGGTCGCCCAGGCCCAGGGCGTCGGCGGTCGCGAGGGCGTCCTCGGTGGTGGTGTAGAGCTTCTCGTTGATCTCGCCGACGACGCCGTCCTCCTCGCCGCCGACGACGCCGATCTCCACCTCAAGGACGATCCGCGCGCGGGCGGTCTTCTCCAGGAGTTCCTTGGCGATCTCCAGGTTCTCGTCCAGCGGCACGGCGGAGCCGTCCCACATGTGCGACTGGAAGAGGGGGTCCTCGCCCCTGGCCACCCGCTCAAGGGAGATGTCGAGCAGCGGGCGCACGAAACCGGCCAGCTTGTCCTTGGGGCAGTGGTCGGTGTGCAGGGCGATCGTCACGGGGTAGTTGGCCGCGACGACCCGGGCGTACTCCGCCAGGGCCACCGAGCCGGTCACCATGTTCTTGACCGTGGTGCCCGAGAGGAAATCGGCACCGCCGGTCGACACCTGGACGATGCCGTCGCTCTCCGCCTCGGCGAACCCCCTGAGCGCAGCGTTGAGGGTCTGTGATGAGGTCACGTTGATGGCCGGGTAGGCGAAACCGCCTGCCTTTGCCCGGTCGAGCATCTCGGCGTAGACCTCTGGAGTAGCGATAGGCATCGTGTCATCTCCCTGGAGACGGCTGTGAAAAGCTGGCGCGCGGCTATGAGGACATAGCCCGTAGGCCAGTATTCCGGGTTCCTTCCCGGCCGGATAGCTCCAGTACCCCTTCGGTCCGCAGCGATGTCTTCCGGCCGTACCTCCAACCGTATCCCCGGTCCTCACCCGCCGGAGATCCCGGGGCCCGCGGCACGACCTGGGCGCGCTCTTCCCGACGGATCCAGCAGGTCGGTCGTGAAATCTCCTCACGAACCGCTAACCTCCACAGTGTGGGACGCCACAGGTCTGACCCCATGGGTATCGCACGCCTGGTCCTCGTCGGACTGGCGGTGCTGGTGGTCGTCGCCCTGATCGTGCTGGGAGTCCTCTCGCTGATCGGCAGCCTGGGCTCCGACGCGGAGACGGCCCCGTCGCCCGCCCCCTCGGCCGCCGCGCCGTCCGCCGTCGCCTCCCCGCTCTCCTCCGCCACCCCCGAGCGCGTCCCGACGGTCCTCGTCGAGTGCCTGCGGGAGCGCTGCCCCACGGTCTTCGTGAAGGTCACCGGGGGTGACGTGCTTCTCGACCGGGAGATGGACCGCGGCGAGCAGTTCCAGTCCTTCGACCCCAAGGTCGACGTCGTCCTGGCCGACTCCGCCGCCGTCCGCGTCCAGGTGAACGGGGCCGTCCGCTCCCCGGGCAAGGCGGGGGAACGCCAGGAGTTCACGGTCTCCCGCGACTAGCCTCGCTTCTCCCACCTGCTCCGGATCCTCTGGGGGAAGGTCCCCGGGCTTTCTAGGCCAGGCCGAGGTCGGCCAGGGTGTAGGCGGTCAGGTACGGCAGCCCGGCCTCGTCGACCGCCGGGGCAGCTCCCCGGTCCACGATCGTGGCGACCGCCACGACCTCGGCGCCCGCCTCGCGCAACGCCTCCACCGCGGTCAGCGGGGATCCGCCGGTCGTCGAGGTGTCCTCCACCACCAGCACCCGCCGCCCCGACACGTCCGGGCCCTCGATCCTGCGCTGCATGCCGTGGGTCTTCTGCGCCTTGCGGACCACGAACGTGTCGAGCCTCCCGCCTCGCGCGGCGGCCGCGTGCATCATGGCGGTCGCCACCGGGTCGGCGCCCAGCGTCAGGCCGCCGACCGCCTCGTAGTCGAGGTCCTCGGTGATGTCCAGCATGACCCGCCCCACCAGCGGTGCCGCCTGCCCGTCGAGGGTCACCCGGCGCATGTCCACGTAGAAGTCGGCCTCCATGCCCGAGGACAGCACGACCTTGCCGTACACCACGGCCTTGCCCTTGATCTCCGCCAGCAGGCTCTCGCGATCGCTCATGGCACAAGGTTAGGGCGACTCCGGAACCCGCCTGATCGGGCCCTGCCGGAAAAGAGGCCCGCCGTAACGCCGGTTTCGGGCCGGGGTGGCAAAAGTGCGATCCGGGTTTACTCGCGGCGCGTACTGCGGGATTATCCGGCAGGCAACTCCGGGTAATGGTGAGGTCACAATGAGTGTGAAAACATCTCAAGGCGACGCTGAACTGCTGGCTGCCACCAGGAACGGCGACGAGGCCGCCTACCGGCTGCTCCATCAGCGGCACGCCCCCGCGACGTATGCCCTCGCCCGCCTGCTCCTGCCGGGCGAGACGGAGGTCAAGGTCGAGGAGGTCGTGGAGGAGACGTTCGCCAGGGTCCACCACGTGATCGCCCGGGGACACGGCCTGGAACAGGCGTTCCGCGCCTACCTGCTCACCGCCCTTCGCCGTACGACCGCCGACCGTTCCGGCTCGCCGACCACCGAAGGAGCGTTACCGGAAGCCACCGAGCGAACGGACGGGGAGGACGGCGAGGACAGGGAGGCGAGCGGAGAGACCGGCAAGACCGGCGGGGAGACGGAGGGGGAGACCGACGAGCGGGCGGACGGGGAATTCGGCCCCCTCGGCCCCCTCGGCCCCCTCGGCCCCCTCGGCCCCCTCGGTCTTCGTACGTTTCTCGTCGACCCGTCACTGGAGGGCCTGGAACGCTCACCGGTGGCCAGGGCGTTCCTCTCCCTGCCCGAGCGGTGGCAGCTCGTCCTGTGGCACGCCGAGGCCGAGAGGCTCAGGGACGAGGACGTCGGGCTCCTGCTGGGCCTGACGGTCAACGGCACGGCCGCGCTCGCCCACCGGGCCCGGGAGGGGATGCGTCAGGCGTGCCTGCGCGTCCACCTGGCCGAGACCTCCGCCCCCGAGTGCCGACCTGTGCTGACCAGGCTGGGACCCCACACGCGCGGTGGCCTGGACAGGGAGCAGAGCAAGGTCATCGACAGGCACCTGGAGGGCTGCTCCGGCTGCCGCGCGGTGCTCGCGGAGCTGACCGGCATCGGCCACGGCGTCCGCTCCGTGATCGGCCCGCTCGTCGCCGGTCCCGCGTTCCCCGCCTACCTGACGGCGCTCGCCAGGATGGGCGCCACGGCGGGGGGCGGGCTGCCCGGCCGCTGGCGGAGGGCTCCCCGGTCCGTACGGCGTGCCGTCGCGGCCGGGGTGGCGGCCGTCGCGGTCGCGGTGGCCGCGGCCCTCGTGCTGGCGACGGCAGGGGAGCCCGTCCGAGGCCCGAGTACGGCCTCCGAGCCGATCGTCGTGGCCCCGGCACCCGGTTCCCCCGACCCGGGGGAGTCCGCTGAGCAGGAGAACCGGACCCCGGGGCCTCCCGTACCGCCGCTCTCGGGGCAGCCGGTGGGGCCCGGCGGCGAGACCGGAGCGGCACCCGGATCCGGTGGGTCCGCGAAGTCCGAGGGGTCCGAGGAGGGGGCCGAGGAGGGGTCCGAGGGGGGTGGCCGGACGGGTTCCTGGCTCGCCCCCCGCCTGGTGGCCAGGATCGACGCGCTCGGCGCCCTGGTCAGGTCCGAGGCCGGAATCGTCGCGGTGCGGCTGCGCAACGCGGGCCGGGGACAGAGCGAGGAGGTCGTCGCCGACGTCGGCCTGCCGCGAGGCGTGACGCTGCCGTCCGGGGCCCGCCGGGGAAACGCCGTCGGCGCCGTCACGCCGGTCGGCACGGTCGACGGCTGGTCCTGCCGGGCGCGGAGCCGGGGCGCGCGGTGCGTCCGCGGCCCGCTACCGGCGGGCCGGGCCACCGCGGTCTTCCTGAGGGTCCTGGTGTCGGGCGACGCGACCTACGGGGCGTCGCCCTCGGTCACGGTCTCCAGCGCGGGGACGAGGGTGGCGGCCAGGTCGCGCAGCGGGGTACGGGCGACGGGTGCCCCGGCCCGGTTCGCCACCGACGGCCGGGTGGCCGTCTCCGCGATCGGCAACACCCTGATGAGCTGCGCGCCCTCGGAGCCCGCCTGCGAGGCCGCCCGCTCGCGGCGGGGCGGCAGGCTCGACAACAACAGCTGGGAGATGCGTCCCCTCGACCGTGACGGGGATCCGTCGACGGGCGGTTCGAGCGCCGCCCGGCTCGCCCTGCCCGCGGCGAGCAAGGTGGTGTGGGCGGGCCTCTACTGGTCGGCGAGCGCGCCCCCCAGCGGGCGGATCAAGCTCAAGGTGCCGGGCGAGGAGCGATACCAGCAGGTCAGGGCGACGCAGGTGGTGGAGAGAGAGCTGCCCGCGGGACGCGGCTACCAGGCGTTCGCCGACGTGACGCGTCTGCTGGGCGCGGTCAGCGGAACGTACTGGGTGGCCGACGCCTCGGTGCGGCCCGGTGTGGCGCGTCACGCCGGGTGGAGCCTGGTGGTCATCGTGGCCGATCCGCGCCGGCCGTACAGCCAGGCCGTCGTCGTCGACACCGCGACGGTGCTGGACGGAGGGCACCGCTCGGCGCGGATACCGCTCGAAGGGCTCACGCCGTCCGGCGCGCCCGCGAGGGTGGCCCTGGTGACCTGGGAGGGCGACGCGGGCGTCATGGGCGACCGGGTGAGGCTCGGCGGACGGCTCCTGCGGCCCGCCGGTGGGGGGCGCGACCCGCGCAACCCCTTCGACGGGTCCGCCGCCGGGGCGCGGGGGAGCGGCACGACCTTCGGTACGGACGTGGACCGCTTCCGGTCGCCCCTCGGCCACGATCCGGTGCTGGAGCTCAGCACGCGCCAGGACGTCCTGCTGTTCGGCGCGGCGGCGGTGAGCGTACGGACCGCTCCGTGACAGCCCACCGTGAGCGTACGAGCCGCCCCGTGACAGCCCGCGGTCCCGGCGCTGCCGTCGGTTCCGTGCGAAAAATATCCGGTCGTGTCCACGACGGGGCGCACAGTTCGTCCGGGTCCGCTGTGCGGTGAGGGGGTCACGCGGGCTCCGGGGACACGGGAGGCGGGACGGCCGGAAACCCGAGCGAGTAGCACCTCGCGGAGGGGGTTCTCGAACGGGACAAACTGGTACGGTCTGCGTGAACGATCCAGCGTATGGTCGAGCGCGGGTGGAATCGTCGGGATTCACCCTCGGATGGTCAGCTGCTTGATTACCCTGAGGAAGGGCCGTCTGTCCGGTCTCTTAGGGGTTCTTTCAGGCTTGTCTGAACCGAAGGATCGGGCTACGTAGGAAGGGCGGTGTCGTGTGGATCGTTGCGCGCTGTTCGTGGACGCCGGCTACCTGCTGGCCGACGGCGCGATGGCGGTGCACGGTACCCGCCACCGCGAGTCCGTCTCCTGGGACTACCCGGGGCTGCTCCAGCTGCTCAACAAGTTGTCGAGAGAGCGCACCGGCCTGCCGCTGCTGCGCTGCTACTGGTACGAGGCGACCGTGGAGGGCCGCCGCACCCCGGAGCACGACACGCTGGCCGACATTCCCGGCCTCAAGCTCCGCCTGTCGCGCATCCGCCCCGGCCGCCGCGAGGGCGTCGACGCCCAGGTCCACCGCGACCTGATGACGCTGGCCCGCAACGGCGCGGTCTGCGACGCGGTCGTGGTCAGCGGCGACGAGGACCTGGCGCAGGTCGTCTGCGACGCCCAGGACCTCGGCATCCGGGTCACCGTGGTGCACATCAGCGCCGACGGCAGCTGGGCCGTCTCCCGTACGCTGCGCCAGGAGTGCGACGACCTGATCGAGATCGGCGCCGGTCATCTGCGTCCCCACGTCAGCCTGCTCAGCGGCGAGGCGCCCGCCCTGGCGACCAACGGCCACCAGCACGGCGCCACCAACGGCCAGTCCGTCTCCTCACGCGTCACCGGCGGCATCGGCGTGAGCAACGGCGCCCCGGCCACCAGTCCCATCCCCGCGGTCCAGGTGTCCCGCGCGGCCCACGCCCAGCCCGCGCTGCCCTCCGCCTACCAGAGCTACACCCAGGAGTCGCCGGTCGTCCCGGCCGCTCCCGCCACGCCGCCACCCCCGCCGCCTCCGCCCCCCTCCTCGCCCTCGCACGCCTCCCCTGTCAGCACCCAGACCGGCCCGTTGCCGACCGCGCCGCAGTATTCGCTGGGCAACACCGGCAGCATGCCGACCTACCAGGCCCCGCCGCAGATGAGCGCCTACACCGGTCCCCAACCGGCCCCGGTGCCGCTGCAGAGCGCCGGGAGCGTGACCGGCGCCGCGACGACTCTCTCCGACGCGGTGCAGGCCGCCCACAAGGAGGGTCACGACTTCGGCGAGTCCGTGGCCAAGGACGCGCCCGCCCTGTGGCTGGAGGCGGTCCTCGCCCGCAAGCCCCGGATGCCCTCGGACCTGGAGGCGCGCCTGCTCCAGGGCTCCTCGCTGCCGATCGACTTCCTCCTGCACGACGAGGTACGCCACGCCCTGCGCCGAGGCTTCTGGGACGCCCTGGAGCGCGCCCGCCGCTGAGGGCGCGCGCCCCGCGTGCCGACACGATGCCCCGGACGGCAAGACGCGCGGGAGCGCCCTCAGGTGAGGGCGTCGAAGCCCGCGCGCAGGTGGCTGAGGCGGTTGGACAAATCGGTCATCGGTCCCGCGAGACCGGGGTCGCCGCTCTTGCGGGCCAGCTCGGAGACCCGGCCCAGCTCCTCCTCGACGGCGGTCAGCCGCCTGGACAGCTCGGGCAGCACGGCGACCTGGTCGGACGCCTCACCCGGCAGCTCCGTGGCGAGGCGCTCGCGGAGCATGGTGGCCTGCTCGGCCAGCCTGCGGTTCATGTTGTAGAGCTCCACGAACACCGCGACCTTGGCCCGGAGCACCCAGGGGTCGAAGGGCTTGGTGAGGTAGTCGACGGCGCCCGCCGCGTAGCTGCGGAAGGCGTAGTCGGGCGCGCTGTCGACCACGGTCAGGAAGATGATCGGGATGTTGCGGGTGCGCTCGCGGCGCTTGATGTGGGCCGCCGTCTCGAACCCGTCCATGCCCGGCATCCGGACGTCGAGCAGGATCAGGGCGAACTCCGTGCCGAGCAGCGCCTTCAGCGCCTCCTCCCCCGACTTCGCCCGGACGGGTATCAGGTCGAGCGAGCTGAGGATGGCCTCAAGCGCGATCAGGTTCTCCTCCCGGTCGTCCACCAGGAGGATCTTGGCTCTGTCCGGCATCGATCACACGCCTTCGTTGGAGTCGCCGGCCGGCTTGCCCCGGGTCAGCCAGCCGCGCAGCCTTTCCAGCAGGCGGTCGACGTCGACGGGCTTGGGCACGTAGTCGGAGGCACCGGACGCGATGCTCTTCTCCCGGTCGCCTCGCATGACCTTAGCGGTTAGCGCGATGATCGGCAGGTCCGCGAACTGGGGCATCCGGCGGATCGCGGAGGTGGTGGCCCAGCCGTCCATCTCCGGCATCATGATGTCCATCAGGACGAGGGCGACGTCCTCGTTGCGTTCGAGCTGCTCGATGCCCTCGCGGCCGTTCTCCGCGTAGATCACCGTGGAGCCGTAGCGTTCGAGCACGCTGGTCAGCGCGAACACGTTGCGGATGTCGTCGTCCACGATCAGGATCTTCGCCCCGGTCAGCGGGTCGTCGCCCTTCCACGGCTTGCCCTCGCCCTGCGGGAACTGCGGCAGGGGCATGTCGTCGTTGAGCGTCAGCTCCGGCAGGTCGTCGGACTCCTCGAGCACGCCGACGAGCGCCGGGTTGCGGGGGGAGGAGGGAGCGCTCGCCCCGCCGTCGCGCGAGGCCAGCGGGCCGCCGTACGACGGGGGCAGGTAGAGGGTGAAGGTGCTGCCCTCGCCGACCTCGCTGACCACGTGGATCTCGCCGCCGAGCAGGCGGGCGATCTCGCGGCAGATGGACAGGCCCAGGCCCGTCCCCCCGTACTTGCGGCTGGTGGTCCCGTCGGCCTGGCGGAACGCCTCGAAGATGACCTCCAGCTTGTCGGAGGCGATCCCGATGCCGGTGTCGACCACCTCGAAGGCGAGGATGCCGTCGGCGCCGCGCAGGGTGTCGTCCACGAAGGCGACGGCGCGCCTGGCGTGGATCACCCGCAGCCGCACCTCTCCCTTGGGGGTGAACTTGATCGCGTTGGAGAGCAGGTTGCGCAGCACCTGCTGGAGGCGCTGCTCGTCGGTACGGAGCTCCTGCGGGATCGACGGGTCGACCTCGACGGTGAACGACAGGCCCTTGTCCTGGGCCAGCGGCGCGAAGGTGGACTCGAAGTAGTCGACGAGCTTGGGCAGCGAGATCTGCTGGGGGTGGATGTCCATCCGCCCGGCCTCGACCTTCGACAGGTCGAGGATGTCGTTGATCAGCTGCAGCAGGGCGGATCCGGCGCCGTGGATGGTCCTGGCGAACTCCACCTGCTGGGCGGTGAGGTTGCCCTCGGCGTTCTCGGTGAGCAGCTTGGCCAGCACGAGGAGGCTGTTCAGCGGGGTGCGCAGCTCGTGGGACATGTTGGCGAGGAACTCGGACTTGTAGCGGGAGGAGACCGCGAGCTGCTCGGCGCGCTCCTCCAGCGTGCGGCGGGCCTGCTCGATCTGGAAGTTCTGGATCTCGATGGCCCGGTTCTGCTTGGCCAGCAGCGCGGCCTTGTCCTCCAGCTCGGCGTTGGAGCGGCGCAGCTCCTCCTGCTGGCGCTGGAGCTCGTCGGAACGCTCCCGCAGCTCGGTGGTGAGGCGCTGCGACTCGGTGAGCAGGTCCTCGGTCCTGGAGTTGGCGATGATCGTGTTCATCGTGACGCCGATGGTCTCGACGAGCTGGTTCAGGAAGTCGTGGTGGACCTCGCTGAACTCGCTGAACGAGGCCAGCTCCAGGACGCCGAGCACCTGCGTCTCGAACAGGACCGGTAGCACGACGATCTGCGCGGGCTCGGAGGTGCTGAGGCCGGTGTCGACGGTGAGGTAGCGGGCGGGCACGTTGCCGAGGATGATCCCCCTGCCCTCCATCGCGGCCTGGCCCACGATGCCCTCGCCGGTCGCGAACCGCTGCCGGGGGCCGTTGCCGGGGCGGGCGCCGTACCCGGCGATGAGGTGCAGGTCGCGGTCGCCGGAGGGTTCGGCGAGGTAGAAGGCGCCGTAGCTCGCCGACACCAGCGGGGTCAGCTCGCTCATGATGAGCTTGGCGACCTCCATCAGGTCGCGGTGGCCCTGCATGAGGCGGGAGATCCTCGCCAGGTTGGACTTCAGCCAGTCCTGCTCCTGGTTGGCGGTGGTGGTGTCGCGCAGCACCGCCACCATCATGTTGATGTTGTCCTTCAGCTCGCCGATCTCGCCCTCGGCGTCGACGGTGATGGAGCGGGTCAGGTCGCCGGTGGCGACGGCGGTGGTGACCTCGGCGATGGCGCGCACCTGGGTGGTCAGGCGGGCGGCGAGCTCGTTGACGTTCTCGGTGAGGCGCTTCCAGATGCCCTCGGCGCCCTCGACGCGGGCCTGGCCGCCCAGCTTGCCCTCGGAGCCGACCTCGCGGGCGACGCGGGTGACCTCCGCGCCGAAGGACGACAGCTGGTCGACCATCGTGTTGATCGTGGTCTTCAGCGCGAGGATCTCGCCCTGCGCGTTCACGTCGATCTTGCGCGTCAGGTTGCCGGACGCGACCGCGGTGGTGACCTCGGCGATGTTGCGTACCTGGTAGGTCAGGTTGTTGGCCATGGAGTTGACGTTGTCGGTGAGGTCCTTCCAGACGCCGGAGACGCCGCGTACGCGGGCCTGGCCGCCGAGCTGGCCTTCGGTGCCGACTTCGCGGGCGACGCGGGTGACCTCGTCGGCGAACATCGACAGCTGGTCGACCATGGTGTTCAGGGTGTCCTTGAGCTGCAGGATCTCGCCCTGGGCGTCCGCGGTGATCTTCTTGGACAGGTTGCCCTGGGCGACGGCCGTGGACACCGCGGCGATCTGGCGCACCTGGGTGGTCAGGTTGTTCGCCATCACGTTGACGTTGTCGGTGAGGTCCTTCCAGGTGCCGGAGACCCCGGGCACCTGCGCCTGGCCGCCGAGCTGGCCCTCGGAGCCGACCTCGCGGGCGACGCGGCTCACCTCGGAGGCGAAGGACGACAGCTGGTCGACCATGGTGTTGATCGTGGTCTTCAGCGCGAGGATCTCGCCCTGCGCGTCGACGTCGATCTTGCGCGTCAGGTCTCCGTTGGCGACGGCGGTGGTGACCTCGGCGATGTTGCGTACCTGGTAGGTCAGGTTGTTGGCCATGGAGTTGACGTTGTCGGTGAGGTCCTTCCAGACGCCGGAGACGCCGCGTACGCGGGCCTGGCCGCCGAGCTGGCCTTCGGTGCCGACCTCGCGGGCGACGCGGGTGACCTCGTCGGCGAACATCGACAGCTGGTCGACCATGGTGTTCAGGGTGTCCTTGAGCTGCAGGATCTCGCCCTGGGCGTCCGCGGTGATCTTCTTGGACAGGTCGCCCTGCGCCACCGCCGTGGACACCGCCGCGATGGCCCGGACCTGGGTGGTCAGGTTGCCCGCCATCACGTTGACGTTGTCGGTGAGGTCCTTCCAGACGCCCGACACGCCGCGCACCTGCGCCTGGCCGCCGAGCTGGCCCTCGGTGCCGACCTCGCGGGCGACGCGGGTGACCTCCTCGGCGAACGCCAGCAGCTGGTCGACCATGGTGTTGACGGTGTTCTTCAGCTCGAACATCTCGCCGACCGCGTCGACGGTGACCTTGCGGCTGAGGTCGCCCCGCGCGACCCCGGTGGTCACCGCGGCGATGTCGCGGACCTGCGCGGAGACGCGGCTGGACATGGTGTTGACGGCCTCGGTGAGGTCGCGCCAGCTCCCCGACATGCCGCGCACGTTCGCCCGGCCGCCCAGGCGGCCCTCGGTCCCGACCTCCCTGGCCACCCGCGTCACCTCGGACGTGAACAGCGACAGCTGGTCGACCATGCCGTTGATCGCCTTGCCGAGACGGCGCACCTCGCCCCGGGCACTGCGGTCGAGATCGATCCGGCGGGACAGGTCACCCTTGGCCACCGCGTCGATCACGTCCGCGGCCCCGCTGACCGGGCCCACGAGCGCGTCGATCAGCGTGTTGACCGAATCGACGCTCTCGGCCCACGAACCCACGCCGGGACCGGGGGTGAGGCGCTCGCCGAAGCGACCCTCCTTGACCACCTCACGGCGGACCCGGTGCAGCTCGTTGGCCAGGTGCTCGCGGCGATCGGCCACCTCGTTGAGGAGCAGGCGGATCTCGCTGAGGATTCCGGGCGGGGCGTGCGGCACCCGGCGGCGGAAGTCACCGTCGCGCCAGGTGATGAGCGTCTGCAGGATCGGTCGCAGATCTGATTCGCTGTAACGTCGCTCCTCGACGTCGGGCACGGTGTTGACCGTGGTCATATGACCTCCTTGACTCCCGGGGGCGCAGCCGTGAGTCACCCCAGTCTGTCACGGTGCGCAATGTGTAGTCCCACCTTCGATTCACCCCATGCCAACGGGAAGTGTGGTAGTCACGGAACAGTGACCAGTGCTCCACGCGCCGTCCTGGCGGCGACCTTCGCCCCGGGACACACGGCCGTCCCAGCCGCCAGGCGGTTCACCATCGAGGTGATGACCGCCTGGGCCGCCGCGTCCGTCCTGGCGGTCGCAGAGCGGCTGGCGGCCGACCTGTCGGCGCAGGTGACCGACGTCCCCTTCGAGATCGTCTGGAGCCATCTGGGCGACGGGCTGCAGATCGAGGTGCGCCAGAAGCGGGCCCCCGAGGCGAGCCCCGGCGCCCCGTCCGTGCCGGTGGAGGAGTGGGGTGTCACCTTCGCCGGTCAGCAGCGCACACACTGGGCCAGGATCCGGCTGCCCGGCTCCTCAGGACGGCCGTCCTCGGAGTGGGCCGCGGAAGAACCCAGTCGCGGGCCGATATGGATGGGTTTTCTCGCCGACGCCAGCGATCTTCTGGCGGGCACCCTCGATCCCGACATGGTGCCCGCGATCATCTCGCAGATCGTGGTGCCGCGGCTGGCCACCTGGTGTGCCGTCTACACATGGAGCAACGGCGGCGGCCCGCAGCGTCCAGCCTACCTCTGGCACACCGACGAGCGGCGCATCGACGAGCTCCGGGAGGAGCTCGCCAGCGTCCAGATCCCGCAGGGCGGCGGGTCCATGCAGCTCGCCGACTCGCAGATGCTGGTCATCCCGCTCCTCGCCCGGGGGCGCACGCTGGGCGCGATGTGCCTGGGGCGGCCCGACCGGTTCGCCGAGGACGTGTTCCAGTACGCCGAGGACATCGGCCGCCGCGCCGCGCTCGCCCTCGACAACGCCCTGCTGTACGCCACCCAGGCGGCGGCGAACCGGGCGCTCCAGCGCAGCCTGCTCCCTCCCGACGAGCCGGGCGAGATCCCCGGTCTCGACCCCGCGGTGGTCTACGAGCCCGCCGGGGAGACCAACGAGGTCGGCGGCGACTTCTACGACCTCTTCGCGGCCGGTGACCACTCCTGGCGGTTCGCGGTGGGCGACGTCTGCGGGACCGGCCCCGAGGCCGCCGCGGTCACCGGCCTGGCCCGCCACACCCTGCGCCTGCTCTCGCGGGAGGGGTACGGGGTGGCGGCCGTTCTCGACCGCCTCAACCAGGCCATCCTGGAGGAGGGCGAGCGCGCCCGCTTCCTGACGCTGCTGCACGGGGAGATCACGCCCGTGCCGAGCGGCCTGGACGTGGCGATGGTCTCCGCCGGGCACCCGGAGGCGCTGCGGCTGCGGCCCAGCGGCGTCGTGGAGGCCGTGGTGACGTCCCAGTCGCTGCTGGGCGTCTTCCCCGAGGCGACCTTCAAGGCGGAGCTCGTTCACCTCGACCCCGGTGACGTGCTTCTCGCGGTGACCGACGGGGTCACCGAGCGTCGCAGGGACGGGCGGCTGCTCGACGACGACGCGGGGCTGGCCAAGCTGCTGGCCGAGTGCGCGGGGTTGTCGGCGCGGGCGGTCGCCGAGCGGATCCGCCGCGCGGTCCAGGACTTCGCCCCCGAGCCGAGCGCCGACGACATGGCGATCGTGGTCCTGCGGGCCCGCTGACGGGCCACGTCCCCGGGCGGGGCCTGCTCGCCCAGGATCACCCGCTCGTACGGCCCCGAGGTTGTACGGGCTAGATGTCGGTTTTCACGTGCCTTCGGGCGAATTCCAGCTGTGCCGACATCTGCGCGATGCGCTCGGAGACGACCAGGGAGCCGTGGCCCGCGTCGTAGCGGTACACCCGGTGCTCGTGGTCACGCTCGGCGAGCCGCCCCACGTACGCCTCGATCTGCCCGATCGGGCAGCGCGGGTCGTTCTCCCCGGCGAGGATCAGCAGCGGCGCCTCGACCTGGTCGACGTAGGTGATCGGCGAGCTGTTCACGTACCGCTCGCGCTGCTCCTCGGGGGAGCCGCCGAGCAGCGCGCGGTGGTAGGAGCGCAGCGCCTCGGTCTCCTCCTCGTAGGTGGCGAGGTGGTCGGCGATCGGCACCGTGGCGATCCCCGCCGCCCACATCTTGGGCTGGGTGCCCAGGCCGAGCAGCGTGAGGTAGCCGCCCCAGGAGGCGCCGGACAGCACCAGCCGGTCGGGGTCGCAGACGCCGCGGTCGACCATGGCGTCCCTGACGGCGGCCACGTCGGCCAGCTCGATGTGCCCGACGTCGCCGTGCAGGGCGTTCCGCCAGGCGGAGCCGTAGCCGGTGGACCCCCGGTAGTTGACCCGTACGACCGCGAAGCCGAGGTCCACCCAGGCGGCCACCTGGGGCACGAAGGAGTCGTCGTCCTGCGCGGTGGGCCCGCCGTGCAGCATGAAGACCGTGGGGAAGGGGCCGGAGCCGCGTCCGGGGCGCGAGACCAGGGCGTGGATGCGGCCACCGGGCCCCTCCACGTCCACGTCCTCGACCGGGACCGACGGGGGCGAGGTGGGGCCGCCGTGGTTCATCACCACGTGGCCGCTGGTCGACCGGATCAGCGGCGGGTGGGCCCCGCTGGACCAGGAGTACTCGACGGAGCCGTCGGGGCGGGGCGCGGCGGCGTCGATCACGCCGTGCTGGGTCTCGATCGGGAAGAACCCGCCGCCGGGAAGGTCGTAGCGGGTCAGGTAGGTGCGGCCCCGGTTGCCCCGCACGACGAGCAGCGAGCGGCCGTCGTCGTACCAGTCGGCGGTGATCTCGCCCGGGTCGCGCAGCCAGATCTCCCGCTGGTCGCCGGTCTCGGGGTCCCAGACGAGGGGCTCGCGGCGGCCCCTGCGCTCGTGCAGGGTGAGCAGGCGGCGGTCTCCCGACACCGGTGCGAAGCGCAGGCCGACGACCCCCTTGCCGGGCTCGTCGTGCAGGTCGCCGACGACCTCGCCGTTGCGCCGGAGCACCCGCAGCCCGGGATGCCGGGCGTCGCCGCGCTCGCTGTGGCTGATCGCGATCAGCGAGCCGTCCAGGGAGACCGCGGAGACGGCCGCCGCCTCGGTGTGCTCGTAGATCGTCCGCGCGGGCTCGCCCGGCTGTACGAGATGGATGGTGAAGCCCTGCCCCGGCCTGGCCATGCCGATGACCGCGTCGCCCGTGGCCGAGAGCCCAAGCCCGGCGGGGAAGCCGGGGGCGAGGTCGATCGGCTGGTCGGGGCCGCCGTAGAAGGGCTGGCGCATCCACCGGCCCCACTCGTCGCCGTCGGTGTCGTCGAACCACCAGATCCACTGCCCGGTGGGATCGATCGCGCCGTGCGAGGTGCCCTTGGGGCGCGAGGTCGCCTGGCGGGTGGAGCCACCCGCGCGGTCCCAGGCGTAGACCTCCCAGGCCCCCGAGGCGTTGCTGCGGTAGACGGACCGGCTGGGAGCCTGGCCCGCCCACACGGGCAACGTCGCGCGCGGCGCACGGAACCTGGCCTGCCAGCGCTCCTCCGCCTTCATATGGCGCTTCCCTCCGTCAAGGCGTCAGCTTCACGCGTCCAGGCGCGGGCTCGCCGGATTGCGGTCCAGTATGGCGTCTTCACCGGGTAATTGCTTGAGTAATGTCTGGGAATTTCGGACTAAAAGTCACATCAGTAACAGGTGCCCCGAAGGTGGCTGTCAAGCACACAGCTTGCTCACAGGCGGTGCTTAAAGATAGACATACGGAAACAAGCCTCCACGGAGCTCTTTTCTGGAAGTTCTACGATCCTTCTTCGCATAACTTCCGGATCCGTATGCCAGGCGCTGGGGCCCATTCCCACGACCGCCTCGACCGCATCATGCCCCAGGACCATCTCGAACGCGAGAGTGCTCCGGCCGGTCTCGATGAAGTGCTCGCTCAGGCTCTCCGCCATCCGCCGCTCCTTCGATTCGTCCACCGACAGGAGCCCCAGCCGCTCCACCAGTGGCGCGAGGTGCCGTGAGGTGGGCGTGACCACTACGAGCTCACCATCCCCCTTGAGCACTCGTGCGAACTCTGCCCCATTTCTCGGGGCGAACACATTGAGAAGCACATCTATCGTGTCATCTCCCAGCGGCAGCGGCCTCCACACGTCGGCCACCACCGCCCCCAGCCGGGAATGCGCCCGCGCGGCCCGCCTGATCGCGTGTTTGGAAACGTCCAGCGCCACCCCGACGGCTCCCGGCAGCCCGTCGAGCACCCGCGCGAGGTAGTAACCCGTCCCGGCCCCGGCGTCCGCCACCACCTTCACGCCCGTACGGCGGGAGTCGGCGTCCGTTACCGACTTCGCGCCCGTGCGGAGGGTATCGGCGTCCGTCACCGGTTTCGCGCCGGTACGGCAGGCGTCGGCGATCGCCTCCGCCAGGGGGGCGTAGTGCCCGGCGCCGAGGAACGCCTCCCTGGCCGCCACCATGGGCGCGCTGTCGGCCGTTCCCGGCACCCGCGACCCGGTCAGCAGGCTGACGTATCCCTGCCTGGCCACGTCGAAGCCGTGCCCCAGGGCGCACCTGAGGACCCGCTCCCCGAGCTCCAGCGAGCTTCCGCAGACCGGGCAGGCGAGGTGTTCGACGACATCGTCCAGCATCTCCCCATCATCTCGCGTCCCGCCGGAGCCGGGCCTTCCCGCCGGAGCCGGACCGTCGTGCCGGACGCCGTCGTGCCGGACGCGCGGCCCGCGCGGCTCGCGGGGGTCAGGCGGTCTGCTGGATCTGCTGGAGGAAGGCCGCGTTGGAGGGGGTCTCGCTGAGCCTGCCGGTGAGGAGCTCCAGGGCCTGCTGCCTCTCCAGGCCGCCCAGCGTGCGGCGCAGCCGCCAGGTGAGCTGCCGTTCCCGGGGGTCGAGGAGGATCTCCTCGCGGCGGGTGCCCGAGGCGTCGAGGTCGACGGCGGGATAGAGGCGCTTGTCGGCGAGGGCGCGGCTGAGGCGCAGCTCCATGTTGCCGGTGCCCTTGAACTCCTCGAAGAGGCTGTCGTCCATCCGCGAGCCGGTCTCGACCAGCGCGGTGGCGAGGATGGTCAGCGAGCCGCCGTCGCGCAGGTTGCGCGCGGCGCCGAAGAAGCGGCGCGGGGGGAGCAGGGCCGTGGCGTCGATGCCCCCGGCGAGGGTGCGCCCGCCGCCCGGGGCGAGGTTGTTGTACGCGCGGGCGAGCCGGGTGAGGGAGTCGAGGAGCAGGACGACGTCGTGCCCGGCCTCCGCGAGGCGCTTGGCGCGTTCGACGGCGAGTTCGGCGACGGCGGTGTGGTCGCGGTCGGGGCGGTCGAACGTGGACGCGGCGACCTCGCCGTGGATGGACTCGCGCATCTCGGTGACCTCCTCGGGGCGCTCGCCGACGAGCACGACCATGAGGTGGCAGTCCGGGTGGTTGGCGGTGATCGCGGCGGCCAGGTCCTGGAGGACCATCGTCTTGCCCGCCTTGGGCGGGGCGACGATCAGCCCGCGCTGGCCCTTGCCGATCGGCGCGAACAGGTCGACGACCCTGCCGGTCAGCGATCCGGTCTCCAGGCGGAGCCGGTCGCGCGGGTGGATCGGGGTCATGTCCGCGAAGTCGGGCCTGTGCCGCCGGGGCGCGGCGCCGTTCACGCTCTCCACCCCCTCCAGCCTCTCGTACGGGGCACGTGCGGTGGCCACGACGTGGTCGCCGGGGCGCAGGCCGTACTCGGAGATCTGGGAGTGGGGCACGCGGACGTCGCGCGGGGAGGGCAGGTAGCCGTTGGTCCGGACATATCCGGTACGGTCGCGGATGTCGAGCAGGCCGGTCACGGTCTCGACGGGGGCGTCGCGGCCGGAGGTCCGGCCGGTCGTGGCCGCGCCGTTCCCGCGAGAGGCCTTTCCGGTGGTGCCCGCGTCACCCCCGCGGGGACGAGGGACCTTCTTGGCGGTGATTTTCTCGACGGTGGGTTCTTTGAAAGCGATGGGTTCTTTGAAAACGGGTTCCGCGGTCATGGATGACCTTTCACGGGAGATGGGGACCGCACGCCTGAGACAGGAGCGGTGATGAGAGAAAAGCGAGAGACGGGGGCGGATCCTCGCACGCGGCCTAGCCAGCGGTGCGTCACGCCCGGTATCACGGTAGCACCCTTGCCACATCCCGAACAGGAGCGCGAATGCTACACCAGTCCATAACGGTCGCCGGGGTCGAGGTGTTCCCGCTGTGCGACGCGGTGGGGCCGATGGGCGACGCGATCCGGCGTCCGATGTCGCAGATGTTCCCCGGGGGCCGCCACGGCGAGTCGGACGAGTGGATCCTGCACTTCCACTGCTACCTGCTGCGCGACGCGGCGGGCCGCACGGTGCTGGTCGACACCGGCATCGGCCCCTGCGACTCGCCCGCGGCGAGCTGGGCGCCGGTGCCCGGCGTCCTGGGCGCGGAGCTGGCCCGAGTGGGGGTGACCTTCGGCGAGGTGGACGCCGTGGTCATCACGCACCTGCACAGCGACCACGCGAGCGGCGCGGTGGTCGCGGGGGCGCCGGTCTTCGCCAACGCCCGGCACGTCCTGCAGCGCGCCGAGATCGACGCGGCGGGCGAGGCGATCCTCGACCACGTCGTCCGGCCGTTGGGCGAGCGGGTGCACGCGGTGGACGGCGGGGCGGAGGTGCTGCCCGGCATCCGGGTCCTGCTCACGCCGGGGCACACCCCGGGCCACCAGGTCGTCCAGGTCGGTGACCTGGTGCTGACCGGCGACGTGGTGCTGCACCCGGTGCAGTTGGAGGACCCGCGGGTGCACTACCTCTACGACGCCGACCCCGAGCTGGCCGCCGTCACGCGTACGGAGCTGCTCGACCGGGTCAGGGCGGAGGGCGGGACGATCGGCACCGCCCACTTCGCCGAGCCCTTCACGAAGATCGTCTGAACCGGGGCCCCTCCGGTGCGGAGTCTCCTCGCCGTACCGAGGGGCCGGGCGAGGTCGTCAGGAGCTCACCTGCCCGGCCGGGCGCCGCCGCGCCTTGCCCCGGTAGCGGAGGACCTGGACGACGCCCAGTGCCCAGATCGGATACTGCGTGGCGAACGCCCACCGGAAGGCGTCCAGGCCGTTGTCGCCCATGAGGTCGAGGGTGACGCCGATCAGGGCGATCACCGACACGGACGCGACGAAGCCGCCGCCGTTCACGATGCCGGTGGCCGCGCCGATCCGGGTGGCCGGGTTGAAGGTCCTGGCGTAGTCGAAGCCGATCATCGACCCGGGGCCGTTGGCCGCCAGCACCACCACGAGCGCCACCAGCAGCCAGAGCGGTGCCCGTCCCGGCCAGGCCAGTACGACGGTCCACGCCCCGGCGGTGGTGCCGATCACGATGAGCACCATCCGGGAGCGGTGGAAGGGGAACCGCCCCGCGAGATAGCCGAGCAGCGGCCCGCACGCCATGCCGCACAGGGTCAGCGTGGTGAGCAGCAGGCCCGCCGTCTCGGGGGTCAGTCCCTGCCCCTGGACCAGGAACGGATATCCCCACAGCAGCAGGAACGCCGCGGCCGAGCACTGGGTGGCCGCGTGGGTCCACATGCCCAGCCGGGTGCCAGGCTCGGCCCAGGCCGCCTTCAGGCTCGGCGGCTCCCCCGTACGCTCGGGGCGGGCGTCGCGCAGCACTGTGACCAGCAGGAACGCGGAGACCACACCCACGACGGCGGCGCCCATGAAGGTCGGCGTCCAGCCGTACGTGTGCAGGGAGTGGATGAGGGGCACCGCGGAGGCGATCGCGCCGAGCTGGCCGAGCAGGCCGGTGAGCTGGACCATCAGCGGGTTGCGGTGCGGGGGGAAGGAGAGGCCGACCAGCCTGATCACGCTGATGAACGTCATCGCGTCCCCGCAGCCGATCAGCGCCCGCCCGGCGATCCCCGGCAGCAGCCCTCCGGCCAGGGCGAAGACGAGCTCGCCGCAGGCCATCACCACGGCCCCCAGGACCAGCATGCGCTTGGAACCGAGCCGGTCGACCAGCATCCCGACGGGTACCTGCATGCCCGCGTAGACCAGCAGCTGGCACATGGCCAGGACCGAGAGCCCCGCCGCGCCGACGCCGAGCCTCGCCGCCGCCTCGATGCCCGCCACGCCCAGCGACTGCCTGTGGAAGACGGCGACGACGTAGGCGAGTACACCCGTGGCCCAGAAGAGGATCGCCATGGACCGTGGTGTCATGGGGTAAATATTACGTTTTAGGTGTTTTAAAGATGTGATCGGGTCCACGGGGGTCGCCGGGTTCAGCGGCGCGGGTAGCGGATGAGCAGGCTGGCGTGGACGTCCCGGTCACCGAGGACGGCGTACGTGTGCGGGACGTCCGACCGCCAGGAGATGTGCTCGCCGGGACCGGCCCGCAGGGGAGCCCCGGCCGGCCCCGCGTCGAGCGTTCCGGCGAAGACGGTCACGTGCTCGGTGACGCCCTCGTGGTGCGCGGGCGAGACCTGCGTCGCCCCCGCGCGGATCACCAGCCGGTAGAGCTCGTACGTGACCTTCTCGTCCTCGAAGACCTGGAGCAGCGTCCCCGCGACGGCCGTCCCGTGGACGACGGGAATCCCCCCGGTCACCTCGCTCCCGCCCGCGTCCACCGGCGGCGGGGTGCCGACGGCCATCGCCAGGGGGACGCCGAGCTCGGCGGTGATCGCCCAGAGGGTCTCCAGGGTGGGGTTGCGGGTGCCGTTCTCCAGGCCGGAGAGCGTGGCCTTGCCGACCCCGGCGCCCCGGGCGAGGGCGGACAGGGAGATGCCGCGCTCCTCGCGCAGCCCGCGAATCCGCCGCCCGATGTCGAGCGTGCCGCCGTCCACGTCGGGTTTGGGGCTTTGTGCTCCGGAGTCCATGGGGCTATCGTGCAGCACGAGACCCGTTCCGTTTACGGAACGGGTGGCGCCACTCCCCTCGCGAGGACCGGAAATGACACGCCTGCTTCAACCCGTGCTGGCCGGAGTCGTGACCTCGGTGGTCGGTTTCGCCAGCTCCTTCTCCGTGGTCCTGGCGGGGCTCAGGGCCGTGGGCGCCGACCAGCGGCAGGCGGCGTCCGGGCTGCTCGTCCTGTGCGTGGCCGTCGGCCTGGTGGCCGTCTGGCTGAGCCTGCGGCAGCGCGTCCCGATCGTCGTGGCCTGGTCCACCCCGGGGGCGGCGCTGCTGGTCGCGACCGGGCCCGTGGAGGGCGGGTTTCCCGCCGCGGTCGGGGCGTTCGCGGTCTCGGGACTCCTTCTCACCGCCGCCGGTCTCTTCCCCGTCCTGGGCCGGTGGATCGCGGCCATCCCCACGCCGATCGCCGGTGCCATGCTCGCCGGGGTGCTGCTCAACCTGTGTGTCGCGCCGGTCAGGGCGCTCGCCGAGATACCGCTGATGGCGGGTCCCGTCGTGCTCACCTGGGCGCTGCTGAGCAGGTTCGCCCGCAGGTGGGCGGTCCCGGTGGCCCTCCTCGTCGCCGTCGCGGCCATCGCCCTGACCGGTCCGGGGCTGGGGGCGGTGGACGTGCGGCCGGTGCTTGAGGTGACCGTCCCGTCCTGGAGCGCCCAGGCGATGGTCAGCGTCGCGCTCCCGCTGTTCCTGGTCACCATGGCCTCGCAGAACGTGCCGGGCATGGCGGTCCTCGCCGGGTACGGCTACCGTCCCCCGCTGCGCGGGATCCTCGTCTCCACCGGCCTGGCGAGCACGCTCGGTGCCCCGCTGGGCGGCCACGCGGTGAACCTGGCGGCGATCAGCGCCGCGCTGGCCGCGGGGCCCGACGCCGACCCCGATCCGGCCCGCCGGTGGATCGCCTCGGTCACCTCGGGCGTCTCGACGATCGTCCTCGGCGTCGGCTCCGGGCTGGCCACCGCGCTCGTCCTGCTCTCCCCGCCGCTGCTCGTCGAGGCCGTCGCCGGGCTCGCTCTGCTCGGCGCGCTCGCCTCGGCCGTCGCCTCCGCCGTCGCCGACCCCGAGGGCAGGGAGGCCGCGGCCGTCACCTTCGTGGTCACCGCGTCGGGACTGACGATCCTGGGCGTGGGCGCCGCCTTCTGGGGGCTCGTCGCGGGCGGGCTCATGACACTCCTGCACCGTCCGCGCCGTGGCGGGAGAACCCTCCGAACCTTGCAGGACGAGGAGGGGCCCGGACACGCCTCAGCCGGTGCGGCCCGCGGGCCGCACCGGCTGAAAGAGGACGTGGACTAGTGGCGGTCCGAGCGCCCGTGGCGACCGGCCACGAGCTGGTCGGTGGAGGACTGGCGGGGCACGTCGACCCGGGGGTGGGGCGCGGTGTCCTCGACACGGTCGTCGACGCCGTCGCGGTCGCGGTCGACCACGGGGGCCGGGGCGGCCGGGGTGGCCGTCGCGGTCGCGGGAGCCGTTTCGAGCTTGCGCTCCAGCTCTCGCTTCTCCTCCTCCAGACGGGTGACGCGGTCACGCGCCTCCGTCCGCGAGGCGCGGAGCCTGCGACGGTGCGCGGCCGAGCGCCGCATGCCGGAGAACATGATTCCCAGGCCGAGCAGGAAGACCGCTCCCGTGGCCACACCGGCGAAGAAGAGCTCCAGCTGGGTCAGCTGGAACAGGCGGTCGAAGATCGTGAACGAGGCGGTGGTGGTCGACGCCGCGGTCTCGTCCCAGGAAACCGCGATCACAGTCGCACCCGCGAGTACGATCAAGAGAAGTCCCAGCACTATCATGTGGCTACCACCTCAGGCTTTGGCTGTTGTGACAGCCACTGCTGCCCCCGGCGAGCGGGATTATTCATCGGATCCCGATGGTTGCCGCGGAATGTTGACGGACAGGCCTCCGGGGGACCCCGCGGACACCGCTCTCGGCACCCTCCGGTCCCGTTCCGTCCGCAACCGTCCCGCGCGGGGAAGTCCTGTCCGGACGGCCGGTTCCCTCCTCGGCGGCGCAGGGGGTCACGGCCGTCGTCCGGGGTCTTCGCGCAGGGTGAGAATATGGATCTCCCGGAGATTTCCGGCCCGTCGCGACGGGTCTAGGGTTGACGCCCATGGACCGTACCCGCCTGTATCGCAACGGCGTCCTGGAGGCCGAGGGCTTTCCCATCGACGACATCTCCGAGCACGTGGGAGACGAGTCCGCCGTTGTCTGGTTCGACCTCTGTTCTCCCACGCAGGCGGACCTGGCGAAGATCAGCGAGGAGCTGGGCCTCCACCCCCTGGCCGTCGAGGACGCGCTGCACAGCCAGCAGCGCCCCAAGCTCGACACCTACGACAGTCACCTGTTCATCACCGTCTACGCGGCGAGGCTCATGGACAAGGGGATCGACTTCATCGAAGTCTCGATCTTCGCGACCAAGAACGCCCTGGTCACCGTGAGGGAGAACCCCGAGTTCGACATCAACGAGGTGCTCAGGCGCTGGGACGCCAACTCCGTCATGGTCAAGTTCGGGGTGCCGTACCTGCTGCACGGGCTCCTCGACTACATCGTGGACGGCTACTTCGACGTGCTGCAGGGGGTGGACGACCGGGTCGAGGAGCTGGAGGACGACCTCTTCCAGGACAACCCCGGGGACATGCCGCACATCCAGCGCCGGACCTTCGAGATGCACAAGAAACTGGTGCGCTTCCGGCGGCTCGCGGTGCCGACGCGCGAGGTCGTGGGCAGCCTGCTGCGCAGGCAGGACGTGATGGATCCCAAGCTGGCCCCGTACTACCAGGACATCTACGACCACACCCTGCGCACCGCGGAGTGGAGCGAGTCCCTACAGGACCTGGTGAGCAACGTCCGCGAGGCCCACATGAACCAGCAGGGGTTCCGGCTCAACGACATCATGAAGAAGATCACCAGCTGGGCGGCCATCATCGCCGTGCCCACGATGATCACCGGTTTCTACGGGCAGAACGTGCCCTACCCCGGCTACGACCAGTCGATCGGGTTCTGGACGTCCACGATCCTGATCATCGTGGGCACGGTCCTGCTCTACCGGGCGTTCAAGAAGCGCAACTGGCTCTGACCCGGCCGCCCTCCCCGCCGCCCGCCGGGTCACCCGATCGGCGGGGAGACCGTCCGCCGTAGCCTGGCCTCAGGGGAGAGCGGGGATCGGCGATCGGTGAGGGACGGGCTGCATGGCACGCGGACGGCTGCGCGTCTACCTGGGGGCGGCCCCCGGCGTGGGCAAGACCTTCGCGATGCTGGCCGAGGGGCGGCGGCGCGCGGAACGCGGCACCGATGTGGTGGTCGGGCTGGTGGAGACGCACGGGCGGGAGCGCGTCGAGAAGCTGCTGGAGGGGATGGAGGTCGTCCCGCGCGCGGCGGCGGAGTACCGCGGGGCCGTGTTCGGTGAGCTGGACGTCGACGCCGTCATCGCCAGGCGGCCGGGGGTCGTCCTCGTCGACGAGCTGGCCCACACCAACGTGCCGGGCTCGCGCAACGTCAAGCGCTGGCAGGACGTGGAGGAGATCCTGGAGTCCGGGATCGACGTCGTCTCCACCGTCAACGTCCAGCACCTGGAGTCGCTCCGCGACGCGGTCGAGGAGATCACCGGGGTGGTCCAGCGCGAGACGGTGCCCGACGAGGTGGTGCGGCGGGCCGGGCAGGTGGAGCTGGTCGACATGGCCCCTGAGGCGTTGCGCCGCCGGGTGGCGCACGGCAACGTGTACGCGCCGGAGAAGGCGGACGCGGCCCTGGCGAAGTACTTCCAGCTGGGCAACCTGACGGCGCTGCGCGAGCTGGCGCTGCTGTGGGTGGCGGGCAAGGTCGACGACCAGCTCGACCGCTACCGCGCCGAGCACCGCGTCGCCGGGGTGTGGGAGACCCGGGAACGGGTGGTGGTGGCGCTGGCGGGAGGCCCGGAGGGGGAGACCCTGGTGCGCAGGGCGGCGCGGATCGCGGCCAGGTCCCCGCGGGCGGACCTGCTGGCGGTGCACGTGACGATGGCCGACGGGCTCGCGGGCGCCGACCCGGCGCACCTGGCCCGGCAGCGCGCGCTGGTGGAGAGCCTGGGCGGCGGTTACCACCAGGTGGTGGGGGACAACGTGTCGCGGGCGCTGCTGGAGTTCGCCCGGCGGGTGAACGCCACGCAGCTGGTGCTGGGGGTCTCCCGGCGCGGGTGGCTCGCGCGGATCCTCTCCCGGGGAGTCGGCGTGACCACGGCCGCGTACTCGGGGACCGTCGACGTTCACATGATCACCCATGAGGGGGCCGGGGAGTTCGGCGGACGCCGCCCCTCGCGCGCCGCGCTCACCCGTTCCCGCAGGCTGGCCGGGTGGGGTACGGCACTGCTCGGGCTCCCGCTGCTCACCGCCGCCCTCCTGGAGTTCCGGGAGGCGACGACGCTGCCGAGCGTGATACTGCTGTTCCTGCTGATGGTGGTCTGCGTCGCGCTGGCCGGTGGCATGTGGCCCGCGATCAGCGCCGCGGTGGCCGGTTTCGCGCTCCTCAACTGGTTCTTCACGCCGCCGTTCCACTCGCTGGCCGTGACGCGGCCGGAGAACCTGCTCGCCCTGGTCGTCTACGTGCTGGTCGCGATCATGGTGAGCGCGGTCGTCGACCTGGCGGCCCGCCGCGCCAGGGAGGCCGCCCGCGCGGGCGCGGAGGCCGAGGTGCTGGCGACCCTCGCCGGATACGTGCTGCGGGGCGAGGCGGCGCTGCCGTCCCTGCTCTCCCGGCTCAGGGAGACCTTCGGGCTGGCCTCCGTCACCCTTCTGGAACGCCGGCCCGGAGCCTCGTCCGATCCGTCAGGCGCGCCGGACGCCTCGGACGGCTGGCGGATCGTGGCGACCGGGGGCGGGGAGCCGTCCACCCGTCCCGGCGTCGCCGACATCGACGTGGTCGTCGACGACGACCTCGTGCTGGCCGTACACGGGTGGCTGCCCGGGGCGTCCGGCCGCAGGGTGCTGGAGGCGTTCGCCGCCGAGGCGGCGGTGGCGCTGCGCCACCAGCGCCTCGCCGAGCAGGCGGGACGGCTGCGCCCGCTCGCCGAGGCCGACAAGATGCGTACCGCGCTGCTCGCCGCGGTCAGCCACGACCTACGCACCCCGCTCGCCTCGGCCAGGGCCGCCGTGGAGGGGCTGCGCGCCACCGACGTCGACTGGTCACCGGAGGACAGCGCGGAGCTGCTCGCCACCGCCGACGAGTCCCTGACCAAGCTGGACCGCCTCGTCGCGAACCTGCTCGACATGAGCCGGTTGCAGGCGGGGGTGCTCGGGCTCACGCTGGAGCCGACCGCGCTCGAGGACATCGTCCCCCGGGTCGTCGACGACCTGGGCCCGCTCCGCGACCGGGCGCGTGAGCGCCTGCCCGAGGACCTCCCGGAGATCGCCGCCGACCCCGCGCTGCTCGAACGCGTACTGGTCAACCTCGTCTCCAACGCCGTCCGCCACAGCCCGCCGGGCGTCGCCGTGCTGATCGGCGCGAGCGTGGAGGACGGCGACGACGGCGAGTACGTGGAGATCAGGGTCGTCGACCGGGGGCCCGGCATCCCCGAGGAGGCGCGCGACCGGGTCTTCATGCCCTTCCAGCGGCTCGGCGACCGCGACAACGCCACCGGCGTCGGGCTCGGCCTCGCGCTCTCCCGGGGGCTGGCCGAGGCCATGGGCGGCACCCTCGTACCGGACGAGACACCGGGCGGTGGCCTCACCATGATCCTGACCCTGCCCGTCTTCCCGCGGGCCGCGCCCGCACCCGAGGAGGACCCGTGACGCGCATCCTCGTCGTCGACGACGAGCCCCAGCTCCTGCGGGCGCTGCGGATCAACCTGACCGCCCGGGGGTACGAGGTGGCCGTGGCCGCCGACGGCGCCGCGGCCCTGCGCCAGGCCGCCGACTGGCACCCCGACCTGGTCGTGCTCGACCTCGGCCTGCCCGACATGGACGGGGTGGACGTCATCCACGGGCTGCGCGGCTGGACCAGCGTCCCGATCATCGTGCTGTCGGGCCGGGCCGAGGGCCACGACAAGGTGGAGGCCCTGGACGCGGGCGCGGACGACTACGTGATCAAGCCGTTCGGCGTCGACGAGCTGCTCGCCAGGATCCGCGCGGTGTCGCGCCGCACCTTCGCCCCCGAGGAGGAACCGGCCCGGTTCGTGATCGGCGAGCACGAGGTGGACCTGGTGGGCAAGACCGTCTCCGGCGGCGTACGGCTGACGCCCACCGAGTGGCGCCTGCTGGAGATCCTGGTCCGCAACCCCGGCAAGCTGATCACCCAGCGCCGCCTGCTGAACGACGTCTGGGGAGCCGCCTACGGCAAGGAGACCAACTACCTCCGCCAGTACATGGCCCAGATGCGCAAGAAACTGGAGCGCGACCCCGCCCACCCGGTCCACCTGCTCACCGAACCGGGCATGGGCTACCGCTTCCAGCCCTGACCGGCCATCTCCGGGCGCGGTCTCAACCAGCGGACACCCTTGTGTCAACCGGGGGACTACCGGGAATCGGTCAAGAACGAGCCCGTAGACCCTTCTGGAGGCCATGGGTGAGCACGCGGGGGGTGGTCACCGTGATGCTCGCCGCCGCGGTGCTCTTCTCAGTGTCGACACACGGCGGTGACACGCGTGCGCGGGCCGCGCCGGCCCGGGTCGCGCCGCTGGACAACCCCGACGGCGTGGGCCCCGGCCTCGCGCCCGTCAGGTCGGCCGGTGACCGGGGCACCGCCGTCAGGCTGATCAAGAGGCTCCGGGTCAGGCCGATGGGGTCCAAGGCGGGCTACAGCCGGGCCAGGTTCGGCGAGAACTGGGCCGACACCGCCAAAGGGGTGCCGTACGCGCGCAACGGCTGCGGTACCCGCGACGACCTGCTGGCCCGCGACGGCGAGGACGTGCGCTACCGCCGTGGATCCGGCTGCGTGGTCGTCTCCATGAGACTGCGCGACCCCTACACCGGCCGGGTCGTCCGCTGGACCAAGAAGCGCTCCGACGAGATCCAGGTCGACCACGTGGTCCCGCTGTCCTACGAGTGGCGGATGGGCGCCTCCCGCTGGCCGCTGTCCAAGCGGAGGCGCATCGCCAACGACCCGCTCAACCTCCTCCCGGTGTACGGCGACGCCAACGAGGCCAAGGGCGGCTCGGGCCCGGCGTCCTGGCTGCCTCCCGTACGCGGGGTCCGCTGCGCCTACGTCGTCCGCTTCGCCCAAGTGGCCGTGAAGTACGACCTGCCGGTGACCCGCGCGGACAAGAAGGTCATGCTCGCCCAGTGCCGGTGACCCCCGTTTCTCCGGACGGCCGTCCCTCTGGGCGGCCGTTCAGAAGCGGCGGAGCAGGGCCTGCTTGGCGGTGGTGAACTCCTCCTCGGTGAGGATGCCGTCCTTACGCAGTTCGCCGAGCTCGCGCAGGCGGCGCAGGAGCGAGTCCGGGTCGTCGCCCGAGGAGGCCGAGGCGGCAGCGGGTGCCACGGGTGTCGCGGGGGCCTCGATCGCCGGGGGCCCGGCGGGCGCCAGGCGGGCGTCCGAGGGATGCGGCAGCCTGGCGAGGATCGCGGCGACGAGCATCGCCGTCGTGCGGGTCTCCTTGTCGAAGCCCCACAGGACCAGGCAGTTCGGGTCGTGCTTGGGAGCGAGCTTGTGCGGTGCCGTGCCCTTCACGTGGAAACGGAGGTAGCCGTTCTCCAGGCCCGCGGTCGGGAACCACTCCACGTCGTTGAGGTCCTTCAGCGCGAGCCGCTGGGGACCGGCCGACTTCTTGGCCTCCTCCGTGGACCAGTTCCATTCGAGGCGGATCGACTCGCCGTCGAACGTCGCCGTGCCGTCACCCGCGGGAACCACCACGGGCAGCGCCGGGCCCGGCATGAGATAGCGCTCCGAGGGGCCGTCCGGCACCTGCTCGATCACCAGCGCGTTGCGCACCTCGTCGACGAAATACTCCGCGACGCCGGTACGGTCGGCGTCCACGACCAGCTGGTAGGGGTCGGCGGCGTCGGCGATCCGCCCGCGTGCCGCCTGGCTGAACGGGTCGGCGCCCTCCCGCAGGCGCAACCGCAGCCTGCCGCCCTTCTTGCCGGGCTCGTACGCGATGCCGGCCACCGCCTCCAGCGGCACCCGCACCTCGCCCAGCAGCTGTCGCAGCTTCTTCACACTCCGATCGCGGCCGGGCACGATCCGCAGTATCTCGCCGTCGAACGTCCAGGTTCCGTCGCGCACCATGACCTCCGCCATACGGTGATCGTATGGCGAGCCGGTCACCCGCCGCGCGATGAAGTGACCGAATCGTCCCGGACCGGTGGTGCATCGCCCTGAATCGGGGTGACATCGCCTCGGACCGGTGTGACATCGTCCCTGGCCGGTGTGACGCGGGCGGTCCGGCTTCCGGTCGGGCGGAGGGGTCTTCTATCCTTCGAAGTTGACCCAGGCCACCTTCGGAGCCGCTCCTCCACCGTCTTTCCAGCCGGTCGCCGACCGTCTCCGGAGCCGATCACCAGCAGGCGAAGGAACTCCCGTGACCTCTCCGGCCCTCACCATCGACGAGCTGACCGCCCAGCGGGACGCCGCCCGGCGTGACTACGACGCGCTCGTCCGGCGCGGCCTGTCCCTCGACCTGACGCGGGGCAAGCCGTCGGCGCGGCAGCTCGACCTCTCCGAGGCGCTGCTGGACCTGCCCGGCGGTCACACCGCCGCGGACGGCACCGACTGCCGCAACTACGGCGGGCTCCAGGGCCTGGCCGAGATCAGGGAGATCTTCAGCGGCCCGCTCCAGGTGCCCGCCGCGCAGCTCGTCGCCGCGGACAACTCCAGCCTCTCGCTGATGCACGACGTGATCGTCCACGCCCTGCTCGGGACGCTGCCCGGCGCCGAGCGCCGCTGGGCCGACGAGCCGAGGGTCGCGTTCCTGTGCCCGGTGCCCGGGTACGACCGCCACTTCGCCCTGTGCGAGCGGTTCGGCATCGAGCTGATCCCCGTGCCGATGAACGCCGAGGGGCCGGACATGGACGTCGTGGAGCGTCTCGTCCTCGAAGACCCCCAGGTCAAGGGCATCTGGTGCGTGCCCAAGTACAGCAACCCCAGCGGTGTCTCCTACGGTGACGAGACGGTGCGGCGCCTGGCCGCGATGCGGGCCGCCGCCCCGGACTTCCGGATCTTCTGGGACAACGCCTACGCCGTGCACCACCTGACCGACACGCCCGCGGAGATCGCCGACGTCCTGGCGCTGTGCGCCGAGAACGGCAACCCCGACCGCGTCTTCGTCTTCGGCTCCACCTCGAAGATCACCTTCGCCGGTTCCGGCGTCTCCTTCTTCGGGTCGTCGCCGACCAACGTGGCCTGGCTGCTCGGGCACACCGCCAAGCGCACCATCGGCCCCGACAAGGTCAACCACCTCCGCCACGTGGAGTTCCTCCGCGACGCGGACGGCCTGGCCGAGCACATGCGCCGCCACCGGGAGCTGCTCCGGCCGAAGTTCGACGCGGTCGAGACGATCCTCACGAAGGAGCTGGGCGGCACCGGCCTGGCGACCTGGTCCAGCCCCTCGGGCGGCTACTTCGTCAGCCTCGACGTGCTGGAGGGATGCGCCCGCGAGGTGGTGCGGCGGGCGGGAGAGGCGGGCATCGCCCTCACCCCCGCGGGCGCCACCCACCCGTACGCGACGGACCCCCGCGACAGCACCATCCGCATCGCCCCCACCTACCCCGGGCTCGACGAGCTGGAGCTGGCCATCTCCGGCCTCGCCACCTGCGTACGCCTCGTCGCCACCGAGAAGCTCCTGGAGGGCGCCCGCTAGGGCATCCTCGGGTCCCCCGGCCGGGTTCTCCGCGCCGGGGGACTCCCGGGGCCGCCGTCCTCACGTTCCGCGTCTCCGGCATCACGTCCCGTGTCCGGCCGTCAAGGAGGTGTCAGGGTAGGGCGGAGGAGCGTCAGGGTCCCGTCCGGAACCGCCCGGCCCGCCCTTCGCCGACCTAGCGTCCCCTGTGTCCGGCCGTTCGGCCGGGCCGCGAAAGCAGGAGGAAGCATGGGCGTCTCGCACGCGAGTGGAACCCCGGTGCCGCTACCCGTCCGCCGGGGTCCCGGGGTCCCCGCCACCGGTCTCCCCGGGCGGGCGACGGCCGCGTCCGGTGAGATCGCCGGTTCCCCGTGGTCGGCGACCACGCGTGTCACGGCCACGGGAGAGGTCACGGTCGGCGGGGTGCCCCTCACCGAGATCGCCCACCGGTTCGGCACCCCCAGCTACGTGATCGACGAGACGGACGTGCGGCTGCGCTGCCGTGCCTACCGCGCCGCGCTCCCGGACGCCGAGATCGCGTACGCGGCCAAGGCGTTCCTCTGCCGCGCGATGGCCGACTGGACGCGGTCCGAGGGGATGAGCCTCGACGTCTGCTCGGGGGGCGAGCTGGCGGTGGCCAGGTCCGTCGGGTTCCCCGCGAGGCGGATCATCATGCACGGCAACGCGAAGACACCGGCCGAGCTGCGCCGGGCGGTGGACGAGGGCGTCGGCAGGATCGTGGTGGACAACATCGGCGAGATCAACAGGCTCGCCGCGCTCGTCCCGATCGACCGGCGCCAGAAGGTACTGGTCCGGGTGACACCCGACATCGAGGCGGGCGCCCACCCCAAGATCCGTACCGCGGGCGAGGACCAGAAGTTCGGCCTGTCCATCGTGAGCGGGGCCGCGGGGGACGCCGTGGCCAGGGTCCTGCGCCAGCCCCGGCTGGAACTGGCCGGGCTGCACTGCCACCTGGGCTCGCAGATCGACGACATCGAGCCGTACGAGCGGGCGGCCAGGATCCTGGTCGGCGAGATGGCCGGGATCCGCGACACCCACCGGGTGATCCTGCCCGAGCTCGACCTGGGCGGCGGGCACGGTATCGCGTACCTGCCGGGTGCGGAGGGGTTCGGCCTGGGGCGTTTCGCGGACGCGGTCGTCACCGCGATCACGGAGCGGGCCGCCGGGTTCGGCCTGCCGGTGCCCCGGCTCATCGTGGAACCCGGCCGGGCGATCGCCGGTGCCGCCGGGACCACGCTCTACCGCGTCGTCGCGGTCAAGCACGGGGGCTCGCGGACGTTCGCCGCCGTCGACGGCGGGATGAGCGACAATCCCCGCCCGGCCCTGTACGGGGCGCGCTACACCGTACGGCTCGCCGGGCGCGTCTCCCGCGAGGGGCCGCGCTCGTTCACGGTCGTCGGCCACCACTGCGAGACGGGCGACACGATCGCGGAGGACGTCCCGCTCCCCGCCGACCTGCGGCCGGGCGACCTCGTCGCGCTCGCGGCCACCGGGGCCTACCACCACTCGATGGCCTCGACCTACAACCTCACGGGCCGGCCCCCGGTCGTCGCCGTACGCGACGGCCGGGCGAGGCTGCTCGTCCGCAGGGAGGTGGACCGGGACCTGATGCGCCGCGACGTGGGCCTGTAGGAGATCGGCCCGTACGGAATGGCGCAAATGAACGTGGGGAAAAGGTGAAGAAAACGCATCAACATTGGCCCGCGAGCATTTCCCGGGTTTCATGGAGGGACAGGAGTCTGCCTCTTCGAGGAATGTCCATTATATAACGAATGTCTGTTTTGTGAGGAAGTGGTAGCGATGTTCGGGACCGAACCGGCAGGGTTCTCGCTCACCGGAGGATTCGTCACCGTCGTCGCCACGACCGCGACCGCCTCGCTGCTCCTCGCCCCGGCGGAGGTCATCGGCCGTGTGGCGATCACGGTGATCGTCGTGTGCGCCTACTCCGCCTGCGGCGTCCGCGCCGGGGTCGCGCTGGCGACGGCCGTCATGGCGTGGCTCTTCGCCACCGGATTCCTGGTCAACGGTGCAGGGGAGCTCAGCTTCGGCAGACCGGACCTGCTCCGCCTCGGCCTGCTCGTCGTCGTCGCGCTGGGCGCGAACGCGTGCGCCGCCGCGCACCGGACGGTCGCCGCCAGGCGGCGTCTCGGCGTCCCGCTGCCCGGGGAGGACGCCTCGCAGCTGGTCCTCGCCAGGAACTGACACGCCCGCGACCGGGTACGGCTTCGTGCGGACGTACGGTCTCGCGGCGCGGATCCCCGGGCGGCTCCTGGACGGGCCGCGCCTAGACCACGGAGTGGGTGACCGTGCCCGTGTAGGTGCCCGCGACGGCGAAGTTGGGGACCGACACGACGAGGGTGGGGTTCCAGCTGGTGGAGGTGCCGAGCACCCCCAGTTGCTTGGTGAACGCGGTGCGCGGTGAGGAGAGGCTCTGGGCCGCCGCCGCGTTGGCCTGCCCGGGGGTCCGTACGGCGATGCCCACCGAGGCGGTGACGGGGCCCGACCAGTAGGAGACCTGGGCCTTGTCGATGACCGACGCGGGGGAGCCGGTCCTGGTGAAGTTCGTCGCCGACACGGTCGCCACCCAGTTGGACAGGACCGCTCTGGTGTCGAGCACCGTGACCGTGCCCATGTTGGCGCTGATCGTGCCGTTCATCCTCGCGCTGCCGAGGGTCACCGAGGCGGGGACGGTGATGTCCAGGCTCGCCATCCTCAGCGCGATCAGGTGGGTCGACGCGGTGAGCGGGGCGGTGGGGACGACGAGCCCGAGGGTCAGGACGGCCGAGGCCACGAACGGCAGGACCGGCGGCATGGTGCTCCTTTTCCGGAGCGGGAGGAGAGACCATGGCGGGCCTGCCCGCGGCCGGCTCTCGGATCACCCGGCCCCGTGGACGATCGGGACCCGTCGCGGACCACGCGCATGAGAATATCCCCCGACTCCCAGATGCGATCGCCGATATTCTATGCCCGGTTTCATATATCGCAAGAACAAAGGGGCGGCGGGTCGGGAAATTGACGAGCGACGGCACTTTTTTCGGCCGGACAATGCCCATGTGTGACGGATGTGACAGGACAAATGCCGTGCCCGGCCGACGCCGGGCACGGCATTTTGTTGTGTACCGTCATGCTCCAAAGACGATTAGAGCGGCGGCGTTATGTTGGTGAAGTTGTCGCAGTTCGCGGGGTAGGCGGGAGGCCCGAGGGGCGCTCCGGGGGCGAAGAAGCCCCCCACGACCGGAACCGGGAGCCCCATGAGGCACCTTGTCTGGGCGACCTGACCGGTCGAACCCTGAACCGTGACATTGAGGTACGGAAGCACACCGTCCACGATCACCGTCGTGCCGACGTCGCTCGCGTTGGCCGGATAGCCGCCGAGCGTCGAGATGTTGTGCCAGAACGGTGTCGTCCGCGGGTCGCGGATCTGTGTCGTCCCGTCGTTCCGGACCGACGTGGTGATCGGGTCGAGAAGCAGGTACGCCACGGACACGGCGGACGGCGGTGCCAGGGGTCCGGTCGGTCCGGCGGGGCCGGTCGGTCCGGCGGGGCCGGTCGCTCCGGTCGCTCCGGTGGAACCGGTGGCTCCTGTCGGTCCTGGCGCGCCCGGCAGGCCCGCCGCTCCGGTGGCTCCGGTCGGTCCGACCGGTCCGGTCGCTCCCGGAGGTCCGGCCGGTCCGGTCGGTCCCGCGACTCCCTGCGCTCCGGCGGGGCCGGGGGCTCCGGTGGATCCGGTGGCCCCGATGGGTCCGATGGGTCCGACGGCGCCGGTCGCGCCCGTCGCTCCGGTCGCTCCCGTGGGTCCCGCGGGTCCGGCGGGGCCGATGGCTCCGGTGGCTCCGGCCGGGCCGATCGGCCCGATGGCTCCGGTCGCCCCGGTGGCTCCGACAGGTCCCGCGGGTCCTGCCGGTCCCGCGGGTCCGATGGGGCCGATGGCCCCGGTGGCTCCGGTGGCCCCGGCCGGGCCGATGGGCCCGATGGGGCCGGTCGCTCCGGTCGCCCCGGCGGCCCCGGTGGCTCCGGCGGGCCCGATCGGGCCGATCGGGCCGATGGGTCCGATGGGTCCCGCCGGTCCGGTGGCTCCGGTCGCTCCTACGGCGCCGGTCGCTCCGGTCGCTCCGGCCGGGCCGATGGGTCCGATCGGTCCGATGGGACCGGCCGCTCCGGTGGCTCCGGTCGCTCCGGCCGGGCCGATGGGTCCAATGGGCCCGATGGGTCCGATCGGGCCGACGGGTCCGGCGGGGCCGGTGGCTCCTACGGCTCCGGTGGCCCCGGCGGGGCCGATGGGTCCGATCGGTCCGATGGGACCGGCCGGTCCGGCGGCTCCTACGGCGCCGGTCGCTCCGGCCGGGCCGATGGGTCCGATGGGTCCGATCGGGCCGACGGGTCCGATGGCTCCCGCGGGTCCGGCCGGGCCCATCGCGCCCGCCGCGCCCGTCGCTCCGGTCGGTCCGACCGGTCCCGTGTTACCCGTGGGTCCGGTGGCTCCCGCCGGTCCGGTCGGGCCGACGGCTCCCGTCGGTCCGGGGGGACCGAGCGGGCCAGGTGAGCCCGGCGCGCCCGTGGCGCCCGTCGCTCCCAGCGCGCCCGCCGGGCCTGGTGCGCCCGCCACGCCGGGTGCGCCGGTGGCACCCGTTCCTCCGGTGGTTCCTGTCGGTCCGGCCGGTCCGGCCGCCCCTGTGGCACCCGCCGGGCCTGGTGCGCCGGGCGGGCCCGCCGGGCCCGCCGGTCCGGGAGGTCCGGGGGGACCGGGCTCCTGGAAGGCCGTCAGAGCGGCAGGGCTCGCGGACTCGCGCAGCCCGGACTCCTGCGGCCCGACCTCACGAAGTCCCTTCTCGGTACCACGGTCACCTCGGCCGAGACGGTCACACTTGCAGTGCTTTCCCTGGCACTTGCAATTTCCCCGCGCGGTGGTCCCCATCGCATAGATCCGCGAGCTGTCGAATATGCCGGTCGCCGTACGGACCGGAGCGGTCTTGATGTCGCTGTCTTGTGTGGTGAGGATGATGTCCGTGGTGTCGATGGCGGCACTGGCCGGAGTCTGGCAGGAAAGCGCCAGGATGGCACCGATTGCTGTTGTTGCGACGGACAAATTTCGAGCATGTTTGCCGAAATCGGTAACTGGGGCCCGTCTTCTACCGCTAGAAGTCATCGCATTCCATGTCTTTTGTGATCCAAAGGAATCGGATTTCCTAAACCGCGACAGTGGCGGCAAACAGGAATTACCCGATGATCGGCGCGGCAAAGCATAACCTTCGTTAACAAGGTTTAAACGGATTCGTCAACGACGAGAATATGTCCATATTGTCGAGCTTGATAGCTTTGTCTAACCAGCTGGAATTTGCCTTATCAAGCTATATGTCGTAATTGGGAATCCCCGGCTGTGTGAACGACTTTTGAATAGCTTTTTGGAGCACGGTCCGCCGGAGCCGGTACGGCCTCCCCGCCGGTTCTCCGCCCCGACGCGATGCCCTCGCCGCTCTCATGACGCCGGGAACCGGCCCGGATCGGCACGGTCGGCAGGCGTGCCGAACCTCCTGGTCACGGGGTGGAGTACGGGGGACGCCGGGCGGGGAACCGGCCTGGCGCGTAACACGAAAACAGGTGGCGAGGCCCTCGATGGAAGCGATCCCAATTGATCGCGGCACCATCAAGAGCCCCGCCACCTGTCAAAGGCGACGCGATTCGACGACGCCTTCCGGCGTCCTGAGGAAACCCTCCGCTCGATGACGCCTAATGGCGTCCTGTGGAAAACCCGCCGCATCCGGGTGCCCCGTCAACGCGATCACGTTCTCGGGAAAACATCCGGACACGCCGTCGAGGCGCGTGCCGCCCCGGAAGGCGCCGGACCCCTAGGAGGGCCCCACGCACAAGGAGGAGACCGTCACGATGGGCGTGAGAAGCCCGCCGTTGGCGAATGTCGCACTCCATTGGTTGGTGAGCAGCAACTGGGAGGCCGTCACGTCGACGGCCGGGGCGCTGCCGATCCACTCTCCGCTGATGGCGAGCGTGCCCACCGGACAGATGCCACCGAGGACAGGCACCGTCGTGCCGGGAAGGACGGGTGTCGGTATTCCCGGAACAACCTGCCTTGTGACCAGGGTGCTCGGTCCCGCGGGGCCCGCCGGTCCCGTGGCCCCGGTCAGGCCGATCGGTCCCGCGGGTCCTTCGGGTCCCACCGGTCCTGCCGGGCCTGCCGGTCCCGCGGGTCCCGCCGGTCCGGGGGTGCCGTCCGGTCCTGCCGGTCCTACCGGGCCTGCGGGTCCTGCGGGTCCCGCCGGTCCGGGGGTGCCGTCCGCGCCTGCCGGGCCTGCCGGGCCTGCCGGTCCCGCGGGTCCAGTCGGTCCTTCGGGTCCTGCCGGTCCCGCTGGGCCGGGTGCTCCGGTCGCCCCGGTGGATCCGGTGGCTCCCGCCGGTCCGGGGGCGCCCGGCGAGCCCGCCGCGCCCGTCGCGCCGTCCACTCCGGGCGGTCCCGCCGGTCCCGGTGTGCCGGAAGGACCGGTCGGTCCCGCCGCTCCGTCGGCTCCGGGGGGTCCCGCCGCACCCGTGGCGCCCGTGGCCCCCGTGGCTCCGGCAGGTCCTTCCGGTCCGATGGGTCCTGCCGCCCCCGCCGGTCCCGCCGGTCCGGGGGCGCCGTCGGCACCCGCCGGTCCTGCCGGTCCCGGGGCGCCGTCCGCGCCCGCCGGTCCCGCGGGGCCGGTGGCTCCGGCCGGTCCTGGTGCGCCGGGTGCGCCCGCCGCTCCCGTCGCCCCGGTCGCTCCGGGTGGTCCCGCGGCTCCCGGGGTTCCCGCGGGGCCGGTCGGTCCCGGGTCTCCCGCGACTCCGGCGGGTCCGGGTGCTCCGGTGGCGCCCGTGGGTCCAGCCGGTCCCGCGGGGCCTGCCGGTCCCGTGGCACCGTCGGCGCCCGTGGGTCCAGCCGGTCCCGGAGCGCCGTCGGTACCCGCGGGTCCAGCCGGTCCGGCGGGTCCGGTCGCTCCGGTGGATCCGGTGGCTCCGGCCGGTCCTGGTGCGCCGGGTGCGCCCGCCGCTCCCGTCGCCCCGGTCGGCCCGACCGGTCCGGTCGCGCCCGGTTCACCGGCGGGGCCGGTCGGTCCCGGATTTCCCGGCACTCCGGCCGGGCCGGGTGCTCCGGTGGATCCGGTGGGTCCCACGGGGCCCGAGGGGCCTGCCGCCCCGTCGGCGCCGGTGGGTCCCGCCGGTCCTACGGGTCCGGCCGGTCCTCCGGCTCCCGCGGGTCCCGCGGGTCCTGCTGGTCCTGGGGAGCCGTCGGCACCGGCAGGACCGATGGGCCCCGCAGGTCCGGGTGCGCCGGGTGCGCCCGCCGCTCCCGTCGCCCCGGTCGCTCCGGGTGGTCCTCCGGCTCCAGGGGGGCCCGAGGGGCCTGCCGGTCCCGGGTCTCCCGGCGTCCCGGCGGGGCCGGGGGCTCCGGTGGCGCCCGTGGCCCCGGTCGCTCCGGACGGTCCGGTCGGACCGGCCGTGCCGGTGGGTCCGGCGGGACCCGCCGCTCCGGCGGGGCCGGTCGCTCCCGTCGCGCCAGGGGGGCCCTGGGGACCGGGAGGTCCGGGAGGACCACCCGCGGGCCCGGGGGGCCCGGCCGGTCCGCGAGGGCCGGGGAACCCGATTCCCGGCAGCCCGTCCTCGCCGTCGACACCGTCGCGGCCGTCGCGGCACCCGCAACGCTTCCTGCCGCACTTGCATTTCTGCTGTGCGGCGCCTTCCATCACATAGACGCGCGAATGTTTGATTCTGCCGGTGGCCTTGCGGGCCGGGGCGGTCTCCTTGTCGACGGTTCGCGTGCCGGAGAGAAGGGTTGTCGTGGTGTCGGTGACGGCACTGGCCGGGGTTTGGCAGGAAAGCGCCAGAATGGCACCGATTGCTGTTGTTGCGACGGACCAATTTCGAGCACGTTTGCCGGAATTAATGGTTGGAGCCCGTCTTCTACCGCTAGGAGTCATCGCATTCCATGTCTTTTGTGATTCAAGGGAATCGGATTGCCTAAACCGCGACGGTGGCGGCATGCAGGAGTTACCCGATGATCGACATGGCAAAGCGGAATCACCGTTAACAAGGTTTAAACGGATTCGTCAACGGTGGGAATATGTCCAAGTTGTTTATTTTTCCCACTGTGTGCACTTGGCGGGCACTCACCCTCGCATCCCATTTGTCCGACATAAACGCTATCGGCGTTTTCTGGGAATTTTTGGAGTGATTTCCTCATCACAACCACAGTGCGAACTGAATGGACTCGTCGCCGGACGTTCACCCCTGATCCGACGACCCCGCCGCGACCGACCGGGTGACGGACCGGCCGGTGGGTCTCCGGTCAGCTGGACTCCCTGACCACGAGCTGGGTCGGGAGGATCACCGGGGGCGTGGGCTCGCCTCTCAGCAGGCCGAGCAGCAGGCGGGCCGAGGCGGCGGCCTGCTCGCCCATGGGGCTGCGCACCGTGGTGAGCGGGGGATCGGTGTAGAGGGCCGCCTCGATGTCGTCGTACCCCACCACCGCCACGTCGTCGGGCACCCGCCTGCCCGCCCGGCGCAGCGCCCGCATGGCGCCGATCGCCATCAGGTCGTTCGCGGCGAACACCGCGTCCAGCGCGGGGTCGTCCTCCAGCAGCTGCGCCATGGCCTCGGCCCCGGAGATCCGGGTGAAGTCGCCGATGGCCACGATCGAGCGCCGTCCGGTCTCGCTCAGCACCTCGCGGTAGGCGCCGATCCTGTCCTGGGCGGCGGACATGTCCAGCGGCCCCGAGATCGTGGCGATCCGGCGCCGCCCCCGCTCCAGCAGGTGCCGTACCGCCTGGGCGGCTCCGCCGGTGTTGTCGTTGTCGACCCACGGCACGTCCAGCCGGTAGGCGGGCCTGCCGTGGGAGACGAGGGGGACGCCCGTGGCGGCGAGCGCCGCGGGCAGGGGGTCGGCGCCGTGCATCGACACGAGCATGACCGCGTCCACGTGGCGTGCGGCCACGAACTGCCGGGTCCGCACGCGGGCGTCGTCGGAGCCCGCGAGCATGAGCACGACCTGCTTGCCCGCCGCCTCGAACTCGCGGCTGGCCGCGCGCACGACCGTGGAGAACATCGGGTCGTCGGAGACGAGTCCGGACGACGGGTCGGAGACGATCACCGCGATGGAGTCGGTGCGCCGGGTCACCAGACTGCGCGCCGCGGGGTTGGGGATGTAGCCCAGCTCGTTCACCGCCCGCATGACGAGGTCGCGAATGTCGGTGGCGACCGTCGGCTCGCCGTTCACCACTCTGGAGACCGTCGACTTGGACACGCCGGCCCGGGTGGCGACGGCCTCCAGGGTGGGTCGTCTCATGTGGTTCTCCCGCAGTTCGTACCGCCGTTGACCGGTGGTGCCTGAACGTGCGGTCCCACCCTTCCCAAAGCTTAGTCGGTGATCATGAAGAGAGCGCTCCCTCACAAAGGGTGACCGGAAGGGAGATTTCTGTCAATGCCCCGAACGGCGCTGGATTTTCCCTCGCGGCGACCGGCGGCGAAAATCCGGGAAAGCGCTCCCCGGAAAGGATCTTCTTAGGCCCAGCTCACAGCTCGTTGTAACGATGCAAACGATTGCCCGGGAGCGCTCCCCGAGATGTGCAGTTGATTGCCAGATCATGTGTAGCCCGTTTCATCCTGGTTAAACGGACACTTGACAGCTCCTGTCGGACGAGAGCAATCTCTGGTTGAGAGAGCGCTCCCCGACTCGATACCGGTACGCACCCCCCACCCCGAGGAGACGCGATGCCCTCGTCCCGAAGTCCCGGCCGCCGCGTGGCCCTGCTGATAGTCGCGGCCGTCACCCTCGTCACGTCCTACCTCGCGATCATGCCTGCGGCCGCCGCCGACGCCCTGCTCTCCCAGGGCAAGACGGCGACCGCCTCGTCTGCGGAGAACGCGGTCTTCCCCGCGTCCTCGGCCGTCGACGGCGACGCGGGCACCCGCTGGTCCAGCGCGTTCAGCGACCCGCAGTGGATCCAGGTCGACCTCGGCGCCAGCGCGACCATCACGCAGGTGACGCTGAACTGGGAGGCCGCCTACGGCAGGGCCTTCCAGATCCAGACCTCGCCCAACGGCACCACCTGGACGCCGATCTACTCCACGACCACCGGCGCCGGCGGCAACCAGACGCTGGCCGTCAACGGCACCGGCCGCTACGTGCGCGTGTACGGCACGCAGCGCTCCACCGCGTACGGCTACTCGCTGTGGGAGTTCCAGGTCTACGGGACCATCGGGGGCACCCCCCCGACCCCGACCCCCACCCCCACTCCCTCTCCCGAGGACCCCGGCGCGCTGAAGCTGCTGTCCTACGGCAGGCCCGGCGCGGCCTCCACCTCCCAGAGCGACGGGAACTGCTGGGAGTGCACCCCGGCCAGGGCGTTCGACCGTGACGCCGCCTCCCGCTGGGCGACCAGCTCCACCACCGGCTGGGTCGACCCGGGCTGGATCTCCGTCGACCTCGGCGCGACCGCGCAGATCAAGCAGGTCGTCCTCCAGTGGGACCCGGCCTACGCCAGGGCGTTCCAGATCCAGGTCTCGGACAACAACACCACCTGGACGCCGATCTACTCCACGACCACCGGCACCGGTTTCAAGCAGACGCTGACCGTCAACGGCACCGGCCGCTACGTGCGCATGTACGGCACGCAGCGCGCCACCCCGTACGGCTACTCGCTGTGGGAGTTCCAGGTCTGGGGCACCGGTGGCGCCCCGATCACGCCGCCGCCGCTCCCGGCGGACCCGGCCAACCCGCCGACGACGCTCGTCTGGAGTGACGAGTTCAACGGTGGCGCGGGCACCAGGCCCGACGCGGCCAAGTGGACCCAGGACCCGGGAACCGGCCCGAACAACGAGCTTGAGTACTACAAGCCCGAGAACACCGCGATGGACGGCACCGGCAACCTCGTCATCACGGCACGGCAGGAGACCACCGCCGGATCGGCCTGCCCCGGCGGACCCTGCCGGTACACCTCCGGCCGCATCAACACCGGCGGCAAGTTCACCTTCACCTACGGCAAGGTCGAGGCGCGCGTCAAGGTCCCGAAGGGCAACGGCCTGTGGCCGGCGTTCTGGATGATGGGCGCCGACTTCCTCACCGGCAGGCCCTGGCCGTACAACGGAGAGATCGACATCCTTGAGGTGCTCGGCAAGGACGTCAAGACCTCCTACTCGACCATCCACGCCCCCGCCTACAACGGTGGCGGCGGCATCGGCGCCCCGTACACGCTGCCCAACGGCGCGGACTTCTCGGACGACTTCCACGTCTGGGCCGCGACCTGGGACAGCAAGGGCATCGTCTACACCCTGGACGGCCGGACGGTCCTCACCCTGAGCAAGGCGCAGGTCGAGGCGACGCGGGGACCGTGGGTCTTCGACCACCCGTTCTACATCATCCTCAACCTCGCGGTGGGCGGTGACTGGCCCGGCCCGCCGGACGCCAGCACCGGCTTCCCCAAGCAGATGCTCGTCGACTACGTGCGCGTCTACAAGTAGTCCCGTCTTCTCCGGCACGGCTCGCCCGGGCCGTGCCGGAGTCTCCCCGGAACCGGAGCCCACCGGAGCCGGGGCCCCGAGATCAGAGTCCCCGGGACCGGAGCCCACCGGGACCGGGTCTCTGAAATCAGAACCCTCGTAACCAGAGCCCCTGGAACCGGAGCCCACCGGAGCCGGGTCTCCGAAATCAAAGTTCTCGAAACAGAGTCCCCGGAACCGGAGCCCACCGGAACCGGGGCCTCACCGAACCAGGGCCCCATCACCGGAGCCCCCCAGAACCGGAGCCTCAACGGCCGGAGTCCCCCCAAAAAGGAGTCCATCCATGCACCCGGCACTCTCCCCAGCCCGCCTACGACGCCGGTTACGCCCGCTGACCCTGGTGACCGCCATCGTGGCGCTCCTGGGCACTTCTCTCGTCATTCACACCACCCAGGCAAGCGCGACGTCGAAGGCCCAGGCGGACGGCTCGTCCGCGGCGATCGTACGGGTGGCGGAGTTCCTCGCCGACTGCCCGTTCAGTCACCGGCTGCCCGACGACCCGATCATCTTCCCGGGCATGCCCGGCGCGTCGCACATGCACAGCTTCTTCGGCAGCACCACCACCAACGCCAACACGACGCTGGCGTCCCTGCAGAACTCTCCCAGCAACTGCAACCCGCGCACCGACCTGTCGTCGTACTGGGTGCCGACCCTGTACAACGGCAACACCCCGGTGGAGCCGACCATCACCACGTTCTACTACCTGGGTGAGGGCGTGCGCGCCGACATCGTCGCCAGGACCCAGGCGCTCCCGCTGGGCCTGCGGATCGTCGCGGGCAACGCCAAGGCGACCACCCCCAACGACCCGACCAGCAACGCCCGCTGGTCGTGCCTGCACGCCGGTCACGTCCCGCCATCCAAGGACTTCGTGAACTGCCCGGCGGGAACCATGATGGAGTCCTACCTGGACTTCCCGCAGTGCTGGGACGGCCGGAACCTGGACTCCGCCGACCACAAGAGTCACATGGCCTACCCGGTCGGCCAGGCCTGCCCGGCCTCGCACCCGGTGCCGGTGCCGAAGCTGCGCCAGGTGCTGCGCTACCCGGTGAGCGGGAACCCGGCCAACTTCCGGTTGGCGTCGGGCGCCGGATACACGATGCACGGCGACTTCTTCAACGCCTGGCCGGTGGCCGAGATGGAGCGTCGCGTGCGTGACTGCATCCGCCCGGTCATCAAGTGCGGCGCGGACGGTACCCCGTCCTGACGCCGGAGTGCCGGATTCGCATCCCGTCCTGACAACGGTGTGCCGGCCCGGTACCTCGTTCTGACGGCACCGGTGCGGGAGCCGCCGACTCCCAAACCGATCCCCCGTGCCGTCCCCGGCGACGGGACCCGGAACCTCGGGTCCCGTCGCCGGCGGGCGTCGCGGGGGCCGTACCGGTTCACCGATCCGGGCGACCCTAAGGTCCCGCCGTTGGCGGGCGTCACGGAGCGGAGGCGGTGTGCCGACTCGGGGGCGTCTGTTCGGATCCTGCCCGGGTGCGCCTACTCGCTCGCCTGCGCCTGCTTGTCCTGCCCGGCGAGCGTGCCGCACTTGTAGTCCGCCTCCCGCTCCGGCTGGAGCTGGATGGCGCCGAGGTTCGTGGTCTCGATCGGGCGCCGGAAGGTCTCCAGCTTGTCGCAGTCGTAGAAGACGTACGTCCCCTCGCTCTCGCCGAGCAGCATCATCCACCGGCCCTCGTAGAGGGGCTTGTCGTCCTCGGCGCTCTTGATGACGGCCCACTGGTCCTGGAACCCGACGAAGGGCAGGAGGTCGTTGGCCTGTCCCGTCTCCTGTACCTGGGCCGCTCCCGTCATCATCTGCAGGATCAGCAGGAACCCCAGGCCGATGCCGGTGAGGGCTCCGGTGAGCACCTTCATACCGGCGCGGCCGACGGGCTTGCGGCGCAGCAGCCGGAACGGCACCAGGAACGTCAGCACGCCCAGCCCCACCGCCACGACGACCATCGCCGCGAGGTCGAGCCCGCCCATGAGGTCCAGCAGACCCCAGTAGGTCGCGCCGCACCACAGCGCGGCGATCAGGGCGGCCACCCAGGGCCGCCGTCGTACGGCCGCCGTGAGCTTTCCGATCGCGCCGCGGGTCAGCCTGTCGGCCAGCCAGCCCACCCCGACGACGAGGCCGAGAAGCGGCAGGACGATCAGCAGGAGCAGGATCAGCGTCCCCATCAACCGGCCGAGCAGGACGGACTGGTCGATCCCCGCCTGCTGCGGGCTGATGTTGAACACCCCGTACATCTGCTCCACGCCGAGGTAGAGGACGGCGTAGAGCGCGACGCCGATCGGGACGACGACCGAGCCGATGCGCTCGATCATCGCCAGGACGCCGCTGTTGTCCTCCTGCTCCTCCTCGGAGTTCACGGAATCCACAGGATCCACAGGTCCCGCAGGCTCTGCGGGCCTCGCCGGGCGGGTGCGTTCGTCGGCCGTCGCTCCCGGGGGCTCCACAGGCTCCACGAGGGATTCGGCTGAGGACGCGGAGGGAATATAGGTCTGTTGCCCGGAAATATCCTGACTTGTCACGAATGATGATGTTAAGTCATGCGGGTTGACACGATGTTGACTAACCATAAACACGTCGAATCGCCCCCCAACTGGGCGGGAGCCCGGAAACCGACTCCGCTCCGGAGGGCTGCCGCCGGGGGCCGATCCGCCACCCGGGGTCTCCCCGGATCACAGCGTCCCGCAGGCCGGAGTGTTCCCACTAACCTCCGTGATGTCCTCCTGATCTGTGAAAAGTAACTATAAGTTTTTGCTGCGCGACCCAAAGTGATGGAGCTAACCTGCCTACCGGCACGGGCTTGACCGTGACGAGGGCGGCGTGACGCACAGGCGGCGAGGACGGTGAGGACATGGTGACGGAAGGCGCGGTGGCCATGGTCACCGGTGCGGCGCAGGGCATCGGCGAGGCGGTGGCGCGAGCCCTGACGGCGACGGGCACACGCGTCGCCGCGCTCGACGTGAACGCCGAGCGGGTCGAGCGGGTCGCCGCCGGGCTCCGCGCCGCGGTCGCCTACCCCTGCCAGATCACCGACAGCGCCGCCGTCGACGACGTGGTCACGCGGGTCGAGGCCGATCTCGGCCCGATCGGGCTGCTCGTCAACGTCGCCGGAGTGCTCTGCTCGGGACCCGCGGTCGCCATCAGCGACGACGACTGGGCCCGCACCTTCGCCGTCAACACCGGCGGAGTCTTCCACCTGTCCCGCGCGGTCGCCCGCCGGATGATCCCCCGCAGATCCGGGGCGATCGTCACCGTGGGGTCCAACGCCGCGGGCGTGCCCCGGATGAACATGTCGGCGTACGCGGCCTCCAAGGCCGCCGCCGCGCAGTTCACCAAGTGTCTCGGCCTGGAGCTGGCGCCGTACGGCATCCGCTGCAACGTGGTGTCGCCCGGCTCCACGGACACTCCCATGCAGCGTGCCCTGTGGACCGGCGGCCACGACGCCCGGACGGCCATCGAAGGCTCGCCGGCCACCTTCCGGGTGGGCATCCCCCTCGGCAGGCTGGCCGATCCCGCCGACATCGCGGACGCCGTCCTCTTCCTGGCCTCCGACCGTGCCAGGCACATCACCATGCAGGACCTGTACGTCGACGGGGGCGCCACGCTCCGGTCGTAGCGCGGCCCCCCTCGTTCCTGGACCCCTCCCGACAGGAGACCTCTTCACCATGTCGTCGAACGACGCCCTCACCATGTCCCGAATGCCCGACCTTCTGGGAGATTACGAGCCCGGCACCTTCTTCTTCACCTCGCCGACCCGGACCCTCCTCGCCAGGGGAACGGTCCGGGAGGTTCCCGACTCCGGGACGACGAGCCTGCAGGGGCGGGTCGCCTCGACCCTGCGCGACGCGCGGGAGTCCGGCCACCCCAACCCCGTCGTGGTGGGGGCGATCCCCTTCCGCGACGACCGTCCCGCGCGCCTGCTGGTACCCGCCGCCGTCTGCTGGACGAGCCCACCGGCCGGTCCCTCCGCGGCCCCCGAGCGGATCGCGGGGACGTTCACCGGGCTCGGCCCGGCCTCCGACTCCGGCGACTACGTGCGCGGTGTGGAGAAGGCGCTGGCCAAGCTGACCGCCGGAGAGCTCCAGAAGATCGTGCTGGCCCGCACCATGGAGATCACCATGGGCGCCCCCGTCGACGTCGGCCGCATCCTGCGCAACCTCGTCCGGCGCGACCCGCAGGCCTACGGCTACGCGGTCGACCTGCCGTCGAGCGACGACACGGCCCGCACCCTCCTGGGCGCCAGCCCCGAACTCCTCGTCTCCCGCTCGGGCCGCCGGATCACGACGAACCCCCTCGCGGGATCCGCGCCCCGCCACCCGGACCCCGTCGTCGACCGCGAACGGGCCCGCGCCCTGCTCGCCTCGGACAAGGACCTTCGCGAGCACGCCCTGGTGATCGAGAGCATCGTGGAGGCGCTGCGCCCGTACTGCAGCAGGCTGTCCGTTCCCGCCGGGCCCTCGCCGCTGTCCACCGCCTCCATGTGGCACCTGTCGACCCGGATCACCGGCGTGCTGGACGACCCGGCGGTCACGTCGCTGGAGCTGGCCACCGTACTCCACCCCACCCCCGCCGTCTGCGGTACGCCCGCGGGCGCCGCGCGCCAGGCCATCGAGGAGATCGAGTCGTTCGACCGCGGCCTGTACGCCGGACTGGTCGGGTGGGGTGACGCGACGGGCGACGGCGAGTGGGTCGTGACCATCCGCTGCGCCGAGATCGCCGACCAGACCCTGAGGCTGTTCGCGGGCGCGGGGATCGTCGCGGGGTCGGTACCGGAGACCGAGCTCGCCGAGACCACCGCCAAGTTCCAGACCATGCTCCGCGCCGTCGGCCTGGACCAGGAACGCTGACCCGCCGTCACAGGAAAACTCGCAGGAAAGCCCGCAGGAAAGCCCGCAGGAAAGTCACCGCTGGAAAGTCATCGCAGGAAAGGAGACAGTGTCCGTGGCCCTTCCCCAGATCGCCTCTTACCCGCTGCCGGGGGAGGACGACCTTCCCGAGAACAGGGTGGGCTGGCGCCCTGATCCGCGCCGCGCCATCCTGCTGGTCCACGACATGCAGAACTACTTCATCGCCCCCTTCACCGCCGGTGCCTCGCCGCTGACCGGGCTCATCGCCAACGTCGGTCTCCTGCGCGACGCCTGCGCCGGGCTGGGGGTCCCCGTCGTCTACTCGATGCAGCCCGGTGGCCAGAGCAGGCACGAGCGCGGCCTGCTCCAGGACTTCTGGGGCTCGGGCATCCCCGGTCTCCACGAGAGCGAGATCGTCGCGAGCCTTCTCCCCGCGGAGCCCGACATCCTGCTCACCAAGTGGCGCTACAGCGCCTTCCACAGGACCGAGCTGCGTGCCCGGATGGAGGCCATGGGACGCGACCAGCTCATCGTCTGCGGGGTGTACGCGCACATCGGCTGCCTCATGACCGCCTGCGACGCCTTCATGCAGGATCTCCAGCCGTTCCTCGTCGCCGACGCCGTCGCCGACTTCTCCCCGGAACACCACGCCATGGCCCTCACGTACGCCGCGCAGCGCTGCGCTGTCACGGTCGTCACCCGGGGTCTGCTACGGGAGTGGGAGTCCGTGTCGCCGCCCGCCGAGGTGGTCGGCGGCGTGTAGCCGGACCCGGTTCGCGAGGCTACTGTGAATACTATCGGGGGGTATTCTTGAGCGGGGGAGCCGAGCGAGGGGGAGAGATGCACGGATACACCGCGAGCAAGCAGGACCACCTGCGGCGGCTGCGCCGGATCGAGGGCCAGGCGCGGGGCCTGCAGCGAATGGTCGAGGAGGACAAATACTGCATCGACATCCTCACCCAGGTGTCGGCGGCCAACCGGGCGCTGCAGGCCTTCGCGCTGTCGCTGCTGGAGGAGCACCTGGCGCACTGCGTGGCCGAGGCCACCGCCAAGGGTGGCGCCGAGGCGGAGGAGAAGATCAGGGAGGCGTCCGACGCCATCGCCCGCCTCGTCCGTTCCTGAGCGCGTCGCGACGGGCGTCACCGTTCCCGAGCCCGTCGCGGACGGTCACACGCCGATCTTCTCCGCCACGGTGCGCTGGAAGTGGGCGCAGCCGGTGAAGTCCTCGTGGTCGCATTCCAGGGCACATTCGATCATGTGGAGCGACGACCGTGCCTGGGCGACGCGTCGTGTCAGGTCCGCGTGCCCGCGGCGCAGGATGTCGCGCCGCACCTCCGGATCGCCGGTGGCGATCATTTCCCGGATGTCGGCGAGGGAGAACCCGGCTTCCTTGGCGCGCAGGATCACCGCGACGCGATAGAGGTGGTCACGGTCGTAACGGCGACGGTCGGCCGCGACGCGGGCGGGGGTCAGAAGTCCCATGGACTCCCAGTGCCGCAGGACATGGGTGGGCAGGCCGAACCGCCGGGCGATCTCGCCGATGCTCATCATCGCGCCATCGTCGCTTGACTTCATGTCGGCATTAAGTCGCATTCTCGATGACATGTCCAACGACACCACCACCGACCAAGCGGACGATGCGACCCAGGAAGATCATATAGACCGTACGGCCCGTGCAACCCGGGAAGACCGTGCGGCCCGGGAAGACCGTGCGGGCCAGAGGAACCCGGAAGACCAGGAAGCCCCGGAAGCCCCGGAAGGCGGCACCGGCACCGACCTGATCCGGCTGCTCGATGCGCTCGACGCCCTCCCCGATTCCGTACGGTCGCGCGCCCGCTCCTACGACCTGCTCCACCTCGCGCCCGGGGCGCCCGTGGTCGACGTCGGCTGCGGGACCGGCCGGGCCGTCGCGGAGCTGACCGGGCGCGGCGCGCGGGCGACCGGCATCGACCTCAGCGAGCCGATGATCGCCGAGGGCCGTCGGCGCGCGCCCGGCGCGGATCTCCGTGTCGGCGACGCCCGCGACCTGCCGTTCCGGGACGGGGAGCTGGCCGGATACCGCGCCGAGAAGCTCTACCACGAGTTCGGCGATCCCGCCGGGGCGCTCGGCGAGGCGCGACGGGTGCTCGCCTCGGACGGGCGCGTCGTCCTGGTCGGGCAGGACTGGGACACCTTCGTCATCGACTCCGACACCCCGGCCCTCACCCGGACCATCGTGCACGCCCGCGCCGACCTCATCCCCGCGCCCCGCGCCGCCCGCGCCTATCGAGCCCTCCTGCTGGACGCCGGATTCGACGGCGTCACCGTGGAGGTCCACACCGCCGTCCTCACCGGCCCGCTGGTGCTGCCCGTGCTCACGAGGACCGCCGGTGCCGCCCGGGACGCCGGTGCCATCACCGCGGATGACGCCGGTAGGTGGATGGCGGAACAGGCCGAACGCGCGCGTACCGGACGGCTCCTCCTCGCCGTGCCGCTGTTCGTCGCGGGCGCGCGACGCCCCTGACGGCCGGGGGGACGGCGGGACCCTCGGTGAGGAGGACCCGTCCCCCCGGTCGTCAGGACCGGACCGGCCGGTGGTGTCTCACACCGTGGCCGGGGCGTTCTCCGGTGAGGCCGACAGGCGCCCCGACCGGTCCAGGGCGGCGACGGCCGCGGCACAGCCGAGGCCGATCAGTGCCAGGGCCAGCCACGGCAGGGTCGGCAGGCCGGCCCGCGCGCCCAGATCCAGGGCCCACCCGGTGAGGAGGTTGCCCGCGGCGATGCCGACCCCGGCCAGGGTGCTGTAGAGCCCGTAGTACGTGCCCACCATGTGCCGGCCGCCGAAGGTGGCGATGGTCGCCATCTCGAACGGATAGATGATCATGGTGGCCAGGCTGAGCAGCACCGCCGTACCCAGGACGGGGACCAGCGCGAGCATCCCGGCGGCGCCGGTGGGCGGTACGACGGCGGTGCCCGCCCAGGGGGCGGCCAGGGCCAGGGGGACGAAGGCGAGCCCCATCAGGGCCAGGCCCCACGCGATGGCCCGCGGCGGTCGCCACCGCCGGGTCGCCCACGCCGTCAGGCGGGCCTGGCCCGCGAGGGTCAGCACCGCCGAGACGGCGAACACGAGGGTGATCCCCAGCTCGCCGCCCGTCACCCGGCGGACCTCCAGCGGCAGCCCCAGGTAGACCTGGAAGTTCAGCACGTAGGAGCCGACCATGGCCAGGGAGAACAGCAGGAACGGCCGGTTGCCGACCACCCCGCGCCAGGCCCGCAGCACGCCCCGCTCACCCTCGCCACCCTCCGGAGCGGCTCCCGTGGGCAGCGCCCGCGTCTGGGCGACCGTCAGGACCGCGAACATCACGCCCGCGACCAGGCAGACGAGCCTGAATCCCGCCGCGTTGAGCAGCAGGCCGATGAGCGGCCCGACCAGGATGCCGAGCTGGGAGAAGGCGTTGAACGCGGCGAACGCCTCGACCTTCCGCGCCCCGGCCTCGCGGGCGAGATAGGCCCGTACGGCGGGATTGAACAGCGCACCGGCGAACCCGGTCAGAGCCGAGGCGACCACCAGCGCGGGCAGGGAACCGGCCACGGCGAGCAGCAGGAACGCGACCGTGCGCAGCGCGCAGCCCGCGACGATCATGGGTTTGTGGCCGAGCCTGTCGGCGAGGGTGCCGCCGACCAGGAACATGCCCTGCTGGCTGAGGTTGCGGATGCCCAGGACCAGGCCGACCAGTGCGGCCGGCAGCGCCAGCGTTCCCGACAGGTGACCGGCCAGATAGGGCATCAGCATGTAGAAGCCGATGTTGATGGTGAGCTGGTTGACCAGCAGCAGTCGCACCGGCCGGTCGAAGGAGAGGGCCAGGGCCAGGGTGCTCCTCACCGCGACGCGCCTTCCCCGGCCGTCTTCTCGACGGCTTTCCCGGTCGCCCTCTCGACGGCGATGACCTCGGCGCGGGCGCCGTCCTCCGTGGCGGCCGACGGCGTCTCCGCGACGCCGTCTCCAGGAAGGGCGGCACCGTTTTCCGGGATGGCGACGCGGTCTCCGAGGTCGGCGACGCCGTTTCTCGGGATGGCGATGCCGTTTCCGAGGTCGGCGACGCCGTGTCCCAGGAAAGAGGCCGGGTCGAGCACGGTCGCGCATCGCGTCCAGCGCGTCGGCTCGCGCTCGGCCGGATGGGCGATCTCGTCGGGGTCCGTCATCGGAGGCGTGCCGAGCAGGCCGTGTTCCGCGCAGTAGTCGTCGTTGAAAACGGTGTCGAAGTAGCGGTGCGGGCCGTCGGGGAAGATCGCCGCTATCCGGGTGTAGCCGGGCAGCGCGCGGGCCAGCCAGGACGCGACCAGGGCCACCGCGCCGACACTCCAGCCGCCGGTGGCGTACCGCAGCGCGGCCAGCCTGCGGCAGGCCCAGACCGCCTCCGCGGGCGCGACCCAGTGGACCTCCCCGAAGGCCTCGTACGCCACGTTGCGCGGGTAGATGCTGCTGCCCAGGCCGCGCATGAGCCGCGGGCGCGCGGGCTGGCCGAAGATGGTCGAGCCGATCGTGTCGACGCCGACGAGCCGCAGGTCGGGGTAGAAGCGCCGGAGCGCGCGATAGACACCGGCGCTGTGGCCGCCGGTACCCACGCTGCACACCAGGACGTCGATCCGCCCGAGCTGACCGGCCAGCTCCATCGCCAGTCCCGCGTAGGCGGCGACGTTGTCGGGGTTGTTGTACTGGTCGGGGCAGTAGGCGTCCGGGTGCTCGCCGAGGAGTTCCCGCACGCGCTGACGGCGGGCCTCCTGCCAGCCGCCCACCGGATGCGGTTCGGTGACGACGACGACGCGGGCCCCGTAGGCCGACAGCAGCCGGCACATCAGCGGTTCCATGCCCGGGTCGGTCACCAGCGTCACCGGGTGGCCGTGGACGATACCGGCCAGCGCCAGGCCCAGCCCGAAGGTCCCGCTGGTGGATTCCACGATGGGTGCTCCCGGCCGCAGCAGGCCGCGCTCGCGTGCCCGCTCGACGATGTAGAGCGCGGAGCGGTCCTTGATCCCGCCGGGGTTGCCGCCCTCCAGCTTCGCCCAGAATCCGGGCCCCCGCCCCGAGGCGATCTCGGGAACCCAGAGCACCGGCGTGTTGCCGACCACGTGCTCGGGAGTGTGGCAGGTGGCCCCGGTGATCAACCGGCTGAGCGAGGCGGTGTCGGTCTGCGGTGAATTAAGTGTATATGTCATGATCCGTTTCCCCTGGATGCGAAGTGATCAACTCGCTTCTGGGCACGCGCGAACGACGGCTCGTACCGCTCGTAAGAAGCTCGCGAGGAGCTCGTACGGAGCGTGGAGTCGTTGGAGCGGGCCCGCGGGGCGGGCTATATACGGGAAACGGATTTGAGAAGGAGTAACGCCGCGCCCGGGGGCGGGCGGACCGGTCGCGCGCGGCGCCGGGCGGGCGGTGCCGAGGGGGCCGGGGCCTCCTCGGCGGCCACCGGGTCACCGACGACCGGGCCGGTCGGCACCGGTGCACGAGTGCCGGTGATCTGCGCTCCGGCCGCCGCGCCGCACAGATGGTGATCCTCGTCGGCGGGCGGTGGCGCCGGGCACGGTATGTGGTCCGCGGGCACCTGGGTGCCGATCAGAGGGCCGATCACGGTGAGGCGTCCGGTGGTGTCGGCGGTGACCGGCAGCCGGTGGCCGGGCGCGTGAAGGTGTCCCCGATGTCCGGGGGCCACGACGTACAACGCCAGATGCAACAGCACGACGGCGCCGAGCACGGCCAGCCCTAGCGCGAGGGTGACGCCTCCGCGCTGCGCGACTCGCCGCATCGACACGATCATGACCACAAACGTACATTACCGTCTGTCGCCACTCGACTCCGGGGGGTTACTTTATGCCATTAAAGAGCGCTAGATGGGCAGTTAAGAGGCTGAGGAACCCGGTGATACCGGTATAGAGCTATCCCGTCGGATCCGCCTCGTGGGCATCGCGATGGTCGGGATCGACGGCGAGCACGACGTGGACGAGGTCCTCGATGGCGTGGGCGAGGCGCTGGTCGGCCAGCTCGTACCGGGTCTGGCGCCCCTCGGGCACCGCGACCACCAGGCCGCAGCCGCGCAGGCAGGACAGGTGGTTGGACACGTTCTGGCGCGTCAGCCCGAGCTCGTCCGCCAGCCGCGCCGGGTAGGTGGGTCCCTGGAGGAGGGCGATGAGCATCCGGCAGCGGTTGGGGTCGGCCAGCGCCCTTCCGAGGCGGGCCATCGCGTCAAGACGCGTCGTGGCGGTGAGCATGGTTATCACAATACATCAGTTGCTGTATATACAGTGATTGCTGTATAAACACTGGAAACTGTACCCACGGAGATGGAGCGTCATGGGGCACGGACACGGACACGGGCACATGAGGCCGACGGCGGCGGCGGCACACAGCGGGCGCCTGGTCGTCGTGCTGCTGCTCACCGTCGCCGTGCTCGTCGTCGAGGTCGTCGGCGCGGCGCTGTCGGGCAGCCTGGCGCTGCTCGCCGACGCCGGGCACATGGCCGCCGACGCCGCGGGCATCGCGCTGGCGCTGTTCGCCGTCTGGATGGCCGGCAAACCGGCCAGCGCCCGGCGGACCTTCGGCTACCAGCGGGCGGAGATCCTCGCCGCCGCGATCAACGCGGTCGTCCTGCTCGCCCTGAGCCTCTACATCCTGTACGAGGCCGTCCGGCGCTTCGCCGATCCCGAGCCGGTCGGCGGGACGGTGATGCTCGTCGCGGCAGCGGCGGGCCTGGTCGCCAACGCGATCGGGCTGTGGCTGCTGCGCTCCGGCCAGGCGGAGAGCCTCAACCTGCGGGGCGCCTACCTGGAGGTCCTCGGTGACCTGCTCGCCTCGGTCGCGGTGATCGTCGCCGCGGTCGTCATCGCGCTCACCGGCTGGACGACGGCCGACCCGATCGTCTCCGTCGCCATCGCCCTGCTGATCGTGCCGCGCAGCTGGAGCCTGCTGCGCGAGGCCGTGGACATCCTGCTCGAAGCCGTTCCCCGGGGCGTCGATTTGGAGGAGGTCCGCAGGCACCTGCTGGAGACGCCGGGGGTCATCGACGTCCACGACCTGCACGCCTGGACCATCACCTCGGGACTTCCGGTCATGTCCGCTCACGTCGTGATGGAGGACGGTGTCCTGGTGGACGGCTCCTTCGGCCCGGTGCTGGACCGGCTGCACGAATGCCTGGCCGGTCACTTCGACGTCGAGCACTCCACGCTGCAACTGGAACCCGCCGGTCACGCGGACCACGAGGGCGCCCGGCACCGCTGAGACGCCGCGCGGTCCCAAACACGCCCGTTTTACCCGCTTACGTCCCGTACCCGCACCTGCCCTCGCGCCTGTTCCCTCGCGCACGTCCCGCACCCGCACCCGCACCTGCACCTGCGCCTGTTCCCCCGCGTAAATCCTGCGCCCGCACCCGCCCCGCGCCTGTTCCCTCGCGTACGCCTCGCTCATGTCCGCCCGTGTCGCGGGGAGTTCGCGGACCCGCGGTGTAGACGGGGCAGGCAGGATGGGGGCATGCTGTGGCGTGCTTTTGCGCCAGTTGGAGTATCTCGTCGCGCTGGCCCGCGAGCGGCACTTCGCTCGGGCGGCCGCCGCCTGCCACGTCTCCCAGCCGTCCCTCTCGGCGGCGATCCGGAAACTGGAGCGTGAGCTGGGCGTCCCCGTCGTGCACCGGGGCCGCCGGTTCGCCGGGCTCACCCCCGAGGGGGAGCACGTGCTGCTGTGGGCGCACCGGATCCTCGCCGAACGCGACGCGCTGCTCGACGATCTCTCGACGATGCGGGGCAGCCTGTCGGGCACCCTGCGGATGGGAGCCATCCCCACCGCGCTGACCGTCGCGCCACTGCTGACCACGCCGTTCTGCGAGCGCCACCCCCACGTCCGGGTCTCGCTGGAGTCGCTGTCGTCGCACGAGATCACCCGGCGGCTGGCCGAGTTCGATCTCGACATCGCGATGACCTATCTGGACGGCGACCCTTTGGGAAACGTGCGGACGGCGCCGCTGTACGAGGAGCGCTACCTGCTGCTGACCCCGGACGACGGCGAGCTGGCCGGTCGCGACGTGGTGCGCTGGGCCGAGGTGGCCACGCTCGCGCTGTGCCTGCTGGCACCGCAGATGCGGAACAGGCGCATCCTGGACGAGATCTTCGCCGAGGCCGGTGCCGTCGTCGTACCGGCGATCGAGACCGACACCGTCTCGGCGCTGTACGCCCATGTCGCCACCCACCGCTGGTCCAGCGTGATCGCGCACCCCTGGCTGCACATGTTCGGCGTGCCCGACGGGATGCGGGTGGTCCGGATGGAGAATCCGTCGCGGGCGCCCCGGGTCGGCCTGGTCGTCGCCGACCGTACCCCCGAGTCCGTGCTGGCGCGCGCCCTCCTGGACGCCGCCCGCGGCGTCGACATGCGCGCGGTCCTGGACCGGCTGCTGCACGGCTATCTGTCCGGCCCGCCGGTGCGAAAGAACGGCCCGTAGACACCGTTCCTCCTGCGTGTGGAAGGTTTTATTAGAATGTTTTATGTCAATGGCGGAGCGGGAGAAAAAGAGCCACACGAAAATGGTGTGCCGCACCGTCGCCTCCACCGGATGCCGTGACGAATGGATCGGATATGAATCTGCTGCCCTTCACCGCGCCGTACGCGGCCACGGTCGCGGGCTGGCCCGCCTCGTCGCGGGAGGTCACGATGTGGTGCGGACGGCACGAGTTCCCCCTGCCGGAGCGGGTCGTCACCGGCTGGCAGGAGGGAGAGGACGTACGCTCCCACGTGCTTCTGGCGGACGAGGGCCCGCTCGGCTACGGGGAGCTGTGGATCGACACCGAGGAGGACGAGATCGAGCTCGCCCGGATCATCGTGGCCCCTGGTGCCCGTGGCAGGGGGATCGGGCGGGAGCTGGTGCGGGGACTGGCCGCGCTGGCCCGGGACGCGGGCTACGCGGACGTCTTCATGCGCGTGCACCCGGACAACGACCGGGCCCTGCGGTGTTACCGGGGAGCCGGTTTCCTGCCGGTCGACGCCCACCTGGCTGCGGAGTGGAACGTCTCCCAGCCGGTCGGTTACGTCTGGCTGCGGATGGCCGACCCCGCCGCTCCCGGGTCGTCGTAGGCGAAACATTATCGAGCCCAACGGCCCAATAAGGAATGGTTCTCGGGCCCGATAAGAATCCCTTATGACGCACCCGTTGATCCACGGTATTGCCCCGCCTAGCGTGAATATCAGCCGTGGTCAGGTCGAGCGGAGGAGGAAATGTGAAGTTCGGGATTTACCCCGCCTACATCGATGGCCGAGATGTCACAGGCGACAACGCCCGGTTCGTTCACACACTCACCGCCCGGGCCATTATCGAGGACACCTTCTCCAGCCTGCGGCTCAAGCGTGACCTCGACCTGGGAACCACCGATCCGGACGCGGCGGGGGAACGGGTCGCGGGGGCGTGCGTCGTCGCCGACGAGAGCATGATGGCCCTCGCCCTCGAATCGGCCGCCCGCGCCGCCCCCGAATGGAGACGCGTCCCGCTCGGCGAGCGAATCGAGATCGGGCGCCGCGTCGCGGAAAGGATCCTTGAGCACCGCGACCCCCTCGTCGAGATCCTCGTCGCCGAGGGCACCCCACGCTCCGCGGCCGAGAACATGATCGACGAGCTCCCGTTCACCAGCTGGGGCAAGGAGACCCTCGAATGGTGCGCCGGGCAGATGGAGTTCCGCCGGTGGGACGGCGACCGCGAGATGATCCTGCGCCGCGTTCCCGACGGGGTCGTCTGCGTCAACCCGCCCCAGAACGCCGCGGCGGTCAACGCCCTGAACGGCCTCACCGCCCTCCTCGCCGGTAACACCGTGGTGGTACGGGCGCCGAGGGGAGTCGCCCTCGGCTGCATGTACGCGATGCGGGAGATCGTGGCGCCGGTCCTCGAAGAGGCGGGGGCGCCGCCGGGAACGCTCAACGCCCTCTGCGGGCCGCCCATGCTCGACGCCTGGCTGGCCAGCGAGCATGTCGACGACGTCCTCTACTTCGGGGGCAGCGAGAAGGGGATCGAGTTCGAGGCCGACTGCATCGCCGCGGGCAAGAAGCCGATCCTGGAGCTCGCGGGCAACGACTGCTGCGTGGTGTGGCACGACGCCGACCTGGACGCCGCGGTGCAGAACCTCGTCAGGTTCACCACGAACTCCGGCCAGATCTGCAACGTGCCCAACCAGGTGGTCGCCCATCCGGCGATCGCGGACGAGCTCATCGAACGGCTGGTCGTGGCCACCGGGAAGATCCGGCCCGGATATCCGGACGAGGCCGGTGTGGTGCTCACCCCGGTCCTCGGGATCGACCGGTTCTTCGGCTGCCTGGAAGAGGCGCTCGCCAAGGGCGCGAAGCTGGTCCACGGCGGCCGTCGCCTCGAAGTGGACGGATCGCCATCCGGCACGGGGTTCTTCGTCGAGCCGGGCATCGTCCGCGTCGACGGGCTCCGGGACGCCAGATCGCTGTCGGTGGTCCGCGACGAGACGTTCTTCCCGCTTCTGCCGATCATCGTCCCCGAGGCGGGCACGGAGGACGACGCCCTGCTGGAGGAGGTGCTGGCCTTCGTGAACGCCAACGCGTACGGCCTGCGCAACTCCTTCTGGTCGACAGGGACTCCGGCGATCGAGCGGTTCCTGGAGGGGGTCGTCAACGGCGGCAACCTGAAGGTCAACGACTCGCACACCGCCTTCCTGCCCTTCCTTCCCAACCAGGGCGGGCCCGGTCTCACCGGCGGTGTCTTCGGAGAGGCGAGCCACCCCATGCTGCGCACCACACGCCTGCAGGGCGTCAGCGTCATCCGCCCGGCGGGCTGACGACGGGCTGACAGCGAACCAACGGTGGAACGACGGCGGACCGACAAGGAGCACGCGTCATGACATCTCGCATTCTGAAGGCCACGGTGCCGGCGACGGCCGCCGAGGTGATCGAGCGGCTCGGCGACGAGCAGGCGTTCCCCGCGTACGCCCGTGACATCGTCTCCGTCTCCGACACCGGCGACGGGCTCCGCCAATGGGTGCTGGCCTTCCGCGGCGGCACGGCGCGGTGGGTGCAGCGCAGCCGGGCGTCCGGAGACGGCCCGGGGCCGTACCGCATCGAGTTCGAGCAGGTACGCGGGGATTTCCAGCATCTCAAGGGGGTGTGGACGAGCACGGACGTCCCCGACGGCTGCGAGATCGTGTTCGACGTGAGCTACAGCACGAGCGTCCCGCACCTCGCGGGGGCGATCGACTCGGCCGTCGGGCGGGTGCTGCTCCGCAGCGCACACCAGATCATGTTCGCCGCCGGAGGCCCGGTCCGCGTCACGGCCGGCGGCCACCACCTCCGGGACCTGCCGGAGGGGATCCCGGGCGCCGCGGTCCGCTGAACAGTCCTGCCGGTCGAACGACCGCGGCTCAGCTTTCCGGTGGCGGCACGTCGATCACGTACTCGAAGGTGTACGCGTCACCGGGAACCACCGAATCCAGGGCTTCGACCGCGTAACCGCGATCGTCGTAAGCCACCCGCACGGTCCGCGCGACCGGTACGCCCGAGGGCAGTTTCAACTCGGCCGCCTCCGGAGGCGTCGGCATCCGGATCGACAGCCTTTCAACGAACCGGATGATCCGCCCACCCAGCTCATCCTCGAACAATCCCAGCGCGCCGCCCCGGATCCGGCGAGGCTCGGCCGCCGCCGTCCCGCCGAAGATCGCCGCCGAGTAGTACGCGGTGCTGAGTTGCATCGGCTCGCCGTCGATGAGCACCTGACGCTGACGAACGATGACCACATCACCGACATTCAGCCCGAGCAACTCGGCGACGTCCTGTGCCGCAGGCATCTCGTTGACGTCCAGGAGACGCTGCTCGATCTCGTGCCCCTGGTCGGCCATCTCCGCACTGAGTGGCGCGGACCCGCCATCGCGGCGGGCCCGCCACTGGCTGCCGGTGGAAACCATCAACAGCGATGGCCGGGATCGGACGTAGGAACCGCTGCCCTGCGAACTGGCGATGTGGCCTTCACCCCGCAGCAGCGCGATGGCTTTCCGAACTGTGGCGCGCGTGGTCTCGTATCGAGCTGCCAGTTCATGCTCGGATGGGATCCGGGCACCCGGCGCCAGCCGCCCGTCGAGAATCTCCTCACGGAGATCATCGGTTATGCGCCGGAACGGATATACCCTCTGCCCCACCTCGGTACCTTTCTCGCAGGTGTGCGTCATCGTATTCCCGTCAGGTATTACTCCGAATAGGCCCATCCGGACCAGCGGTCGACCGTGATGACGATCACCGGCCCCTCCGGCGTGCGCTCTCGGTACTGGCTGTATTTCCGCGCGAGCAGGTCGAGCGCGGCCTGCCGAATATCCCCCGCTTCCACGATGGAGGCCTGGCCGTCGGCGCGAGCCCACCACAGCTGTGTCCAATCGTCGTCGTAGTGATCCACGAGGATGCATACCGCCGGGTTCTCCAAGATATTTCGCAGACGACGGAGGTTCATGGTCGTCTTCGGCTTGTGGTCGATGGCGATCGCGATCCGGTCCTCGTCGATGGCGAAGGTGACAGGTACGAGGTGTGGGGTACCGGCGGCGCTGACGGTGGCCAACCTGGCGACGCGCTGTTCAGTCATGAGCTGGCGAGCCTTGATGTGATCCATGAACTCATTGATAGGGCATCCAGAGTGAGCATGCATACCCAAGTGGGTCATGTGTAAAGGCAACTTGCATATGCAAGAGGCTACGCTGAGGCCGCCATCCCGTCGGAGGGTTCAAGTCGCATGAGCACCCCTGTGAACTTTGCGCCGCCCGACCCGAGCGTGCCGATCTCCGATACCTGGACTGGCGGATCGATCCGCGCCTCGACCGGGTTGCCTGCGAAAACAGCCCGAACGGCAAGCACTCCCCGCTGGACAACTCGGCTGACGTCCGCCAAGTGATCACCCGGCTGCAACCGGACGGGGGCCTTCTGTGTGATGCAAAAGATCGTCTCCCGGATATCTCCCGGGAACAGCAGAAGGGCCCGATCCATCTAGCGGATCAGGCCCTCTACTTCGGGACATTCGACGTCGGGGTGACAGGATTTGAACCTGCGGCCTCTTCGTCCCGAACGAAGCGCGCTACCAAGCTGCGCCACACCCCGGTCACACGCGGTCTTGCTCGTGCTTGGAAAAGTCTAGCGGACTTCGTGGGTGCTTGCGTCGCCACGGCGGCGGGGCATCAGGGTCAGGAGGCTGGCCTCGGGATAGCAGGCGAAGCGGGCCGGGGCGTAGGGGCTGGTGCCGAGACCGGCGGAGACGTGGAGGTAGGCGGAGTCGTGGCGGCTCAGGCCCTTGACGCGGGCCCGGTCGATGCCGCAGTTGGTGACCAGGGCGCCGTAGAAGGGGACGCAGAGCTGGCCGCCGTGGGTGTGCCCGGCGAGCAGCAGCTGGTAGCCGTCGGCGGCGAAACGGGTCATGTTGCGGGGCTCGGGCGAGTGCATCACGCCCAGCCGCAGGTCGGCCGCCGCCGGGGCGGGACCGGCGATCAGGTCGTAGCGGTCGAGGTTGATGTGGGAGTCGTGGATGCCGCCCACGGCCACGTCGAGATCGCCGACCTTGAGGCGGGCGGTGGTGTTGTTCATGTCGAGCCAGCCCTCGGCGGCCATGGCCGAGCCCAGCTCCTCCCAGGGGAGGTTGGGGATCTTCTGGCCGTAGTCGGCCTTGGAGGTGCGCCAGAGGTAACGCGTGGGATTCTTCGGCCGGGGCTCGTACATGTCGTTGGAGCCGTAGACGAACAGACCCGGGCGTGACAGCAGGGGCTCCAGGGCGTGCATGAGAGGCGTGATCGCGTCGGGGTGCGCGATGGAGTCGCCGGTGTTGACCACCAGGTCGGGATTGAGGGCCCCCAGCGAGCGCACCCAGTTGATGAGCATCCGCCTGCCGGGAGTGAGGTGCAGGTCGGACAGGTGGAGGATGCGCACCGGCCGCTGCCCCGGCTCCAGGACGGGCACGTCGAAGCGGCGCAGCCGGAACGCGTTGCGCTCGACGACCGAGGCGTACGCGAGGCCGGCCAGGCCGACGCCGAACAGGGACAGGGGCACCGCGGCTGCTTTCCTCACCTTCTCATCATGCCCGAGATCGGGCCCTCGAACGGAAACTCGGGATACAGCGGGGCTGGTGAGGCGGCAAGATGGACATCATGAGCGCACTGAAGGACAAGCTGAAGGCCGATCTCACGGCCTCCATGAAGAGCAGGGACGAGATCCGCACCCGCACGATTCGCATGGCCCTCGCGGCCGTGAACGTCGAAGAGGTCTCGGGCAGGACGGCACGCGAGCTCAGCGACGACGAGGTCGTCAAGGTGCTGGCCAAGGAGGCCAAGAAGCGTCGCGAGGCGGCCGAGGCGTTCAGCGGTGCCGGCCGGGTGGAGCAGGCCCAGGCGGAGGTCGACGAGCAGGCCGTGCTGGAGGCGTACCTGCCCGCGCAGCTGTCCGACGAGGAGCTCGCCGGGCTCGTGGAGGAGGCCGTCGCCGAGAGCGGTGCCACCGGGCCGCAGGCCATGGGCCAGGTCATGAAGATCGTGAACCCGAAGGTCGCCGGACGCGCCGAGGGCGGTCGCGTCGCGCAGGCCGTACGGGCCCGTCTGGCGGCATCCTGACCCGGACGATCAGCGACCTGGATGATTCGGACGGCTCGGACGAACCGTGACCCGGATGATTCGGACGCCCCGCGACATGGACGACCCGCGAAACGGATGATCCGCGGTCGGATGACCCAGACGACCCGCGACCCGGGATGATCCGCGGCTCAGACGGCTCGGGCGATTCGGTCGCTCTGGCCGGATCGGCTCCACCCGCTGAGACGCGCGGCCCCACGGGGCCGTACGGCGAGAGCCCTCCCCACCGGACCTTCGAGGGGTCCGGCGAGGAGGGCTCCGGTGTTTCCTGGGGCTTCGGCGCCGCTACGGGGCGGCCGGGCCGATCGGGGCGCCGCCGTTCGGGCCGATCGGGAAGCCGTCGTTGACCTCCTGGTTGCCGCCGTTGTCCGGTCCGAACGGGCCGTCGCCGTTGTCACCGTTGTCGCCGTTGTCACCCCGGCCGTCGCCGGGGCCGTCACCGTCGCCGTCACGCTTCGGCGGAGGCTTGGGCGCGCACCGGCCGGAGGAGCAGCCGCCGAAGCGCTCCATGTTCACCGGGGTGAAGGGGGTCGCCTCGACCCCCTTGAGCGCGCCGAGCATGGAGTCCTTCCAGATCCGCCCGGAGATCGAGGCGCCGTACACGTAGCTGTAGTAGCGCCCGCCGATGGTCACGCCGGTCAGGTCGTACTTGAAGGCGCCGCGCGGGTCGCCGAGGCTGACCGCGGAGGCGAGGTCGGGGGTGAACCCGGCGAACCAGGCGGCGGTGTAGGCGTCGGTGGTGCCGGTCTTGCCCGCCGCCGGACGGCCGATGCCGCCGACCTCGGTCATCGTGCCCTTGGTGAAGACCCCGGACATGATGTGGCTGGCCGCGTCGGCGACCTCCTCGTCCAGGACCTGCTTGCACTTCGGCTTGTACGAGGTCTCCTTGCCGTCGCGGTCGGTGCTCTCGGTGATCACCATCGGCCTGCAGTAGGTGCCGCGGGCGGCGATCGTCGCGTAGGCGGCGGAGACCGTCACCGGGTCCATCTCGTTGATGCCGAGGGTGAAGGTCTCGAACTCCTTCAACGCCCTGCCGTCGGCGCGCTTGATGCCCAGGTTCTTGGCCATCTTGACCGTCTCGCAGAGGCCGACCTCCTGCTCCAGGCGCATGAAGAAGGTGTTCACCGAGCCCAGGGTGCCGCTGGTCAGGGTCTTGAACCCGCCGCCGCCCTCGCTGGAGTTCTTGACCTCGTGGTCGGGCTCGCCGACCCCGTTGCCCTTGCAGTCGCGGAACGCGCTCTTGCCGGGCGCCCGGTAGCCGGAACCGGTGCCGAAGCCGTCCTCCAGCTTCAGGCCCTGGTCCAGGGCGGTCAGCAGGGTGAAGGGCTTGAACGTGGAGCCCGCCTGGAAGCCCGCCCCGCCGCCGTGCGCCCGGTCGCCGACGAGGTTGTAGCTGATCTCGTTCTTCTTCTTGTTCCTGCCGAAGTTGCGGCTGGCGGCCATCGCCTTGACGGCTCCGGTACCGGGGACGATCATCGCCTGCGCGGCGACCGGCTTGTCGCTGGTCTTGACGTACTCCTTGATCGCCTTCTCCGCGGCCTTCTGCGCCTTCGTGTCGAGCGTCGTCTTGATGACCAGGCCGCCTCGCTGCAACAGCCTCTCGCGCTGCTTGCGGGTCTTGCCGAAGTCCTCGTTCGTCGCGATCTCCTGCCGCGCGTAGAGGCAGAAGTACGGGTAGGCGCTCTCCTCGCAGCCGCCGGGGGCCTCGATGTTCTTGAAGCCGAGCTTCTTCTTCTTGGCCTCCTCCGCCTCCTGCGGGGTGACCTTGCCGAGCTCGGCCATCCGGCTCAGCACGATGTTGCGCCGCTCCAGCAGCCGGTCGCGGGAGGCCTTGCCCGCGCTGGGGTCGGTCACGCTCGGGTTCTGCACGGCACCGGCGAGGGTAGCCGCTTCCCACAGGGCCAGCTTCGAGGCCGGCTTGTTGAAGAAGCGCCGGGACGCGGCCTGGATGCCGTAGGCGCCCGCGCCGTAGTAGGAGATGTTCAGATAGCGCTCAAGGATCTCCGACTTGGTGTACTTCTCCTCGATGGCGAGCGCGTAGCGCAGCTCGTTCAGCTTCCTGGAGAGCGTGGGAGCGATCGCGGCGTCCTGCTCCTCCTTGGTCTCCGCGGCGTTGACCAGCACGAGCTTGACGTACTGCTGCGTGATGGAGGAGCCGCCCTGGACGACCCCGCCGCCGGAGACGTTCTTCACGGCCGCGCGGAAGGTGCCCTCAAGGTCGATCGCCCCGTGTTCGTAGAACCGGAAGTCCTCGATCGCCACGATCGCCGTCTTCATGACGTCGGCGACCTCGTCCAGCTTCACCGACTCGCGGTTCTCGAAGTAGAACTGGGCGAACTGCTTGCCGTCGGCGTCGAGCAGGGTGGTCTTCTCGGCGAGGGGGGGCTCCTTGAGCTCCTCGGGGAGGAGACGCAGCTCGTCGGCCGCCGCGTTCACCGTCATCCCCGCGCCGCCCACTGCCGGAAGTGCCACGGCGGCGGCAAGCACACCCGTGACAGCCGCCGCGCCGACCAACTTCAGCACATTACCGGCAGCGCGGATCACAGACCCCTGGTCTTTGCCTTGAGCTTGCACGAGTCCCAGGGTACGTCGGACGGATGACGCAAACGGTAACGGATCGCCATCTTAGCTTGGCTTTGTCCTGTATCTCAGGCAGGTGACTAGTCATTCCCGGCCAGATGGCCGTGGATGACCATGTGAGAATTTGGTCCCGCCGGGGTCTGTCGGCCCGAACGTCTGGTTGCGTACGTTCTCTTTCTGCAGCAATTGAATACCGAGGCCCGACGCCCGCGCCCGTCGGCCCAAGTCACGACTGACCACCTAAAGGGGAGTGGGGTCGAATGTGGATCACGGATTGGACCTCCCGTGCGGCCTGTAAGGGTGCGGATCCTGACGCTTTGTTCGTTCAGGGTGCTGCCCAGAACCGAGCGAAGCTGATCTGCCGAGGATGCCCGGTCCGGACCGAGTGCCTCGCCGATGCGCTGGACAATCGCATCGAGTTCGGGGTTTGGGGCGGGATGACCGAGCGCGAACGCCGGGCGCTGTTGCGTCGGCGACCGGATGTCGACTCCTGGCGGGACCTGCTGGAGTTGGCCAAAGAAGAGTACGAGCGGACTAACGAGCTGATCGCCGGCTGAGTTCGCGCCGATCCCGTACGGCTGGCGCCGGGCGCCAGCCGTACATGCGTGTCACGGGCAGGGAACGCGCGCCGCCATGCGCGTTCCCGGGCCCGCCCGGCCTCCCGGAGGCTCGTCTCCCAGCGAGGCGGCGTCTTCCGGTGAGGCTTTTCCGGTGTTTCCAGCGAGCTGCCAGGGCTTCCGGCGGGCGGCCGGGTTTTCTAGCGGGCCGCCAGGAGGTGGCCCACCTCGCGCAGTCCCTCCAGGTCGTGCACGTCCTGCGACATGGCGGGGACCCGCGCGACGGGCACCGTGGGATGGGCGGAGATGAAGTGCTCCTCCTCGCGCTGCTCGCGAGCGGCCAGCTGCATCCGTCCCGCGTGCAACCGCAGCACGGCGGAGGTGAGCTCGTGCTCGCCGCGCGACTCCAGGTCCTCCGCGGCGGCGGTACTCCGCGCCCCCGACAGCATGGACGCGGCCGAGCGGTGCACCCGGTTGATCACGAGGCCCGCCAGGGGCATGCGCTCCTCGGCCAGCCTCTCCACGAAGTAGGACGCCTCGCGCATCGCGTCGCGCTCAGGTGAGGCCACGACGACGAACGCCGTCCCCGGGGCCTGCAGGAGCCGGTAGGTCTGCTCCGCCCGCGCCCTGAAACCGCCGAAGACGGCGTCCAGCGCGGACACGAACGTCTGCAGGTCCTTGAGCACCTGCGCGCCCAGCAGCTTGGTCAGCGCCCCGGCGACGATGCCGAAACCGGCGTTGAACAGCTTGAACGCGCTGCGCCCCCCGGCCTTGGCGGGAAGCATGAGCAGCCGGATGAGCTTGCCGTCGAGGAACCGGCCGAGCCGCTCGGGAGCGTCGAGGAAGTCGAGCGCCGAGCGGGACGGCGGGGTGTCGACGATGATCAGATCCCATTCGTCCGACCGCCTGAGCTGGCCCAGCTTCTCCATCGCCATGTACTCCTGCGTGCCGGAGAAGCTGGACGACAGGGACTGGTAGAAGGGGTTCGTCAGGATCTGACGGGCTCGCTCGGGATCGGCGTGCGCCTCGATGATCTCGTCGAAGGTCCGCTTCATGTCGAGCATCATGGCGTGCAGGCGGCCCTTCCCCTCGACGCCCATGACGGGCCTGGGGGTGTTGTCGAGCTCGGTGAGCCCCATCGACTGCGCCAGCCGCCGCGCGGGGTCGACCGTGAGCACCACGGCGGAACGGCCGCGCTCGGCCGCGCGCAGCCCCAGGGCCGCGGCGGTGGTGGTCTTCCCGACGCCGCCGGAGCCGCAACAGACGACGATCCGGGTGTTCGGATCGTCGATGATCGCGTCGAGGTCGAGGAACGGAGGGGTCTTCACGCTGCTCCCTGGGTGCGGATCGCTTCCGCCAGCTCGTACAGCCCCGACAGGTCCACCCCGTCGGCCAGCAGCGGCAGGTCGTAGCGGGGGCGGGCGGCCTTGTCCAGCGCCACCCTCTCGTGCCGTTCCAACTCGGTGCGGCGGGCGTGCTCGGCGATCTCCTCGGTGAGGGCCTCGGCCACCGCGACCGCGGCGGAGCCGCCGTCGGTGAGCCCGGCGGCCTTGAGGCCGAGCACCAGCTCGGTCGGGTCGAACCTGTCCTCGGCGGCGGCGTCCAGGACGGGGGCGGGGAGCAGCGACTCGCGGATCATGTTGATGAAGATCCCGCCGGGCGGGAGCCCTGCGGCCCGGAGCTCGCGCAGGCCGTCCAGGGTCTCCTGGACCGGCATCTCCTCCAGGAGCGTGACGAAGTGCACGGCGGTCTCGGGGGAGGACACGACGCCGTTCACCAGGTCGGCGTGGTTCTTGATCGGGCCGACCCTGGCCAGCCCGGCGACCTCGTTGGTGACGTTGAGGAAGCGCGCGATCCTGCCCGTCGGCGGCGCGTCCAGCACGACCGCGTCGTAGATCCTCTTGCCGTCCTTGCCCTTGCGCCGGACGGCCTCGCTCGTCTTGCCGGTGACCAGGACGTCGCGGAAGCCGGGGGCGATGGTGGTGGCGAAGTCGACGATGCCGATCTTGCTGAGCGCCCTGCCCGCCCTGCGCATGCCGTAGAACATCTCAAGATATTCGAGCATGGCCTCCTCGGCGTCGATGGCCAGCGCGTAGACGTCCCCGCCGCCGGGCGCGACGGCGATCTTGCGCTCCTCGTACGGCAGCGGTGGCAGGTCGAAGACCCGGGAGATCCCTTGGCGGCCCTCGACCTCGACCAGCAGGACCTTTCTGCCACCCGCCGCGAGGGCGAGCGCGAGTGCGGCGGCCACCGTGGTCTTGCCGGTGCCGCCCTTGCCGGTGACGACGTGAAGGCGTACGCCGTCCCAATCGGTGTCGCGAGCTCTCACCCTTCGAAGGCTACCCAACGGGTACTTGACAACTCCTCGGCGCCTTCCCCCGGAGACCGCCCGGTGCTGGCGCTCCCCGGCGGGCGGGGGTGGGCCCGCCCGGTCCCCGGCGCCTGTCCCGGGGGCCTCCGTCGAGCGTCTCCGTCGCCGTTTTCCCTGCTCGCCGGGGCCGCGCGGGCCGCGGGCGCCGGGTGCGGGCCCACCGGGGACCCGGCGCGCGGTCCGGCGAACCGTACATGGCCATCTCGCTAATCGATCGAATGCGGAAAGTAAATATGCAGATTCTCACAGCGAGCCACCTTGATCGTCGGGTCCGTTCCGGCGGTGGGGGAGGCGGGCCGGGGGTGGGCGGGGGTGTCGGGGGGGGGTCGGGGTTGAGGGGGTGCGGTGGGCCGCTCGCCGGTGGTGGTCTCGCTAATGTGTCCCGCATGACGAAATGGGAGTACTCGACGGTGCCGCTGCTGGTCCACGCGACGAAGCAGATTCTCGACAACTGGGGCCAGGACGGCTGGGAGCTCGTCCAGGTCGTGCCGGGTCCCAACCCCGAGCAGCTGGTCGCGTACCTGAAGCGGCCCAAGCAGTGACGGCCGAGGAGAAACTGGCGGAACTCGGCCTGGTCCTGCCGGAGGTGGTGCCGCCGCTGGCGGCGTATGTCCCGGCAGTACGTTCCGGTGATCACGTCTACACCTCGGGGCAGCTTCCGATCGTGGACGGCAAGCTGGTGGCCGCCGGGAAGGTTGGCGCCGAGGTGGACGTCGAGGACGCGTACGAGCTCGCGAGGGTGTGCGCGCTCAACGCCCTCGCCGCGATCGCGTCGGCGGCCGGAGGGCTGTCGAACATCGTCCGGATCGTCAAGGTGGTCGGCTTCGTGGCCAGCGCCCCCGGCTTCACCGGCCAGCCGCAGGTCGTCAACGGCGCCAGCGACCTGCTCGCGGCGGTGCTCGGCGACGCGGGCAGGCATGCCCGTAGCGCGGTCGGTGTAGCGGTCCTCCCGCTGGACGCGCCGGTCGAGGTCGAGGTGATCGCCGAGGTTCGCTGAGGTCGTCGCCAGGGTGCCCCGGAAAGCCGCCAGGGCGCCCTGGAGATCGGGAAGCCCCGGCGGCCTCGGGGCTGACGGAGGCGGAGAAGGCCCCTGGTGGCCCGGTGTGGCCCGCCGTCGGCGGGTGGGGTCCTCGGGGCGGGTGAGGCTCGCCGGGGTCGTACGGGTGCCGTGGGGGCCCGGCGGGGGCCGTGCGGGCACGTCGCCCGGGTGTGCAGTGCTTGCCGGGGACGATGCCGTGAGGCGCCGGTGCGGGCCGTGGTCGGCCGGTGTGGACCCGTGACTGTCGCGGTGTCGTGGTTGTCCGGTGCGGGCCCCGGATCGTATGGTGCGGGCCGTGGTCGTCCGGGGCGGTGTCGTGGTTGTCCGGTGTGGGTCTGGGATCGTCCGGTGCGGGCCGTGGTTGTCCGGGGTGGACCGTGATTGTCCGGGGTGGACCGCGTGCCACATGATGGATCTGAAACCGAGCGGTGTTCTGGCGGAGGGTCTCAATGGGCGGTATCCCGCTTCCCGGTGAGCTGGGCGAGCGCGCACGCGACATCCTGGCCGGGCGGGTCGCCCCGGTACCGGCCCGGGACGCCGCCACCGTGGCCGTCCTGCGTGAGGACGCCGACGGGCTGGAGGTCTACCTGCTGCGGCGCAAGGCGAGCATGGCCTTCGCCGCCGGGGCCTACGTCTTTCCCGGCGGGTCGGTCGACCCGCGCGACACCGACCAGGTGATCACCTGGTCCGGCCCCTCTCCGGCCGCCTGGGGTGAGATCTTCCGCGCGGACGAGCGGACCGCCCGGGGCCTGGTGTGCGCCGCCGTACGGGAGACGTTCGAGGAGTCGGGGGTGTTGCTGGCCGGGCCGTCCGCGGAGTCCGTCGTGTCCGACACCACCGGCGACGACTGGGAGGCCGACCGGCTCGCCCTGATCGGCAAGACCCTGTCCTTCGCCGACTTCCTCGGCAGGCGCGGCCTGGTCCTCCGCTCCGACCTGCTCCGTCCCTGGGCGCACTGGATCACCCCCGAGGTCGAGACCAGGCGCTTCGACACCCGGTTCTTCGTCGCGGCGCTCCCGCCGGGCCAGCTCACCCGCGACGTCGGCGGCGAGGCCGACCAGGTCGCCTGGGTACGGCCCGCCGACGCGCTCGACCAGGGCGGGGCGGGCCGGATCTTCCTGATGCCCCCGACGCACCGCACGCTCACCGAGCTGAGCGCCTACGAGAAGGTGCCCGAGGCGCTCGCGGCCGAGCGTGAGATCGTGACCTTCATGCCGAAGATCGCCGAAGTGGACGGGGAGATGCGCATCGTGCTCGACGACGACTACCGGTTCGGCGCGCGGTGAGCGGGCTGCGGATCCCCCTGGAGGGACCCGACGGGGCCGGTACGGACCACGCGTTCAACCTCCTCGCCCCCAACCCCTCCGAGATGACCCTGGACGGCACGAACACGTGGGTGATCGGCCTGAAGGAGCCCGGGGAGGAGGTGCTGGTCGTCGACCCGGGACCGGACGACGACAGGCACCTCGCGCGGGTAGCCGGGTACCTGGAGGGCCGCCGGGTCGCCGCCATCCTGCTCACCCACGGCCACCACGACCACAGCGGCGGCGCCGCGACGTTCGCCGGGCTGGTCGGGGCGCCCGTCAGGGCCCTGGATCCCGCGCACCGGCTGGGCGAGGAGGGGCTCGGCGACGGTGACGTGATCACGGTCGGGGACCTGGAGGTGCACGTCGTGGGCACGCCCGGCCACTCGTTCGACTCGCTGTGCTTCTGGCTGCCGGAGGACCGGGCGATCCTCACCGGCGACACGGTGCTCGGCCGTGGTACCACCGTGATCGCCCCTGACGGCGACCTGGCCGACTATCTGCGTTCCCTCGACCTGCTCCGGGCGAGGGCCGAGCGGGTCGGGGCCGAGGCGCTGCTGCCCGGCCACGGCCCGGTGCTGCCCGACCCGATCGGCGCCCTCGACGGCTACGTCGCGCACCGGCGGCGCAGACTGGACCAGATCCGGGAGGCGCGGCGCCAGGGGGCGGTGACGCCCCGGGAGGTCGTCGAGATCGTCTACGCGGACGTGGACAGGTCGCTCTGGCCCGCCGCCGAGATGTCGGTCCGCGCGCAGCTCGCCTACCTCGACGGTTAGACCCGCTTCCGGGGGCCCGGTCTCTCGGAACGGTCCTTTTTCGAGTGATTCGTCCCCCCGGGCTCCCGGGCCCTCCCGGGCCTTCCCGGGTCAGCGCGAGCGGTTGTGCAGCCGCTCCAGGTCCATGATGACCACGGCCTTGGCCTCGATGCGCAGCCAGCCTCGCTGGGCGAAGTCGGCCAGCGCCTTGTTCACGGTCTCCCGCGAGGCGCCGACCAGCTGGGCCAGCTCCTCCTGGGTGAGGTCGTGGTGGACCCGTACGCCGTCGTCGATGCGCTGGCCGAAGCGCTCGGCCAGGTCGAGCAGGGCCTTGGCCACCCGGCCCGGCACGTCGGTGAAGACCAGGTCGGCCAGCACGTCGTTCGTACGGCGGAGGCGCTGGGCCAGGGCCCGCAGCAGATGGAGGGCGACCTCGGGGCGGCCGGTCAGCCAGGGCCGCAGGTCGTCGTGTCCGAGCCCGGCCAGGAGGACGTCGGTCAGCGCGGTGGCCGACGCCGTTCGGGGACGGGGGTCGAACAGGGACAGTTCGCCGAACATCTCGCTCGGACCGAGCACGCTGAGCAGGTTCTCCCGGCCGTCCGGTGAGGTGCGGGAGAGTTTGATCTTTCCTTCGAGCACCACGTAGAGGCGGTCTCCGGTCTCGTTCTCGCTGAAGAGGGTCTGCCCCTTGGACAGCTCCACCTCGGAGATGCTCGTGCGCAGCGCGGCGGCGCTCTCACGGTCGAGCGCGGCGAACAGAGGGGCCTTGCCCAGCACGTCGTCGGAGTTCACAGTGCCTCCTGTTTCACGGCTCACGCAGTCATTGTGACCCATCCCACCGCGCCACTCTCCGGGGGGCCTTGAGCGTAGGCTGTCGGAGTGCTTCGCAACGTCAGCCCCGGTGGTGAATCCCAGCTTGCCCTGGTCCGTCGAGCTCGTCGAATGGACCGGATCCTGGCGGAGACCTATCCTGACGCCCACTGCGAGCTAGACTTCCGTGATCCTCTCGAATTGCTGGTCGCGACGATCCTCTCCGCCCAGTGCACGGACAAAAGGGTTAATACAGTCACTCCTACCCTTTTTGCAAAATATCCCACAGCAGAAGACTATGCCGGTGCCGACCGGGCCGAGATGGAGGGGATCATCCGGCCCACCGGCTTCTTCCGCGCCAAGACCACCAGCATCGTCGGCATGGCCCAGGCCCTGTGCGAGCGCCACGGCGGCGAGGTCCCCGGGAAGCTCAAGGACCTGGTGGCCCTGCCCGGAGTCGGGCGCAAGACGGCCAACGTCGTGCTCGGAAACGCCTTCGGGGTGCCCGGCATCACCGTCGACACCCACTTCCAGCGGCTCACCCACCGCTTCCGCTGGACCTCGGAGACCGATCCGGTGAAGATCGAGCACGTCGTCGCCGCGCTCATCCCGAAGCGCGACTGGACGATGATGTCCCACCGCCTGATCTGGCACGGCCGCCGCGTCTGCCACGCCCGCAAACCGGCCTGCGGCGTCTGCCCGCTCGCCGCGCTCTGCCCCTCGTACGGAATCGGCCCGGTCGACCCGGTCCAGGCCGCCAAGCTGGTGCGTCCCGGCCCCTTCTCGTGATCCTCCCCTGACCGTCGCCGGACGGCCGGTGTCCACGGATCCGCGGACACCGGGAAGCGCGGGGCGGGACACCGTGTTGCAGAAAACCGGAGGTGTGCCCGTGGAAGAGGTTCCTGGGTGGTTGGAAACGCTGGCGGAGCGGGTCGCGGGAGCGCCGGTGCCCTCGATATTCCGCCCCCCGGCCTCCGGAGGGCGGGCGGCGGCGGTGCTCCTGCTCTTCGGCGAGGGGCCGCTCGGCCCGGACGTGCTGCTCATCCAGCGAAGCTCGCGCGGGCGCAGGCACGCGGGACAGCCCGCGTTCCCCGGCGGCGGGGTCGACCCCGAGGACGACGGCCCGATCGCCGCCGCGCTGCGCGAGGCGGGCGAGGAGACCGGTCTCGACCCGGCGGGCGTCCGGGTGCTCGGGACCATGCCCGAGCTGTACGTGAGCCACAGCGACAACCGGGTCACCCCGGTGCTGGCCTGGTGGCACACGCCCTGCGTGGTGCACGCGGCCTCTCCCGACGAGGTGGAGTCGGTGGAGCGGGTCCCGATCCGCGAGCTCGTCGACCCGGCCAACCGGATCAGGCTGCGCCACCCGAGCGGTTACCTGGGACCGGCGTTCCGGGTGCGCGGGCTGCTGGTGTGGGGGTTCACCGCGGGGGTGCTCGACGGGGTGCTCGGCGGCTCGGGCTTCGAGCTTCCCTGGGACCGGTCACGGGTCGAGGACATCCCGCCCGACGTCCTCAACCTCGCGTCCCGCTGAGACCGTCCTCGATCTCGCGGTCCCGTTCAGATGTCCTCAGCCTCGCGCCCCGCTGAGACCGTCCTCAACCTCGTGTCCCGCTGAGACGAAACCTCGCGTCCCGCTGAGACGACCTCGATCCCGCAGTCCCGTTCAGGTGTCCTCGACCTCGCGGCCCGTCGACAGGGCGAGGCCGAGGCGGGCCCAGTCGGCCACGTCCTCGTCGGGATCGAGGGTGAGCCGCCGCAGCGCGGCCAGGCCCGTCGGGTCGGGCGGGCTGCCCATGATGTTCGGCAGCGCGTAGGCGGCCCCGTACCTGATCCGGGGGTCGCCGTGCTCGGCGAGGGCGATCACCGACGGCAGCGCGCGGCGGTCCCTGAGGTGACCGAAGGCGATCAGCACCGAGTAGAGCACCAGGCAGTCGTCCTCCCGGACGGACATGGCGCGGAGCACCGGCAGCGTCCGGTCGACGAATCCGAGCCGTCCCAGGATGTCGACCCCGAGCATCCGCTCGGCGGTGGTCCTCCCCGAGCACAGTCTTCGCGCCGCGGTGAAGGTCTCCAGATCGCCGCGTTCCTGCAGCTGGGTGATCGCGCGCCAGCGAGCCGCGCCCTCCTGATCTCGTTCCCGCAGCGCGGTCTCGATGAGAGACTCCACCGCCGCCGCCCCTCCGATCATCGCCATCCGGCCACGATAACCGCAGAGACCTCACGGAAGGTGTGCACGCGCGGGGCGGCGGCTGGATACCGTAAGGGAGTGAGCGGTGATCTCCTCGATCTCATCCTGATCGCGCTGATGGTGGCCTTCGCGGTGTCGGGATACCGCCAGGGGTTCATCATCGGAGCCCTGAGCTTTGTCGGTTTTGTCGGTGGTGGGCTGCTGGGCATGTTCGTCGCCCCGCCCATCGCCGGAGCCGTCGTCGACGGTGAGACCGAGCGTGCCCTGCTGGCGATCGTCATCGTCTTCCTCGCCGCCACGGTCGGGCAGTTCGCCTCGTCCACGATCGGCGCGGTGGTCCGCAGCCATGTCACCTGGGAGCCCGCCAAGGTCGTCGACGCGGTCGGCGGCACCTTCGCGAGCGCCTTCTCCGTGCTGATCATCGCGTGGCTGATCGGCTCGCTGCTGGCGTCGTCGCAGTTCACCCTGATCAGTGAGCAGGTCAACAGGTCCCTGTTGCTGAGCACGGTCGACCAGACGCTGCCCAGCGCGGCCAAGGACCTGCAGGTCCCGTTCAAGAACTTCATCGACACCTCCGGTTTCCCCAAGGTGTTCGACGCCATCGGGGGCGGCCAGCTCGTCGACGTCTCACCGCCCGACCAGAGCGTGGCGAAGGGCAACAAACAGCTCACGCGGGCGCGCCGGGGCATCGTCAAGGTCCAGGGCGTCGCCACGAGCTGCCGCAAGCACATCGAGGGCACCGGGTTCGTCTACGCCCAGAACAAGATCATGACGAACGCGCACGTGGTCGCCGGGGTCAACCAGGGGCTGCAGGTCACCGACTACCTCAACAAGACCCACCCGGCCAAGGTCGTGCTCTACAACCCCGACCGCGACATCGCGATCCTCCACGTCACCGGGCTCAACATGCCGATCCTGCGCTTCGACGGCACCGCGGAGAAGGGTGACGACGCGATCGTCGCCGGATTCCCGCACGGCCACGGCTACACCATGAACGTGGCCCGCATCCGGGTGCAGCAGAAGGCCAAGGGCCTCAACATCTACGAGCGCAAGACCGTCGTCCGCGACGTGTACGCCATCCGCGGCGTGGTCCGCCAGGGCAACTCGGGCGGCCCGCTGCTCACCACCGACGGCAAGGTCTACGGTGTCGTCTTCGCCGCGGCCCTCGACCAGCAGGAGACCGGCTACGTGCTCACCGCCGCGGAGGTCGCGCCGGACGCCGAGGACGGCTCCAGGCTCTTCAACCAGGTCGACACCCAGGAGTGCGACCAGAACTAGCTTTCTCCCCTTCTCTGCCCTCGCTGCGGCCGGGTGGCGGAGAGAGGAAGGTCAGAGAAGAGCCCTGATCCTGGCGATGGCCACCTCGGCCTCCAGGTCGTCGAGCCCGTGGGCGGTCCCGGCGATCCGCTCGTACGGCGGGCCGTAGCGGCTGATCCGGTCGGCGCCCCGCGCGAACAGCGTGGCGGCCCCGCGCCGGTTGCCCCGCTGCAGGTGGGTGAGGCCGACGCAGATCTGCGCCAGCCCCTGCCACAGCTCGCGTTCCTCCTCGGGGGAGGTCTTCCAGCGGCCCTCCAGCACCTCGTGGGCGTGGAACGGCCGCCCCTCGCCGAGCAGGCGGCGTGCCTCGGAGAGGGCCTCCTCGGCGCTCGGCGCGTAGTCGTCGGGGACGCGCTCCACGCCCTCGGCGCCGTGGGGCAGCGGACGTCCGAACGCGTCGCGGGGACGCTGGTTGCGGGGCCTCCCGTCGGGATCCCGGTCTCGTCCGTTCACCGGTCGGGCTCCGGGTCGGACAGCCAGGCGACGAGCTCGGCGTCGAACTCCTCGGGACGCTCCTCGTGCGGGAAGTGCCCGGCGCCCTCGATCAGCCGCCACCGGTAGGGGGCCGCGACGTAGCGGCCGGAGCCCTGGGCGGTGCGGGGCAGGATGTGCCCGTCGAGCGCGCCGTGCAACTGCAGGGTCGGCACGTTGATCTGGGTACGCATGGTCCGCGCGTAGCGCCATCCGTCCGGGCGGATCTGGGAGCGGCCGAACCAGCGGTGGTACTCCAGCGCGCAGTGCGAGACGTTGCGGATGCGGAACGCGTCGCGGTAGGTCTTCGCCACGTCCTCCTCGGGCCAGCCGGGACCGGACCACTGGTCGAGCAGCCGACCCACCCTGGCGCCGGAGTTGGCGGTGAGGCGTCGCTCGGGAAGCAGCGGCAGCTGGAAGCCCAGCGCGTAGCGGGCCGCCCTGAGCTGGCCGAAGGGCTCGGTGAACAGCGTGGCGCGGAGGCGGCGGGGGTGCGGCGCCGAGACCGGGACCAGCCGCAGGACCGCCTTGGGATCCGTCACGGCCATGGTCCAGGCGAGCAGCCCGCCCCAGTCGTGGCCGACGACGATCGCACCGGTCTCGCCCAGCGCCCGGATCAGCCCGGCCGCGTCGGCGGCCAGGGTGTGCAGGTCGTAGCCGCGCGGAGGCTTGTCGCTGGCCCCGTAGCCCCGCAGGTCGACGGCGACGGTGCGATAGCCCGCCGCCGGAAGCGAGACGAGCTGGTTGCGCCAGCTCCACCAGAACTGCGGGAACCCGTGGAGCAGCAGCACGAGGGGGCCCGTACCGGCTTCCACGACGTGGAAGCGGGTGCCGCCCGCGTGGACGGAACGGTGGGTCCAGGGGCCCTCGACCCCGACCAGGGATTCGTCGGGCCTGCTCACTGGCCCGGTCTCACCGGGTCGCGATGGCCGCCCGCCCGGCCCGCCGTGACCGGAGCCGCGTCGAGGGCGGGGTCGTGCTCGCCGCTCTTGATGGTCTTGAGCGAGCGCAGTGTCCGCTTCATCCCGGTCAGGCCCTTGAGTCGCCGCATGCCGATGAAGACCAGCAACCCGGCCACGAGCAGGTAGAACACGGTGACGATCAGGAAGGCGGCCCAGGTCCACAGGCCCGCGGCGACCAGGGCGTAGGCGATCGTGAAGGAGGCGAGGATCAGGCACAGATGGGCCATGAACGCCGCCGCGCCGAAGAGCCCCGCCGCCGTACCGACCCGTTTGGCGTCGAACCTGAACTCGGCCTTGGCCAGTTCGATCTCGGCGCGGACCAGGGTGGATATGTGGTCGCTGGCGGCGGCGACCAGCGCGCCCAGTGACTCCTCCTGTGGTTCCGCGGGCGGGATGTGTGTCATGGACGATCTCCTATCGAGGGCCTTTGTCGAACATCATGCTGCGCGCTGAGGCGGTCGCGCACGCACACCCGCAGCGGAATCGTCGCCGGAACCGGCGCCGCGAGCACGCCGGTGGTCATCGCGTACGTGTCATCAAATACCTGTGTCGTCAAGACTTCAGACTTTAGTCCCGGGGAGGAAGGGAGGCGTGGGACTGCACCGGTTTGGTGAGGTCTCGGCTGTCCGGTGGTGAGAACCTGCATCACAGGCCCACCCCCGCTTGAGGTTTCGGCCGGGGCGACCCCGGCCGATGAGGGGTTTCTGTGGCCCGCGGCCGTGAGGATGATGTCAACGGGCCGGGAGCTACCCCGGCGGCGGCCCGGCGAACATCGCCTGCCGGGCGCGATTCCCTGTCACCGGGGACGTCGCCGACGCTTTCGGCCACGTCCGGTGTCAGACCTGCCCACGGAGGGTTTTTCGCGGGGGCTCGGACCGTTCAGAAGGCCCGGCCGCCGCGGGTGGGCCGCGTTTCCGGCCCACCCGGGTGTCTCGGTCCGCTCAGTCCTCGCTCTTGGCGCTGGGCAGCTTCTCCGAGATGAGGTTCATCACCGTGCTGTCGGCCAGGGTGGTGACGTCGCCGACGCTGCGGTTCTCCGCCACGTCACGCAGGAGACGCCGCATGATCTTGCCGGAGCGGGTCTTGGGCAGCTCGGGGACCACGAGGATCTGGCGCGGCTTCGCGATCGGGCCCAGCGCCTTGGACACGTGGGCGCGCAGCTCGGCCGCGATGTCCGCGCCCTCCTCGGCGTTGCCGCGCAGGATCACGAACGACACGATGGCCTGCCCGGTCACCGGGTCGGTCGCGCCGACCACGGCCGCCTCGGCGACCTTCGGGTGGGAGACCAGCGCCGACTCGACCTCGGTGGTGGAGATGTTGTGCCCGGAGACGAGCATGACGTCGTCCACCCGGCCGAGCAGCCAGATGTCACCGTCCTGGTCCCTCTTGGCGCCGTCGCCCGCGAAGTACATGCCCTCGAAGCGGGACCAGTAGGTGTCGATGTAGCGCTGGTCGTCGCCCCAGATCGTGCGGAGCATCGACGGCCACGGGTCGCGGATCGCGAGGTAGCCGCCACCGCCGTTGCCCACGCTCCGGCCCTGGTCGTCGACCACGTCGGCGGTGATGCCCGGCAGCGGGCGCATGGCCGCGCCCGGCTTGCCCTCGGTGACGCCGGGCAGCGGGCTGATCATGACGGCGCCGGTCTCGGTCTGCCACCAGGTGTCGACGACCGGGGTACGGTTGCCGCCGATGTGCTCGCGGTACCAGACGTACGCCTCGGGGTTGATCGGCTCGCCGACGCTGCCCAGGATCCGCAGGGACGACAGGTCGTACTTGGCGGGGATGTCGTCGCCCCACTTCATGAACGTACGGATGGCCGTCGGAGCCGTGTAGAGCAGCGTGACCCCGTACTTCTGCACGATCTCCCAGAACCGGCCGCGGTGCGGGGTGTCCGGGGTGCCCTCGTAGATGACGCTGGTCGCGCCGTTGGCCAGGGGGCCGTACACGATGTAGGAGTGGCCGGTCACCCAGCCGATGTCGGCGGTGCACCAGTAGACGTCGGTCTCGGGCTTGAGGTCGAACACCGCGTTGTGGGTGTAGGCGGCCTGGGTGAGGTAGCCGCCGGTGGTGTGCAGGATGCCCTTGGGCCTGCCGGTCGTCCCGCTGGTGTAGAGGATGTAGAGGGGGTCCTCGGCACCGTTCGGCCGCGCCTCGTGGACGTCGGACTGCCGGTCCACGACGTCGTGCCACCAGACGTCCTTGTCGGTCTGGTCGACGTCCTGGCCGGTCCGCCTCACGACGAGGACGTGCTCGATGCCGGGGCACTCCTTGACCGCCTCGTCCACGGTCGGCTTGAGCGCGCTGGGCGCGCCGCGGCGGTAGCCGCCGTCTGCGGTGACCACGAGCTTGGCGTCCGCGTCCAGGATCCGGCCGCTGAGCGCGCTCGCGGAGAACCCGCCGAACACCACCGAGTGGATCGCTCCGATGCGGGCGCAGGCCAGCATCGTGATCGGCAGCTCGGGGATCATCGGCATGTAGATCGCGACCCGGTCTCCCCTGCCGACGCCCAGCTCCTGGAGCGCGTTGGCGGCCTTGGAGACCTCGCGCAGCAGGTCGGCGTAGGTCAGCGTACGGGTGTCGCCGTCCGGCTCGCCCTCCCAGTGGTAGGCGACCTTGTCACCGCGCCCCGCTTCCACATGGCGGTCGACGCAGTTGTAGGCGATGTTGAGCTCGCCGCCGACGAACCACTTGGCGAAGGGCGGGTTCCACTCAAGGGTGGTGTCCCAGCGCTTCGACCAGGCCAGGCGGTCGGCCTGCTTCTCCCAGAAGGCGAGGCGGTCCCGTTCGGCCTCCGCGTAGGCGTCGGCGGTCACGTTCGCGGCCGCGGCCAGGTCGGCAGGAGGTGCGAACCGCCGGGTCTCGTGCAGCAGGTTCGACAGCGTCTCCTGGGTCTCACGCGACTCGGAACCAGGGTTCTCCGGGGCCACTACGCACTCCTCACGTACTGCTATCGACAGGTCGTGTCCCACTTCACCAGGCCACCCGTGTCCGCCACAAGAGGTCTAGACAGGTCTGTACCAATCGGTGATGGGAGACCATACGCATGGAAAACGCCTTATTTATGGAGGGAATCAACGTCGAAAGGTTGCGTTTTCGACACCGTAGGAAGGTGGACGGCGTTATTCAACGCGCGTTGGCGGGGCGGTGCGCCGGGCGGTGTCATGCGCTCGGTGAACGGTTCGCCCGCCGTTCCCGGGGCTTCCAGGTCTCTGGGGGTTCCGGAGGGCCGGGTGCTTCGCGGCCTGGCCGGAGTCTCGTCGCGCGGCCCCGATAGGGTCGGGCAGCGTGAGCGACCCATTGGCTGTCATCGCGGGAATGCCCGGAGTGTCCGAGGCGGTCACCGACGCGCGCAAGGCCGTCGACCGGCTCTACGGGCACCGCGTGCTGCGGCGTAAGAGCCCGGAGGTGTCGGCCAGGTCCGCGCTGCGCGGCGCCCGCGCGTCAGCCGCCCTGGAGGGCGTGGACGTGCCCCTCGACGTCATCCCCGAGGTCACCGATCCCGTGGTGCAGGGCGCGCTGCGCGTCTCGGCCGAGCTGGGACGGCTTGGCGCGACCTGGCGCGCGGCGCCCCGGCAGGTGCTGGCCAGGCTGCACACGCTCGCCGCCTCGGGGCTCACCGGAGGCGCGGGAGACCTCGGCCGCCCCAGGGCCACCGTCGCGGCGCCCGACCCGCTCGGCCTGGGGGCCGCACCCGGACCGCAGGAGGCGGTGGCGCGGGTGGACGGGCTGGTCCAGCTGGTGACGGCCTCCTCGAAGGCCCCCGCGCTGGTGCTCGCGGCCGTCGTACACGCGGAACTGGCCGTGCTGCGCCCGTTCGGTACGGCGGACGGGGTGGTCGCGCGGGCGGCGGAACGGCTGACGCTGGTGGAGTTCGGCCTCGACCCGAAGTCGCTGGTGGCCGTCGAGGTGGGGCACCTCGAACTCGGCCCCGCCTACGGGGAGGGGTTGCGGTCGTACCTGAGCGGCACCCCCGAGGGCGTCGCCGCCTGGGTGCGGCACTGCGCGTCGGCGGTCACGCTGGGCGTGCGCGAGGCCACGGCGATCTGCGAGGCCATGCAGCGCGGCTGACCTCGGGCGGGTCTTTGGCCGGGCCCGTGAGCGACGGTGAGCCGCACGACTGATTACCGAGCGTCACCGATTACGGACATCCGGAGGGGTCGCCCTCACGTACCGACGGCGCCCCTGGTGTGGGGCGCCGTCGCCGACACGTCCCGACCGAGTTACCAAGCGTGCACCTGATAATCGCTGGAGCGGGGCAAGCCCGCCACAGCGCGCCTCCCGCGGCTGGCGGCGCGTGGGTACTCGGCGGCCGTGCCCGGACAACTGGTCCGTGAAACCTTTGTACGTCCGATCCGCCCTGATGGGAACCCCCGGGGGCAAGTCCTTTACAGATCGGGGGACATTAATGGGCGAATCCCCTCTTATGCCGTTTTATCCTTCGCGGGCCCGGTCGGTGTGGTGTCCGGCGGGCGGTACGGGGTCTCGACGGTGCTCACTGAGCGTCACTGTCGTTCGTCCGTGCGTGGCGCGCGTCTCGGTGGAACCGCGTCCGGAGACTGGACCGTTGCATTAAAAAAACTCGTGGAAATCAAGGATTACTCCTCGACGAAACTTGAGTTGATCGGGCAGCATGAGGTGGTATCTCCCCGAACCGGAGTAACTGCGCATGGGTTGCAACGCGATCCTCCTGCCGTGCTCCGGTTGCTTGCTGAAGGCTTTCTTCTGAAACGGGACCGGCTCTACCCCCCCAGAGCCGGACCGGTTGGCGACCCCCGCTCTCCCCCCCGGCGGGGGTCGCCCCTTTTTTGCCGACTGCCTGCTGCTCAGGCTTTCTTCCGCCTGGCGGGTCGGTCTCTCTGACGCGGTTCTGCGGCGGGTACGGCTTTCTCGGCTTCGAAGGTACGGATCCTCGACGTCAGGGTTCCTTCGGTTTCCCGGGTTCCTCGGGTTTTTCGGCCTCCGGGTTTCCTCGGCTCCTCGGTGGTACGCCCTCGGCGTGACGCTTACCGGGTGTAATCATGCGTGGCCGGGGTCTGGTGTGTTCGGAACCTGCGGCTGCGCGCGAACCTCGCTTCTCGCCTGATCACCTGGGATCATCTGGCCTCACGCGGTCTCGCCCGGTTTCACACGTTCTCATCCGATCTGGTCCGGCCTTGTCCGCGCCGGTCCGGCTCCTCCCATGCTGATGAACCCCATGCATGGAGCCGTACACGGATGTCCAGACCCCTGGTTTTCCACAGGCCGGGACGTCGGGCGGCCGGTTATCCACAGTGCGGCGTTCGGTTTCCCGGGGAGGGGCGGCCGTCACGGAAAGTGGGGTCCCCGCACCCCAGGGAGGCATCCGTGGACCGCCCGCTGGTCATCACCGAAGACCACGATCTGCTCGACGACCTGCTCCGTGTCGCCGCCGCCGCCGGAGCCGAGCTCGATGTCGCCCACGTGCCCGCGCACGCCCGGCCCTACTGGAACCGCGCCCCGCTGGTCGTCGTCGGGGGCGACGTGGCCGACGCCCTGGCCGCGACCGGACCGCCATCTCGCTCCCGCGTCTTCCTGGCCACCCGTACCTCCGAGGATCCCGACACCTGGCGCAAGTGCGTCGCGGTCGGCGCCCAGGGGGTGCTGGAGTTGCCCGCCGCGGAGCGGCAGCTGGTCGACGAGTTCGCCGACGCCGTCGAGCCGCCCGCGAGACCCGGATCCGTGGTGTGTGTCGCGGGCGGGCGGGGAGGAGCGGGAGCCAGCGTCCTGGCGGGTTCGCTGGCGCTGGCCGCGTCCCGGCAGCGCGTCCGCACCCTCCTGGTCGACGCCGACCCGCTCGGCGGAGGTCTGGACCTCCTGCTCGGCCAGGAGGAGTCCGACGGAGCGCGCTGGTCCGACCTGGTCGCCCGCGAGGGCAGGGTCAGCTACACCGCGCTCCAGGCGGCCCTGCCGACCTTCGCCGGGCTGACGTTGCTCTCCTTTCATCGGGGCGAGGTCGACCCGATCCCGGCCGAGGCGATGCGCTCGGTTCTTGAGGCGGGCCGCAGGGGCTTCGACCTGGTCGTCGTCGACCTGCCGCGCCACCTCGACCAGGCGGCGGCGGAGGCGCTGGGACGAGCCGCCACGACCCTTCTGGTCGTCACCGCCGACGTGCGCGGCGTGCTCGCCGCGGCCCAGGTGCTCACCGGGCTGCGCGGGCACACGGGTGAGGTGCGGGCCGTCGTGCGCAGCGGGGCCCTGAGCGACGAGGTGGTGGCGACCTCGCTCGGCATCCCGTACGGCGGCAGCCTTCCCGACCAGCCTCGTCTCGCCGCCGCACTCGACCGGGGAGACGTTCCCCCGCTCGGCCGCCGCACCTCTCTCGGGCGGTTCTGCGCGGAGTTCCTGCACGAGCTGTTCGGGCCGGACGCGTGAAGCGGGCCGAGGGCGCCGTGACGGTCTCGCCGGAGCTGGTGGAGGCGGTCCGCGTACGACTGGCCCGGACGGGTGTCGAGCCCAGCGCCGCGCACGTCGCGGTCGCGCTGCGGGCCGAGCGGGCGATGCTTGGCGACGCGGAGATCCTGGCGGTGGCCCGGGTCCTGTGCGCGGATCTCATCGGAGCCGGTCCGCTGGAGCCGTTGCTGGCCGAGGCCGAGGTCACCGACGTGCTGGTGAACGGCCCGCGCGAGGTGTGGGTCGACGACGGAGGCGGGTTGCGCCTGACCTCGGTCGTCTTCCCTGGCGAAGACGCTCTCCGGCGGCTGGCGCAGCGTCTCGCCGCCACGGCGGGCAGGCGCCTCGACGACGCGTGCCCGTACGTCGACGCCCGCCTCGCCGGAGGCGTCCGGCTCCACGCCGTTCTTCCGCCGGTGGCGCCCAACGGCACGTGCCTCTCCCTGCGGCTCCCGCCCAGACGCACCTTCACTCTTCCCGACCTGGTCGAGGCGGGTGCGATCAGGGCCGACAGCGTCGCCGTTCTCACCGCGGTGATCGAGTCGAGGCTCGCCTTCCTGGTCACGGGCGGCACGGGTACGGGCAAGACGACCCTGCTCTCCGCCCTGCTCTCCCTCGCCCATCCCGGTGAGCGGCTGCTGCTGGTCGAGGACTCCGCGGAGCTGAGACCGCTTCACCCCCACGTTGTCCGCCTGGAGTCGCGCCCGGCCAACCTTGAGGGCGCGGGCGGCGTCGGCCTGCGCGACCTCGTCCGCCAGGCCCTGCGGATGCGTCCCGACCGGCTCGTCATCGGAGAGGTCCGAGGAGCCGAAGTAGTCGATCTTCTAAACGCGCTGAACACCGGTCACGAGGGAGGTTGCGGCACCCTGCACGCCAACACCGCGGCCGACGTGCCACCTCGCCTGGAAGCGCTGGGATGCGCGGCGGGTCTCAGCCGGGAGGCGGTCCACAGCCAGATCGCCGCGGCCCTGGACGTCGTCATCCACCTGGCTCGCGACCGTGCCGACGGCCGTCGCCGGGTCGCCGAGCTCTGCATGATGATCCGCCGCCCCTCGGGGCTGGTCGAGGCCGAATCGGCCCTCACCTTCGACCCGGACGGCCGGGTGACCCCCGGCCCCGGCCTACCGGCCCTCGCGGCCCGAGCACCCGGCGTCCACACCTCGCCGACTCTCGGCCGTGGGCATCACGTCCCACCCCGTCCGCCGCAGTCGTACGAGTTCCCCGGAGCATCCCGATTCCCCGGAGCGTCCTCACCGGTCACTTCCTCCGGCGGCGTCCCCTACCGTGATGCCACCTCCCCGCTTCCCGGCGGCCCACCGCCGGATGTCCGAGACCCTCCACGTCCGCGAGAGTTTTCTCCCGGCGCCGCGGATTCGTGTCCAGTGGTGTCCTCGTCCCATCACCGCCGGGAGCCACAACCGGACGTTACGGGTCGTCCGGGCTTCGACGAGCCGACGTCACGGCCGACGTCGTGGTCGATGCCACGGATGCCACAACCGATGTCACGGCCGGTGTCGTGATGGCGATCGCCCTGGTTCTCGCCGCTCTGGCGGCGTGGTTGTGGGCGGGAGCGGACCCCGGCACCGCCCGCCTGCGCGGGATGAGACGCCGCCGTCCGGTCGCGCCGGGGTCTCTCCGCGAAAGGTTCACCGCCCGGGCACGGCCTTCCAAACGCGCGGACGCCTGGCGGACCGCGTCGATCGAGCTGTGTCAGGGACTCGCCGCCGAGCTGGCGGCGGGGCGGACGGCGGGCGAGGCGCTGGCGCGGGCCGTGGGGGCGGCGGGGTTTCCCGATCCCATGGCCCTGCGCCCGCTGGTCGCGGCCGCGAGGGACGGGGGCGACGTCCCCGCCGCCCTGCTGGCCGTGGCACCCGAACACGGAGGTGAGGCGTTCCGGGGACTGGCCGCCTGCTGGAAGGCGAGCGTGACCGCCGGGGCGGGACTGGCCGTTCTCGTCGATCGTGTCGCCGGTTCCCTGCGGGAGGCCCAGGCTCATCGTCACGACGTCACCGCCCAGCTCGCCGGTCCGCGCGCCACGGCCCGGCTGCTGGCGGGTCTACCCGTGCTTGGTCTGCTGATGGCGGCCGGTCTCGGTATGCGCCCGCTGCACTTCCTGTTCGGCAGCCCGGCGGGCGTCGGCTGCCTGGTCGTCGGCCTCGCGCTCGACGCCTGTGGGCTGTGGTGGACCCACCGTCTGGTCACTCGTGCCCAGCGGGTCTGAGCGCCGTTCTGAGCGCCGTGTGGATCGTGTGGAGAGGAGAGACCGTGATCGTCCTGCTGGCCGTGGTGCTCGCCGGAATCGCCGGTCGGTTGTGGAGCACCCGGAGACCACCCGCCGATCGGCTCCACCGCGTGTGGCGCTCACCCGACCCGGCCAGGCTCCCTGGGACGCGGCAGGAAAAGGAGGGGCGACGACCGGGGCGGGGCGAGTTCGCGACCGCTCTCGCCTCGGGGCTGGCGGTGTTCCTGGCCGTGGGCGGCCTGCCTGGAGCGGTCGCGGGCGTCGCCGGTTTCTGGATCACGCTGGTGATCCTGCGGAGGCGGGAACCGCCCGAACTACGTGAGGAACGTCGGCGGGTGACGGCGGACCTGCCGTTGGCGGCCGACCTCATGGTCGCCTGCCTGCGCGCCGGCCAGCCGCTCACCGGGGCCATCGACGTCACGGTGGAGGCGGTCGGCGGGCCGCTGGGCGAGAGACTGGCCTGGGTGAGCGGCCAGCTGAGGCTGGGAGCCGCTCCGGAGAGTGCCTGGCGGGCTCTGGCCGACGAGTACGCGCTCGCCCCTCTGGCCCGAGCCATGAGCCGGGCCGCGCTGAGTGGTGCACCGGTGGCCGATGTCCTCGCGAGGCTGTCCGACGACTCCCGCCGTGCCGCTCGTGCCGCGTCGTCGGCGGCTGCCCAGCGGGTCGGGATCCAGGCCGTCGCTCCCCTGGGGTTGTGTTTTCTGCCCGCCTTCGTCTTCCTGGGGATCATTCCCGTCGTGGCCGGTCTCGCCGGTGAGGTACTGCTTCCCTGAGTTATCCACAGGGTTTTCCCCGTCGCCAACGGGTTATCCACAGAAAAACGACGATCCCTGTGGATAGACCCTCGGAGATTTCCCCATCGAGGGCCTGAAGGGGCTCCCTTCCATCGAAGGGAGCCTTTTCATGCTTTCCGGGGCCATTCTCTGCTTTCCGGCTGTGGACAACCCGAGGGTTTTCCACAGAATGCGGTTCGGGCCAATGGCTCCTCGGGCGTATGGAGAACCCTGGCGTGACCGATGCCGGGCGGTGGGTCCGGTGGAGATCTCCAGGAGGAGCAGATGGCTCGAACGAGTGCTGTTTACGCGCGGCGCGATTGGTCACGGTGGCTGCGCGCCCGATGGGTGCTGCTGACCACCGGCGCGCATCGCGACCGAGGCATGTCCACCGCGGAGTACGCGGTCGGAACGATCGCCGCCTGTGCTTTCGCCGCCCTTCTCTTCAAGGTGGTGACGAGTTCCGACGTTCAACAGATGATCACAGCTCTGATCAATCGGGCACTCACCGTGGCCGGATGATCCTCCCGGCGTCGGTGATCTCTTCCCGCCGGTTCGGCTCTCGCCGGTCCAGGGGGTCGGTGACCGCGGAGACGGCTGCGGCGCTGCCCGCCCTCATGGTCGTTCTGGGAGCCGGGCTGTGGGCCGTGGCGGCGGTCGAGGCGCAGCTGGAGTGCGTGGACGCCGCGCGGGCCGGGGCCCGGGCCGCCTCGCGCGGCGAATCACTTGAGCGGGTCCGAGGTGGCGTGCTGTCCGTGGCTCCGGCGGGCGCCGTGGTCGCGGTGACCCGGAGCGCGGAGGTGGCACGGGTGGAGGTGTCCGTGAACGTCAGGCCCCGCTGGGGCGCCTCGCTCCCCGGCGTGACCGTTCACGCGACCGCCGTCTCCATCACCGAGCCGGGGCTGGAGCGGTAGGGCCATGGCTCGTGACCGGTCTCGCGGGGCCCGCGACCACGCCATATCGAGGGCTCGTCGTGCCGGACAGCGGCGAACGGCTCGTGCTCTGGGCTCGCGGGGCCCCACAGCCACGGTCACAGCTACCGGCCGTGCCTGTGGCGGCGCGGGTCATGCGCCGACCGGGAGACACGGGCGACCAGGCCAGGGGACGACCAGGGGACGAGGAGAGAAGACGGCCATGACACGGCGAGCAGTCGGTACGGGAACGAGTGGAGGGGGCGGCACGGAAACGAGGAGGGAGATCGATACGGGCCGGAAGAGGAGCCGTAAAAGGAGCCTGAAGAGGAAAAGCGGGACGGGTGAGAGGGAGGTCCGCACGGACAGGACGAGGGAAGGCGGGACGGGTAAGAGGGAGGTCCGCACGGACGAGGTCTGCACGGACAAGGAAGAGGTCTGTGCGGACAAGAGGATATGTACGGACAAGAAAGAGATCTGCACGGACAAGAGGATCTGCGCGGACAAGAGGATCTGCACGGGCAAGAGGAGCGAAAGTGGGACGGGAAGGGAGAACGCACAGCGGGGATCGGCGACGATCTGGACGGTCGGGCTCATGGCGCTGGTCTTCGCGATCGCGACGGCGGTCGTGTTCGCGGGCATGGCCAGGGTCGCGCGCCACCGGGCGCAGAGTGCCGCCGACCTGAGCGCGCTCGCCGCGGCCCGGCTGGCCTTCGCGGATCCGGGCCGAAGCTGCCTGAGGGCCTCCTCGCTCGCCGCGGACAACGGGGCCAGGGTCACCCGCTGTTCTCTCGGCGATGGTGGCATCGCGGACATCGAGGTGGCCATGGAGATCTCGCTCCCCCTGAAAGGGCCGGTGGCGATCACCTCCAGGGCGCGTGCGGGGCCCGTTCACATCGATGATCCCGGCCCCTGACCGCGGGCTGAGGAAAGCAGCCGGGAAGGGCTCATCCGCCGTCCGTCACGTCGGTGGCTCTCCCGGCTGTCACATCCGCGGTGTCCTGGGAGAGCAGGACGGCGAGAAGCCGGAGGGCTCCGGCCTTGTCGAGGGGTTCGTTGCCGTTGCCGCACTTGGGAGACTGGATGCACGACGGGCAGCCGCGTTCGCACTCGCAGGAGGCGATGGCCTCGCGGGTGGCCGTGAGCCAGTCGCGCGCGCGGGCGTAGCCACGCTCGGCGAAACCGGCACCTCCCTCGTGGCCGTCGTAGACGAAGACGGTGAGCAGCCCGGTGTCGGGGTGGAGTTCGGTGGAGACACCTCCGATGTCCCAGCGGTCGCAGGTCGCGAAGAGCGGCAGCAGGCCGATGGAGGCGTGTTCGGCCGCGTGCGCGGCGCCGCCGAGGTCCAGGCCCTCCTCGGCCAGGGGGATGATCGCCGAGGTGGGCAGCGTCCACCAGACGGCGCGGGTCCGCAGCGTGCGCGGGGGCAGGTCGAGGGGCTCGTCCCCCATGAGCTCGCCGCTCTGGGCCCGGCGCTTGAGGTAGGCCACGACCTGGCTCGTCACCTCGACCGCGCCGAAATGGAGCTCTCCCTGCCCGAGGGGGTGCGAGCGAAGGGACTCGATGACCGAGATGTCGGTGACATCCCTGGCGAAGGTCGTGTAGTCGGGAGTCCCGGCCTCGACCAGCGCGACCCCCGACTCCAGGTCGAGCTCGGCCACCAGGAACGTCTCCCCCTGGTGCACGTAGACGGCGCCGGTGTGCACGGCCGAGTGAGCCGAGGGCTCGTCCACGGTGCCGAGCAGCCGGCCGGTGGACATCTCGACGACCTGGACGGGCGCGGCGCCCGCCCCCCGGATGTCGGCGAGGTCGGTGGCGCGTCCCCGGCTGGTCCAGAACCAGCCCGCGGCGCGTTCCCTGAGCAGGCCGTCCCCGACCAGATCCGCGAGCACCTCCTTGGTGGTCGGGCCGAAGATGTCCAGTTCGTCGTGGGTGAGCGGGATCTCGGCCGCCGCCGCGCACAGGTGGGGCCCCAGCACGTACGGATTGCCGGGGTCGAGCACGATCGTCTCCACGGGACGGCCGAACAGGGCTTCCGGGTGGTGGACGAGGTAGGTGTCCAGGGGGTCGTCCCTGGCGATCAGCACCGCCAGCGCGTCCTGGCCGTCCCGTCCGGCCCTCCCCGCCTGCTGCCAGAGGGAGGCGCGGGTTCCCGGCCACCCCGCGATGAGCACGGCGTCCAGCCCGGAGACGTCGACCCCGAGTTCCAGCGCGTTGGTCGTCGCCAGGCCGAGCAGCTCGCCGGAGCGCAGGGACCTCTCCAAACTCCGGCGGTCTTCGGCCAGATATCCCGCCCGGTAGGCCGCCACCTTGCCGGGCAGGTCCGCGGGCGCCTCCCCGTCGACGACGAGGTCCTGGAGCCTGGCCCGCGTGGTGAGGGCCACGGTCTCGGCGGCCCGGCGGGAGCGGACGAAGGCCAGGGTCCGCACGTCGGAGGCGACGAGGTCGGCCAGGAGATCCGCGCTCTCGGCGGTCGCGGGGCGGCGGACAGGGGCGCCGCCCTCGCCGCGCAGATCGGTCAGGGGTGGCTCCCACAGCGCGAAGGTGGTCGCGCCCCGGGGAGAGGCGTCCGTGGTCACCTCGGCCATCTGGAGGCCCGTCAGGCGCCTCGCGAAGATCCCGGGCTCGTTGGCCGTCGCCGAGGAGAGCAGGAACGTCGGGCTGGAGCCGTAGCGTGCGCAGATCCGGCGCAGGCGGCGCAGGATCTGCGCGACATGGGAGCCGAACACGCCCCGGTAGCCGTGGCACTCGTCCACGACGACCATCCGGAGCCGCCGCCAGAAGAGCGACCACTGGGCGTGACGGGGCAGCAGGCCGCGGTGGAGCATGTCCGGGTTGGTGAGGACGTAGTTGGCGTGCTTGCGTACCCAGGCCCTCTCCTCGAAGGAGGTGTCACCGTCGTAGGTGGCGGCCCGGAGGCCGGGAGGGTCGAGCTCGCGCAACGCGCGGAGCTGGTCGGCGGCGAGTGCCTTGCTGGGCGACAGATAGAGGACCGTGCCGCCGTCGAGCGTCGAGGAGAGCGCCGGGACCAGGTAAGAGAGGGACTTGCCCGACGCCGTCCCCGTGGAGATGATCACGTTTTGGCCACGGTGAACCAGGTCCGCGGCCTCGGCCTGATGTGGCCACAGGCCGGAAATACCGAGGTTCGCCCAGCGCGTAACCAGCCGCTGGTCGACCCAGTCCGGCCATCGGGTCTCACCGGCCTGACGTGCGGGAACGTGTTCCACGTGGGTCACGCGCTCCCGACGTGCGGGAACATCGAGGAGGCGGCTGAGGGCGGTGCCCGCTCTGAGGGGCGAGGATGAGGGCGGGGTCACTGGTTTCCAGTCTCACATCTGTGGGCAGAGTCGCCGGGAATCGTGATTTCGTATAGACACTGAGCGTACGCATGGTTGAATGCCGCGCGTCGGGGCTTGTCGTCCGGGGGTCATCCGGTCTCAGGAAGGCATGCTCGAATCGGTACTTTCGCAGGCAAGGCGCTGGAGGATCTGTGGATCTGAAGTTGGACCACCATTCCGAGGACCGTCTCACCATCGTTGAGGTCGAGGGTGAGATCGATGTCTACACCGCGCCCAGATTGCGTGAGCTCCTGATCGACCTGGTCAACAAGGGGAATTTCCACCTGCTCGTCAACATGGAGAAGGTCGACTTCCTTGACTCCACGGGCCTTGGTGTCCTGGTCGGCGGGCTCAAGCGAGTTAGGGCGCACGATGGCTCACTGGAGCTTGTCTGCACCCAGGAGCGCATCCTGAAGATTTTCCGGATCACCGGACTGACAAAGGTCTTCGGGATCTACGCCTCGGTCGACGAGGCCAAGGAAGCTCACGGTCGAGACAAATAGTCGTGGCTACCGTCGAGCTGACGTTCAGCGCTCTCCCCGCGCATGTGCGGACGGCACGCCTGGTCGCCACGGCCATCGCCAGGCGCACCGGCGTGCAGGAGTCGCTGCTGGACGAGGTAAGGCTCGCTGTCGGTGAGGCATGCTCGCGGGCTGTGGAGGCACATCGCCTCCACTGTCCGGGAGAGCCGATCCGGATCGAGCTACGTGATGACTTGGGGCGTTTCGAGGTGACGGTCACCGACTCCGCCCCCAGTGATAGTGACGAACTGGAGCATGATCGTGCCCTCCTTGGGTTCGACGATCCGTTCGGGCAGCTTCCCGATGACCTGATGGCCGGTTTCGGCATCGCGGTCATCGCGGGGCTGGCCGACGACGTTCAGGTCTACCCGAGCCAGAAGGGCATGTGTATTCGCATGAGCTGGCCGGCGGCGACGAACGGAATGTCTCCGGTCTGACAAGAAGACTTCGGCAGCCGGGCGTGTCCATGTGGACGCGCCCGGCTGTTCGTTGTGAGGGGCTGGGGAGGGCACGCGGCCGGGGGATCGTCGCCCATGGTGTCCACGCGGACATGCCCGGTTGCTGATCGGGAAAGGCCGCGGGGGACCGGGGAGGACAGGTCGGCCGGAGGGGGCCTCATGAAGGTGCCCGGCGCCGGTTGGCCATCGGCCGGAGGGCTCGCATGAAGGTGCCCGGTGGGTGGCCGTGGGCCGGGAGTCTCGCGTGAAACTGCCCGGCGATGGCTGACCGTCAGCCGAAGGGCGCACATGGACGTCCGGTGGTTGACTGTCGGACGGAAGGTCTCGCACGGAGTGGCCGTGGGTCGGAGGGGCCCCGCATGGAGGTGCCTGGTGGGTGGCCGTGAGCCGGGAGTCTCGCGTGAAACTGCCCGGCGGTGACTGCCTGTCAGCCGGAGGGCACACATGGACGCCCGGTGATTGGCTGTGGGCCGGAAGGTCTCGCATGGAGGTGGCCGTGGTTCGGAGAAGCCCACATGAAGATGCCCGGTGGGTGACCGTCAGCCGGAGGACCAAGCGTTACATCCGTGTGTACCTGCCCCGGCGGCGGGTGGTTGTCGGTCGTGGGATCACCCATGGCGTCCGCGTGGACGCGCCCGGCTGTTCCCCGAGGGGATTTCCATTTCGGCCAAAACTTAATTTTGATGTTTCTTGCCTGAAACTGGGCAGAAACAGGGTTCGTGGGACAGGTGTGACGGGTGAAATGACCTCATAAGCAGGTCGGTCGTCAGGAGACGCTGTTCGAGTTGCCAATTGGGCGTGGACAGAGGCTTCATATCCGCGTCGTCGCTGCGTAGACTCCCGGAACCGGCCAAGGTTTATCCTTCGGAGCGGCCCGCACGCGAGCCGCACTCCGTGGGGGTCTGCAACTGGAAGCGGCACTGCCAACCATCCCGGACGTGCGCCGCTTCAGCCTCCTAACACTCACCGCAGCGCACTCCGGGCAGGACGTGTTCCCGTCTTGCCAAGGAGAGTCGGATGTCTGTGCTCCATCTCGCCGCTGCAGAGCCAGCGGTATCCCTGAGTGGTTACCACTTCACCATCGTGATCGTGGTCGCCGTCGTCGCCCTGCTCGCACTCGCCGTCGCCGGCACGCTGGTGCGTGAGGTGCTGGCCGCCGACCAAGGCACCGAACGCATGCAGAACATCGCGAGAGCCGTCCAGGAAGGAGCTTCCGCGTACCTTACGCGGCAGTTCCGGACGCTCGCGTTGTTCGTCATTCTGATCCCGTTCCTGCTCTACCTCCTTCCTGCCGAGACGACCAGCGTGCGGATCGGCAGATCGGCGTTCTTCGTCGTCGGCGCGCTGTTCTCCGCGCTGACCGGATTCATCGGCATGTGGCTGGCGGTCCGCGGCAACGTCCGCGTCGCCGCCGCGGCCCGCGCGTCCGGTGAGAAGGTCGCCATGCGGATCGCCTTCCGCACCGGCGGCGTGGCCGGAATGATCACCGTTGGCCTCGGCCTCCTCGGCGCGGCCGTGGTGGTGATCACCTACGGGGGCGACGCCCCGGCCGTGCTGGAGGGCTTCGGCTTCGGCGCCGCGCTGCTCGCCATGTTCATGCGTGTCGGCGGAGGCATCTTCACCAAGGCCGCCGACGTCGGCGCCGACCTGGTCGGCAAGGTCGAACAGGGCATTCCCGAGGACGACCCGCGCAACGCCGCCACCATCGCCGACAACGTCGGTGACAACGTGGGTGACTGCGCGGGTATGGCCGCCGACCTGTTCGAGTCCTACGCGGTCATGCTCGTCGCCAGCCTGATCCTGGGCAAGGTGGCCTTCGGCGTCGAGGGACTGGTGTTCCCGCTGATCGTGCCCATGATCGGTGTGATCACGGCGATCATCGGCATCTTCGTCACCGCTCCGCGCGCGGGCGACCGCAACGCGATGGCCGCGATCAACCGGGGTTTCTTCATCTCGGCGGCCATCTCGGCGATCCTCGTCGCCGTCGCGGCCTACCTCTACCTGCCGGCCAGCTTCTCCGGGCTGACCGGTGTGAGCCCGGAGATCGCCGCGGTCACCTCCGACCCGCGCCTGATCGCGATCGGGGCGGTGCTCATCGGCCTGGTGCTGGCGAGCGCCATCCAGATCCTCACCGGCTACTTCACCGAGACGAACCGCCGCCCGGTGCGGGACATCGGCGAGAGCTCCCGTACGGGGCCCGCCACGGTCATCCTGTCCGGCATCAGCGTCGGCCTGGAGTCGGCGGTCTACTCCGCGCTGATCATCGGAGCGGCCGTCTACGGGGCCTTCCTGCTGGGCTTCGGCAACGTCACGATCGCGCTGTTCGCCGTGGCGCTGGCGGGCACCGGCCTGCTGACCACGGTCGGTGTGATCGTGTCGATGGACACCTTCGGCCCGGTCTCCGACAACGCCCAGGGCATCGCCGAGATGTCCGGTGACGTCGAGGGGGAGGGCGCCCAGGTGCTCACCTCGCTGGACGCCGTCGGCAACACCACCAAGGCGATCACCAAGGGCATCGCGATCGCCACCGCCGTGCTCGCCGCGACCGCGCTGTTCGGCGCGTTCCGTACGGCGGTCGAGACCCAGCTGGTCGGCGCGACCGACACCGTGAAGGCGGCGCTGGGCTCGTTCAGCAGGTTCAGCCTGAGCGTCGACTCCCCGAACGTGCTGGTCGGTCTGATCATCGGCGCCGCGGTGGTGTTCATGTTCTCCGGCCTGGCGATCATGGCGGTCGGCCGCGCGGCCGGGCGGGTGGTCTTCGAGGTACGCGAGCAGTTCCGTACCAAGCCGGGGATCATGGCGGGGACGGAGCTGCCCGACTACGGCAGGGTCGTCGACATCTGCACCCGCGACTCGCTGCGGGAGCTGGCCACGCCCGGCCTGCTGGCCGTGCTGACCCCGATCGCCGTCGGTTTCGCCCTCGGGTACGCCCCGCTGGGCGCGTTCCTGGCCGGTGCCATCGCGTGCGGCACGCTCATGGCGGTGTTCCTGGCCAACTCCGGTGGTGCCTGGGACAACGCCAAGAAGCTGGTCGAGGACGGCCACCACGGCGGCAAGGGTTCGCCGGCCCACGAGGCCACCATCATCGGTGACACCGTCGGTGACCCGTTCAAGGACACCGCCGGACCGGCGATCAACCCGCTCCTCAAGGTGATGAACCTCGTGGCGCTGCTGATCGCCCCGGCCGTGGTGACCTACGCCGACAACCCCGCGGTGCGCATCGGCATCACGGTGCTGGCGGTGGGCATCGTCGTCGCCGCGGTCGTCATCTCCAAGCGTCGTTCGGCGAGCATCACCCCGACGGAGGAGAGCAACTCCGACCGGGAGCCGGAGCCGGTCTCCAGCTGAGCAATGTTTGACGAAGGGGTGCACGGGCCGCGTGCACCCCTTCGGCGTGTGCGGACCACCCCAGTGGGAAACTGGCCGGTATGGAACAGCAGCCCTCCGGAGGCAAGACACTCGTCCTCATCCTGCTGGCGATGGCCGCGGTGTTCGCGGTGATCGTGGGCCTGGCCGTGTGGGCGTCGCGATGACCGCGCGCACGCTCGTCGTCCTGCGCCACGCCAAGGCGGTTCACACCCCCGGCCTCGCCGACCGCGAGCGCCCCCTCACCGATGTCGGCGAGCGCGACGCCCTCAAGGTCGGCGCGGCCCTCGCCGGTATGGAGCTCGTCCCCGACCTGGTGCTCTGCTCGCCGTCGGTACGGACCAGGCAGACCGCCGACCTGGCACTCCCCGACGCGGACATCCTGCTCGAACCAGCCATATACGAGGCTTACTCCGACGAGCTGCTCACGCTGATCCGGCGGAGCGACCCCGAGGTGCGCACGCTGGTCCTGGTCGGCCACAACCCGGGGGTCCACGAGCTGGTCAGGCAGCTCACCGCCGTCGACGGCGACGCCGGATTCCCGCCCGGCGCGTTCGCCGTCATCGAGGTCGACGGCGAGTGGGCCGGGCTCGACACCGGTCGCGGGATCGCCCACTGGAACCCCAAGAAGCACTGAGCCCCGGGGAGACACGGGGAGCGCGATCGGGGGTGGCATGCGGGGGCTCATCGGCGCGCTGCGCGCCGACTTCCGGCTCTCCGGCCGTCCGGCCTGGGGCTACGGCCCGCTGTGCGCGCTGGTCATCTGCCTCCCCCTGATGCTCGGCGTCCTCCTCGGTCACCTCCAGGAGGGCGCCTCGGTGGCCCTGGGCGGCTATCTCACGTTCTTCGGCGACAGCCCGGGACAGCCGTACGGTGACCGGGTCCGCGGGTTGCTCGTCACCACGGCCACGATCACGCTCGGTGTCGGTCTCGGCGCGCTCGTCCAGCCGGGTCCCTGGCCGGTCGCCGTCGTGGTGGTCGGCCTGGTCGCGGCGGCGGGCGTCTACTGGCCGGCGCTGGGCACCCCCGCGGTGCTCTCCGTGACCCTGGCGTACTTCGCGCCCCCGGGTATGAGCGTGCCGCTCCACATGGCGGCCACGGCCGCCGGGGGCCTGCTGGCCGTGCTGCTGGTCGTGGCGATCTGGCCGGTACGGCGTCTCCGGCCGCTCCGCAGGGCCGTGGAGGAGGCCGGTACGGCGCTGGCCGACCTCCTGGCGGCCGGAGGAAGGGCGCCGCTCGCGGACGAGAGCTGGGAGCCGCTGCGCCACCGGGCGGTCACCGCGCTGAAGGACCTGGACAGGGCGCTGTCCCTCTACCGGATCTCCGCGGAGGACGACCGGTCGCCGGAGCGGTTACCGGCCACGCTGACCCGCGTCTTCCAGCAGACGATCGCGCTGCGCGTCCTGCGCGCGGCGGCCGTGGAGGCGGACATCGGGACGGAGTGGGTCCGGGAGCTGGACGAGGCGGTCGGGCTGCTGGCCCGCGCGCTGCGGGAGGCGGTGCTGCCCGGCGGCTCGCCGGAGGTCCCGTCGAAGGTCCCGGAGGCGCTGGCCGCCATCGGGCGGTTCGCCGACCGGGTGGACGAGGTCCGCGGAAGCGCCCGCGCGGGCGGTGCGCCGCTGCCCGCGGCCGTGCTGCTGGGGCAGATCCGCCGGGGTGTGGACCGGATCGCGATGGCGGTGCGCTCGGTGGCGCGGCAGGCCGCCGGGGGCGTCGAGGCGGGTCCTCGCCCGCCGAGGCTCGTACGGCCCCGCAGGCCGGAGGTCTCGGCCGGTCACCACCCGGTCCGGGTGGGGCTGGCGGTGATCACGGCCATGACGCTGATGACGCTGGTCCACGGGCACTACGCGAAGTGGTTCGTGGTGACCGTGGCGGTCAGCCTCCGCCCCGCCTACCGCGACACGGTGGAACGGGTGCTGCTGAGGGTGCTGGGCACGGCCGTGGGCGCGATGGCCGCCGCGGTGGTGCTGGCGGTCGCGCCGGGTCACCTGTACCTGACACTTTTCATCTCCGTCTGCGCGGCGCTGGGCTTCGCGTTGCGCGGGTCCGGCTATGGATATTGGGCGATCTTCTCCACGCCGCTCTCGCTGATGCTGTCCGACTTCTCCCTGCCGCTCAACTGGGGCGCGGCGGCGGCCAGGGTGGGGCTCACGGTCGCGGGCGGCGCGCTGGCGCTGCTCTTCGCCCGGCTGCTGTGGCCCAGGGGGCACCGGGCCCGGCTGACCGCCGGGATCGCGGAGATGCTCGACAGCCACGCCGCCCTGGTGCGGTCGCTGATCGACCGGGATCCCGCCGAGACGGACACCCGGGGCTTCGCCGCGGCGGATGCCGCCGGGCGGCTCGCCGACTCCCTGGACCGGCTGGACAAGGAGCCGGGCGGCAGCGCGCCCCGGCGGCTCAGGGAGTCGCTGACGGCGGCCAGGCGGCTGCGGGACAACGCGCTCGCCCTGCTGGCGGTGCCGCCGCCCGAGGAGGGGGCGGGGCCCACGGTGACGGTCCTCGACCTCGTCGCCGACCGGCTGGAGAAGGTCGCCGAGGCGGTGAGGACGGAGGAGGCCGGGGTGCCGCCCGACGACCTCGACGCCGTGCTCGACGAGGTCGGCGCGCACGTGGACGCGCTGGCCGCCCGCCGCCTGGACGAGCTCGCCGGGCTGGCCGATCCGCGGGGGGACGCGGCCGACAGGATGACCGGCCTGCGCAGGCGCATCAGGCACGCCGCCGCCGCACAGCCCGCCCTGCGGGGCCTCGGCGCCGAAGCCGTACGGCTCGCCTCTCTCACCACCCCGAGAAGCCGGTAGCTCGCCACTCCGGGGGGTAGCGGTTCACCATCCCGAGAGGGTGGTGACTCACCGCCCTGAGGGGGGCGGTGGTCACCATCCTGAAAGAGCGGTGCCCCCCGAAAGGGCGATGACTACCTGAAAGGGCAGTGACCCCCGAAAGGGCGGGATCCCCGAAAGAGCGGTGCTCCCCTGAAGGTGACCACCTGAAAGGGCGGTGCCCCACATGCCGGGAGGCCGGTGGCTCAACGCCGCGAAGAACCGGTGGCCGTGATCGTCCGCGGGCCCGGAACGGAGCCGGTGGTCGCGATCGTTCGCGGGCCCGGAACGGTCAACGGTCGGCGGCGGTGACGCCGTCCTCGGCGTCGGCGTCCTCCACCTCGGCGCGGGGGATGCCCAGCAGGTAGAGGATCGAGTCGAGGTAGGGCACGTTGACCGCGGTGTCGGCGGCGCGGCGGACCACCGGCTTGGCGTTGAACGCGATGCCGAGACCGGCCGCCGCGATCATGTCCAGGTCGTTGGCGCCGTCGCCGATGGCCACGGTCTGGCTGATCGGGATCCCCGCCTCGCGGGCGAAGCGCTCCAGCGCCCGCGCCTTGCCCGGCCGGTCGACGATCTCTCCGACGACCCGCCCGGTCAGCACGCCGTCGACGACCTCCAGGGTGTTGGCCGCGGAGTAGTCGATCCCGAGGTCCGTCACGAGGGCGTCGGTGAGCTGCGTGAATCCGCCGCTGACGATCGCGAACCGGTAGTCGAGCCGCTTGAGCGTCCGCACCAGCGTCCGGGCGCCGGGAGTCAGCACGAGCTCCTTGCGTACCTTCTCGAAGACCTCCTCCGAGAGGCCCTCAAGCAGTGCGACCCGGAGGCGCAGCGACTCGGCGAAGTCGAGCTCGCCGCGCATCGCCTCCTCGGTGACCCTGGCGACCTCCTCCAGGCAGCCCGCGTGCGCCGCCAGCAGCTCGATCACCTCGGCCTGGATGAGCGTCGAGTCGACGTCCATCACGATCAGGCGCTTCGCCCTGCGGTGCAGGCCGGTCCGCTGCACGGCCACGTCGACCTGCTGGGCGTGCGCCTCGACGGCGAGCTCGGCCCTGAGGGTGTCGGGGTCGGCGCCGGAGAGGGACAGCTCGATGCAGGTCACCGGGTAGCTGGACAGGCGCTCGATCCGGTCGATGTTGGCACCGGCCGCGGCGATCCGCCCCGCGATGCCCGCCATGGCGGCGGGCTGCAGCGGCGAGCCGAGCACGGTGACGTCGAGCCGCCCCCTGCGCCGCTTCTCCTTCGGGTCGGAGCCGGTGGACAGCTCCACCTGCAGTCCGAGATCCTCCGCGGTCCGTTCGACGGCGGTCCAGAGGGCCCCGAGGGTGCCGCCGGTGCCGGTCGGTGTGTCGCCCGCGTACGAGACGAGGACGCCGAGGGTGAGCCGGCCGCGGATGACGACCTGCTCCACGTCGGCGACGATGACGGGGAAGCCGGCCAGGACCGAGAAGAGGCGTGAGGTCACACCGGGTCGGTCGGGGCCGTTCAACGTGATCAGAAGCGTGCGCTGGTTCATCGGTTCCTACGGTACTTGGCTCCGGATTGGACCGTGAATGCGGTTCATCATCCGGACGCCTGGAGTTCGCGGGGCTCTCTGGTCCCGTGTCACCTGCGACTGTCTTCATGAACTCATGACGACCCTTCCCATGGAGCCGCGCCTCGCCCGCTACAGCGTCGGGCTGGCCGCCACCGCCGCCGAGATGCGTGAGGCCCAGCGCCTGCGCCACCGCGTCTTCTCCGAGGAGATGGGCGCCCGGCTGGACAGCCCCATCACCGGCCTGGACGTCGATCCGCTCGACGCCTACTGCGATCACCTTCTGGTGAGGTGCGACGACACGGGTGAGGTCGTCGGGACCTACCGGCTGCTCGGCCCCCGCCGGTCCGATCGCCTCTACTCCGACTCCGAGTTCGACCTTGGCGCGCTGGCCGGTATCCGGGGGAACATGGTCGAGGCCGGCAGGGCCTGCGTGCACCCGAGCCATCGGGGCGGCGCGGTGCTCAGCCTGATGTGGGCGGGAATCGCCCGCTACATGGTGGCCGGGGGGTACGAATGGCTGGCCGGGTGCTGCTCGGTGCCGGTGGCCGACGCCGCCGGGATCATGGAGCGGGTGCCGCTCTCCCCGCCGGGCTACCGCGTCACGCCGTACCACCCCTGGCGGGTCGCCCCGGTCTCCGCCTCTCCTTCCCCGCGCCGGAAGGGCGATTCGGCCTCCTTGATCTCTCCGGCCCCCTCGTCCGGGTCCGTTCCGGCACCCCCGATCGGCTCCGGGTCCGTCCCGGCCCTCCCGGCCGTCTCCGGGGTCGCTTCGGTACCGCAGATCGGCTCCGGAGCCGTGCCGTCGCAGCGGGAGGACGCCTCGGAGCGTACGGCCGCCACGAGGCAGGGACAGCCGCCGCTGCCGCCGTTGCTGCGCGGGTACATGCGGCTGGGCGCCTGGGTCTGCGGCCCGCCCGCCCACGATCTCGACTTCGGCACCGCCGACTTCTTCGTGCTGCTCTCGATGGCCGAGGCCGACCCCCGCTACCTGCGGTACTTCCTGGGAGCCACATCGTGAACCCGTGGGTACCGGTGGCGCCGTGCACACCCGCCACCTGCCTGTTCCCGCCGGGATCGAGGGCCGCGGTGCCGCGCAGGGTACTGCGGCTGGCGGCGGCCGGGCTGGTCGTCCTGGTGGGCGTGGCACTCGTGCTCGCGGCCCGCGGGTTCGGTACGGCGGGCAGGATCCGGCTGACGAGCGCCTGGTCCAGGTTGGTGCTGCGGGCCGTCGGCGTACGGGTCGAGGTGCGGCAGGGGTTCGCGTTCATGGCCGGTTCGGTCTCCGGGCACTGTCCGATCGCCGACGGGCCGTCCGGGGCCGCTCCGCTGGTCGTGGCGAACCACGTGTCGTGGCTGGACCCGCTCGTCATGGCGGCGGTCCTGCCGTGCCGCGTGCTCGCCAAGCAGGAGGTCCGGGCCTGGCCGGTGATCGGCCTGCTGGCGGCGGGCGCGGGCGCGCTGTTCATCGACAGGGACCGGCTCTTCGCGCTGCCCAAGGCTGTCGACGATGTGGCCGAGGCGCTCGCCGACGGTCATCCGGTGGGGGCCTTCCCCGAGGGGACGACCTGGTGCGGGCGCGGGATGGGCTCCTTCAGGCCCGCCGTGTTCCAGGCGGCCCTGGACGCCGGGGCCCCGGTCAGGCCGGTGGCGATCAGGTATCTGGAGGGGGAGGACACCCTGGCCGGTGGGTCCGCCTTTGTCGGCGACGACCTCCTGTGGGCCTCGATCCGCCGCGTGGTGGCCGTCCGGCGGCTGACGGTGGAGGTGACGATGCTGCCTCTCGTACGGGGACGCGACCGCGGGGAGCTCGCCTGGGCGGCAGAGTCGTCCGTCGCGTCGGTGCTGGTCGCCGGGGTCGCGCACGGACTCCCCGTCGCCGCCTGAATCGGGTGGCGGGCCGTCTTCATCGGGGAGCGGTCCCGCCTTCGAGCCGGTCCCGCGTCCCGGCCACGGCTGGAACGTCCCGGCTGTGTCCAGAGCGCCCCGGCTGTGTCCAGAGCGCCCCGGTTGTGTTCAGAGCGCCCCGGTTGTTTCCAGACGTCCCGGTTGTGTCCAGAGCGTCCCGGCCGCTTGTAGAGCGTTTCGGCTGTGTTTAGAGCGTTTCGATCCCGGTCAGGCCGACTTCTGAGCGGTCAGGCCGAGCCCAGGTAGGTGATGACGGCCGCCACCCGCCGGTGGGTGTCGGGGCTGTTCTCCAGGGCCAGCTTCATGAAGATCGAGTTGACGTGCTTCTCGATCGCGGAGACCGACAGGTGCAGAGCGCGGGCGATGCCCCCGTTGGACAGGCCGTGCGCCATCTCCCTGAGCACGTCCAGCTCCCTGGGCGTCAGCTCCGCGGGCGGAGGACCTCCGCGTACCCCGCGCTTGGCCAGCAGGCCCTCCACCACCTTGGGGTCGATCACCGAGCCGCCCCCGGCCACCGACCTGATCGCGCCGAGCAGCTCGTCGATGTCACCGACCCGGTCCTTGAGCAGGTACGCGCGGCCCTCGGTGCCGTCCCTGAACAGGTCCAGGGCGAACAGCGCGTCGGAGAACTGGGAGAGCACCACGACCCCGATGTCCTGTGAGGCGCGGATGCGGTGCGCCGCGTCGATGCCCTCCATCCCCGGGCGGACGAGATCGGCCGAGCCCGGCATCCGGATGTCGGTGACCACCACGTCGGGGCGCAGCCGTTTGGCGGCGTCGAGCAGCTCGTCCGCGGTGCCCACGGCGGCCACCACCTCGATCTCCCCGGAGGTCTCCAGGAGCCTGCGGGTGCCCTCGCGTACCAGGTAGTGGTCCTCGGCCAGGACGACTCTCAGTTCAGCCATGGATCGCACACCGCCCGGAACTCGCCATGGGGAGATACTGCCCGGTACGCGGGCGCCGTGCCTATGAGGTTGCCCGCACCGTTGCTGTCGCCGGGGCCGTTCGCGGGCGGGGGCGGGAAGCGCGAAAAGTCCCCGAGTGCGAGAAACAGGGAAGCGTGAAAAGGCGGAGGCCCCGGCCTGTGGCAGGACGGGGCCTCTCGAAAAGCGGGGTCAGCGCGTGATCGCGGTCTTGACCTTCTTCACGAAGTACCAGTGCTTGATGCCCATGCGCTCCAGCTCGTCCCTGGAGAGGGTTTCGGCGCCGGTCGGGAAGTCGTAGCTGTCGACGCCGAGGATGGCCTGGGCGGTCCGGCCCGACTTCTTGCCGAGCTTCACCGTGATCGCCATGGTCTCGTAGTCGCCGACCTTCACGAGGTAGGGGCTCCAGCACCAGAACCCGTCTTCGTAGTTGTCACATTCGGTGCCCTTGGAAGCGGCGATCGCGGTGATCTTCGCGCCCTTGGGTAGCAGGCCGCCCACATAGAAGTAGTCGGCGTCGTAAGGGCCTTTGTTAACGGCCTTGATCTTGTAGGTGATCTTTCCGTTCGCCTTGACCTTCTTCGGCGCGGATACGGTGACCGCGAAGGTGGAGTAAGGCTCCGCCTTGACGGCCACCGCCGGTGCCTGCGCCGAGGCGGCCGACGCGGGGGCGGCGAGAAGCATGCCGCCGGCCAGCGGGGCGACCAGAGCAAGAGCGACGATCCTGGAGATCGGGTGGCGCATCAAACGTCTCCCAGCTGAAGAGTCAAGGGGACGCTGGAACGTCCCATAAAGTCCGCAGCGTTTTATCACAGACATAGATGTAAAGAGAAATTATATTTTGTTACGTGATTTGAATGGAGCCGTTCGACGCGACGCCGTACCGGACGGCACGGATCGCGCGCGGGCCCGTCCCGCACGTCCCGCGCCGTTACCGCCGAGGGCGTTTCCGAGTGCGCTAATTTCCATTACTTTCGGTGATCGCCCCTGGTCGGCAGGTGGCGCGCGCGAGATAAACGGCTAGCGGAGGACCCGGGTTTTCACCCGCACGTACTTGACGTCGGTGCCGAGGTCGATGCCGTCGATGTTGAGGGTGTCCAGCCCGCCCGCGGGGACGTCGATCGAGACCGAGCCGAAATCGGCGGTCGCGGTGCCCCGGGCGCTGTTCCTCAGCCAGACCCTGACCTTGAGGGTGGCCGTCCTGCCGGGGTTCAGGGTGTCGAGCAGGCAGCCCACCTCGCGCCCCGAGACCTCGCAGTACGAGCCGGAGGGCTTGCCGATGACGCGGACCTTGGAGACCTGCGAGGGAAGGTGGCCGCCGACGTAGGCGATGTCGGTGTACCACTCGCCGGTGTTCTTGATTTTGAGCGTGTAGACGTACGAGTCGCCCGCCCGGGCCCTGCGCGGGTAGGAAACGGTCGTTTTCAGCGGCGCGAGCGGCGGGGCGGTGACTCCCCGCGGCGCGGCGGTCTGGGGAGCCGCGGCGTTCGCGGTCCCGGGGGTGAGCAGCATGCCTCCCGCCAGGGTGATGGCGGCGAGGGCGGTCAGGTGCCGGCGCATTTCTTGGCTCCAGTCGGATTTCGTCGATCCCCGTTGAATACCGGTCAGCATGCGAGACCCGACTTGGAAAACCCTTGTGACTGACTGGCCCGCTAGCCGGTGATCAGGTGGACGTCGCCGAACTCGTGCCAGAGGTAGCCCTCTCCGAGCGCCTCCGCGTACGACCGCGAGAGCAGGTCGCGTCCGGCGATCGCCGACAGCATCAGCAGGTGGCTGGAGCGTGGCTCGTGCAATCCGGTGAGCAGGCCGTTCACCGCCCGCACCCCGACCTCGGGGGTCACGATGTGCGAGGTCCAGCCGCCCTCGGCCCGGACCCGGCCGGTGGCCAGCGCGGCCGTCTCCAGCGCCCTGACCACGGTCGTGCCGACCGCGATCACCCGGCCGCCGGACTCGCGGGCGAGCTCCACCTGCCGCGCGGTGGCCTCGGGCACCTCGAACCGCTCCGGATACGGCGGCTCGTCCTTCTCGGGGGACGCCACCCCCGTGTGCAGGGTGATCGGCGCGATCCCGACCCCGCGCGACACCAGGGAGGTCACCAGCCCGGTGGTGAACGGCCGTCCCGCGCTGGGCATCTCCGCGCTGCCCGGCCGCACCCCGAACACGGTCTGGTAGTCGGCCAGCGGCCAGTCCCTGTCCACGTACGAGTAGCGGATCGGCACGCCGTACCGGCGGAGGTAGCCGGTGACCTCGCGGTCCAGGGTCGCCCGCCACAGGCGCGGCGTCTCGCGCCCCAGCAGCCGCAGCGTCGCCCCGCCCGGCAACGGCAGCCACTCCCCGTCCGTGCAGCCCCGATAGGGCTCACCGGCGGCCTCCGCGCCCTCCGGGCCTCCGGAGGCCCGGCGCCGGCGTAGCTCGACCAGCCAGGTCCCGTCCTCACGCTCGGTGGAGAAGTGCACCGCGAGCCGGTCGAGCCGGACGGCGGCGGGGAGCGTACCGGAGTTGTTGACCACCAGCAGGTCGCCGGGGCCCAGCAGGCCGGGAAGCTCAGCGAACGTGTGATGGCCGACCTCTCCGGTGCCCCGGTCGGAGACCAGCAGGCGCACCCCGTCACGGGCCAGCCCGCGGGCCTCCGGCGGCTCGTGCGCCTCCAGCTCGCGCGGGAGCACGAAGTCCGCGGCCATGGCGTCCGCCACGGGCGCGCTCACGACCCCTCCCCGCACGTCCGTGTTCCCATACGTCCTCCTCGTTACTTCTGGTTTGGTGAACCGCCCGCTCATTCGTGCCTCACGCGGCCGCTGGCCGGGCGGTCGGCGATCAGCCGCCGCAGGGTGGGCACGACGGTCTCCGGGCCCGGGGCCTCCGCCGCCTCCCCGGCGCCGACCGCGTCGGCGAGCATGGCGGTGGACATCTCACCCGGATCGACCCACCAGACCGCGACGTCCGGCTCCTCGACGGCCAGTACGTGGGAGAGCTGCTCCAGGGCCGCCTTGGTCGCGCCGTAGCCGCCCCAGCCCTCGTACGCCTCCACCGCCGCGTCGGAGGAGATGTTCACGATCGCGCCGCGCCGCTCCCTGAGCCCGCGCAGGTTCGCCTGGATCAGCGCCAGCGGGGCCAGGACGTTGGCCCGGAACAGTTCCTCAAGCGTGTCGACCGGATATCCGGCCAGCGGCGGCAGCGGGACCGCGCCCAGCCCCGACGCGTTGTTGACCAGCAGGTCCAGCCCGCCGTGTTCCCGTACGGCCAGCGCCAGCCGGTCCCGGTGCGCGGGGTCGGCGACGTCTCCGGCCAGGGCGAGGGCGCCGAGCTCGTCCGCCGCGGATCGCAGCGCCTCCTCGCCCCGCGCGGTGAGGATGAGCCGCCAGCCGTCGGCGGCGAGGGAGCGGGCCAGTGCCAGGCCGAGGCCACGGGAGGCGCCGGTGATGAGTGCGGTCTTCGTCATGCCTCGACGCTAGGAGCCGCGCGCCCGCCGCACATCGGCCGCCGGACCGGGCCCGACGTGGGCTGATGGGCCTAGGACCGATGGCGTACGCGGCAGGTGCCCGCCGCCGCCTAGAGTCGGTTCGTGAGCCCCGACAGCGAGGAGAGCGAGGACCGTGACGCCGTGCTGCACGCGGTGAGCTCGGCCGTCCTCGCGGTGACCAGGCACCTGTCGGTCCGGGAGGTGCTCCAGGTCATCGTACGGTCGGCGCGGCGGCTGCTGGACGCCCGCTACGCCGCGCTGGGCGTGCCCGACGACCAGGGGGCGTTCGCCGAGTTCGTCGCCGAGGGCATCTCCGACGAGCAGTGGGACGCGATCGGGCCGATGCCCCGCCAGCACGGCATGCTCGGCGCCATGCTGCGCGAGGGCACGCCGGTCCGGCTGCCCGACATCCGCAGGGACGCCAGGTTCGAATACTGGCCGCGCGCCCACCCGGTGCTCAAGGACTTCCTCGGGGTGCCGATACTCGACGGGGACGAGGTGCTCGGCATCATCTTCCTGTCCAACAAACGGGCCCCCGGCGGCTTCACCGAGGCCGACCAGCGGCTGCTCACCATGTTCGCCGCGCACGCCGCGATCGCCCTCACCAACGCCCGCCTGTACGAGCGGAGCCGGGAGCTCACCCTGGCGGAGGAACGCACCCGGATGGCCAGGGAGCTGCACGACGCGGTGACCCAGAAGCTGTTCTCGCTGCGCCTCACCGCGCAGGCCGCCGCGTCGCTCGTCGTCGACGATCCCGTACGGGCGCTGCGGGAGCTCGACCGGGTGGAGCGGCTGGCGGGAGAGGCGCTGGCCGAGCTGCGCGCGGTGATCGTGGAGCTGCGCCCGGCCGAGCTCGACCGGCACGGCCTGGCCGAGACGCTCCGCAAGCACGTCCGCCTGCTCGACCGGCTCCATCCGGCCGCGTTCTCGTTCGAGGAGTCCCCGGTGTGCGAGCTCGAACCCGCGATCGAGGTGGCCGTCCTGCGGGTGGCCCAGGAGGCCCTGCACAACGCCTCCAGGCACTCGGCGGCGCGCGCCGTCGGGGTGCGGCTGGGCTGCGAGGGCGGGTGCGTGGTCCTTGAGGTGAGCGACGACGGGGCCGGGTTCGACGTGACCGCCGCCGCGGGGCGGGGGCTGGGCATCGCCTCGATGGGCGACAGGGCCGAGGCCGTCGGCGGGAACGTGCGGGTGAGGTCGGAACCCGGCGGGGGCACGCTCGTCCGGATGGAGGTGCCCCTGTGAGCCGTGGTCCGGAGGGGCCCGTGGCCCGCGACGCTGGCAGAGGTGGCCGTGTGAGCCGTGGTCCGGAGGAGTCCGTGCGGCCCGCGACGCTGACGGAGGAGCCCGTGCGGCCCGTCGTTCGTGGTCCGGGTGGGGGTGCGGTGTGATTCGTGGTCCGGAGGGGCCTGCGCGGTCCGCGACGCTGACGGAGGTGGCCGGGTGATCCGTGTCCTGATCGCCGACGACCACCCGGTCGTCCGGCAGGGCCTTCGTACGTTCCTGGACCTGCAAGAAGACCTCGACGTGGTCGGCGAGGCCGCCGACGGCGCCGAGGCGGTCGCCCTGGTGGAGTCTCTCGCCCCCGACGTGCTGCTGCTCGACCTGAGGATGCCGGTCCTCGACGGACTCGGCGCGCTGCTCCTGCTGGGGGAACGGGAGCTGTCGCCGAGGGTGCTCGTGCTGACCTCGGTCAGCGACAGGGGCGACGTGGCCCCGGCGATGCGGGCGGGCGCGGCGGGCTTCCTCTACAAGGACGTCGAACCGGCCGCGCTCGTGCACGCGATCCGGTCGGTGTACGGCGGCCAGGTGCTGCTCGCCCCCGAGGCGGCCGAGGCGATGCTGTCCGGACCCGGGCCCGTCCAGGCCGCGCGGGAGGGCGGGCACGAGGGCAGGCAGGTGGCGCCGCTGACCGACCGGGAGCGCGAGGTGCTCACGCTGATCGCGTCCGGCCGTTCCAACCGGGAGATCGCCAGGCAGCTCGCGGTGGCGGAGAAGACGGTGAAGACCCACGTCTCCAACGTGCTGATGAAGCTGGGCGTGCAGGACAGGACCCAGGCCGCCCTCTACGCGGTGCGGAACGGCCTGGCCTGACGGCGGGGTGGGCCCTGCGGCGTCAGGTGTCCTTCTTCTCCTCGCGCCGGTCCGGCGGCGGCGGGGGTGGGGGCGGCGGGGGTGGCGGTGGTGGCGGGTTGTAACCGCCCCCTCCGTTCTTGGGTTTGGGTCTGGGCGGCGCGGGATGGACGATCTTGGTTTTGACCGTCTTGAGGTAGTACCAGTGAGGGAAGGCCAGCCGCTCCCATTCCGAGCGGCCGAGGTCTCCGCCCCCGGTTGGGACGTTCCAGGTGTCGGCGCCGAGCTTGGCGACCGCGGTGCCCTTGGTCCGCTTGTTGAGCTTGACCCAGATGCGTACCGTGTCCGATTCGCCCTTATCAAGAATCCACGGCGTCACGCACCAGAAGCCGTCGTCGTAGAAGTCGCAGTCGGTGCCTTTGGGGCCTTTGTAGTAAACGGTGTCGTTAATACCTTTTGGCAGGATGGTCCCGCCGACGTAGTAGTAGTCGGCCTTGCTGGGCCCCCGGTTGGTGACCTTGACCTCGTACATGAACTCGCGGCCGTTCCTGACCCGTTTCGGGGCCTTCACCGAGACCTTGAACGCCGACCACGGCCTGTCCAGCCGCGCCCCGGACGGGGTCGCGGCGGCCGGGGGCAGGACTCCGGAGGGAGCGGAGGACGGCGCGTTCGTGGTGGCGGCCGAGGCGGCGGGGACGATCGCGAGCGGAGCGATGAGGCTGAGACCTAGAAGCGTGCCGAAGCTTCGGCGCATGGGCGTCTCCGCACGGGCTAGGGGTGATCGTAGTCACCATTTGTTTCATGAATTATGTCGTAAGCAGGACACGCCGGAATAGTGAATGATCTACCTGGACATTAGTTGTTTGCGTATCTTTGGTTACTCGGGGATACCAGTGCCTCACGGCTGGACAACGGGGAGGCTCACGTGCCGGACACGAACCCGCTGCGCAGGGAGGACCCCGAGTCACTGGGCGACTACCGGCTGCTCGGCCGTCTCGGCGAGGGAGCGCAGGGCGTGGTCTACGCGGGCCGGGGCCCCGACGGGGTGATGGTCGCGATCAAGCTGCTCCATCCCCGGCTGAGCGACACCGGCATGGACGGCGACCGGTTCCTCCGCGAGGTCTCCGCCGCCCGCCGGGTGGCGCCGTTCTGCACGGCCCAGGTGCTGGGCGCCCACATGGACGGCGACCGCCCCTACATCGTGAGCGAGCTGGTCGAGGGTGTATCCCTGCAGCGGGTCGTGCAGTCCGAGGGGCCCCGGGGCGGCAACGTGCTCCACCGGCTCGCGGTCGGTACCGTGACCGCGCTGGCCGCGATCCACCGGGCGGGCATCGTGCACCGCGACTTCAAGCCCAGCAACGTGCTGCTCGGCCCCGACGGACCCCGCGTGATCGACTTCGGCATCGCCAGGGCCCTCGACTCGGCGATGACCGTGACGAGCGGGGTGGTCGGCACCCCCGCCTACATGTCGCCGGAACAGGTCTCCGGGCATCGCGTCGAGCCCTCGTCCGACATGTTCAGCTGGGCCCTGACGATGACGTTCGCCGCGACCGGGCGGCCCGCGTTCGGCCAGGACAGCGTGCCCGCGGTCATCTACAGGGTGATGAACGAGACCCCGGACCTGTCCGCGCTCCCCGACGCCCTGCGGCCGATCGTCGCCTCCTGCCTCAGCAAACAGGCCGAGGAGAGGCCCAGCGCCTCGGAGGTGCTGTTCGCGCTCCTGGAAACCCAGTCCGACGAGCCTTCCGCCACACCGCCCGCTGTACCGCCCGTGTCGCCCGTGTCCGCGCCCCCTGTCGTACCGCCCGCGCCGTCCGCGCCCCCTGTCATGCCGCCCGCGCCGCCCGCCGTGCCGCCCGTGTCGCCGTCATCAGTGTCACCCGCTGTATCGTCCGTGCCACCCGCCGTACCGCCCGCCGACGAAAGGCCGCCCGCTCCCGAGACACTGTGGGTACGGCCGTCGGGGGAGGACCGGGAGGGCGGGCGTGCTCCGGGCGGCCGGGCGGACGCTCCCGGTGGCCGTCCCGGCGACGCCCCGCGCGGCGGGCCCGACGCGGCCCCCGATGCCTCCCGGAGGCGCTCCGGTGCCCCGGGCGGCCCTCCGCTCCCGCCCAACCCCTTCGCCTCCCCCGCCGGGCCCGCGCGCTACCCCGGCAATCTGACGCCCGTGGGCCGTCGGCCCGCCTCACCTCCCGCGCCGCCCGAGGGGGCCTACCCCCCGCCGCCGCCACAGCGCCCGGATCTCTTCGGCGACGCGGCCCCCGCAGCGCCCGGCGAACGCGGCAAGCGGCGCAGGCGCGCCGTCCTCGTGACCGCAGCGCTCTCGGGAGCCCTGACGCTGGCCGCCGCCGCGCTGGTGGCGGTACCGAACATGCGGGGCGACCTCGCGGCCCCCGACGACCCCCCGGTCACGCGGAGCGCCCTGGCAGGAGACGGTACGCGGAAGCCGCCGCCCCCGGCGGCCGTCTCCCAGACCCCCTCCGTACAGGCCACGCAGGTCACACAGGCCCCCACACCCGCCACCCAGGCCCTGACCCCAGCGCCCACGGCGAGCCTCACGACCGCCCCGACCTCGGGGCCGTCCGAGCCGCCCACCCCACCGGCCCCGGTGGTGACCTTCGGCGGCCAGGACGGCAAGACGCTCAAGGGGCACACCAAGGCCGTCCAGTCTCTCGCCAACGTCAGAATCGGGAAGAGGCCCACGGTGGTCTCGGGCAGCCAGGACGGCTCGCTCGGGCTCTGGGACCCGGCCAGGCACAAGGGGCTTCACCGGCTCCGCGGCCACCGGGGCGAGGTCTACGCGGTCGCCACCGTCACCTTCGGCGGGAAGCCGTACGCGGTGACCGGTGGCTACGACCACTCCGTCCGCCTGTGGAACCTGAAGTCCCGCAAGAGCAAGGCCCTGGGCCACCACCCCATCGCGGTGTTCGCCGCCGCGGCAGGCACCGTGAACGGTTCGCCGCTGGCCGTCACCGGGGACGGAGACGGCACGCTCTACTTCTGGAACCTGAAGAGCCGCAGGCTGCTCAAAACCATCTCCGCGCACCGCAACGACATCAACTGGCTCGCCTTCGGCAAGATCGGCAAGCGGTCCGTCGTCGTGTCCGCCAGCGCCGACGAGACGCTGGGCATCTGGGACCTCGTCACCAGGAAGCGGTACGGCAAGGTCTACAGGGGGCACAGCGGACCGGTCTTCTCGGTGGCCTTCGGCAAGCTGGGCGACCGCACCGTGATCGCCTCGGGCGGCAAGGACAAGAAGATCAGGATCTGGGACCCGAAGACGTCCAAGACCATCGGCAAGCCGCTCGGGGGTCACGGCGGCAACGTCTACTCCCTGGCGTTCGGCGACGTCGGCGGTCGCACCGTGCTGGTCTCGGGCAGCACGGACGGGACCGTCCGGCTCTGGGACCCGGCCGAGGGCAAGCCCCTCGGCAAGCCGGTCAAGGCCCACCGGGGCGGGGTGTACTCGGTGGGCGTCATCACCGTCGGTGACCGTACGCTGGCCGTCTCGGCGGGCAGGGATCGCGCCGTCAAGCTCTGGAAGCTCACCTCCGACCGGTAGTCCTTGGGTTTCCGAACCGTCAGACAAGCTCGGTGATGGAGTGGTGGGCCACCACCCGGGCCCGGCGTACCGCGCGGTCGAGCTCGCGCAGGGCCTCACCGCGTACGGCGATCTGGCCCGACGTGAGCCCGCGGTCGTCGGCGACGCGGAGCACCGCGGCGAGGCGGGCGGCCAGGGCGGCGACCCGGTGGGCCCTGGCGGGATAGCCGGGAGCCAGCCCGTCGTCCACGATCTCCAGCCGCCGGTGCCCCTGAGCCGGGCCCTCCACGCCGAGCAGGGCGTCGGTGGCCACCCGCATCGCGCGGGTCAGCTCGTGCTCGGCCTCGGCGAGGGAGGGCAGGTCGGGGGCCGCGGTACGGGCCTCCAGCACGGTCCAGCGAACCCCGGCGTACGATGACCCGCGGCGGTCGTTTACCGGGATCAGGCCGAGGCATCTGTCGGGAAGCACGGCTGTCGCCGCCTGCCCGGCCTCGATGGCCGCGGAGTTGAAGGGGGGCGGTCCGGTGAGCCCGAGTGGGTCGCCCGCGATGGGAAGGGCGAGTCGCAGCGACTTCATGCCCTCGATCCGCAGGTCGGCGAGGAATCCGCGGAGGGGTAGGTCGCCGGTCTCACCGGCGACGAGTTGGGGGCCTGCCTGCCGTTCAACGCGGTCGGCGGCCTCGTCGAGGCCGACCTGTCCGGCGAGCCAGGCGTTGCCCCAGCAGACCAGGGTGGCCGAGATCGGTGAATCAGGGTGCACCGATCCACGATATGCGCTTGTCCTGCAATAGGTTTTGTTCCAGCGATTCACAAGGAGGCGTAAGGGATGGGCGGTCAGGTGCTTCGGCTACAGGACGTCACCGTCCGCAGGGACGGAGCGGCCCTGCTGCGGGAGATCGACTGGACCGTTCACGAGGACGAGCGGTGGGTCGTCATCGGTCCCAACGGCGCGGGAAAGACGACGTTGCTGCAGGTGGTCGGGGCGATGCTGTTCCCCACCGAGGGCGTCGTCGAGATCCTGGGCGAGCGGCTCGGCCAGAGTGACGTCTTCGAACTGCGGCCCCGCATCGGGCTCGCGAGCGCCGCGCTGGCGGAGAAGGTGCCGCCGGAGGAGAAGGTCATCGACCTGGTGCTCACGGCCTCGTACGCCATCCTCGGCCGCTGGACGGAGGAGTACGACTCCCACGACGTCACGCGCGCCGTCGAGCTGATCGACCAGTTCGGCTGCGCCCACCTGATCCGGCGCCGGTTCAACACGCTGTCCGAGGGGGAGCGCAAGCGGGTCCAGATCGCCCGCGCGCTCATGCCCAACCCGGAGCTGCTGCTGCTGGACGAGCCCGCCGCGGGCCTGGACCTGGGCGGGCGCGAGGACCTGGTCCGCCGCCTGTCGATGTTCGCGCACGACCCGAAGGCGCCGACCATGGTGCTGGTCACCCACCACGTGGAGGAGGTGCCCAGCGGGTTCACCCACGCGCTGCTGCTCCGGCACGGTTCCGTGGTGGCCCAGGGTCCGATCGACCAGGTGATGACCGCGGAGAACCTGTCGCGCACCTTCAGCGTCCCGCTCACCCTGGACCGGGGGCGCGACGGCCGCTGGTACGCGCGGGCGCACCAGCTCTGAGGGTACGTCGGAGGTGAAGGCGCGCTGGCTGTGAAGGCGTACCGACTGTGAAGGTGCGCCGGGCTTTGAAGGTGCGCCGAGCTTTGAGGGGCCTGTTCCGGGACGGCCCCGAGACGGTTCCGAGATCGTTTCGGTCGTTCAAAGGCCGGTGAAGGGAAAAGCAAATATCCTGCCGGGTCAAGAGTTCCGCGTGACTCGACCGCCCGGGATGGTTCATGGAAGCGCTTGTCGCCGTACTCGTCGTCGTGGCCGTGGCGGCGTTCGCCGTCTACCGGACGGTTCGCGTCGTACCGCAGGCCACGGCGGGTGTCGTGGAGCGGTTCGGGCGCTATCACAGGACGCTCGCTCCCGGGCTGAACCCCGTGGTGCCGTTCATCGACCGGATCAAGGACATGGTCGACCTCCGCGAGCAGGTCGTCGCCTTCCCGCCGCAGGCGGTCGTCACCTCCGACAACCTCGTCGTCTCTGTCGACACGGTCGTCTCCTTCCAGGTGACCGACGCCCGCGCGGCGACCTACGAGATCGCCAACTTCCTGGTCGCCGTCGAGCAGCTCACCGCGATCACGTTGCGTGACGTGGTCGGCGGGATGAGCGTGGACCGCGCGCTGGCCTCCCGCGAGGAGGTCGGCGCCGAGCTGCGCCGGGCGCTCGACGACGCCACGGGCGCGTGGGGCCTCCGCGTCGGCCGGGTCGAGCTGAAGGCGATCGACCCGCCCGTCTCCGTCCAGGAGTCGATGGAGAGGCACGCCCGCGCCGACCACGACAGGCGGGCCGCGCTGCTCGCGGCCGAGGGGGAGAAGCGGGCGGCCGTCCTCGCCGCCGAGGGGCGGCGGCAGGCCGCCGTACTGACGGCTCGCGGCGAGGCGGAGGCCGCCGTGCTCAGGGCTCAGGCCGACGCCGAGGCCAGGGCGACGCGGGCCAGGGGGGAGGCCGACGCGATCGGCCTGCTCTTCCGCGCCGTCCGCGAGGGCGGGCCCGGCCTGGAGCTTCTCGCCCACGAATACCTGCGGGCACTCCCCGAGGTCGCCAAGGGGAACGCCGGAGGGTTGTGGATCGTCCCACCGGACCTGAGACGGGTCCTCGAAAGCCTCACGAACCTTCTCCCGGAAGAGGACGGGCTCCCGGGCAAGGAGACGCCCCAGGACCAGGACCAGGACCAAGGCAAGGATGAGCCTTCGGGCAAGACGGCGTTCGCCGACCTGGGCGGGTTCTCGGGCAAGGCGACGTTCCCCGACCCGGGCTAGCCGGACCAGGACCAGGAGCAGGCCAAGAACCAGGACCAGGACCAGAAGCAGGCCAAGGACCAGGACAAGGGCGAACCTTCGGACACGGAGAGGGCCCCGGACAAAGACACCCCCGTTAAGAACACCCCCGCCACCGGCCGGCCCCCGATCTCCTCCTAGCATCCGGTGAGTGCCGTGCACCTGCCCTGGGCGCGAGCCTTACCAGTGAGGGGGAGCGCATGACGCCGTGGGAGGCAGCCGCGATCTTCGTGGCCGGCATCGGGGCCGGGGGCATCAACGCCGTCGTCGGTTCCGGGTCTCTGATCACGTTCCCGACGATGGTCGCGCTGGGCATGCCACCGGTCGTCGCCAACGTCTCCAACACCGTCGGCCTGGTCCCCGGGTCGCTGACCGGCGCGTTCGGCTACCGGGCGGAGCTGAGGGGGCAGCGGCGGCGGCTGGTCAGGCTGGCGGTCCCCTCGGTGATCGGCGCGGTGATCGGCGGGGTTCTCCTGCTCTACCTTCCCGCGGAGACGTTCGACGTCGTGGTGCCCGTCCTGATCGGCCTGGCGTGCGTGCTGGTGGTGATCCAGCCGAGGCTCAACAAATGGCTGAACGCCCGGCGGGAGCACGCTCACCCGCACGGCGGCCCCTGGCTCTGGGCCGGTGTCTTCGGGTGCGGCATCTACGGCGGCTACTTCGGCGCGGCCCAGGGCGTGCTGCTCATCGGGCTGATGGGCACCTTCCTCGACGACCGCCTGCAGCGGATCAACGCGGCCAAGAACGTGCTCGCGCTGCTGGTCAACGCGGCCGCCGCGCTGCTGTTCATCGCGGTCGCGGAGGTCGACTGGCTGGCGGTCCTGATGGTGGCGCTGGGGGCCGCGATCGGCGGTTTCCTCGGTGCGAAGGTCGGCAGGAAGCTGCCCGCCCCGGTGCTGCGCTGGTTCATCGTCTGCATCGGAGTGGTGGCGATAGTCAAACTGGTGTACGGGTGAACCTGCCCGCTAACGGGTACCTATTCAGGTATGAAAGGTGACAAAGTCGAGGTTGTCATCGACGCAGGAGACAGTTCCCGTACCTACGAGGTCAGCGCCACCAGAGCGGGGCGCCGCGTTGAGGTGGCCAACGCCCGAGGCGGCGTCGTCGAGGTGAGCGAGGTCACCCGGAGCGGAACGGCCGTGCGCACCGCCCGCTTCATGTCCAGCCGTATTCTCGCCCTGGTCGAACACCCCGCCGACGGCAAACCGGCATAGGCCGGTCCGGCGGCGGGCCGCTTTCTCGTCACGCCTGGGTGGGGCGTATTCGTCACGCCTGGGCGGGGCGCAGGCGTGCGACGGACCGGCCGGGGATCAGTTCTGCGCGGGACGGACCTGGAGCACCCCGTCGCGGCGTACCCGGGTCTCGAAGGACGGCTGGGGAGCGGTGGCCGGGCCGTGCACGACGGCCCCGTCGGAGAGCCTGAAGGTGCTCCCGTGCCACGGGCAGACCACGCAGGCGGTGCCCTCCTCCGAGATCAGACGCCCCTGGTGGAGCGGGCCCGCCAGGTGGGCGCACTGGTCGGCGAGCACCGTGACACCGGCGCCGACGCGCAGCACGAACAGGTCGATGTAGCCGAGCCGCCTCGTCACCGGCCGCCCGTCGGGCAGGTCGCCGATGTCGCACAGGTCGTGCCAGCCCAGCGGGACCAGGTGGGTGACGGACTCCGCGTGGTTGGCCCCGGCCGCCTGCCGGTAGGCCAGGTGGCCGCCGAGGTAGCCGCCCAGGCTCGCGGCACCCAGCCCGGCGAACGACAGCACCCGCCCGGTCCGGTCGCGCCCGGCCATCCGGAACACCAGCGAACCCGCGTAGAGCCCGAGGGCGGTCAGGTTGGCGATCGCGTGCACGAACCCCACCCGCTGCTGCTCGCGGTGGAGCGCGGACCAGTCGGTGACGCCCGCCGCCACCGCGGGCATCGCGGTGGCGAGCCCCCCGGCGACCAGCACCCGCGACGCCCGGGGGTCGGAGCGGGTCACGTCGAGCACCGCCGTCGCCGCCCAGAGCCCCAGGCTGAGGTTGGCGAGCGGTGGATGGAGCGGTTTGCCGATCGGCACCCCGTGGAGCAGGTCACGCAGCGGTCCTGGGCCTATCCGCCGGCGTACTGCCTTGGCCAGCACGCGGATCGGCCTGTCGGCCCTGGGTGAGCGCTCGATCCGATCGGTGAGCTCGACCCCGGGCACCAGACGTCTGAAGGTCCGGCGTCCTGTTTTGACGGTTTCCTTCACCATCGCCCCCTTCTCGACCCATAGGGACCTACCCGAGAACGGCGTTATGCACGCGCCAAATGCCCCCGGCTGACGGAGAGAGCGATGATCTCGGTGGCGTAGGCGCCCAGTGTCGCCGACCCCTCCTCGATGATCTTCACCTTCTCCAGCACCTGCTCGGCCGTCACCTTGTACAGCGACCAGGTGCCGCCCTCGTTGTGGTGGTTCGCCATGATGGGCGCGATCCGGTCGAGGGCCTTGGCGAACCTGGCCTCCGGTGTCGTGCGTTCCTCGAACTCGTCCCAGAGCTCGCGCAGCCGCGCGGCCTGGTCGTCGGGGAGCAGCCCGAAGATCCGGTCGGCGGCCTTGCGCTCGATGCCCAGCTGGGCCTCGACGGCCGAGGCGTCGTAGATGAACGTGTCTCCCGCGTCGATCTCGACGATGTCGTGGACGAGCAGCATCGCGACGACCCTGTCGAGGTCGGTGCCCGGTGGTGCGTGCTCGGCCAAGACCATCGCCAGCATGCCCACGTACCAGGAATGCTCGGCGTCGTTCTCGCGCCGCGACCCGTCCATGAGGGTGTTGCGGCGGACGATGCGTCTGAGCTTGTCGATCTCCATGGCGAAGGTGAGCTGAGCGTGCAGACGGTCCTGTGCTGGAGGGGTGGTCACGCGCGCAAGCCTAATGCGCGTCGATCCCGCTTTTCCGAGCGATCATGGGATCACGCCCGGCCGAGTGTGACGGGAACCCCGTTGAACACGGCGTTTCCCGAGGGTACGTCCACGACGGAATCATCTGTCAGCGTGTTCGCGTTCACCCCCGGGTGCCTGGCGGCCACCGGTTGCGCGCTGCCGGAGTGCCCCCACCCGTGGGGCAGGCTCACCACCCCCGGCATGATCGTGTCGGTCGGCTCCAGCGGGACGACCAGCTCACCGGCGGCCGAGCGCACCACGGCGTGCTCGCCCAGTCCGAGCCTGCTCACGTCGTCCGGGTTGATCTGCAGGGTGCATCGGTTGGTCCCGCCGACCAGTGGTCCCACGTTGTGCAGCCAGCTGTTGTTGGAGCGCAGGTGGCGACGCCCGATCAGCACGATCTCCGCGGGCGGGACGGCGAGCCGCCCGCGCAGCCGCGCGGCGTCCTCGGCCAGCTGCGCCGGTGCCAGCTCCACCCGCCCCGAGGCCGTACGGACGATCTCCGCCAGCCGGGGCTCCAGCGCGCCCAGGTCGATGCCGTGCGGGTTCGCCAGCAGGGTGGCCAGGGAGAGCCCGTACGGGCCGAGCCTGAGCATGGCGTCCAGCCGCGTCTCCGCCCCGCTGTCACCGGTCAGGGAGGCACGCAGCTCGGCCGGGTCGGCGCCCTCCACCGGAGAGCCGGGCGTCTCGACGGCCCCGCGGAGCATCCGGTCGAGGATCAGCTCGTCGAGCGGGGCCGGGTCGGCGTCCGCGCCCTGTCCCGAGGCGATCATCGCCAGCCGCGCCAGGATCTCGGCCTCCGACGGGCGTCCCGGCTCCAGCGGAAGGACCGGCGGGGAGAACCTCGCGTAGTTGCGAACCGCGAAGGACAGCAGCGCCAGGTCGTAGTGCGGCGACTGCGTCACACGCGGCGGCGGCAGGATGACGTTCGCGTGCCGGGTGGTCTCGTTCAGGTACGGGTCCACGCAGACCATGAACTCCAGGTCGCGGAAGGCCCGGTCCAGCCGGGGCCCGCCCGGCGCCGACAGCACCGGGTTCCCGGCCACCACGACCAGCCCCCTGACCTGCCCTTCCCCCGGCGTCTCGATCTCGTCGGCGAGGGTGGCCACCGGGATCTCGCCGTTCGCCTCCGGCAGCCCCCGGACGCGGCTGTGCCAGCGTCCCGTGACGTACGGCCTGCTCCGGCGGCCGTTCTCCACCGCGGTCTTCGCGAACATGACCCCGCCGGGACGGTCGAAGTTGCCGGTCAGGACGTTGACGACGTCGACCAGCCACTGCGCGACGGTGCCGAACTCCGCGGTGCAGGTGCCGATGCGGGCGTAGACGGCGGCCGTCGGGGCCGAGGCCAGCTCGCGCGCCAGCCGTACGATCTCCCCGGCGGGCACCCCGCACATCGGGGCCACCGTCTCGGGGGCGAAGTCCTCCGCCAGCCGCCGTACCTCGTCCAGCCCGTTGATCCCGACGCCGCCGATGTCGGCGCCGACCGAGGTGAGGTCCTCGGCGAGGAGGGTGTGGACGATGCCGAACAGCAGATAGGCGTCCATCCCGGGGCGGACGAACAGGTGCTCGTCGGCGAGGGCGGCGGTGCGGGTACGGCGCGGGTCGACGACCACGAGTTTGCCGCCGCGCCCGCGCAGCGCCCTGAGACGGCCGGGGAAGTCGGGGGCGGTGCAGAGCGAGCCGTTGGACTCCAGCGGGTTGGCGCCGAGCATCAGCAGGTAGTCGGTGCGGTCCAGGTCGGGCACCGCGATGGCGAGCGGGTCGCCGAGCATCAGGCCGCAGGAGACGTGCTTGGGCATCTGGTCGGCGGTGCTCGCGGAGAAGACGTTGCGGGTGCCGAGGGCGCGGATCAGCGGCTTGCCGTACAGGGCACCGGCCATGGAGTGGGCGTTCGGGTTGCCGAGGTAGACGGCGAGCGACCGGCGGCCGTGGGCGTCGATCACGCCCCCGAGGCCCTCCTCGACCGTACGGAACGCCTCCTCCCAGGACGCCTCGCGCCACTCGCCGCCCGTACGGATCATCGGGACGCCCAGCCGGTCCGGGTCCTCGTCGAGGCGGCCCAGGCTCGCGCCCTTGGGGCAGATGAACCCCTTGGAGAAGGGGTCGTCCCGGTCGCCCTTGACCGAGGTGACGTGCCCGGCGTCGTCGAGGGTGAGCCGGAGACCGCAGACGGCCTCGCAGAGGGGGCAGGTCCGGTGGGCTGTTCTCATCGGCACTCCTGGGTTCGGCGAGTGAACTCATCATGGCCGCCACCCCGGGACGGGAAAAGCCCCGGAGCCCGAACTCCGGGGCCTCCCGTCTCCCGGCTTCCGGCGAACCGGGTATCTGTGTCTACGCCGCCCGTTGCCTGCCGGGGAACTCGCCGGGCCCGGGAAGCGGGACGGTGGTGAAGCGGGTGCCGGGCTCCTCCTCCGCGGACTCCACGGCCCGACTGACCCGCAGGCTCACCCAGTCAGCCCGCCCGTAGAGCCGGTCGAGGCCCATCGGGGGACCGGTGGCCTCGTCCCCTCGGACGATCTCGACGGTCAGCAGGTTCGCCCACCTGCCGTGCCGGGAGACCACGGCGTCGCGGGCGTAGCACGCCGCCGCGATCTCGGCGGAGAAGGCGTCGAAGTCCTCGGCGCAGGTTCCGGCCCTGGCGAGGACGAGCGCCTTCTCCCCGGCGGCGGAGGGAGTGATCCACAGGACCAGCGGCAACCGGCCCGAACGGGTGTGTATCCCGGTCTCCGCGCACGCCCGCTGGATGCGGTGCCGGGAGACCAGGCACCACACGTGCGCGATCACCCAGCTCCTCCCGAACCCGGAGGCGGCGGGGACACCGGCGGCGCAGACCACGACGAGAAACGGCCACCAGTCGCCCTCCGCGAGTGAGAGGACCACGGTGACCGTGAGGAACGAGGCGGCGGCGAGCAGGACGACCTCCGTCCGCCAGCGCCACAGCCGGACGAGGAGGCCCGCCCGGCTGGGAGGCCGTCCGCAGGGGCGGCCCCGGTGTCCGCCGCGGGCGTCACGCCGCGACATCGCCGCTCACCTCCTTGTCGGGGACGGGCGCCAGGGCGAGGGCGGGAGCGGCGGTCCGCTCGGCCTTGAGGAGGTCGAACCGGGGCTCGCGGTAGTGCCTGGCCCCGAAACCGGTCCTGGTCACGGTCCAGCCGAGCCGGTAGGCCCATTCATCCTGGTCCATGCAGAGCTCTCGGTCGCTCACATAGATCAGGTCGAGGATGAAGGTCTTGATTCCGTGGGTTCTGTTGGTACGGTGGAAGGACATAGGAGACTCCCTTCGTGGCTTTGACGCGGAGTTCTTGTGCCAACCGGGTCGGTGGCCGCCGACCCGGTGTTTTTTTGCGCCCGATCAGGACGCCGTCTTTTACGCGTGCGACTATGGGCCGTCGCCGGCCGAATTCCCGTGCTCCCCCTGCCGGCCTCCCCGCGTCAACTCCACGTCGCCGCCGCGTGCGACTCGCGAAGGTCCCCGACGATGCCCCCGGATGACCACCGGTGGCTCCCCCCGGCCTTTCGAGAACCTTCCTGTTCTGATAGTCGCTCAGCATAGATTTGGCTGCAAGACTTGCCGTAAGGAAAAAAGCAATCATCTTGCGCGGATGCACTGCAATCATCTGTGTAATTTGCACTATCATTCGTCGGGTTCCTGTTGGGGCCGTGACACCCGCCCGCCCGTCATGGTGAGGAGGTCGTGATGCCGCAGCGTGGCAGTCCAGCGCTCCGCCGACGTCGGCTGGGTCTGGAGTTGCGCAGGCTCCGCGAGAGCCTGGACATGACCGGCGACGAGGTGTCCGACCGCCTGGGGTGGTCGACCGCGAAGGTCAGCCGCATCGAGAACGCCAAGACACTGGCCGGACCGGCCGACGTCGAGGCGCTCGTCGAGCTCTACGGGATCGAGGGGGACCTCAGGGAGGTCCTGGTCGCGCTTCGGCACGACGCCGCCCAGAAGGGCTGGTGGGAGAAGTATCGAAACTCCGTCCCCGATGACTACATCACGCTCATCGGGATGGAGGCGGAGGCCACGGTGATGCGAAACTGGGAGCCTCAGATCGTGCCCGGCCTCCTCCAGACGGAGGACTACGTCTGGGGCGTCATCCAGGCGAACCAGCATGCCAGCCAGGTTCCGCCGGGCTGGATGCAGGACCGGGTCGAGATGCGCATGGCGCGGCAGCGCACACTGCTTCGCGTGCGCGACCCGCTGACCCATGTGAGCGTGTTCCACGAATCCGTGCTGAAGAACCAGTACGGGGACGCCCGCGTCATGCGTGACCAGCTCGTGCACCTGATCGAGGTCTCGGAGCTGGAGCACGTGGAGATGAGAATCCTTCCCCAGCGCGTTCCGCCGCCGGTGTCCACCGGCGCGTTCCTGCACCTGACGTTTCCCGATTTCCAGGACGTCGTCTACGAGGAGTCCCTCCCCGGAGGACGGTTCGTCGAGGACGCGGGAATGGTCTATCTGTATGAGCGGGCCTTCGGGCACCTGGTGGAACGGGCCCTCGACGAGGCGGCCTCACAGGAGCTGATCAGAAAGACAATCGAGTACTGGGAAAGTTAGTGGCGGGTTGACGCCCGCCGCTAATCCGTCGTTTTCGGAAAGAATGATGAACGCGAATAATCACAACGATGTGATCTGGAAGAAGAGTGCGCGGAGCGGCACCAACGGCAACTGTGTCGAGGTGGCGAAGTTAGGCGGGGGACACGTGGGGCTCCGCGACAGTAAGGACCGGTCCGGCCCTGTTCTCGTCCTCACTCCCAGCCAGTGGAACTCCTTCGTGGGCGATGTGAAGGACGGGGAGTTCGACATATAGCAGAAGCGGCCCTGGCACTCATCCAGGAGAACAAGAGCCGCCCCGCTGTGATTGTTTTGTTTTCATCGTTTCCGCTCGCCGGATGGATTGACGGCCCGCCGGTCGAGCAGGGAAGAATCATCGCACACCGGGAGACCGTGCCGGATACGGTGCGCTGTCTGGACATGCTTAATGCCTTGCAAGTTCTTCGTTACACCTTCATCCTTAAGATGCCTTATGGCACCTCATGGGAGAAGAGGTGAGTTGTGTCTGATGTTGACCTGTCTGGAGTGATGTGGACGAAAAGTCGGCGGAGCGGGCTCAACGGTAACTGTGTCGAGGTGGCTCACCTGCCCGGACGGGGATTCGCGGTCAGGGACAGCAAGGACAGGGGCGGACCGGTGCTGGTCTTCGGCGGGTCCGGGTGGATCGCGTTCGTCGCGGCGGTGAAGGGCGGAGACTTCGATCTCTGAGTGACCGTCCTTCCGGGACCGGGGGCTTGCCCAACGGCGGGACAGCCCCTTTCGTGTGTCCGGGAAAGGGCGGGAGAAGCCGTACGGCCCGCACTCCCGGGGAGACGCGAGCCGTACGACCGTACGAGTGACTATCCGGCGGTGACGCCGAGGCCCTGGGCGACGCCCTGGCCGAGGTCCTTGTGGACGTTCGTCCAGTACTCGACGACGCGCTTCTTCGTCTCGGCGGTGACCTCCGGGGCGGAGGCGTGGCCGACGACGTTGCTCACCAGGTGGGAGCGGTCGGTCTCGGACAGGACGTTCTCCCACAGGGCGCGGGGCTGGACGAAGTCGTCGTCCTCGCGGTGCAGGGTGTAGGCGGAGCGGATGATCTCACCGGTCACCTGGTAGTGCTCGCCCTCGTACAGCGCCGGGTCGGCCGCGGGGCCACCGGCGGTGTTGGGGGCGTAGACCGGGTCGCCCGGATTGGCGAGGCGCATCTGGCCGTCCTTGTTGTAGCTGTGGACGGGGATCCTCGGCGCGTTGATCGGCAGCTGCTGGTAGTTGGCGCCGATGCGGTAGCGGTGGGTGTCCGGGTAGGAGAACAGCCGGCCCTGGAGCATCTTGTCCGGGGACGGGCCGATGCCCGGCACCAGGTTGGACGGCTCGAAGCCCGCCTGCTCGACCTCGGCGAAGTAGTTCGCCGGGTTGCGGTTCAGGACGAACCTGCCGATCGTGATCTCGGGGTAGTCGGCGTGCGGCCACACCTTGGTCAGGTCGAACGGGTTGAACCGGTAGTCGGCGGCGGCCTCGAACGGCATGATCTGGACGTTCACCGTCCAGGACGGGTGGTCGCCGTTCGCGATCGCGGTGTGCAGGTCGCGGATGTGGAAGTCGGTGTCCTGCGCGATGACCGCGCCGGCCTCGGCGTCGGTGAAGTTCTTGATGCCCTGGTCGGTCCTGAAGTGGTACTTGACCCAGAACTTCTCGCCACCGGCGTTGTACCACAGGAAGGTGTGCGAGCCGAAGCCGTGCATGTGGCGCCAGGACGCCGGGGTGCCGCGGTCGGTCATCAGGAACGTCACCTGGTGCGCGCTCTCCGGGGAGAGCGTCCAGAAGTCCCACTGCATGTCGTGGTCGCGCAGGTTGGTGTCGGCGCGGCGCTTCTGGCTGTGGATGAAGTCGGAGAACTTCTGCGGGTCGCGGATGAAGAAGATGGGCGTGTTGTTGCCGACGAGGTCGTAGTTGCCCTCGTCGGTGTAGAACTTCAGCGCGAAGCCGCGCGGGTCGCGCTGGGTGTCGGGGCTGCCGAGCTCACCGGCGACCGAGGAGAAGCGGATGAAGAGCGGGGTCTCCTTGCCCTTGGCGAACAGGCCCGCCTTGGTGAACTGGCTGACGTCCTCGGTGATCTGGAGGACGCCGTGCGCGCCGCCGCCCTTGGCGTGGACCACCCGCTCGGGCACGCGTTCCCGGTTGAAGTGGGCCATCTTCTGGATCAGGTAGTGGTCCTGCAGCAGCAGGGGCCCGTTCGGGCCCACCGACTGGGAGTGCTCGTCACTCGGCGCGGGAATTCCCGCATCGGTGGTGGTGATGGGCCTGGTGCTCATAGAGGTTCCTCCGGGGTTCTCTTCATCGAGTGTCTTCGGAACGACAGCCGGGGCACACGCCCCAGAAGATCACGTCCGCCTCGTCGACCAGGTATCCGGCGTCGGAGACCGGGTCGAGGCAGGGGGCGTGGCCGACGGCGCAGTCCACGTCGGTGACCCTCCCGCACTCGCGGCAGACGAGATGGTGATGGTTGTCATTGATTCGCGTCTCGTACCGGGCAGGACTGCCCGCCGGTTCTATCCGCCGGAGGAGCCCGGCCCGGTGCAGCGCGCGCAGGGAGTCGTAGACGGCCTGCAGGGAGACCTGGCCGACACGACCGCGCACACCGCGATGGACGGCGTCCACGTCGAGGTGGTCGCCCTCCCGCACGGTCCGCATGATCGCCAGCCGGGCCGCGGTCACCCGCAGGCCCGCCTGCCGGAGCAGGTCCTCGTCCTCCATGACCACACCGTACGACCTATACCTGAACGATTCAAGTTAACGAGCTGCTCCAGTTTCGATGAGACAAATCTGGTAGGGCGAGTTCTGACACAGGTGATGGGTGAGATGGCATCCTCGGATACCGATGGACACGCACACAGCTCGCCGCCTCGCCCTGGCCGCCGCGATCACCGCCTCAGCCGTGCTTCTCGCGGCCTGCTCCGCGGCCGAGTCGGCCGCCCCCGAATCGTCCCCCGACGTCGTGGAGGAACCGGCCGAGACCACCGAGGCCGACCCCACCCCCACGCCCGAGCGCAGACCGTACACCATCTCCTTCGGCGGGGACGTGCACTTCGAGGGCGTGTTGCGGACCCGGCTGAACACCGATCCGAAGACCGCGCTCGGCCCGATCGCCAAGGTGCTCAAGCGCTCCGACCTGGCGATGGTCAACCTGGAGACCGCGATCACCACCGGCGGCACCCCCGCCCCCGGCAAGCAGTACACCTTCCGCGCCCCGGCGGCGGCGCTCACCGCGCTGAAGGCGTCCGGGGTGGACGTCGCCTCCCTGGCGAACAACCACGGCATGGACTACATGCAGAGCGGGCTGAAGGACACCCTCGCCGCCATCAAACGGTCCAGGTTCCCCGTCGTGGGCGTGGGCGGCGACGAGGCCGAGGCGTACAAGCCGTGGCGGACGACCGTGAACGGCAACCGCGTCGCCATCATCGGCGCGACCCAGGTGCTGGACGCGGAGTTCGTCCAGGCGTGGACGGCCTCGGGCGACCAGGGCGGCCTCGCCTCGGCCAAGGACGAGGCGCGGCTGATCCAGGAGGTGCGCAGGGCGCGCAAGAACTCCGACACCGTGATCGTCCACCTGCACTGGGGCACCGAGCTGCAGAAGTGCCCCAACGAGGCGCAGCGCGGCCTGGCGCCCCGGCTGGTCGCGGCCGGAGCGGACGTCGTCGTCGGCGGCCACGCGCACATCCTGCTCGGCGCCGGATACCTGAAGAACAGCTACGTCAGCTACGGCCTGGGCAACTTCGTCTTCTACAACTGGGGCCCGGACACCGGCAGGACCGGCGTGCTCACCCTGACGATCAACGGCCGCAAGGTGCTCAAGGACCAGTGGACCCCGGCCACCATCCAGGGCGGGGTGCCGATCCCGCTCGCCGGGACCGGGCGGCAGCAGGCCATCGCGGGCTGGAAGGCACTGCGCGACTGCACCGGCCTGACCGCCAGGCCCGGCCAGTCCGGGTGACCCGGCGACCTCGCCCGGCCCGCCGGAGGTGGAGAAATCTCGCGATTGACGAATAAGCACTGACCCCGGCGTGTCAGGGGGGCAAGATGGGGTGGTGTCCACCATGTCCTGCGAGGAGCCCGGCGAGGCTCCACTGCGGCGTCAACCCACCCAACGACGGAGCGCGCGACGTGTCGAGCGGATGCTCGACGCGTGTGCCGACCTGCTGGACGAGATCGGCTATGACGCGCTCTCCACCACGAGGATCGCCGAGCGCGCGGGGGTCGCGATCGGTTCGGTCTACCAGTTCTTTCCCGACAAGCGGGCACTCACCCAGGCGGTGACCCGGCGCCACGTGGAGGGGTTCGTCTCCCGCATCGGCAGGCGCTTCCTGCTGGAAGACTACAAGTGCTGGTGGGACGCGGTCGACGCGATCATCGACGAGTACGTGGAGATGCACAGGACCGTGCCGGGTTTCCGGTCCCTGCACTTCGGCGACGTGGTCGACCTCAACCTGCTCGACGCCGTCTCCGACAACAACACGGTGATCGCCGGACGGCTGCGCGGGCTTCTCCTTCAGGAGTACGGGCTCGCCGACAGCGAGGAGTTCGACCTGGCCATCCTCGTCGCGGTGGAGGCCGGGGACGCCGTGCTCAAGCTGGCCTTCCGGCGCGATCCGAACGGTGCCCCGGAGATCGTGGCCGAGGCCAAGCGCCTCATCCGCGGCTACCTGAACCGCCAGTTCGCCCGCGTCTCCGCCTGAGCGGGACCGGGCCGACGGTTCCCTCCGTGTTTTGATGTGCGGGCCGTCAGTTAGCCCGTGTCCTGGCTTGAGAGATGGTTTCCCTGTGTTTCGGTGCACAGCTCGTCAGTTAGCCCGCGTCCCGGCTTGAGTGGGACCGGGCCGATGGTTCTCGCGTGTTTTGGTGTACGACTCGTCAGTTCGCCTGAGTCTCGGTCTGAGGGGGACCTTCACCGGGAGGCGCACCGATGTCCTCCGGCGGGCTCTCGGCGCCGGTCGCGTCCGGCGCGGTGAACGTCTCCTCCCGTGCCTCCCCCTCCTGATGCCGCCTGCCCCGGCGTTCGAGCTGGGACCACCGCTCCGGGGGAGCCGCCTCGGTCATCCCGGCCCCCGGGCGCCCCTGCGCCGTCAGCCTCTGCTCCACGGGCTCCCGTACGTCCTGCCCCGGCGTTCCCGGCCCCCGCGCGTCCCGTTCCCGGGGGTTCCGCGCCTGCGGGACCCGCTCCTGGACGACGTGTCTCCGCGCGCGCGGCCGCCTCTCGTGCGGCCGCCCCTCACCCGCCACCGGAACGGGCACGACCGTCGCAGGTCCCGACGATCGCGTCTCCGGCGTCCCCGGCTCGTCGCGGGACCTCACGGGAGGCTCGCAGTGCTCGCGGCCGGACGAGGTGATCGGCTGGAGCCGCCGCCCCCGGTAGATCCGTTCGATCTTCCTGATCCGGGCGGCGAGCCTCTCGTCGCGGATCCGGTTCTCCAGGGTGACCAGCTCCCGGTGCGCCTGCCCGATCGCCTCCATCTTGACCGACAGGTATCCGGCGGACCCCGGAACGACCACCGAGAAGGCCAGAAGAAGGGCCAACGTGAACGATGTCTGTCTGGACATGACCATCGCGGCTCCTTCCCGTGACACGTTTCTCTGGCGGAACTCGTTGCTCATATGCCCGTTTTGCTGGGGAAAAACGCGCAGAGTAGTCGTTCGTTTGCCTAAGGTAACGTGGCCAATACCTGCCGTTGGCCGTACGCGGTCGAGCGCCGCTCGGTACTCTCGCGATGTGGCGCATGTGACACGTGAGCAACTTGATCGATTGCTTGAGCAGGCACTTCTGGCCGACGATCACGAAGACCTGGCCCGACGACTCGAAGCCCTGGTCGAGGCGTACGCGTCCGGCGACATATCACGGGCGGCGATCCTCGTGCTCGCCGCCGAGGAGTGGCGGCAGGCCGGACAGCCAGCTCGGGCATTCGACTGCTTCCAGCGGGCGGTGGACGACGGCGGCGAGGTGAGCGTCGATCCCCGGGCGGGGATCGCCGACACCCTCTTCGAGCTCGAACGACCGGACGAGGCGAGGGAGGTGATCGCGGCGATCCGCGCAGTCGGTGACGTCACCGCGGCCACCGCCCTCACGGTCGCCGAGACCCTCGTCGCCTACGGCGATCTCGGGGAGGCCCATCAGTGGGCGACCGAGGGGGCGCACCGGGCGGTGGAGGGCAGCGGCGAGCACATCGCCCTGCTCAGGACCCGCTACCGGATCCGCGTCGACCTCGGCCTCCCCGAGGACGAGCTCGACGCCCTCCTGGACGCCTCGCACTGACGTCTGGCCCTGGCCTGACACGCGGCAGGGGAGGGTCGTGCCCCGTGAGGCACGACCCTCCCCCGTGAGGATCCGGCGGTGGACCGGTCACCGGTCCACCGCCCTCTACCGCGTGCTTACCTAGCGTCGAGGTCCGTGAGCGTCCCCTCCAGCGCGGGCAGGGTGACCGCCGCGGTGCCCTCCGTCGTGGCGCCGCTCGTGGTGGCTTCCGTCGCGGTCCCACCGGTCGCGGGAGCGTCCGGCACCGCGGGGGCCTCCGGGCGTACGGCGGCCGGCGGCTCCACCGCGGGCATGTCCTCGGCGGCGGGCATGTCGGCGGTGGGCATGTCCTCGGCGGGCGGCAGGTTCTCGACGACGGCGTCCGCCGGGGCGGGCAGGGGCATCGGGGGCGCGGGCTCGCCGACCGGCATGTCCGGCGTACCCGGTGCGACCGGTGCCTCGACGAGCTCGCCGGGCGCCGGGGGCACCGGGGCCCGCAGCCAGCTGATGCCGTCAGCGGGGGCACCCGGCGTGCCCGGCAGGCCGGGCAGGTCCGGCGCCTCGGCCATGACGCTCACCCACGAGTTCGTCCACTCCTGGCTGGGGAGGCTCGACAGCCCGAAGGGCAGGGCGTGGAAGCCGGTACCCGCGGCGACGCCCCCGGCGTCGGCGAAGCTGAGCACGGCGGAGGGCTGGGAGAGCTGGGGCAGGCTGGTGACGCGTGCGAGCCGGTCCGCGGTCGCGGGCGTCTCGTCGGCGGTCACCGGTGCCACGGCACCGTCCACGACCACCGGAGCCATCGCGTCGTTCACCGCCGGTGTCTCCACCGTCGGAGCCTCGGCGTCGTTCACCGTCGTCGGCGTCTCCGGCGTCTCCGCCGAAGGCACCTCGGTGCCGCCCATGGTCGTCGCCTCGCCGGTGTTCACGGCCGGCGGCGTCACGGCGCCGTCCGTGATCGGCGGTGTGACGGTGCCGTCCGCGACCGGTGCCCCCTCGGGGGTGGCAACGGTCCCGGCGGCGCCGATCTCCTCGCACGTGGGATCCACCGGTCCGGGCGCCCCCAGCACCCTCGTCGTCCCCTGCTCCGGGCAGGGCGCGACCTCCGCCGATGCCGGAGAGATCATCGTCAAGCCGGCGCCGACCGTGAGCACCGCCACCGCGAGGACTCCCCGGATGTTCCGTGATGAGTTCGACATGCGCATCCCCCTGTTGCGTTCGGTAATCCGATGGAAACCGAACGTAACAGGGGGGTCTCGCCCAGGGGCGTGCTTAACGCAATGGTGGTCAAGTCATTACCGGCCCCGTCCGGGCGCGGTCAGGCCCTCACCGGGCCGATGACCAGGGAGTCGTTCGCCTCGTCGAGGTCGACCAGCACCTCGTCGCCGTCCTGGACCTCGCCGGAGAGCACCTCCTTGGCCAGCTTGTCGCCGATCGCGGACTGGACGAGGCGGCGGAGCGGACGCGCGCCGTACAGCGGGTCGTAGCCCGTGAGCGCCAGCCAGTCGCGGGCCACCGGGGTCACGGTCAGCGTGAGCCGCCGGTCCGCCAGGCGCCTGGCCAGGTGGGCCACCTGGAGGTCCACGATCCTGGACAGCTCCTCCGTGCCGAGCGCGTCGAACTGGATCACGTCGTCGAGCCGGTTGAGGAACTCCGGCTTGAACGAGCTCCTGACCGCGGTCATCACGGCGGTCCGCTGGGCCTCCTTCGTCATGCCCGGGTCCACGAGGAACTGCGAGCCGATGTTGGAGGTGAGGATCAGGATCACGTTGCGGAAGTCGACCGTCCGGCCCTGGCCGTCGGTGAGCCGCCCGTCGTCGAGGACCTGGAGCAGGATGTCGAAGACCTCCGGGTGCGCCTTCTCGACCTCGTCCAGCAGCACCACGCCGTAGGGCCTGCGCCGCACGGCCTCGGTGAGCTGGCCGCCCTCCTCGTAGCCCACGTAGCCGGGAGGGGCCCCCACCAGGCGCGCGACGCTGTGCTTCTCGCCGTACTCGCTCATGTCGATGCGGACCATCGCCCGCTCGTCGTCGAAGAGGAAGTCGGCCAGCGCCTTGGCCAGCTCCGTCTTGCCGACGCCCGTCGGGCCGAGGAACAGGAAGCTCCCGGTCGGCCGGTCCGGGTCGGAGATGCCCGCCCGCGCCCGCCGTACGGCGTCGGAGACCGCCTCGACCGCCTGCCGCTGGCCGATCAGCCGCCTGCCGAGCTCCTCCTCCATACGGAGCAGCTTGCTGGTCTCGCCCTCAAGCAGCCGGCCCGCGGGGATGCCGGTCCACGAGGAGATCACCTGGGCGATGTCGTCGGAGCCGACCTCCTCCTTGACCATGGGGTCCTCGGGCTGGGCGGCCTTGCTGGCCTCGGCGAGCTCGGCCTCCAGGTTGGGCACCTCGGCGTACATCAGCCGCGAGGCGGCCTCGAAGTCGCCGTCGCGCTGCGCGCGCTCGGCGGCGCCCCGCACCTCGTCGATCTGCTTCTTCAGGTCGCCGACCCGGTTCAGCCCCGCCTTCTCCCGCTCCCAGCGGCCGACCAGGGCGTTGAGGTCCTCCTGGCGGTCGGCGAGCTCCCTGCGGAGCCGCTCCAGCCTCTGCAGGCTGCTCTCGTCGGTCTCCTTGGCGAGCGCCAGCTCCTCCATCTTCATCCGGTCGACGTTCCGCTGGAGCTGGTCGATCTCCACCGGACGGGAGTCGATCTCCATGCGGAGCCGGGAGGCCGCCTCGTCGACGAGGTCGATCGCCTTGTCGGGCAGGAACCTGGAGGTGATGTAGCGGTCGGAGAGCGCCGCGGCGGCCACGAGCGCGCCGTCGGAGATCTGGACCTGGTGGTGCGCCTCGTAGCGGCCCTTGAGGCCGCGCAGGATGGCGATGGTGTCCTCGACGGTGGGCTCGCCCACGTAGACCTGCTGGAACCGCCGCTCCAGAGCCGGGTCCTTCTCGATGCGCTCGCGGTACTCGTCCAGCGTGGTCGCGCCGATCATCCGCAGCTCGCCGCGGGCCAGCATGGGCTTGAGCATGTTGCCCGCGTCCATCGCGCCCTCGGCGGCACCCGCGCCGACCATGGTGTGCAGCTCGTCGATGAAGGTGACGACCTGGCCGTCACTCTCCTTGATCTCCCCGAGCACCGCCTTGAGGCGCTCCTCGAACTCGCCGCGGTACTTGGCGCCGGCGACCATCGCGCTGAGGTCGAGGGCGATCAGGCGCTTGTCGCGCAGGCTGGAGGGGACGTCGCCCGCGACGATCCGCTGGGCCAGCCCCTCCACCACGGCGGTCTTGCCGACGCCGGGCTCGCCGATGAGCACCGGGTTGTTCTTGGTACGGCGGCTGAGCACCTGGATGACGCGCCGGATCTCCGAGTCGCGGCCGATCACCGGGTCGAGCTTGCCCGCCCTGGCCCGCTCGGTCAGGTCGATCCCGTACTTCTCCAGCGCCTGGTAGGTGTCCTCGGGCGTCTCGCTGGTCACCCTGGCGTGCCCGCGCACCTTCTCGAAGGCGTCGAGCAGCGCGTTCGGGCTCGCGCCGTTCGCCTTGAGCAGCGTGGCGACGGGGCCGCCGTCGGTGGCGAGGCCGACCAGCAGGTGCTCGGTCGAGACGTAGTCGTCCTCAAGCCCGCGAGCCCGCTGGGCCGCGGTGTTCATCACGGTGAGGAGCTGCCGGGAGCTCGACGGGGCGCTGACCGTGGAGCCCTGCGCTTTCGGCAGGGCCGCGAGCTGCTTCTCGGCCTCGACCCTCAGCCGCTTCCAGTCGGCGCCCACCGCTTCGAGCAGGGGTACGGCGGTGCCACCGGTCTGGGTGAGCAACGCGGTGAACAGATGGGCCGGGGCGACCTCGGGATTGCCTTCGGCGGCCGCCCGCCTGATGGCGGAGGAGACCGCCGCCTGGCTCTTCTGGGTGAGCTTGTAGTCCATGCTTGTCAGGCCTCACTCGAAAGTGCTGGGTCATGGCGACGCCGGAGCGCCGCCGTGTCGGCGGCGACGTCGGCGTACCGCTGTGCGATGGCGACACCGGCCCGGCGCGTCCTCGCGGAGCCGCTGTGCACCCGCTGTGCACCGGCGCGTCCTCAAGGCGTGGGACGGAGTCTCAGGCGGGGGGCAGCTGGTACTGGATGAGCGCGCGGATCATGTTCATCTCCGCGCGCAGGCGGTGGTTCTCGTCACGCAGGCGCAGGGCCTCCGTTTCGAGGACCAGGATTCGCTTGATGCCCGCGAGGTTGATGCCCTCCTCCTGGGAGAGCCGCTGGACCTCGCGGAGCATCACGATGTCGCGGGTGGAGTACAGGCGTCCGCGTCCCGCCGTACGGCCTGGGCTGACCAGGCCGAGACGGTCGTACTGGCGCAGGGTCTGCGGGTGCAGACCCGACAGCTGGGCGGCCACCGAGATCACGTAGACGGGTGTGTCGTCCGACAGATCGAAGTAGTTGGCTTCCATGGCTACTCGCTTCTGGCCTGTTCGATCAGGTCCGCCCGCGGGTCACCACCCGAGGTGGCGTCGCGGAACTCCTCAAGGGCGCCCCTTGCCTTGTCCTCCAGTTGTTGTGGCACCAGGACCTCGACGGTGGCGAGCAGGTCGCCCTTGGTGCCGTCCTTGCGCGCCACCCCCCTGCCGCGCACCCGGAAGGTGCGGCCGTTCGGGGTGCCCTCGGGGATGCGCAGCGTGACCGGCAGCCCCTTGAGGATCGGCACCTTGATCTCGGCGCCCAGCGCGGCCTCGGTGAAGGTCACCGGGACGGTGACCGTCAGGTTCTCTCCCGTCCTGCCGAACACGGCGTGCGGCTTGACGTGGATCTGGACGTAGAGGTCACCGGCGGGCCCGCCGTTCTCGCCGGGCGCGCCCTTGGCCTTGATCTTGATGCGCTGGTTGTCGCCGACCCCCGCCGGGATGCGGGCCTGGATCGTCCGGGTGCTCTTGCCCCGCCCGCTCCCGTCGCACACCGGGCACGGGTCGTCCACCAGCAGGCCGCGGCCCTTGCAGTCGCGGCACGGCTCGGAGAAGGCGAAGTTGCCGAGGTTGCGGCTGGCCGCGCCGGTGCCCTCGCAGGTCGGGCAGACCCGCGGGGTGGTCCCGGCCTTGGCGCCGGTGCCTCCGCATCCGGTGCACGCGGAGGAGCTGGTCAGGCGGAGCGACACCGTGGTGCCCTCCACCGCCTCGGAGAAGGAGAGCGTCACCTCGGACTCGATGTCCTGGCCACGCCGCGCCCTGCTCGCCGTCCCCCCGGGGCGGCTCGCGCCGCCCCGGTTGAAGAGCCCGCCGAAGATGTCGCCGATGCGCTCCCCGGCACCGCCCTGTTGCTGCTGCTGGCCGGTCCCCCCGAACAGGTCTCCCAGGTCGAACGGGAAACCGCCCGCGCGCTGGGCGCCCCCCGCCCCCGGGAAGCCGCCGACGCCCGATCCGAACAGCGTCCGCGCCTCGTCGTACTCCTTGCGGCGCTTGGTGTCGGACAGGATGTCGTACGCCTCCGAGACCTCCTTGAACTTGGCGGTGCTCTCGGAGGTCGCCGAGCTTCCGGGGTTGGCGTCCGGGTGGTACTGCCTGGCCAGCTTGCGGTACGACTTCTTGATCTCGTCGGCCGTAGCGGTCTTGGGCACACCAAGGACGGCGTAGTAGTCCTTCTCCAGGTAGTCCTTGGTGCTCATCTACGTTCCTTCTCAGAGATCAGATGTGGGGGTGTCAGTTGTCGTCCGCGGCGGGCTCTTCTGGCTCCGCGACCGCGACGCGCGCGGGGCGGAGCACTCGCTCGCCGATCCGGTAACCGGGCTGCAGGATCTCCACGCAGGTCGGCTCCGTGACCTCGGGGGAGTAGCTGTGCATCAGGGCCTCGTGCACCGTCGGGTCGAACGGCTCACCCTTGGTGCCGAAGGTGCTCAGCCCCAGCTTCCCGGTGGCCGCCTCCAGTGATTCGCTCACCTTGGCGAAGCCGCCGGTCAGCTCCCCGTGGTCACGGGCCCTGCCGATGTCGTCGAGGACGGGCAGCAGCTCGGCCAGCACACCGGCCACCGCCTGCTCCTTGACCGCCACGCGGTCTCGCTCGACCCGCTTGCGATAGTTGGAATACTCGGCCTGAAGACGCTGCAGGTCCGCGGTGCGCTCGGCGAGCTGGGTGGCCAGCTCGATCGAGGCCAGGTCGGACGCCAGGGAGGACGGCGGCTTGTCGGCCCCCTGCTCCCTGTCGTTCTGGCCCGTGGTCTCGGCCGGCTTCGCCTCGCGTACCTGACCCGTCTCCGGGTCTATCTTCCGGTTGTCGCGGATCACCGGCTCCTCCTCGGAACCGTTCTCGCGCGTGCTCACGCTGGTGCTCCCCTCGGCGTTCCGGCCGTCACTTGGCGCCGTTGTCGCGCTTCGGCTCGTCGTCCACGATCTCGGCCTCGACCACGTCGTCGTCGGCCTTCTGCCCGTCGGTGGCGTCCGCGCCGGGAGCGCCGGCACCGGCCGGGGTCTCGGACCCCTGCGCCTGGGCATAGATGGCGGACCCCATCTTCTGGCTGACCGTGGCGAGCTTCTCCGCGGAGGTGCGGATCTCGGACGAGTCGGTGCCCTCCAGAGCCTTCTTGAGCTCGGCGACGGCCTCGTTGACCTCGGTCTTGATGTCGTCCGGGACCTTCTCGGCGTTCTCGCCGAGGAACTTCTCGGTCTGGTAGACGAGCGAGTCGGCGTTGTTGCGGACCTCGGCCTCCTCGCGGCGCTTCTTGTCCTCCTCGGCGTAGGACTCGGCCTCGCGCATCATGCGCTCGATGTCGTCCTTCGGCAGCGCGGAGCCGCCGGTGATCGTCATCGTCTGCTCCTTGCCGGTGCCGAGGTCCTTGGCGGAGACGTTGACGATGCCGTTGGCGTCGATGTCGAAGGTGACCTCGATCTGCGGGATGCCGCGCGGCGCCGGGGCGATGCCGGTCAGCTCGAAGGTGGCCAGCTTCTTGTTGTACGCGGCGATCTCGCGCTCGCCCTGGTAGACCTGGATCTGCACCGACGGCTGGTTGTCCTCGGCCGTGGTGAAGACCTCGGAGCGCTTGGTCGGGATCGTGGTGTTGCGCTCGATGATCTTGGTGAAGATCCCGCCCTTGGTCTCGATGCCCAGGCTCAGCGGGGTCACGTCGAGCAGCAGGACGTCCTTGACCTCGCCCTTGAGCACACCGGCCTGAAGGGCGGCGCCGATGGCCACGACCTCGTCCGGGTTGACGCCCTTGTTGGGCTCCTGGCCCGCGGTCAGCTCCTTGACGAGCTCGGCCACGGCGGGCATGCGGGTCGAGCCGCCGACGAGCACCACGTGGGCGATGTCGGAGACCTTGATCCCGGCGTCCTTGACGACCTGGTTGAACGGGCCCTTGCACCGCTCGAGGAGGTCGGCGGTGATCCGCTGGAACTCGGCGCGGGTGAGCTTCTCCTCCAGGTGGAGGGGACCCTCGGCCGAGGCGGTGATGTAGGGAAGGTTGATAGAGGTCTCCGACTGGCTGGAGAGCTCGATCTTGGCCTTCTCCGCGGCCTCGCGCAGGCGCTGCAGGGCCATCTTGTCCTTGGTCAGGTCGACACCGTGCGCGTTCTTGAACCGGTTGGCCAGCTCGTCCACGACGCGCTGGTCCCAGTCGTCGCCACCGAGGTGGTTGTCGCCGCTGGTGGCCTTGACCTCGACGAAGCCGTGGCCGTCCTCCTGGCCGACGTCGAGCAGGGACACGTCGAAGGTGCCGCCGCCGAGGTCGAAGACGAGGATGGTCTCGTCCTTCTCCTTGTCCAGGCCGTACGCCAGCGCGGCCGCGGTGGGCTCGTTGATGATGCGCAGCACGTTCAGGCCGGCGATGGTGCCGGCCTCCTGGGTGGCCTGGCGCTGGGCGTCGTTGAAGTAGGCGGGAACGGTGATCACCGCGTCGGTGATCTTCTCGCCCAGGTAGGCTTCGGCGTCCTGCTTCAGCTTCTGTAGGACGAACGCGCTGATCTGCTGCGGGTTGGACTTCTTGCCGTCGATCTCGACGGACCAGTTGGTGCCCATCTCGCGCTTGACCGAGCGAATCGTCCGGTCGACGTTGGTGACGGCCTGCCGCTTGGCGACCTCTCCGACGAGAACCTCGCCGTTCTTCGCGAACGCGACCACGGACGGCGTGGTCCGCGAACCCTGAGCGTTGGCGATGACGGTGGGCTCACCGCCCTCAAGAATCGAGACGACGGAGTTGGTCGTCCCCAGGTCGATACCTACCGCACGTGCCATGAGTACGTCCTTGTAGTCAAAGTTGAGTCGATGAGACTCATAGTGGAACCTCGTGTGACGTTTGTCAAACGACTTGAGTCTATTGGGCTCAACCTTCGGACGCGCGGGGTCATTCCCGGTTTTTCGCGGACGCCATGACCCTCTGACGAGGGAACACGCGGGATCGTTCCCCCGGCGGTGACCGGAGCCGTCCGGTCACCGCCCACGGGAGGTTCGTACGCCGTGAGGTGCCGCGTCAGCGGGCGCCGTCGACCACCTTGCGGGCGCCGAGGGGCTTCTTGAGCTTGACGGTCGTCACCTTCTGGATGGCTATCTCGATGCAGGCGATGTTCTGGACCTTGCTGCTCGGGCCCTCCCAGAGGGTGACGGTCACCCGCTTGGAGGTCTCGCGCACGGTGACCCGGTCGAGCACGTTGCACGGCTCCACCCCGGACCACCAGGTGATCCGCAGGCTCCGGCCGTCCTTGGACGGCTTGGCCTTCAGCCACCTGACCTTGCGGGGGTTGTCGGTGTGGCCCTCGGGCTTCGTCGGTTTGGGGGCGCCGCTCGTGGGTTCGTCCCGGGGAGCCACGGTGTGACTCGCCGGCTCGGAGGGGCCGCCGGGGATGGAGGTGGCCTGACTCACCGGCCGCGAGGGGGAGGCGGTGACCGTGGCGCTGGGTTCGGCGCCGCAGCCCAGCGCCAGCAGGAGGCTTCCGGCCAGGAAAGAGGTCGCGATCATACGCATACCCCTAAGACGGATCGGGGCCTGGAGCGGTTCAGAGCACCCTGACATCGCGCTGTCGACCTCCCCACCGGGGGCTACGGCGGGATGACTCCCGCCGGTGGCCGGGCCGATAGGCTGCGGGGAGTCCCGAACCACGATTTCGAGGTGCTCACATGATCGCGATTCTTGGAACCGGCAAGATGGGGGAGGCCCTGCTGTCCGGCCTGCTCAGGGCCGGGTTCAAGCCGGGTGACGTGATCGCGACGGCGCGGCGCGCCGAGCGGGGCCAGGCCCTCGCGGAGCGGTACGGCGTGCGGGTCGCCTCCAACGCCGAGGCGGCCAAGGACGCCGACACGATCATCCTCGCGGTCAAGCCGCAGGACATGGGGTCCCTGCTCGCCGAGATCGCGGGGCATCTCCCGGCCGACCGCCTGATCGTCTCGGCGGCGGCGGGGATCACGACCTCGTTCGTCGAGTCGCGGCTCGGCGCCGAGGTCCCGGTGGTCCGGGTCATGTCCAACACGCCGGTGCTGGTCGACGAGGCGATGAGCGTGATCTCGGCGGGCGCGCACGCCTCGGAGGAGCACCTCAGGCGCGCCGAGGACCTGTTCAGCCCGGTCGGCAAGGTGCTGCGCATCCCCGAGTCGCAGCAGGACGCGGCCACGGCCCTGTCGGGCAGCGGCCCCGCCTACTTCTTCTACCTGGTCGAGGCCATGGTCGACGCGGGCATCCTGCTCGGCATGCCCCGCGCCGCCGCCCTCGACATGGTCACCCAGTCGATCGTCGGGGCGGCGATCATGCTCCGCGACTCGGGGGAGCACCCCGTGATCCTCCGCGAGGCGGTCACCTCGCCCGGCGGCACGACCATCGCGGCCATCGCCGAGCTGGAGCGGCACAGCGTCCGCGCCGCCTTCCTGGCCGCCATCGAGGCCGCCAGGGACCGGGGACGCCAGCTCGCCGAGGGCTGACCCCACCCCCTCCTATTAGGAAACTTTCCTACATAAGGCATCATTTCCCACGGAACTCCGGGGAATGAGGCGATCGTGGAGCAGGCCGTATCGGCTGATGAACGGCGGGAGGAGACCGGGCCCGCCGTCTGGACGCGGAGCTTCCTGCTCTTCTTCACCGCCAGGTCCGTCTCCATGCTCGGGGCCGCGATGGTCCCGTTCGCGACGGCGGTGGGCGTGGGCGGGCTCGGCTACGGCCCCACGGGGGTGGGGCTGGCGCTGGCCGCGTGGATGGCGCCCTTCGCGGTGCTCATCCTGTTCGGCGGGGTCTTCGCCGACAGGTTCACGCCGCGCCGCATGATGATCGGCGCCGACACGGTCAGGGTGGTGAGCCAGGGGACGGCCGCGGCGCTGTTCGTCTTCGGCAGGCCGGACCTCTGGCAGATCCTCGTCATCTCCGCGATCAACGGCGTCGCCGCCGCGATGTACCAGCCCGGCGTCTCCAGCACGGTCCCGCGCGTGGCGCGCGACGTGCAGAAGGCCAACGCCACCCTGCGCGTCTCCGAGTCGATCATGTTGCTGGCCGGTCCCGGGGTCGCCGGTGCCATCGTCGGCCTCTCCGGGGTCGGCGTCGTCTTCGCGATCGACGCGGCGGGGTTCGCCGTCAGCGCGGCGTGCCTGCTGCTCCTGCGCCTGCCCGTGGCCGCCGGCCCGGCCGCCGAGGGGTCGATGTGGCGCAACCTGCGCGGGGGCTGGCGGGAGTTCCGCTCCAGGACCTGGATGTGGTCGGTGATCCTGGTCTGGGCGGTCTTCGGCGTCACCCTGTTCGGCCCGATGATCCCGCTGGGCTCGGTGCTGATCAGCGAGCGGCTCGGCGAGACCACCTACGGCCTGGTCATGTCCGCCTCCGGCGCGGGCACCATCGTCGGCGGCCTGGTCGCGATGCGGGTCCGCCCCGGACGGCCGCTGATGGCCGGCGCGATCGGCCTGTTCGGCTTCGCCCTGGAGCCGCTCTCCATCGCCCTGGCGTCGCCGCCCGCGGTCCTCATGGCCGCGCACGTGGTCGGCGGCGCGGGATGGGCGTTCTGGTCGGTCATGTGGGCCACGAGCATCCAGACCCAGGTGCCCGCGGAGGCGCTCAACCGGGTCACCGCGTACGAGGTCGCGGGCTCGACCCTGTTCGTCCCGGTCGGCCAGGTGCTCGCCGGTCCGGTGGCCGGGCTGGTGGGCGCGCCGCAGTTGCTGACGGTGTCCTCGATCGTGGCGGTCGCGGGGTGCGCCTCCCTCCTGATGGTCCCCGCCGTACGGGGACTGCGCCGGGTCTCCTCCACCTGACGTCCGAGAGCGGGGTACGTGTCTGACGGGGCCCGCCAAATGTGCCCGTTTATAGCAATAAATCAAGATATTTCACTCAAGTGAAAACGGGTCTGGTCCCCGAGATGGCCGCGTAAACGCCATTCCGGACACGTGCGGTAACGTCGAGCCGGGAGCAGGAAGATCGGGCCGTGACGCGCGGCGTCGCGACCAGACAGGGAGTGCGCATGAGCCGGTCCGTGCGGGTTGTCTGGGACGATGCGCTCACCTCGTACGACTTCGGCCCAGGGCACCCGCTCGCGCCCGTACGGGTCGAGCTGACCATGGCGCTGGCCAGGGAGCTCGGCGTGCTGGACCGGGTGGAGATGGGCGGCTGCGCGCCCGCCACCGACGACGAGCTGGCGCTCGTCCACGAGCGCGGCTACATCGAGGCCGTCAGGCGGGTCTCCGCCACCGGGCGGCCCGACCTGGCCTGCGGGCTCGGTACCACCGACAACCCCGCCTTCGCCGGGGTCCACGAGGCGTCCGCGCTGATCACCGGCGCCAGCCTGGCCGCGGCCCGCGCGGTGTGGAGCGGCGAGGCTGAGCACGCGGTCAACGTCGCGGGCGGCCTGCACCACGCGATGGCCGCCAAGGCGAGCGGCTTCTGCGTCTACAACGACCCGGGCGTGGTGATCGCGTGGCTGCTGGCCCAGGGCGCGTCCAGGGTCGCCTACGTGGACGTGGACGTGCACCACGGCGACGGCGTGCAGGCGCTGTTCTACGACGACCCCAGGGTCCTCACCGTCAGCCTGCACGAGAGCCCCCGTACCCTCTTCCCCGGCACGGGGTTCCCCGAGGAGCGCGGGGCGGAGGGCACCGCGGTCAATGTGGCCCTGCCCGCCGGATGTGGCGACAGCGGCTGGCTCAGGGCCTTCCACGCGGTGGTCCCGCCGCTGCTGCGGGAGTTCGCCCCCGACGTCCTGGTCACCCAGCACGGCTGCGACAGTCACGCCCTCGACCCGCTGGCCAACCTGACGCTCAGCCTGGACGGCCAGCGGACCGCGTACGCGGCGCTGCACGAGCTGGCCCACGAGACCGCGGGCGGGCGGTGGATCGTGACCGGCGGCGGGGGGTACGAGCTGGTGCAGGTGGTTCCCCGGGCGTGGACCCACCTGATCGCGGAGGTGTCGGGCCACCCTCTCGACCCCCGGACCGCCACTCCCGACGCGTGGCGCACGTTCGTCAAGGAACGGACCAACCAGACGGCGCCGCTGACGCTGACCGACGGCCGAAATCCGGAATTTCGTGATTTCTCCACTGGTTATGACCCAGCAGACCCGATCGACCGGGCCATCATGGCGACGAGAAATGCCGTCTTCCCCTTCCACGGGCTTGATCCCCTCCCGTGAACATGGTCCGTCGGTGAACTGGACCGAAGAACGAAACGGCCCGCGAGGGTGCGTCGTCGAACTGGACCGAGGAACGAAGTAGCCCGCGAGGGTGCGTCGTCGAATTGGACCGAGGAACGAAGTAGCCCGCGAGGGCGCGCCGGTGAACTGGACCGAGGAACGAAGTAGCGAGGAACGAGCGGATGAGTGACGAGGGAAGTCACCGGACCCCAGCACCCGGGCCGCGACGCGAGGCGTCGCGTGTGGCGGGGAACGAGCGGATGAGTGACGAGGGAAGTCACCGGACCCCAGCACCCGAGCCGCGACGCGAGGCGTCGCCGATCACTCGGGCTGAGCTTCGTGAGCATCTGGTCCGTACCCGGATCGCCGGGGACGTGGCGACCAGCCGGGAGAACAACCTGGACCACTACCGGTCGCTGTCCAACCGTGATCCGCACTACATGTTCGGGCTGACGATGGACGGCGCCTGGTCCTACCGGGACGTGCTGGAGCTGATGGCCAAGTCCGCCGGGGTGGTGGCCGACCCCGGTCACCGGGAGGGGCAGGACACCATCGACCCCGACCGTACGATCGAGGCGGCCGAGAAGATGGGCGACACGATCGCCGGTGTGCTCCGGGGGGAGAACCCCAGGATCCTGATCGCCACCGGGCACCCCACCGGCCTGCTCACCATCCACATGGCACTGGGCCGGATGCTCAGGGCGCGCGGCGTGACCCTGATGGCACCGGCCGAGGGCTGGTCGTACTGGGGCAGCGGGTTCGGCCGCAGGCGCAAGATCCGCTACATGGACGACGTCGCGATGCTCGACGACAAGGGCGCCTTCGTGCACACCCACGACCCCGCCCCGATGCGTGCCATGATCGCCGAACTGGGCGCGGACCGTCCCGATCTGGTGATCGCCGACCACGGCTGGGCCGGGGCGGCGGGCGAGGCGGGCATCCTCACGGTCGGATTCGCCGACAGCAACGACCCGGCCCTCTTCGTCGGGGAGGCCGAGGGCAAGATCGCGGTCACCGTCCCGCTCGATGACAATGTGCTACCGAGGTATTACGAACCGCTGACACACCACCTGGTCGAGAGGGTCGTGCGAGCCCTCTGAGGCGGGGGATGCGCAAATTAGGACATCCCTATACGGGCATTTCGCGCCTGCATTCCACCTACCTCGCCGACCGTTTGCCAACTTTTTGGGGATTGTGGGCGACTCTAATGGGAGACAGTTGGTCCGTTCCAAGATCAATGCGAGGGGCACGGTCCACCTGCTGGCCAGCGATTTCATGCGTTTCGCTGACGTGGGACTCCGAAGGCTGAGAAAATAGGGGGTTTGCGTGACAGGGGTCCCGACTTACGCTGACGGCAGTACACGTGCGTGAGCAATGGCACCAGTGGGGATAACCCGGATACACGTGCGGAAGAGGCGTCCGATGGGTGCAGGCGAAAGACCTCTCAGCGAGGTGAAGTTCCTGACGGTGGCAGAAGTGGCCACTGTCATGAGGGTGTCCAAGATGACTGTGTACCGACTCGTGCATTCGGGCGAGCTGCCGGCCATCCGGGTCGGTCGATCCTTCCGAGTGCCGGAGCAGGCGGTGCACGATTATCTCAGGGATGCCTACATCGAGGCAGGTTGAGGCAGGGTGAGCTCGACGCGTCGAGCCGAGCGGCCGGGGGGAACGATCCGGTCGTGAGGTGAGCCAGGCGCGCGGGGCCGCTCATGGTCCTGCTCCTTCCGGTCTGACCGGGGCACGATTTCCGGTACGACCGTTGGAGAGCCGGTCCGTGTCTCATCGGGGTAGCGACGTGGTCGCCACGTCGTGAGTTCATGCGCCCGGGGTCCCCCCAGGGGCGATCTACCGTGGATCGCCGGTAGTCTGTTGTGCCGGTGTGCTCTCGCGCACCGGTTCGACAATCTCGGCTACCAGCTACCTGGGGGTCCCGTGGGCTCTGTGATCAAGAAGCGCCGTAAGCGCATGGCGAAGAAGAAGCACCGCAAGCTTCTGAAGAAGACCCGCATCCAGCGGCGTAACAAGAAGTAGCGCGGATCTGCGAGGCGCCGATGACCCACACCGTGCTTGTCACCGGGGTCTCGCGCCACATCGGCGCCCGAGTGGCGAGCGTTCTCGCGGATGACCCGGACATCGACCGGGTCATCGGAGTGGATACGGTGCCGCCGCCCTCGCTCTCACGTGATGGCGGCGTACCTCTCGGCCGGACGGAATTCGTCCGCGTGGACCTGCGCAGCCCCGACATCGCCCAGGTGATCGCGGCCGCCGACATCGACACCGTCGTTCACATGAGTCTGGTGAGCGCTCCTCCCAGGAGCGGTGGCCGGGCACTCATGAAGGAGCACAACGTCATCGGCACCATGCAGTTGCTCGGTGCCTGTCAGCGGTCCGCGACGGTTCGCCGTGTCGTCGTGCGCTCGACCACCGCCGTCTACGGCTCCTCCCCGCACGACCCCGCGGTCTTCACCGAGGACGCCGAGCCGGGAGAGCCTCCGAGCCGTGGCTACGCCAAGGACGCCTCCGAGGTGGAGGGCTACGTCCGGGGCTTCGCCAGGCGGCGGCGCGATGTCGCGGTGTCGACGCTCAGGTTCGCCAACTTCATGGGACCCGGCGTCGACTCACCGCTGACGCGTTACTTCACCCAGCCCGTCCTGCCGACCGTGTTCGGGTTCGACCCGAGGCTGCAGTTCGTCCACGAGGACGACGCGGTCGAGGTGCTGCGGCGGATGGCGATGGAAGACCACCCGGGCACGTTCAACGTGGCCGGAGACGGCGTGCTGCTGCTGTCGCAGTGCGCGCGCAGGGCCGACCTGCTCCCGATGCCCGTTCCCTCTCCGCTCTTCCGCTTCATGGGTGAGCTCGCCCGGGGCGCGGGACTGGTCGACTTCTCCCCCGAGCAGCTCCGGCTGATGTGCCACGGACGCGTGGTCGACACCACCGCGCTGTCCACGGCTCTCGGCTGGAGGCCGAAGTTCTCCACCGCCGCGGCCTTCGAGGACTTCGTCCGCGCGCGTGACCTTCCCGCCACCCCGGTGGACATGGTGTCCCGGCCGGTGACGGGGTGAGCGCGGACGGCGACGAGGGCGACGATCACCGGCTGGCCGAGGCGCTCGCCTTCCTGCGCCGCCGCCTGGCCGGGGAGTACGAGGTCGACGAGTTCGGCTTCGACCCGGAGCTCACCGACAGGGTGCTGCTGGAGCTGATCCGCCCGCTGTACCACCACTGGTTCCGTACCGAGACCGTCGGCATGCGCAACGTGCCCGGCGACTCCGGGGCCCTGATCGTGGCCAACCACTCGGGCACCCTCCCGCTCGACGGGCTCATGCTCCAGGTGGCCCTGTACGACGACCACCCCGAGCGCCGCGCGCTCCGCCTCCTGGGGGCCGACCTGGTCTACCGGCTCCCGGTGCTCGGCCACCTGTCCCGCAAGACCGGCCACACCCTCGCCTGCCGCGAGGACGCCGACCGGCTGCTCCGCAAGGGCGAGATCGTCGGCGTCTTCCCCGAGGGGTTCAAGGGGGTCGGCAAGCCGTTCTCCGACCGCTACCGGCTGCAGCGCTTCGGCCGGGGCGGCTTCGTCGCCTCCGCGATCCGCGCGGGCGTGCCGATCGTTCCCTGCGCCATCGTGGGCGCCGAGGAGATCTACCCCAAGATCGGTGACCTGCGCTTCCTGGCCAGGGCGCTCGGGCTCCCCTACCTGCCGGTCACGCCGTTGTTTCCCTGGTTCGGGCCGCTCGGGCTGGTCCCGCTCCCGTCCAAGTGGATGATCGGCTTCGGTGAGCCGATCCGCACCGACGAGCTCGACCCCGCGGACGCCGACGACCCCATGCTGGTCTTCAACCTCACCGACCAGGTCAGGGAGGTCGTCCAGCAGCAGCTCGACGAGCTCAGGCTCCGGCGCGGCCACGCCTTCCCGCCCTTTTTCTGAGACGCGGGGAGGTCTCAGCGGCCGGAGCGGTAGTGGCGGCGCAGGGCGACGGCGGCGGCGATGCCGCCCACGACGGCTCCCGCGCCCGCCGCGATGGGCAGCCCGATCATGGTCGCCTTGCGTCCCGTACGGAAGTCCTTGATGTCCCAGCTGTTCTGCCGGGCGAAGTCGCGCAACTCGGCGTCGGGGTTGATCGCGGTGGCGTGGCCGACGAGGGAGAGCAGGGGCAGGTCGTTGGCCGAGTCGCTGTAGGCGGAGCAGCGGGACAGGTCGAGACCCTCCCTGCGGGCCAGGGCCCTGACGGCCTCCGCCTTGGCGGGGCCGTGAAGCAGGTCGCCGACCAGGCGGCCGGTGTAGACGCCGTTCTCGGTCTCCGCGACGGTGCCGAGCGCGCCGGTCAGGCCGAGACGCTGGGCGATCACGCGGGCCAGCTCCACCGGGGTCGCGGTGACCAGCCAGACCCGCTGGCCCGCGTCGAGGTGCGCCTGCGCGATGGCGCGGGTGCCCGCCCAGATGCGGTCGGCCATCACCTCGTCGTAGATCTCCTCACCGAGCCGGACGATCTCCTCGACCTTGCTGCCCGCCACGAACGCCAGCGCGGTCTCCCTCGCCTCCTCGATGTGGGCGGGGTTCTCGTCGCCGCGGATCCGGAAGACCATCTGGCCGAGCGCGAACCTGAACAGATCCCTGCTGGTGAACAGGCCCCGGGAGGCGAGGCCGCGGGCGAAGTGGTAGATGGAGGCGCCGCGCATCATGGTGTTGTCGACGTCGAAGAAGGCGGCGGACACCGGGTCGGGCTCGGCCATCGGCATCGCCACGGCGGCCGCGGCGGCGACCTCGCCGGCCGCGACCTCCCCGACCGTCGCCCGCCCGGCCGTCCCCGCTTCGTCCCGCCGTCGTAGTAGCCGCCTCATAACACCTCAGCTTAACCGTGACGGAGGGGTGAGATCGGTAGCGTCCGTGTTAGCCGGATGTGACGTCTTGGCGTCGTATGACCGTCGTGCGGCCCGTCGTACGGCGTCGTGCGGGCCCCGGCGGGGCCGGGGCTCCGGGTTCCGGCGTCGCGGCGCTTCCGGGCCCGGCGTCGTGACCGGGGACGTCCTGGGCGGACGGCCGCCCGGTCGCGGTCCGTGGCGGTCCGCGGTGCTTCGGGAGAGGGAGGCCGGTTGGGCTACCCGGGTGGGGCCAGGCCCTCGATGTAGTTGAGGTACACGTGGGCCTTGCGCTGGTTCTCGGCGCCCATCTTGGGGATCATCCCGGCGATCTGGGTGCGCTGTTTCTGGACGAAGCGCTTGAGCTCCTTGGCGCGCGCGGAGTCGCGGCGCCGTATCTGCCTGAGGGAGGTCACCGCGGAGCGCGTGGTGTCCTCCATGGCCTGGAGGGTCTCCCCGATCACGTCCTCGCGCGCGCCCTCGCCCTCGGCGGAGCCCAGGAGCTCCTCGACCTCGCGGGCGCGGGTCTCGGCGTAGCCGAAGGAGCGGTCGGCCCGTTCGGCGTCGTCGCTGCTCAGGTGGAACAGCGTCCTCTCCGCGGCCCGCTTGAGCGGGTAGAAGGTGTCACCGGGCATCGACCGGTAGGTCCACATCCCGGACACCACCATCGTGGCCACCAGGGCGACGCTGAACAACCTCGGGAACAGCCCCGCGCGGAACCTCCGCCGGGACCGGGAGTGGCGGGGACCCGCCGGGCGCCGTTCGGGAACGTCGTCTCCGGGACGGGACTGGGCGAGCTGCTCGCGGAGCCTGGCGTTGAACTCGGGCCGGGGACCGGCCGCCATGCGGGCTCCGAGTCGTGACACGCGGTTTTGGATGCGCGCCTGCGACCTCCGTGAGAATCCGGGCAGCCACTTCCCCATGAACGCTCCCTGCCGCCCCCAGCTCATGATCCATCGGTGTCACTTGCCTAACGACGACTCGGCACGGCAGGTTACGCGCTGCGCCGCATCGGCATGGGGAACATCGTTCCGGGCGCGGCGGCCGAGGTCAGCTGAGGTCCGGGGGCAGCGCGCGGGCCAGGGCGCGGATCGCGCGGAACTGGAGCGCCTTGATGGCGCCGCTCTTCTTGCCCATGATGAGCGCGGTCTCCGCCAGCGACATGCCGTGCAGGAAGCGCAGCACCACGCACTCCTGCTGCTCGGGGCCGAGGTCGCGGACGGCGGTGAGCACCCGATCGCTGATCATCGCGGTGACGACGGCGTTCTCCGGGATGTGCGGGCCGTCGAGCGGTGTGTCGATCACCTCGGCCGTCGTGACCTCAAGGCGGTACCTGCCGGACTTGAAGTGATCGGTGATCAGGTTCCTCGCGATGGTCACGAGCCAGGCCCCGAAATCACGCCCTTGCCACGTGAAGTCCGTGATCCGGCGGAGCGCGCGGAGAAAGGTCTCGCTCGTGAGATCCTCGGCCAGCGGGTGTGAGCCGACCCGGAAATACACGTAGCGGTACACCAGGGTGAGGTAACGATCATAGAGCGTGCCAAAAGCATCCGAGTCTCCGGTTTTGGCACGCAAAACGAGCCTCCGGAGTTCTTCGGAGGCATCCTCACGCACGGTGAGGTCACTACTGCGGACGGGCTGGGCTACCCCGACTGTCGTGGGGAGGTGCCCGGCGAGCGGCCACGTTTCAGGCATCCGGTATCCCTGAGGGGAGGGGGTACGGCGTGCTCGATCACTCTAGAAATCAACGGGTAATTCCACAATCCACTTTGAAGCGTCGTGACTGGGGGTAATCGCCGGATACGGTGTGGGGTCGGTTGTTTCAGACCGGCTCCGGGAGCCAACCGAGGGTTCGGCTACCGGTTGGGGGGTAATGTCCGGCAGCATTGGAGACACCATGGAAGTCCTCGTCGCTGTCATCGCCTTCGCCGGTGCATTGCTCGCAGCCATCGCCACCGGTGCTCTCGTCAGTCGCCTCCGCAGTGAGCCCAAGGGCTGGCTGATCGCCTGGAGCATCACGACGGCGTCTCTCTCCGTCTCACTCGGAGTAATCGCCACCGGTTACTTGATCGGGTTTGGGGCAGGCACATTCCGTATTTATCAACTGACTGGATCCATGCTGGCGCCCCTGTGGCTGGCCGTCGGGGTCATTCAGTTGCTGGCCCGCAAGGGTGTGGCCAGGTTCTCCTCCTGGCTTCTGGGGATCGCCCTCACCGTCATCGCCGCGGTGATCCTCGCGGTCGACCCGGTCCTGGCGGAGAAGGACTTCACCAAGGTCCTCCCGCTGGGCGGCCGTCACTGGGGCCTGTTCCCGACCTCCCTGCTCCTCGCCGTTCACGTGATCGTCGCGCTCGTGCTGCTGGGCGGGCTGCTGCTCGCGGTCGTCCGCTGGCGCGGCGGTGACGACTACGACGCCGACAACATGCACGCGCTGCTGGTGCTCGGCCCCACCGGCCTCGCCCTCGTCGGAGCCGTCAGCTTCGCGGTGCCCGGGATGTTCACCGCGCTCCTGCTCTTCGTCACCGCCGCCGCGGTCTGGTACGTCATGCTCCGCCCGCTCGCGCCCTACGAGGACGACGAGGACGGGGACGACGCGGACGACGAGTGGGAGGACCGCCCCCCGCAGCCCCGCCGCCCCGAGTACCAGCCCCGTGACGTGCAGGTCGCCGGGCGCCGGGTGACCCCGGACGGCCCCCCGGCCCGTGCCCTGGCCGAGGAGTCGCCCCGCCGTTCCGGTCTCGGTGACCTTGTGGCCGAGTACCGGGCGGGCGAGCAGGACGTCGACTACGCTGCGCGCATGCGGCAGCAACCCTCCCCAGGCGACGACCGGTTCGGTGGCCCCGCCACGGGGATGTTCATGGCGGGTGAGTACGGAATGCCCGCCGACCAGCCGCCCGGCGGTGACCCCGGCAGGCGCGGCGGTGATCCCGGCAGGCAGCAGCAGCCGCCGCCGGTCACCGGCCAGTTCGGCATGCCGGGCATGCCGGGCGTGGCGGGTCCCGCCACCGGCGAGTACAACATCCCGGCCCACGAGTTCGGCAGGCACGGCGCCGCGGGGTCCGGCAGGCCGCCCGGCCCGGGGACCGGCGAGTTCGGCAGGCCCGGCGGCACGGGGGAGTTCGGCAGGCAGGGAGGCGCCGGGGAGTTCGGCAGGCAGGGAGGCGCCGGGGAGTTCGGCAGGTCCGCGGGACCCGGCACCGGTGAGTTCGGCATGCCGGGCGCGGCCGGTCCCGGCAGGCCGGGCAGTCTCCAGCCCATGCCCGCCGACCAGGCCTTCGGCGGCGCGCCCTCCCCGGGCTCCGAGCAGGGGCGCGGAGGCTCCCGGGGCTACGACCGGGGAGTCTCCCCCGGCTACGACCGGGGAGTCTCCCCCGGCTACGACCAGGCGTTCGGTGCCGCCCCCTCGACCGGTGCCATGTATCCGGGCGGGCCGGGAATGCCGGGCGGCGCCGGTGACCCGCAGGGTGGCTCGAACCGTCCCTCGCCGAGCATCTTCGGCCTGCTGACCGTCTTCACCCTGCTCGACGGCACCGGCGAGAGGTTCGACCGGCTCGCCGACGAAACCGTCGAGGCGGTGCGCCGCTCCGAGCCGGACACGCTCGTCTACACCTGCCACTCGGTGAAGTCGGCGCCCCTCCAGCGCATCGTCTACGAGCTCTACCGTGACGAGGTCGCCTACACCGACCACCAGCGCCAGCCCCACACGCAGCGCTTCGTCACCGAACGCCAGGTGATGGTGCTCGCCACCAACGTGATCGAGCTCACCGTGAACGCCGCGAAGGTGATGCCGCTCCCGACGGCCTTCAGGTCGTGAGCGCGGCGCGGGCGGCCCGGCGAGCGGCCGCCCGCGCGATCACGACCCCTCGGCGGCGACCCGGCCGCCCGCGACCGGGGTGATCACATCCCCACGGTGAAGGCCCGCCGGGTCGAGATCACGCCCCACGCTGACGGCCCGCCCGCCACGGCCGTGTCGTGAGCGTCGTGGAGGGATCCGCCGGGAACGCCGTACGGGACGCGCGTCCGCGCTCTCAGGCTCTCTCAGGCGCCGAGGGCGGCGCGGAGGCGGTTCTCGTCGACACGCCAGAAGTCGTGCTGCACCCCGTCGACGAGGGTGACCGGGATCATCTCCCAGTAGCGGGCCTGGTCCTCCTCGGAGGCCGTGATGTCGCGTTCCTCCCACGGGACGCCGAGTTCCGTGGCGACCCGTTCGATCACCGCCCGCGCGTCGTCGCACAGGTGGCAGCCGGGTTTGCCGAGCAGGGTGATGCGATGGTCTCGCGGTGACATGACCGCCACGGTAGCCGAGTCGCGGCGCCGCGCCGGTCCTCGCGGTGCGGGGGGAAGATCCGGCCCGGGAGACGGAAAGCCCGACGAACACGCAGGTCCAGGGCCTGGTGAGGGGGCGGACGGCGGACCGGAGGGGGTCGCGGCCAAGATTGTGAACACTCACTTTGTGCATCGGTTCACAAAAGGACTAACCTGAATGACAGTGGTTTCACCTCGTCATCCGTCGCGTCCGGGCCGCGCCGGTCGCCTGTCCCCCTGGAGCTCCGGCACGTGATCCGCCGTCTGTCCCAAGCCCGCGAACGCGGCATTCCCGAGGCGACCGTCGCCCGGCTGCCGCTCTATCTGCGAGCGCTGAACGGCATGGCCGAGCGTGGCCTGGCGACCGTGAGCTCGGAGGACCTCGCCGTCGCGGCGGGCGTCAACTCGGCCAAGCTCCGCAAGGATCTCTCCCACCTCGGGTCGTACGGCACCCGCGGGGTCGGCTACGACGTCGAGTACCTCATCTACCAGATCTCCCGTGAGCTGGGCCTCACCCAGGACTGGGCCGTCGCCATCGTCGGAGTCGGTAACCTCGGGCGTGCGCTCGCCAACTACGGGGGGTTCGTCTCCCGGGGGTTCAGGGTCGCGGCGCTGCTCGACGCGGACCCCGAGGTGGTGGGCGACCACATAGCGGGATTGAATGTGGAGCACATCGACGAGCTGGAAGCCGTGATAAGGCGGCGGGGAGTGTCGATCGTGGTGCTCGCGACACCGGCCGTGGCGGCCCAGCAGGTGGCCGACCGGGTCGTCGCCGTGGGAGTCACCAGCATCCTGAACTTCGCCCCTGTCGTCCTTTCAGTGCCGGAAGGCGTTGATATCCGTAAAGTCGACCTATCGATCGAACTCCAGATTTTGGCGTTCCACGAGCAACGCAAGGCGGATCGGATGACTGGGGGGCCCGCGATGGCCGAGGAGTGGCCCGAGGCGGTGGACCTGTGAAGAGACACGGCGCACGAGTCGGCGGGCACGGCATCTCCCGGCTTTCCCGGACGACCGCGACGAGCATGACGATCACCAAGACCATGGCACGTATGAGGACGAATACGGAGACGGCGAGCGCGGGCACGGCGAGTATGAGCACGGTGATCAGCAGTGCGGCGAGCGCCGCTACTCCGTCCGGCCACCTCCCCCCTCGCGACTCCGGAGCCTCCCGGAGCGGCCGGAAGGCGGGGGAGGGCCGATGAGCGTTCTCGTCGTCGGCCTGAGCCACCGGACGGCACCGGTGGCCCTGCTGGAACGGGTCTCCGTCTCCGGCGACTCGCTGGTGAAGCTGCTCCAGGACGTCCAGCAGGACGTCCACGTCGCCGAGGCGATGGTCGTCTCGACGTGCAACAGGGTCGAGGTCTACGCCGAGGTCGACCGGTTCCACGCCGCGGTGACCTCGCTGTCCCGGCTGCTCGGCACCCACTCCGGTGTCCCCATGGAGCAGCTCGCCTCCCACCTCTACGTGCACTACGAGGACCGCGCCGTCGAGCACCTGTTCTCGGTCGGCTCCGGCCTCGACTCGATGGTCGTGGGAGAGGGACAGATCCTCGGCCAGGTGCGTGCGGCGCTCAGGCTCGCCCAGGAGGAGGGCACGCTCGGCCCGACGCTCAACGAGCTCGTCCAGCAGTCACTGCGGGTGGGCAAGCGCTCCCACACCGAGACCGGCATCGACCGGGCGGGCGCCTCCCTCGTCGGCGTGGGGCTCACCCTCGCCGAGCGCGCCCTCGGCCCCCTCCAGGGGAAGCGGGCCCTGGTGGTCGGCGCGGGCTCGATGAGCGCCCTGTCGGCCGCGACCCTGCAGCGGGCGGGAGTCACAGACATCGTGGTGGTCAACCGGACCCACGACCGCGCGGTACGGCTGGCGCAGACGGTCGGCGGCAGGGCCGCCGCGTTCGGCGACCTGACGGCCGAGCTGGCGGAGGCCGACCTGGTCATCTCCTGCACCGGCGCCACCGACGTGATCATCACGGCCGACATGGTGACCCCCCACGAGACGTTCCTGCTGGACCTGGCCCTGCCGCACGACATCGACCCCGCCGTACGGCGGCTGCCCGGTGTGACGCTGGTCGACCTGGAGTCCATGCAGAAGAGCGAGGCCGACGCCGGCACCGACGACGGGGGCCGTGCCGAGGCGGTCACCGCGGTGCGCGCCATCGTCGCAGAGGAGGTCACCGCCTACCTGTCGGCCGAGCGCGCCGCGCGCGTCACGCCGACCGTGGTGGCGCTGCGGAGCAAGGCGGCCGAGGTGGTCGAGGCGGAGCTCGGGCGGCTCGTCGCGCGAGTCCCCGATCTTGAGGGGCGCGTCAGGGACGAGGTCACCCAGACCGTCAGGCGCGTGGTCGACAAGCTGCTCCACGAGCCCACCGTGCGCGTCAAGCAGCTGGCGGAGTCTCCGGCGGGCGATCATTACGCGGAAGCGCTGCGCGAGCTGTTCAATCTTGACCCGAAGGTGCCAGAAGCGGTGCGGCGTATCGAGACGATCGACGCAGAGCCGGGTAAGAACACCGAGCCGAGCAAGAAGGAGGCAGGCCTGTGAGCAGCGTTTCCCCTCCGCTCCGGCTGGGGACGAGGCGGAGCGTCATGGCGACGACGCAGTCGGGCCTGGTCGCCGCTCGCCTCACCGAGCTGACCGGCACGGCCGTCGAGCTGGTCGGCGTCACCACCTTCGGCGACGTGACCAAGGCCGACCTCACGCAGCTCGGCGGCACCGGGGTCTTCGTCAGCGCGCTGCGCGACAAGCTGATCGAGGGCGCGATCGACTTCGCGGTGCACTCGCTGAAGGACCTGCCCACCACGCCCGACCCGCGCGTGGTCATCGCGGCGATCCCGCCGCGCGACGACCCCAGGGACGCCCTGGTGAGCGTCGCCAAGCTGGCCGACCTGCCGCCCGGCGCGACGATCGGCACGGGTTCCCCGCGCCGGATCGCCCAGCTCCGGACGATCCGTCCTGATCTTGAGTACGTGCCCATCCGCGGCAACGCCGACACACGCATCGGCAAGGTGACCTCCGGCGAGCTTCAGGGCGTCGTGCTCGCCGCCGCCGGGCTCGGCCGGCTGGGCCGCGACGCCGAGATCTCCCAGATCTTCGAGGTCGAGGAGATGCTGCCCGCCCCCGGACAGGGGGCGCTGGCCGTGGAGTGCCGTTCCGACCGGGCCGACCTGGTCGAGCTGCTGGGCGTGCTCGACGACGCGGGCACCCGCGCCGCGGTCACCGCCGAGCGCGCGGTGCTCAACGCCCTGGAGGCGGGGTGCGCCGCCCCGGTGGGCGCGTACTCGGTCGAGAACGGGCACGATCTGATCCTTACCGCCGCCGTCGTCGCCGTCGACGGCAGGCGCGCGGTGCGCAAGTCCACCGCCGGAAGCTCTTCCGCGCCCATGGATCTCGGCCGCGACCTCGCGGCCGAGATGATCGCGGAAGGGGCCGGCACGTTGATAGGGGAGCGAGCACATTGAGCTCCGGAAGTACCACCTTCGAGCGCCCGTCCGGGTTCGTCGCCTTCGTCGGCGCCGGTCCCGGTGACGAGGGCCTGCTCACGCTGCGCGGCGCCGACCTGCTCTCCAGGGCGAACGTCGTCATCCTCGACCGGGAGGCGTACGGCCCGCTGTTGCGCCACTGCCGCGAGGACGTCGAGATCGTCGACGCGGCCGAGGACGGCGCCGTCTCACTGAAGGTCGTCAAGGCCGCCAAGGGCGGCAGCGGCGTCGTGCGGCTGTGCGCCGGCGACCCGATGTTCTTCTCCTCGATCACCGAGGAGGTCGCGGCCTGCGCCAAGGCGGATGTGGACTTCGAGATCGTGCCCGGCGTGCCGCCGGCGACGGCGGTGCTCACCTACGCGGGGATCCCCGCCGCGGTCTCGGTCCCCGAGTTCCGGGTCGTGGACGCGACCCAGATCGACGACTGGTCCGCGTACGCCACCGGGGCGGGCACGCTGGTGATCTACAACGGCGTCGCCGAGGCCGTCCCGATCGGCAAGGCGCTGATCGCGGCGGGCCGTCCCGACTCGACGCCCGTGGCGGTCAGCAGCGCGGGCACCACGACCGAGCAGCACACCGTGGTGACCACGCTGGGCCGGCTCGCGCCCGATCTCAAGCACGCGGGGATGGCCGAGCCCGCGCTGATCGTGGTCGGCGAGGCCGTCGGCATGCGCGACCGGCTGTCGTGGTTCGAGACCAAGCCGCTGTTCGGCTGGCGGGTGCTCGTGCCCAGGACCAAGGAGCAGTCGGCCAGCCTGGTCGAGCAGCTGCACTCGTACGGCGCGGTGCCCGAGGAGGTCCCCACGATCTCCGTCGAGCCGCCGCGCACCCCGCAGCAGATGGACCGCGCGATCAAGGGCCTGGTCACCGGACGCTACGAGTGGGTCGCCTTCACCAGCGCGAACGCGGTCAAGGCCGTCCGCGAGAAGTTCGAGGAGTACGGCCTGGACGCCCGCGCGTTCGCCGGGCTCAAGGTCGCGGCCGTGGGCGACAGCACCGCGCGGGCGCTGGTGCGGTTCGGAGTCAAGCCCGACCTGATGCCGTCCGGCGAGCAGTCGTCGGAGGGCCTGCTGGCCGAGTGGCCTCCGTACGACTCGATGCTCGACCCGATCAACCGGGTGCTGCTGCCGCGCGCCGACATCGCGACCGAGACGCTCGTGGCCGGGCTGACCGAGCTCGGCTGGGAGTGCGACGACGTGACCGCCTACCGGACCGTCCGTGCCGCGCCGCCGCCCGCCCCGACCCGCGAGGCCATCAAGGGCGGCGGGTTCGACGCGGTGCTGTTCACCTCGTCGAGCACCGTCCGCAACCTCGTGGGCATCGCGGGCAAGCCGCACAACGTCACGGTGATCGCCGTGATCGGCCCGCAGACCGCGAAGACCGCCGAGGAGTTCGGGCTCCGCGTCGACGTCATGGCCGACAAACCCTCGGCTTCCGCCCTCGCGGCGGCGCTGGCGGAGTATGGTGCCAAGCAGAGGCAGGCCGCGGTCGTGGCGGGGGACACCCCCCGCAGGCCCTCGCAGACCCGGCGGGGAGCCCGGCGCCGCGCGAAGTAACCTTGGAAGTGGCCGCGCCGCCCGCGCACGACGGGCGGGCGGGCCGCGCTTGACGGTCTTGGCTGAGCCTGACGGTCCCGGACAGGCTGGACGGTGTTGGCCCGGCTTGACGGTCCCGGACGAGTGCTGTGAAACCGTACCGGCGTCGCGGCACGGTCGGCATCACGATCAGCGCCGTGTCGCGCCGGTCGGCACCACGTCGCGCCGAGCGGCGAGTCAGGAACACACAACCGAGTTCCTCCGGCCCGCGGTTCCCCACCGGCCGGGGGGAGGGGGAGACACCTATGATGGCCCAGTTCCCTGTCGCGCGTCCGCGCAGGCTCCGTCGTACGGCACCGATGCGCCGGATGGTGGCCGGGACCCGGCTGCACCCGGCGGAGCTCGTGCTGCCGATGTTCGTGAAGGAGGGCATCGGCGAGCCGAACCCGATCGGCTCGATGCCCGGGGTGTTCCAGCACACCCGCGACTCGCTGCGCAAGGCCGCCCACGAGGCCGCCGAGGCCGGGGTCGGCGGGCTGATCCTGTTCGGCATCCCCGAGGTGAAGGACGGCCGGGGGTCGGCGGGCGACGATCCCGAGGGAATCGTCCAGCTGGCCGTGGCCGACCTGGTCGCCGACGTCGGCGACACGATGGTCGTGATGGCCGACACCTGCCTGGACGAGTTCACCGACCACGGTCACTGCGGCGTCCTGACCGCGTCCGGCGAGGTCGACAACGACGCCACCCTGGAGCGCTACGCGGCCGTCGCGGTGGCCCAGGCGCGGGCCGGGGCGCAGGTCATCGCGCCCAGCGGCATGATGGACGGCCAGGTCGCGGCGATCAGGGCGGCACTGGACGGCGACGGCTTCGAGCAGGTCCCGATCCTGGCGTACTCGGCCAAGTACGCCTCGGGGCTGTACGGCCCGTTCCGCGAGGCGGCCGAGTGCGCTCCGCGGTTCGGCGACCGCAACGCCTACCAGCAGGACCCGGCGGGCCCGGTCGGCGAGGCGTTGCGCGAGGTCAGGCTCGACCTTGAGGAGGGCGCCGACGCCGTCATGGTCAAGCCCGCGCTGGCCTACCTCGACATCCTGCGCCAGGTGCGCGACGCCGTGGACGTGCCGGTGGCGGCCTACCAGGTCAGCGGTGAGTACGCCATGGTCGAGGCCGCGGCGGCGAACGGCTGGATCGACCGGGACCGGGTGGTCATGGAGTCGCTGGTCGCGATCCGCAGGGCGGGGGCCGACATGATCCTCACCTACTGGGCCACCGAGGTGGCCGCGAAACTGAGGTGAGACCGGCGGCACGTGCCGAGAACTGGAGGTTCGTCGCTTGATGGAGAAGCGTGTGCGTTAGAGTGCGATAACCGGTGCGGATGTGTCCCAGGTGGCGTAAACCCTGGGTATTTGACGTTCCCACGGACCAGAGTGTGGACAGGTCGATCGCATCCGGGTGGCACGCGGGATGCGCTGACGACGGAGGACACAATGGTCGGGGTACCGATGGTTCGTCGAAGTAGACGGCATGGCCATCCGAAGCAGATGATCAACTCTGTGCTGGAGTACGCGGCCCTGGGCTGGGCGAGCTGTCCCGGCGCGAGGCCGCTGAAGGGTGGTTCGCGCTCCTGCTCCTGCGATCGGGTCGGTTGTCCCGACCCGGGGGCGCATCCGCTCTCGCGGGCCTGGCAGATGCAGGCCACCACCGACCCGACCCTGCTCACCAACTGGTGGCGGTACGAGCCGGAGGCGAACGTGGTCCTCCCCACGGGGCGGGTGTTCGACGTCTTCGACGTACCGCTCGCCGCGGGGCGCACCACCCTCGCGAACATGGACTCCGCCGGAGCCACCTCGGGCCCGGTCGCCGTCAACGGCGACCGGGCCCTGTTCTATGTGGCCACCAGGAACGCCTCCGACGACGAGGACGAGTGGTGGACCTGCGCCCTCGACTTCGGCCCGTCCACCATCGAGGAGATGCCCGGCCTGCGCTGGCACTGCCGCGACAGCTACGTCCTCGCCCCGCCCTCGCTCCTGCCGACCGGCGGGTCCGGCTCGTGGCTGCGCCCGCCCGACGGACGCCCGCTGCCCGACCCTCTCCGCGTCCTCGACTGGCTCGCCGACACCTGCGAGTGAAGCCGCGTTCTCCGGGCCGCTTCGAGGGTTCTCCGGAGTCGTCGGCAGGTCAGGGGGAGCCGCCCAGACCGGCCTCGCGGGCGCGGACGATCGCCTGGGCGCGGTCGGCCACCTGGAGCTTCATGAAGATGTTGGAGACGTGGTTGCGCACGGTCTTGCCGGACAGGGAGAGGATCCCGGCGATCTCGCCGTTGCCCCTGCCCCTGGCGACCAGTTCGAGCACCTCCCGCTCCCGCCCGGTGAGCTCGGGGAAGGCGGTCCTCGCCGGATCGGGCATGCCGGTGAAGTAGGCCAGGACGCGGCGGGCGATCTCGGGGCCGTAGATGGCCTCGCCCGCGGCGACGGCGCGCACGGCGCGGCCGATCTCCTCGGCTCCGGCCTCCTTGAGCAGGTAGCCGCGTGCCCCGGCGCGCACGGCGGCGAACACCGAGTCGTCGTCGCGGAACATGGTCAGCACCAGCACCCCGATCCGCGGGCTGGTCCTGATGATCGTCCTGGTCGACTCGACGCCGTTGCCGCCGGGCATCTGCAGGTCCATCACGACCACGTCGGGCTGGAGCTCGGCGGCCATCGCCACGGCCTCCACGCCGTTGGACGCCTCCCCGACGACCTCGATGTCCATGGCCGCGAGCAGGCCGCGCAGGCCCTGCCGGAAGACCGGGTGGTCGTCCACGATCAGCACGGTGATCACTTGGCCTCCTCCACCGGCAACCTGGCGGTCACCTCCGTACCGCCGCCGGGCCCGCGGCCGATCACGCACGAGCCTCCCACCTCGGCGGCCCGCTCGCGCATCGAGGTCAGCCCGACACCCGCGACCGGGTGCTCCGGCAGGCCGATCCCGTCGTCGGCGACCTCCACGCGCAGCTCGCCCGGCAGGCGGCGCAGCCGGATGAGGACGGTGTCCGCACCGGCATGCCGCCTGGCGTTGGTGAGCGCCTCCTGGGCGATGCGGTAGGCGGCGACCTCGACGGCGGCGGGCAGGTCGTCCAGCGGGCCGTCCGCCGTCACCGCGCTCTCCCCGGCGGCGGCCCGCAGCGCGCCCTCCAGGCCCAGGTCGTCCAGCGCGGGCGGACGCAGGCCGTACACCAGCTCGCGGACCGACGCGATCGTGGCGATCATCTCCTCGCGGACCCGGACCAGCAGTCCCTCCACGGCCCGAGGGTCGGTGTCGAGGCGTCTGCGGGCCTCGTCGAGGGTGAACGTGACGCTGGTCAGCGCCGGGCCGAGCCCGTCGTGCAGCTCCCTGCCCAGCCGGCGGCGCTCCTCGTCGCGGGTGGACCGGATGCGCTCCCGGGAACGGTGCAGGTCGGCGGTGAGCCGTACGGCGTGCGCCAGCTCGGCGAGGTGCCTGGCGAGCACCTCCATCGGCTCGCGGCCCGGCCGGACCCCCGACACCAGCAGGGTCCCGACCCACTCCGCGTGCCAGAACAGCGGCACCTCCCGCGCTCCGGGCCGCAGCTCCCCGTACGTGAACACACGCGCCGCCCCGGCCCGGCCGGTGCGGACCTCGACGCCGACCCCGGTGGCTCCCAGCGCCTCGCGGATCGCGGCCACGGCCTCGTCGAGGGCCGCCGCCGGATCCCGCGCCCCCTGTCCGGTACGGCCCAGCAGGCCGACGACCCGGTAGGGGTCGCGCTCGACGGCGAAGACCCGGTCCACCATCCTCCGCAGGCGGAGCCGCAACGGGTGGAAGATCCCGCCCACGGCCAGCGCCGCGACCATCCTGGCGCCCTGGCCCAGGTCGCTGGCGAGGGCACCGGCCACCCAGATCAGCCCGAAGTAGACCCCTCCGGTGACCGCGACGAGGGAGCCGTAGACCAGCGCGCGGTTGAGCACGACGTCGATGCCGTAGAGGCGGTAGCGCAGCACCGCCGCGATGATCGACAGGGGCAGCCCGGCCATGAAGACGGTCTCCAGGGCCATCAGCAGCCAGGAGCCGGTCGCCGCCTTGACGATCCAGAAGGCCAGGTACACCGTCAGCGCGCCGACGTACCAGGCGATCTGGCGCCGTAGCTCGGTGTCGCCCGCCCGGTAGCGGAAGGCCAGCGACAGCAGGCCGAGCGCGGTGAGCACCATCATCGGGCCGCCGATGTACGACTCCACGGCCGGTGAGATCTCGCGCAGCGCCTCGACGCCGAAGGGGTTCGGGACCGGGAGCTGGCTCTCGAACTCGGGATCGGGGGCCAGTCCCAGGAACAGCGAGTGCCCGACCATGAGGGCCAGGTTGGCGTACAGCACCGGCCGCCAGCGCCGGGAGGGCAACCGGCCGTCGGGGAACAGCAGCGGCAGCAGCGAGATGAGCACGGGAGCGTGCCACAACCACAGCCACATCGCCAGCCACGCGAGGTAGGGGGTGATCCCTCCGGGGTCGGTGAGGTAGGACCAGTGGGCGCCGCTGTAGATCAGGTAGTAGAGACCGCCGACGATCCCGCTGGTCCACAGCAGCCAGGGGACGACCAACCCGGGTCGGCGCGTGATGAGGAACGCGCCCGCGGCCGGGAACAGGATGACGGTCGGGTCCAGGGTGATGAAGGGTTCGGTCCAGGTCGAGGCGCTCAGCTCGGCCAGCCGGACCGCCAGGATGTTGAACACGGGTCCCAGCACCGCACCGGTCCAGACGAGGACGGCCAACGCCACCCTCCGCCGATCTCTCCCGCCGCCCTCGGTGGTGTCCACGTGCGGGCGCGTGTGTGCCCGCGTGTCCGTACGTACGGGTGAGACTGCGGCGGTTTCGCGCACGGGCGAGGTTATGCCGGTTCTGTCCACCGGCGGGATCGCGGTGTCCGTGTTCGTAGGGAAGGTCATGCCGGTTTTGTCCACCGGCGGGATCGCGGTGTTCGTGGGGAAGGTCATGCCGTCTCTGTCCATCGGCGGGATCGTCGCGTGCGAAGGGGAGGTCATGCGGGTTCCGTCCGCCGATGGGATCGTCGCGTGCGCGGGCGATGTCATGTCGTCTCTGTCCGCCGATGGGATCGCGGTGTCCGTGTGCGCGGGGGAGGTCATGCCGTCTCCGTTTTGAGGGGGAGCCGGGCGACGACCTCCGTGCCGCCGCCGGGACGTGGCCCGATCGTGCACGAGCCACCCGCCTCCGCGGCCCGCTCGCGCATGGAGACCAGGCCGACGCCGCCGCGGACCCGTTCCGGCAGGCCGATCCCGTCGTCGGCGACGGAGAGCCGCAGCTCGTCCCCGCCGACCGCGGGATCGGCCTCCGCCTCCACGGAGCCGCGGTGAGGCTCACCGTCGCCCGGCGCGCTGCCCGGCACAGTGTCCAGCGCGCTGCCCGGTGCGGTATCCAGTGCGCTGCCCGGTGCAGTGCCCGGCGCGTCTTCGGACCCGCCTCCGGGGTCCACCGGTTTGGCACGTTCCCTCCCGGCCCGGACCACCTCGACCCGTACCAGGGCGGTGGTGGCCTGGGCGTGGCGGCGGACGTTGGTGAGCGCCTCCTGGGCGATCCGGTAGGCCGCCACCTCCACCGCCGGGGGTACGTCGCCCAGCGAACCGGCCAGCGCGACGTCCACCCTCGGTCCCGGCGCGTTGGCCAGCGAGCGCAGCGAGCCTGCCAGGCCGAGGTCGTTCAGCGCGGGCGGGCGCAGGCCGTACACCAGGTCCCTGACGTCGATGATCGCGGTGCCCATCTGGTCGCGTACCCGGACCAGCAGTTCCTCCACGGCCTCGGGGTCGCGCTCCAGCCGGAGCCTGGCCTCGTCCACGGTCATCGCCAGGCTGGCCAGCGTCGGTCCCAGCCCGTCGTGCAGGTCGCGGCGGAGCCTGCGCCGTTCCTCCTCCCGGCTGGTGAGGATGTGCTCCCTGGAGCGTCGCAGGTCGGCGGTGAGCCGTACGGCGTGCGCCAGCTCGGCCAGGTGCCTGGCCAGCACGTTCAGCAGGTCCGGTGAGGTGCCGGGACCGCTGCTGAGCAGCCGTCCGACGGGTTCTCCGTGCCAGACCAGCGGGGTCTCGACCGGCCGTTCCCCCAGCTCGCCGTCCCGTACGGTCCCGCCGTGGACCTCGACGGCCACGCCGTCGGCGCGGAGGGCCTGGCGGACCAGCACCGCTGCGGTGGCCAGCCCCTCGGCGGGGTCGACGGCCTCCTGGAGGGTACGGCTCAGCCGGTCGGCCACCCGGTAGGGATCGCGCTCGACCCGCAGCAGCCGGTCCACCATCCGCTGCAGGCGCAGCCGCGACGGGTGGAAGACCGCGCCCACGGCGAGTGCCGCGACGAGCCCGGCCACCGGGTCCTGTCCGCCGCCCAGCGTGCCGGTCAGCCAGGTCAGGCCGGAGTAGACACCACCGGCGACCACCGCCAGGGAGCCGTAGACCAGGGCGCCGTTGACCACGGCGTGGACGCCGGGCGGCCGGGACTCCGGCCGCCCGGCAGGGGGTGTCGTCACTGCCATGCTCGAAGGATCTCCCACGGGATGTCCCGCTGTCCCGGGGCTGGTGTCCCGTTTTGCGAGGACATCGGTCCGGACACGGCCGGGTGTGCCCGTGGAGGTATGGCCGTCGCCCCGTGAGCCCGTGAGGAGGTCCGGCCGTGATCGTCCTCCCAAAGGTGATCATTCCCGGCAGAGGTCCGTTCTCCGGTGACTACCCTTGGGGACGTGAGCCGTACTGAGAACTCCGAGGCCCTGTTCGCCCGCGCACGCGAGATCGTCCCCGGGGGCGTCAACTCCCCGGTCCGAGCCTTCGGCGCCGTCGGCGGGACGCCGCGCTTCATGACCTCGGGGCAGGGCCCCTACATCACCGACGTCGACGGCAACCGCTACGTCGACCTGGTCTGCTCGTGGGGGCCGATGATCCTCGGCCACCGGCACCCCGCCGTGATCGAGGCCCTTCAGGAGGCGCTGCGCGACGGCACCTCGTTCGGTACGGCGACACCCGGCGAGGTCGAGCTCGCCGAGGAGATCGTCGCCCGGGTCGAGCCGGTGGAGAAGGTCCGCCTGGTCAGCTCCGGTACCGAGGCCACCATGTCCGCCGTGCGGCTGGCCCGGGGCTTCACCGGCCGGTCCAAGATCGTGAAGTTCGCGGGCTGCTACCACGGCCACGTCGACGCCCTCCTCGCCTCGGCCGGTTCCGGCGTGGTGACCTTCGGCCTGCCCGACACCCCCGGCGTGACCGGCGCCTCGGCCGCCGACACAGTGGTGCTCCCGTACAACTCGGTCGAGGCCGTCACGGAGGCCTTCCAGACCTTCGGCGCCGACATCGCGTGTGTGATCACCGAGGCGTGCCCGGCCAACATGGGCGTCGTCCCGCCGCTTGACGGGTTCAACGCCACGCTGCGCGAGCTGTGCACCGCGCACGGCGCCCTGCTGATCGTCGACGAGGTGCTCACCGGCTTCCGGGTGTCGGAGTCCGGCTGGTACGGGCTGGACCCGGTCGACGCCGACCTCATGACCTTCGGCAAGGTCATGGGCGGCGGCCTGCCCGCCGCCGCGTTCGGCGGGCGCGCGGACGTGATGGCCCACCTCGCGCCGGAGGGGCCGGTCTACCAGGCGGGCACCCTGTCAGGAAACCCGCTGGCCTGCGCGGCCGGTCTGGCCACCCTGCGCGCCTGCGACGAGGGGGTCTACGACCGGGTCGACGCCGCGGCGCTGGTCATCGGCCGTGCCGCCGCCGACGCCCTGGCCGCGGCCGGGGTGCCGCACCGCCTGCAGCGCGCCGGGAGCCTGTTCTCGATCTTCTTCACCGACGAGCGGGTCACCGACTTCGCCGCCGCGCAGAAGCAGAACACCGCCGCCTACCGGGCGTTCTTCCACGCGATGCTCGACCAGGGCGTCTACCTGCCGCCGTCGGCGTACGAGGCGTGGTTCCTGTCCTCCGCCCACGACGACGAGGCCCTCTCCCGTATCGCCGACGCCCTCCCCGCCGCCGCCAAGGCCGCCGCACAGGCTTCCACGTAGTGGGGACCGGCGCTACCTGGGCAGATCGCCGAAGTCGATGGTGATCGGGAAGGGCACCGGGACGGTCAGCCGGTCGTGGTGGATGCCGGTCAGAGCGTACGCGTGGGTGGCGGGGTCGAGCTCGTAGACGTAGACCACGGGGGAGCCGTCGTTGTTCTCCACCCGCCAGAAGTGCGCGATGCCCGCCTCGGCGTAGCGGGACGGCTTGGTCTTGCGGTCGCGGTCCTCGGACTCGGGGGAGACCACCTCGATGGCGAGGTGCACCTCGCCGGGGGTGTAGAACGTCCGCTCGTCGTCATCGGCGGCCTTCGCGTCGACGACCACGACGTCGGGACAGGGGCGCATCCGGTGGCCGAGCTTGACGTCCATCCGGGTCACGACCGCGACGTGACCAGGAGCGCGGATCTTCAAACCGGTCGCCAGACCGGCCAGGACGCGCTGGTGGAAACGTGTCTGGGGAGCGGCGAAGACGAGTGCTCCGTCGATCAGCTCGACGCGCTCGAAGAAGCCTGGTTCGCCGTCAGGGCCTTCGGAGAGGCGGTCGAGGTCGTCGGCGGTCCAGCCTTCCGGGGGTGGCGACGGCCAGTGGTCGAAGGCGGCGTCCATGCCGGTCACCGTAGCTTCCGGTCCTGCCGCCTGTCGGGGTGATTCAGACTCTCTCCGCTTCCGGTGCCCTGTCTGTCAGGGGGGTCGTACGGGCGCGGGTGCCGGCGTAGAGGACGCCGGAGATGATCAGGGCGGCGGCGGCGAGTTTGGCCGGGGAGAGCGGTTCGCCGGTGAACAGGGCGGCCGAGGCCATGCCGAAGGGCGGGATGAGCAGGGCCGACGGGGCGACCACCGAGGCGTCGTAGCGCTTGAGCAGGAAGCCCCAGATGCCGAAGCCGCCGAGGGTGGCGATCAGTGCCACGTAGATCACCGACAGGCTGCCCTCCACCGAGAACTCCAGGCGGGGTACCCCCTCCACCAGCAGGGCCAGGAGCGTCATGGGGATGGCCGCGACCCCGCAGATCCAGACCATGAAGCGGAACGAGTCGGGCGGCGCGGCCTTCCTGATCGCGATGTTGCCCGCGCTCCAGAAGAACGCCGCGCCGACGACCAGCAGGAACGCGCCGATGGGGCCGCCGGTGCCCAGGTCGGCGGCGATCAGCGCCAGACCGGCGAACGCGACCGCCATGCCGGTGATCCGCCGCCGGGTGAGCCGCTCCCCCAGCAGGGCGACCGCCAGGACGCTGGTGAAGACCGCCTGGATCTGGACGACGAGCGAGGTCAGCCCGGCGGGCATGCCCGCCCGCATGCCCATCAGCAGCAGGGTGTACTGCCCGATGCCGAGCGTGGCCCCGGCCACGAGCACCTTCCGCCAGGGCACCCCGGGACCGCCGACGAGCAGTACGGGCGGGGAAGGCGGCCAGCAGGAAGCGCAGCGCCACGTAGAACAGCGGGGGGAAGTGCCGGAGCCCGGCCTCCATGACCACGAAGTTGAAGCCCCACATGGCCGCGAGACCGACGGCGAGGAGGAGATGCCGGGTACGCATGCAATCATCGTCGTTTCCAACGATATTTCAGCACAAGTGAGACTTTCTGACCGATGTCGTTTAGAGTTGCTTACATGTTGGATCTCAACCGGCTCAAGGCCCTGCACGCGGTCTCCGTCTACGGCTCGGTGGGCGCCGCGGCCGAGGCGCTCATGGTGACCCCCTCCGCGGTCTCCCAGCAGCTGGCCAAGCTGGAGCGGGAGACGGGCGCGACCCTGCTGGAGCGCAACGGGCGCGGGGTGCGGCTCACCGACGCGGCCGGGCTGCTCGCCGACCACGCCGAGCGCATCCTCGCGCTGGTCGAGACGGCGGAGGCCGACTTCGAGGCGCTGCGCGGCGCGGTCGTGGGGCGGCTGAGCATCGGCGCCTTCCCCACGGCGGCCCGGGGCCTGATGCCCGCCGCGCTCACCCTGCTGCGCAGGCGCCACCCCGACCTGCGCCTCCAGCTCATGGAGCGCGAGCCGGAACGGCAGATCCGCGAGGTGGCCAGGGGCGAGCTCGACCTCGCGGTGATCCAGGACTGGATGAACCGCCCGGTGGCGATCCCCGAAGGGCTGTCCCGGGCCACGCTCTTCGACGACATCGCCGACGCGATCCTGCCCGCGTCCCACCCGCTGGCGGGCCGTCCCGAGATCGAGCTCGCCGAGCTGTCCGGGGAGCAGTGGATCAGCTCCGCACCCGGCACGATCTGCCACGACTGGCTGGTCCACACGTTGCGCTCGGCCGAGCTGGAGCCGGACATCACCTGCATGACGGACGAGTATCCGACCCAGATGGCCCTCGTCGCGGCGGAGCAGGGATGCGCCATCATCCCCCGGCTGGGCCGCGACTTCGTCCCGCCGGGGGTACGGGTCGTCCCGATCAGGTCGCGCCCGACGCGCAGGATCTACGCGCTCTGGCGGAACGACGCCGCCCGCCGCCCGGCCATCCGCGCCGCGGTCGAGGCGCTGAAGGCCGTCTCCGCCGACTTCCGCGGCCCCGTGTCCGAGCCCGCCGGGCCTGTCAAGCCCATGGCGGTCCCGGTGACGGCTCCGGCGACGGCCTCCCCGGTGGTCCCGGGTGGCCCCGGCGGCTCCGGGTGACGTCTCGGGCGGATGCCGGGCGTTCGCTTACTCTTGGCTCCCTCGGCTTCCGGCCCCCGGCGGGCTCGGTGTAGGGCGCCGCTAGCTGAGGGCGATCGTCACCACGCCGCCGACGATGACGCAGGCGGACAGCAGCCGCCGGGTCAGGTCGCCCTCGGCCAGCAGCCTGCCGCCGAGCAGCACCGCCACGAGCACGCTCACCTCCCGTACCGGGGCCACCACGCTGATCGGCGAGAACGTGAACGCGGTCAGCGCCAGGACGTAGGAGAGCGGCATCAGTACCGCCGCGCCCAGCACCCGCGCCCGGTGCTCGTGCCAGACGGGCGGGATCAGGCCCCTGCGGCGGGAGCCGAGCGCCGACGGGGTCAGGACCAGGGTGCGGGAGAGGTCGCAACCGTAGTTGAGCAGGATCGGCGCCACCGCGAAGACGCTCACGACCTGCTTGTCCCAGACGGTGTACGCCGCGATGAACAGCCCGGTGGCCAGCCCGAACCCGATCCCGCTCAGGTCCTGACGGCTGGGCCCGCGCGCCGTGCCGAGCAGGAGGACGCCCACCCCGACCAGCAGGATCCCGGCGATGCCCGCGGGGCCCGGCCGCTCACCGAGGAACAGGATGGCGACCAGGCTGGCCAGCAGCGGCCCGGTACCGCGGGCGATCGGGTAGACCATCGACAGGTCGCCGTGCCGGTAGCCGCGCTGGAGCAGCATGAAGTAGCCCAGGTGCAACGTGGTGCTCGCGGCGATCACCCCGAGATCGGCCCAGGAGGGGCCGGTGCCGCCGAGAAGGAGGTAGCCCACCGCGACCGGCGTCCAGAGCAGCGTGGACGCGGCGGCCACCATCCAGACGAAGACGACGCCGTCGGCCTCGGCCGCCTGCTTGCTCATCAGGTTCCAGCAGGCGTGGGCGACGGCGGAGGCGAGAACGAGGGCGAGCGCGAGGGGACTCACGGAGGCGACCCCATTGAAAAGAGGACGAGCACAGAGGGGCTCACGGAGGCGACTCCCCTGGGGAGAGGACGAGCACAGGGAGGCTCACGGGGCGACCCTCCTGAGGAGAGGAAGCACAGAGGGGCTCACGAAGGCGACCCTCCTGAGGAGAAGACGAGCACAGGGGGGCTCACGGAGGCGACCCCCCTGAGGCTCACGGAGGCGACCCTCCCGAGGAGAGGGCGAGCGCAGGGGGAGGCTCACGCGGGCGACCCTATCCTGCCCCATATTCCGCCCCATCAGCCCCGAGTGGCCCACCTGCCCGGCCACCACCCCTTACCTGTCGGTAAGCTGGCGGGACCATGGCTGAGACCACCGTCGTTCACCTCCTGCGCCACGGTGAGGTGCACAATCCCGCCAACGTCCTGTACGGCAGGCTTCCCGACTACCACCTCTCCGACAACGGCCGCCAGATGGCCGAGACGGTGGCGAAGGCGGTCGCCGGACGTGACGTCACCGCGCTGTTCTCCTCGCCGCTGGAGCGTGCCCAGGAGACGGCGGCCCCGTTCGCCGAGACCTTCCACCTGGACGTCACGATCGACGAGCGGCTCATCGAGGCCGAGAACATCTTCGAGGGCCTCTCCCTCGGCAGGGGCGACACCCTCTTCCGCAACCCGCGCTTCTACCGCTACCTGTGGAACCCGGTCCGCCCCTCCTGGGGGGAGCGCTACACCCACCTGGTCAGCCGGATGAGGGCCGCGATCGACGCCGCCCGCGACGCGGCGCGCGGCCATGAGGCGATCATGGTCAGCCACCAGCTCCCGATCTGGACCATCAGGCTCGCGGCCGAGGGCAGGCGCCTGCCGCACGACCCGCGCCGCAGGCAGTGCGGCCTCGCCAGTCTCACGAGCTTCTCCTTCGAGGGAAACCGTCTGATCAGCGTCGGATACAGCGAGCCCGCGGCGGCGCTCGTCAAACGCCCCACTGTGCCGGGCGCCTGACCCCGCCGGTACAGTGATTGCTCTACCGCTTGTAGTACAAGGAGCCTCCGTCACCCATGCGCGCACAATCCTTCGCCGCCGCCGCGCTGCTGATCGCCGTGGCCGGGTGCGCCGGAAACCAGGGATCGCAGCCGCAGACCGGCGACACCCGCTTCGTGGCGGGCGACGGAAAGATCACCCTGTTCCAGGCCGCTGACCGCAAGGTCGCCCCGCAGGTCCAGGGGGAGACCCTCGACGGGGGTACCGCGACCCTCGCGGCCCACAAGGGCAAGATCGTGGTGATCAACTTCTGGGCCTCCTGGTGCGCGCCCTGCCGGGCCGAGGCGCCGGTGCTCAAGGACATCTCCGCCAAGACGAAGGCGGACGGCGTGGAGTTCCTCGGCATCGACTTCAAGGACCGCAAGGCCGACGCGCTCGCGTTCGAACGCAGCCACCAATCGGGGTACCCGAGCATCTTCGACCAGCCGGGCAAGGTCGCGCTCTCCTTCCAGGGCACGGTCCCGCCCGCGGCCATCCCCTCCACCCTGATCATCGACCGTCAGGGCCGGATCGCCGCCAGGGCCCTCGGCGCGGTCAAGTACAAGGATCTCCTCAACGCCGTGACCAAGGTCGGCGATGAGCGATAACGGCTCCGGACGACGGCCGGAGCCGCGATGAGCGCCGACCTCGTGGGCACCGTCGCCGGTGGCTCGCTGGCGCTGGCGCTGCCGATCGCGGTCGCGGCCGGGCTGGTGTCGTTCCTGTCGCCGTGCGTGCTGCCGCTGGTCCCCGGCTACCTGTCGTACGTGACCGGTATGAGCGCCGACCCCCGGCGGGGGCGCATGGTCGCGGGCATCGTGCTGTTCGTCCTGGGCTTCGCCTTCGTGTTCGTGGCCGGGGGAGCGCTCTTCGGCGGCCTCGGCTCGGCCCTGTTCGGCAACGCCGGGATCATCACGCGGGTGCTGGGCGCCCTCACGATCGTGCTCGGCCTGGCCTTCATGGGGGTCGTCCCCGGCCTGCGGCGGGACTTCCGCATCCAACGGCTCCCGGCCGCGGGCCTGGCCGGGGCACCCCTGCTCGGCGTGGTGTTCGGCCTGGGCTGGACCCCCTGCATCGGCCCCACCCTCGGGGTCGTGCTCACCCTCGGCCTGAACGAGGGCAGCGCCGGGCGCGGCGCGATCCTCGCCTTCGCGTACGCGCTCGGCCTCGGCCTGCCGTTCGTGGCGGCCGGGCTGGCGTACAGCAGGGCGCTGAGGACGTTCAAGGCGGTACGCAGGCACTCGCGGCTGATCACGCGGGCGGGCGGCGTGATGCTGGTCGTCGTCGGCGTGCTGCTCGTCACCGGGCTGTGGGAGCAGCTCGTCGCGATGACCCAGGGCTGGGTCGGCGGATTCGAGCCGGTGATCTGATGGTGTCCGTCGACCCGAAGACGGGGGAGCGAGCGGTGGACGAGGCGCGGCGGCCCGCGGGCCTGGGAGTCGTGGGGTGGGCGCGCTGGTTCTGGCGGACGCTCACCTCGATGCGGACCGCGCTGATCCTGCTGTTCCTGTTCGCCCTGGGCTCCATCCCCGGCTCGATCTGGCCGCAGCGCGGTGTCTCCGACGCCAAGGTCTTCCAGTACTTCGAGGACAGCCCCGGGCTCGCCGAGTGGCTGGACAGGTTCTGGCTGTTCGACGTGTTCAGGGCGCCCTGGTTCGCGGCGATCTACCTTCTGCTGTTCGTGTCCCTGATCGGCTGCGTGCTCCCCCGTACCGCGACCCACCTGCGGGAGCTGCGCAGGAAGCCGCCCGCGGCGCCGCGCAACCTGGGCAGGCTGCCGCAGCACGCCGCCTTCGAGGCCGACCTCACCGTCGAGGAGGCCGCCGCGAGGCTGCGCGCCAGGCGGTTCCGGGTGACCACGGGGCCGGACTGGGTCGCCGGGGAGAAGGGCTACCTGCGCGAGACCGGCAACCTGCTGTTCCACGTCGCCCTGCTCGGCCTGCTGGTCGCGGTCGGGGCCGGGGCGCTGTACGGCTACCGGGGCAACGTGCTGGTCGTGGAGGGCGAGGGGTTCGCCAACACGGTCGCGGCCTACGACCGCTACATGCCGGGCCCCCAGGTGAACGCCGAGTCGCTGGAGCCGTTCTCCTTCACCGTCGACGACTTCCAGGCGACCTACATCGCGAAGGGCGAGAAGGCGGGCCAGGCCCTCGACTACGAGGCCAGGCTCAAGGTCGAGGACGCCCCCGGCGCCGCCCCGCGCGACTACGTCCTGAAGGTCAACGAGCCGCTGGACGTCAACGGCACGCTGAGCTACCTGATCGACCACGGCTATGCGCCGACCTTCAGGATCACCGACGGCGAGGGCCAGGTCGCCTTCGACGGTCCGGTGCCCTGCCTGGTCGTCCAGCCCGCCACCTTCACCTCCGAGTGCGTGATCAAGGTCCCGGACGCGCGGCCCGAGCAGCTCGGCGTCCTCGTCGGCTTCCTGCCGACGACCGTCCCGGTGGGCTCGGAGTGGGTCTCGGTCTTCCCCGGCGCCGCCAACCCCACCGCCCAGGTGTACGGCGCCTTCGCCGGTGACCTGGGCCTGAAGGACGGCCGCCCGCAGTCGGTCTACGAGCTGGACCCGGCGAGCCTGAAGAAGATGAAGCCGCTGGTCATGAAGGCCGACCCGCTGGCGGTCGGCAAGAAGCTCACGCTCCCGAACGGCGCGGGCTCGATCGAGTTCACCGGCGTCAGGGAGTGGATCGCCCTGCAGATCACCCACGACCCGGGCCGGATGCCCGCGTTCGTGGCCTCGGTCCTCGCCGTCGTCGGCCTGGTGCTGACCCTGACCGTACGCCGCCGCAGGATATGGGTCCGGATCCACGAGGACCGCCGGGTCGAGGCGGGCGGCCTCACGCGCACCGAGGGCGGCGATTTCAGCGACGAGTTCACCGAGATCGTCTCCGCATTGAACCCAGGAGTTCCGAATTCAGGAGTGAAGGATGTCCGCTGAGGTCGACGCCGGCCTCGCCACGTTGAGCGACCAGCTCATCCTGGCGACGGTGCTGCTCTACGTCTCCGCAATGATCGCCTACGCCCTCGACCTGGCCTTCGGCCGGTCGGCGAGGGCTTCGGCCCGGGTGAAGGTGCCCGTCCTGGCCACCGTCGGCGGAGGCGAGAGCCCGGCCGGTGCCGCCGAGGGCGTTCCCGCCGAGAAGGCGCCCCCCGCCTGGGCGGTGTGGGCGGGGCCGGTGGCCGTCGGGCTGAGCTGGCTCGGCTGGGCCGCCAACCTCGCCTCCCTCCTCACCCGCGGCCTGGCCGTGGACCGGTGGCCGTGGGGCAACATGTACGAGTTCGTGGTCGCCATGTGCTTCGCGGCGGTGAGCGCGTTCCTGTTCATGCAGCTCCGCTACCCGGTCCGTTTCCTGGGCGCGTTCGTCACGGTCGCCGCCGCGCTGGGGCTCGGTTTCGCCGTCCGGTACCTGCACGTGCAGGCCGGTCCCGTGGTGCCCGCGCTGAACTCGTACTGGGTCGCGATCCACGTCTCGGCGGCGATCGTCGCCAGCGGGCTGTTCATCGTGGCCGGGGTCTCCGGCATCCTCTATCTGGTCAGGAAGGACACCGCGGTCAGGCTGCCGTCCCGGCAGGACCTGGAGCGGGTCGCGCACCGGGCCATCGTGATCGGCTTCCCGATCTGGACCTTCGCCGTCATCGCCGGAGCTCTCTGGGCCGACAAGGCCTGGGGCCGCTACTGGGGCTGGGACCCCAAGGAGATCTGGGCGTTCATCACCTGGATCGCCTATGCCGCCTACCTGCACGCCAGGGCCACCGCGGGCTGGAAGGGCAGGGCGGCCATGATCGTGCAGCTCGTCGCCTTCGCCTGCCTGCTGTTCAACCTGGTCGGGGTGAACATTTTCCTCGGCGGCCTGCACTCCTACGCCGAGGTTCCCGGCTGATTCTCGACACCGGCTGATTCTCGACACCGAGATTTCCCCGGGCCGAATTTTCCCATCGGAATTTCCGGCCGCATTTCCCCGCCGGGGTTCCCGTTGATTTCCACGCGGGATTCCCGGCGGTTTCACGCCGGAATTCGGTCGTCCGCAAGGGGGCGTACCGGTCGGTCGATCGCCGTCTCAGTCGTCGTCGCGCAGGCGGCGGTCGAGGTCCTTGAGGAAGTCGGGGTCGTCGTCGGGGCCCTTGGGAGCCTCGGGGCGCGGCGGCCTGTCCTCGGCCAGGAGGGAGCGGGGCGCCCTGGGACCGGTCGGCCGGCCGAGCAGCAGCCAGAAGGTCCCTCCGGCGATCGGCATCAGCACCACGATGAGCACCCAGAGGAGCTTGGGAAGGTTCCTGGACTCCTCGTCCGGCGTGGTGATGACGTCGAACAGGCAGTAGAGCCAGAAGGCGAGTATCGCCAGACCGACAAGCAGGGGCATGCCCGAACTGTAAGCCATCGTGGGACCTGCTGCGGTCCGGCTCCGCGTTACGGATGACTGGCAAGGCTCCCACCCCGTACCGTAGACCCGTTGCCACTTCCCCAGGGGGTGTGATGGCACATTCGGGCGACAAGGGCCGCCATCGACGGCGGTGGTGGCAGCGGGGTCCGGCCACGCGTGCGGAGAGTGCCGTGAGGGAAGCCCCGCGTGAGGTCCCCCGCGAGCCCGAGCGCCGGGTCGGGACGGTCACGGCCCCGGTGGCCGACCGCCCGCAGTACACCTGGAAGGACTTCGAGCTCGACGACGAGAGTCCCAGGGCCCAGCCCAACTCCCCCGACACCCCCGACCTGGGTGACGGCCTGCGCCACTGCGGGCGCCTGGAGCGCATCCTGCACCGCCAGTGGGACTCGCGGCGGGAGACACCGCCCCCCGAGGTCGTACGGGCGGTGGAGAGCCTGGCGAGGCTGCCGGACGTGCTGAAGGACAAGCTGGCCGCCGGTCTCGACGGCATCTACGTCGGCGCGGGCGGGGTGCCCGACCTGGACGACATGGGATACCTGCGCGGCGCGCCGCTCCCCTCGGGCCGGGCGACGTGGGACGTCTGCGCGGGGGCGTACGGCGACCACAAGATCGTGGTGGGAGACCGCCCCTCGCCCACCCCCGACGTGATGATGCACGAGGTCGGGCACGCCCTGGACGACGTGGACGCCCCGCACGGCGACTGGGTGTCCGACTCCCCGGAGTTCGCCGCCCTCTACGCCCAGTGCGTTCCCGTGCTGGCCTCGGGGTTCCATCTCCAGTCGAACGACCTGGGGCGCAAGGAGTTCTTCGCCGACGCCTTCGCCGCGATCGTCTCCCGGCAGCGCCCCGCGCTGGTGGACATGCTGGGCGGCGACACGCGGATGGCGCTCAACGTCATGTTGTTCTTCAACCGGCGCTACGGAATCTAGGTGATCTGGGATGTACGTCGTCAGGCTCGCTGACGGGACCCTGCGCGTGCCGCAGACCCTGGCCAGCGATGACGGGCGTCTGATCGGCAACGCCTACGTGGAGGTCTCTCCGGGGGATCCCGACTACGACCGCTGGCTGGCCGAGTCGCTCACCGAGGAGGAGTGGGCCGAGCGCCGCCGCCGGTGGCTGGAGGAGAACGACGAGCTGGAGCGGGAGTTTCTGGCCTTCAAGGCCGAGCAGGAGACCTAAGAGGCTCGGGGGCTTCGCGGAACCGGGGAGATCGGGGGCCGGAGCGCGCCGGGTGGCTCCGGGTGCGGAACGCGGCGGCGGGCCCGGCGGGGCGGGTGGCCCGGTGACGGGGGAGGTCACCGTCCGTGTCGTGTCGTACTTCACACGACTCCACGGTGACCCTGCGGCTTCCGGGTAAGGCGCGCAGGATCACCGATGGTGTGACGTCCTAAGTCGTCAGACGCGCGGGGACTCGCCTGCCGGCCGTTCGGCCGTCAAGACGTCCTCTCCACGCAGAAGGGCGTGCACTTCCGACTCGCGGAAACGCCGGTGCCCTCCGGGGGTACGGATGCTGCTGATGCGGCCTGCCGCGGCCCAGCGTGTAACCGTCTTTGGGTCGACCCGGAAGAGGGCGGCAACCTCTCCGGGCGTCAGCAGACGCTCGCTGCTACTCTCCACAATCTCTCCCCCTCGCATCCCGCTTCCTGCCAGCGGGCGGACAGGTAACCAGTGTGCCGAGCGAAGCCTGATTTATCCGTGGTTTTCAACAAAGATCACGGGTTGTTATCTACTGCCTGCCCGATTGTTATATGATAGAGCCTTTTTGAGGCTCTCGTGGGTGTTTCTTTACGAAACAGATCTCTTGGGAAGACTAGCAGCGCTCGCAGTGGATGCGAAGAGTTACGCCTACAGCCACCGCGATCGCGACGGCGTGAGCGGAGTGACGTAGCCTCGACGCTGTGCATCCCGTCATCGTTTACACCGCGTCCCGGGTCGGTCTGCTGGCCGTGAGCCTGGGAGTGCTCTATATCCTCGGCCTGCGCCAGCCCCTGGTCCTGTTGATCGCCGCATTCCTGGTCAGCGGTGTGGCCAGTTACGTCCTGCTCTCGAAGCAGAGAGACGCGCTGAGCGAGCGAATCACTAAGAATCGGGAGTGATCGGCAACGGGAACATGCCGACTCGGGCATGGTACTCGTGACCAAGGTGGGTTGTGTCACTACCAACCAGTAATCCGCCGGGATGCGCGAGGAATGCCTTGACCCCGATTCCGCGTTCCCGCGTCGGGTTCCATGTCAGGGCCTTGCCGGTACGCGGATGGATCGCGCCGATCCCCGGCCGCGCCACCGCCCCGGGGCCCGCGGAGTCGTGGCCGCTCGGATTGTTCAGCCAGCGCTGGTGCCCGCCGACATAGACGGCCGCCCCCGTCGCCGCCACCGCGTACAGCGAGTCGCCCCCGGTGTGGTTCACCCATGTCGGCTCCACCATGCCGCGCGCGCCGGTCTCGAAGCGGGCGGCGGTGTCGCACATCCGGTCCGGGCCCCCCGGGCCGCCGGTCGTGACGACGGCGAGGTAGCTCCCGTCGGGGGCGAAGTCCAGCCCCCGCACGTAGCCGGGGAAGTCGGCCATGCACCTGCCCCGGTAGGCGTCGGTCCGCCACGGCGCGACCACGGCCGGTGACGCGGCGAGGCCCGGCATGGAGGCGTCCGGTGCGGAGGTGCCCGATGCGAGGGCGCTCAGCGCGGAGGCGCCCGGTGCGAAACTCGGCGTGAGGGTGCTTGACACGGGAGTGTTCGGGGCGGTGACGGTGATCAGGCCGAGCTGGGCGCGCGGCAGGCCGCCGAGGGTGGTGAAGTCGCCGCCGACCGCGAGCCTGCCGTGGCTGAGGGAGATCGCGTGGACCCTGGTCCTGCCTCCCCTGGGCGCGCCGGGCTCGATCGTGAAGGACGGGTCGGCCGCGCCGGTGACGGCGTCGAGCCTGGCCAGTGCCGTACGGGCGACGCCGCCGACGTGGGTGAAGTCGCCGCCCGCGTAGAGGTGGCGGCCGAGCCTGGCCAGGCCGGTGACCGTGCCGCCGAGGACCTGGGCGTCGAAGCGGGGGACCGGGGAGCCGTCGGAGAGCCGGAGCAGGGCCAGGCCCCGCGTCCGCGCCCCGCCGGTCTTCGTGAACCGCCCGCCCGCGTAGACGGTGCCGTGGACCCCCGCCGCCAGGGCCTGGACCGGGCGGTCGAGACGCGGCGCGAAGCCGGGCAGGATCCGGCCGGTGGCCAGGTCGTAGGCGAAGAGGTTGGTGCGCGGCAGCACCCTCGCCTCCCGCACGCTCCCGGCCTCGCGCACCTCGCCGAACGAGCCGCCGACCACCACCGTGCCGTCCACCAGCGCGATGGCGTTGACGATCCCGTCGAGCACGTGGGGAGTGGTGTCCACCGGATCGGCCGAGACGACCCTGCTGTGCTTCGTGGTGCCGGCGGCGGCGATCCCGGAGGGAACCAGGATCAGGACCGCGACCAGCGCGTAAGTGGCTCTGGCAAACATTCGACAATTTTTAGCATGCTCTGAGTAATGTAATGACTACTTTCCGTGGATTGTCGGGGCGGCCCTAGGGTGGGGGTCATGACGCGCGCTTCTCTGGACAAGCAGCCGCACGAGGTCGCCGCGATGTTCGATCGCACGGCCAGGCGGTACGACCTTGTCAACGACGTTATCTCGCTGGGCCAGGTCCGGCTGTGGCGCAAGGCCGCCGCCGCGGCCGTCGACGCGGGCCCCGGCGAGCTGGTCCTCGACCTCGGCGCGGGCACCGGTACGTCCACCGACGCGTTCACCACGCTGGGCGCCCGCGCGATCGCCTCCGACTTCTCGCTCGGCATGCTGAGCACCGGGGTCAGGCGCAGGGGAGGCTCGGGCATCTACGGAGGGGGCGTGCGGAACGTCAGTTTCGTCGCGGGCGACGCGCTGCGGCTGCCCTTCGCCGACGACGTCTTCGACGCGGTGACGATCTCCACGGCACTGCGCAACGTGCACGACACCGGCCAGGCGCTGCGCGAGATGTACCGGGTGGCCAGGCCGGGCGCGCGGCTGGTGATCCTGGAGTTCTCGCACCCCACGCCGAAGTCCTTCGACCTCGTGTACTCGCAGTATCTGATGAGGCTGATGCCGCAGGCCGCGAAGCTGTTCGGGTCCAACGACGACTCCTACGAGTATCTGGCGGAGTCGATCAGGGCCTGGCCCGACCAGGCGGGGCTGGCGAAGATCATTCAGGGGGCGGGCTGGGAACGCGTCGCCTGGCGCAATCTCACCTTCGGAATCGTGGCCCTTCACCGTGCGTACAAGCCCGTTTAGAAGATTCACGGGCGATGGCAACACCCGCCTGACACTTTGCCCTGCAAAGGCGTTAGACTTCGGCCCGACAAGTTTGTGAAGCCCTTCACAAAGGAACGAAAGGCCCCTTACCCCGAGGCCCCTTAAGCGTGTAGGACAGGACAGGTCCCGTGACCGTGCCAGCCGCCACACAGCGGAAAGTCGCTGAGGCTGACGCCGACGTCATCGTCGTCGGCGCCGGGCCCGCCGGTTCGACAACCGCTTTCCATCTCGCGCAGGCCGGGCTCGACGTCCTGCTGCTCGAGAAGACCACCTTCCCCCGCGAGAAAGTCTGCGGCGACGGGCTGACGCCCCGAGCGGTCAAGCAGCTCATCGCGATGGGGATCGACATCGACGCCCCCGGCTGGGTCCGCAACAAGGGCCTGCGCGTGGTCGGCGGCGGGATGCGCTTCGAGCTCGACTGGCCTGAGCTGTCGAGTTACCCCGACTTCGGCCTGGTCCGCACCCGCCAGGACTTCGACGAGATCCTGGCCGCCAACGCGGTCAAGGCGGGCGCCCGCCTGCTGCAGGGGGTCAACGTCACCGCCCCGGTCCTCGACGAGCGCAGCGGGCACATCACCGGCGTGGTCGCCAGACGGGACGGCCAGGAGGTCACCTACCGCTCGCGGCTGGTGGTCGCCGCCGACGGCAACTCCACCCGCATCTCCCTGGCGATGGGGCTGCACAAGCGCGAGGACCGCCCGATGGGCGTCGCCGTGCGGACCTACTTCGAGAGCCCCCGCCACGACGACGACTACCTGGAGACCTGGCTGGAGCTGTGGGACGGCGACACCCTGCTGCCCGGCTACGGCTGGATCTTCGGCGTCGGCGACGGCACCTCCAACGTGGGCCTGGGCCTGCTGAACACCAGCGAGTCCTTCAAGGGCATGGACTACCGTGACCTGCTCAAACGCTGGGTGAAGGGCATGCCCCCCGAGTGGGGCTACGTCGAGGAGAACATGACGGCCCCCATCAGGGGCGCCGCGCTGCCGATGGCCTTCAACCGCCAGCCGCACTACACGCGGGGCCTGGTGCTGGTGGGCGACGCGGGCGGGATGATCAACCCGTTCAACGGCGAGGGCATCGCGTACGCGCTGGAGACCGGCCACATCGCCGCCGAGATGATCGTGCAGGCGCTCGCCAGGGCCACCCCCGCGCAGCGGGAGCGCGTGCTGCGGGCTTACCCTCAGACCCTGAAAGACGCATACGGTGGTTACTTCACCCTCGGCAGGGGATTCGTGGAGCTGATCGGGCACCGCGGGGTGATGAACTTCGCCACGCGTCACGCGCTGCCGCACCCGCACCTGATGCGGTTCGCGCTCAAGCTTCTTGCTAATCTCACCGACCGGCGGGGTGACGCGTCCGACCGCATCATCAACGCCCTGTCGAAGGTGGCTCCACCGGCATGAGATCGACGAGTGCCGAGCACCTGGGGCCGAGGGCGATGATCGCCCTGCCTAGACTTTCGAAATACACCACAACGCAGAGCTACGCGCCGGCGCGCGTGGAGATGGGAGAGGAGGCGTAGCGATGGAGTTGTACGCACCCATCCTGGTGCTCGCCGTTCTCGCGGCGGGATTTGCGATCTTCTCGGTGACGATCGCCCCCTTCACCGGTCCCAAGCGCTGGAACCGCGCGAAACTCGACGCCTACGAGTGCGGGATCGAGCCGACGCCCCAGCCCGTGGGCGGAGGACGCTTCCCGCTGAAGTACATGGTCACCGCGATGCTGTTCATCGTGTTCGACATCGAGATCATCTTCCTCTACCCGTGGGCGGTCGCGTTCGACCAGCTCGGGATCTTCGGGTTGGTCGAGATGCTGCTGTTCATCGTCACCGTGCTCGTGGCCTACGCGTACGTGTGGCGCCGCAAGGGTCTGGACTGGGACTAGATATGGGTCTTGAAGAGAAACTTCCGAGCGGGTTCATGCTCAGCACGGTCGAGCAGGTCGCCGGCTGGGCACGCAAGAACTCCGTCTGGCCGGCGACGTTCGGCCTTGCCTGCTGTGCCATCGAGCTGATGTCCACCGGCGGTCCCAAGCACGACCTGGCGCGCTTCGGCATGGAGCGCGCTTCGGCGTCTCCGCGCCAGGCCGACCTGATGATCGTCGCGGGGCGGCTGTCGCAGAAGATGGCCCCGGTGCTGCGCCAGATCTACGACCAGATGGCCGAGCCCAAGTGGGTCATCGCGATGGGCGTCTGCGCCTCCAGCGGCGGCATGTTCAACAACTACGCGATCGTGCAGGGCGTCGACCACGTCGTCCCCGTCGACATCTACCTGCCCGGCTGCCCGCCGAGGCCCGAGATGCTCATCGACGCGATCGTCAAGTTGCACGACAAGATCCAGAACACGAAGTTCGGCGCCCACCGCGCCAAGCAGATCGACGAGCTCGAACTGCAGGCCCTGCGGACGCTGCCGCTGATCGACCAGGGAACCGCCAAATGACGAGCGAACCCGCTGACAACCTCCCCGAGGTGCCGGAGGAGCCGATCGCCCACCTGGGCATGTTCGGCGCCTCGGGCACCGGTGACACCTCGGGCTACGGCCGCCTCGTCGTGCGGCGCAAGCCCGAGCTGTCCAGCGCCCGCCCGTACGGCGGCTACTTCGACACCGTCGCCGACGAGCTGGAGCGCGCCCTCGGCGGCGATCTCGCCGACGCCGTCGAGCGCGTGGTCGTCGACCGGGGCGAGCTGACCTTCCACGTCAGGCGCGAGCGCCTGCTCGACGTCGTCAGGGTCCTGCGCGACGATCCCGCCCTGCGTTTCGAGCTCTCGCTCGGCGTCTCCGGCGTGCACTACCCCCACCTGGCGGGCCAGGAGCTGCGCGCGGTGATCCACCTGTGCTCGATCACGCACAACCGCCGCCTGCGCGTCGAGGTCTCCTGCCCCGACGACGACCGGCACATCCCCTCCACGGTCTCGGTCTACCCGACGCACGACTGGCACGAGCGCGAGACCTGGGACTTCTTCGGCATCGTCTTCGACGGGCACCCGGCGCTGACCCGCATCATGATGCCCGACGACTGGGACGGTCACCCCCAGCGCAAGGACTACCCGCTCGGCGGCATCCCGGTCGAGTACCGCGGCGCCGAGATCCCCGCGCCGGACCAGAGGAGGTCCTACACATGAGCGTCCCCCACCAGGAGACGAAGGAGACCATCGGCGGCCCGTACGACGACACGTACGACGAGGCCACCGAGGGCAAGGTCTACACCGTCTCCGGCAACGACTGGACGGAGCTCGTCGAGACCCTCTCCGGCCAGCAGGACCAGCAGCTCGTCATCAACATGGGCCCCCAGCACCCGTCCACGCACGGCGTGCTGCGCCTGGTCCTGAACCTGGACGGCGAGACGGTCACCGAGGCCCGCACGGTCATCGGCTACCTGCACACCGGCATCGAGAAGAACCTCGAATACCGGACGTGGACCCAGGGCACGACGTTCGTCACCCGGATGGACTACCTGGCGCCGATCTTCAACGAGACCGCCTACTGCATGGGCGTCGAGCGGCTGCTGGGCATCACCGACCGGATCCCCGAGCGGGCCCAGGCCATCCGCGTGATGATGATGGAGCTCACCCGGATCTCCTCGCACATGGTGGCCATCGGCACCTTCGGCATGGAGCTGGGCGCGACCACGCCGTTCCTCTTCGGGTCCCGCGAGCGCGAGATGGTGCTCGACGTGATGGAGTACATCACCGGCCTGCGGATGAACATGGCCTACGTCCGGCCCGGAGGCGTCTCCGTCGACCTGCCCGCCGGTGCCGTCGACAAGGTCGGCGAGCTGCTCAAGGTCATGCCGGGGCGCATCAAGGACATGCGCAAGATGCTCGACGCGAACCCGGTCTACCTGGCCCGCACCAAGGACGTCGCCTACCTCGACCTCACCGGCTGCATGGCGCTGGGCGTCACCGGCCCGATGCTGCGGGCCGCCGGTCTGCCCTGGGACCTGCGCAAGTCGCAGCCCTACTGCGGCTACGAGACCTACGACTTCGACGTCCCGACGGAGAAGACCGCCGACGTCTACGGCCGCTACCTGGTACGGGTGGCCGAGATGGAGGAGTCGCTCAAGATCATTGAGCAGGCGCTCGACCGCCTCTCCGGGCCGCTCAAGAACGGCCGGGTGATGGTCGACGACAAGAAGATCGGCTGGCCCGCGCAGCTCGCGCTCGGCCCCGACGGCCTGGGCAACTCGCCCGACCACATCGCGCACATCATGAGCGGCTCCATGGAGGCGCTGATCCACCACTTCAAGCTGGTGACCGAGGGTTTCCGGGTCCCGGCCGGGCAGGCGTACGCCTCGGTCGAGTCGCCCCGCGGCGAGCTCGGCGCCCACGTGGTCAGCGACGGCGGGACCCGCCCCTACCGCGTACACTTCCGCGACCCGTCCTTCACGAACCTGCAGGCCATGCCCGCGACGTGTGAGGGCGGCATGGTCGCCGACGTCATCTCGGCGGTGGCCTCGATCGACCCGGTGATGGGAGGTGTCGACCGATGAGCGCGACCACGGGCCCGGCCGACGGCAGGGCAGGCGCGACGAGCGGCGAGGCCGCCCTCCAGGGCGGCGAGGAGGTGAGCGCGACCGTGACCAAGGGGTACGCGCCGGAAGTGCGCGAGCGCCTGGAGCGCGACGCCAAGGAGATCATCGGCCGCTACCCGAAGCCGAGGTCGGCCCTGCTGCCCCTGCTGCACCTGGTGCAGTCGGAGGACGGCTACGTCTCCGACGACGGCCACGAGTTCTGCGCCGAGATGCTCGGCCTGAGCAAGGCCGAGGTCGTGGGCGTCTCCACCTTCTACACCATGTACAAGCGCAGGCCGATGGGCCAGTACCACGTGGGCGTGTGCATCAACACGCTCTGCGCGGTCATGGGCGGCGACCAGATCTGGGACGAGCTGTCCGAGCACGCGGGCATCGGCCACGACGAGACCACCCCCGACGGCAAGGTCTCGCTGGAGCGGCTGGAGTGCAACGCCGCCTGCGACTTCGCCCCGGTGATGATGGTCAACTGGGAGTTCTTCGACAACCAGACCCCGGCCTCGGCCAAGCAGCTCGTCGACGACCTCAGGGACGGCAAGGAGCTCTCCCCGACCCGGGGGCCGAAGAAGCTCTGCACGTTCAAGGAGGCCTCGCGGGTGCTCGCGGGCCTGCCCGACGGCCTGGCCGGAGACGGCCCCTCGGCGAACGGCGCCTCCCTGGAGGGCCTGAGGATCGCCAAGGCCAACGGATGGAAGGCCCCGGAGGCGTGAGCGTGCCACGGAGCGGAGCCACCACGAGCGGGCGCGCCGGTCAGACCGGCGCGCGCGGGCGCAACGAGCGTGCCAGCGGGCACGGCGCGGCCTCGTCACGGAGCGACGGGCCGTCAGGCGAGGAGACGAAGTGACCACTCTCACCCCGGTTCTCACCGCGAACTGGGACCAGCCCAACTCCTTCACCCTGGAGGGCTACGGCGACTACTCGGCGGCCAAGAAGGCGCTGGGCATGGACCCCGACGCCGTCATCCAGGCCGTCAAGGACTCCGGACTGCGCGGCCGGGGCGGCGCGGGCTTCCCCACCGGCATGAAGTGGGGCTTCATCCCCCAGGGGGACGGCAAGCCGCACTATCTGGTGGTCAACGCCGACGAGTCCGAGCCCGGCACGTGCAAGGACATCCCGCTGATGATGGCCAACCCGCACTCGCTGGTCGAGGGCGTCATCATCACCGCGTACGCGATCAGGGCCAACCACGCCTTCATCTACGTGCGCGGCGAGGTGCTGCACGTCGTGCGCCGCCTGCAGGCGGCGGTGGCCGAGGCGTACGCCAAGGGCTATCTCGGCACCGACCTGTTCGGCTCCGGCTTCGACCTGGAGCTGGTCGTGCACAGCGGGGCGGGCGCCTACATCTGTGGCGAGGAGACGGCGCTGCTCGACTCGCTGGAGGGCTATCGCGGCCAACCTCGGCTCAAGCCCCCCTTCCCCGCCGTGGCGGGCCTGTACGCCTCGCCGACCGTCGTCAACAACGTCGAGTCGGTCGCGAGTGTTCCCTCGATCGTCGCCAACGGCGCCGACTGGTTCGCCGGGATGGGCACCGAGAAGTCCAAGGGCTTCGGCATCTTCTCGCTGAGCGGCCACGTGACCAGGCCCGGCCAGTACGAGGCCCCGCTCGGCATCACGCTGCGCGAGCTGCTGGAGATGTCCGGCGGCATCCGCGAGGGCCACCGGCTCAAGTTCTGGACCCCCGGCGGGTCGAGCACCCCGATCTTCACCGACGAGCACCTCGACGTCCCGCTGGACTTCGAGTCCGTCGGGGCCAAGGGCTCGATGCTCGGCACCCGGGCCCTGCAGATCTTCGACGAGACCACCTGCGTGGTGCGCGCGGTGCTCCGCTGGACGGAGTTCTACGCGCACGAGTCGTGCGGCAAGTGCACCCCCTGCCGGGAGGGCACCTTCTGGCTCAAGCAGGTGCTCAAGCGGCTGGAGAAGGGCCAGGGCACCGAAGAGGACCTGACCACGATCACCGACATCGCCGACAACATCCTGGGACGCTCGTTCTGCGCCCTGGGCGACGGTGCCACCAGCCCCATCCACTCGTCGGTGAAACACTTCCGCGACGAATACCTCAAGCACTTCGAGATCGGCGGCTGCCCGTTCGATCACGCCCCGTCCAGGCTGTGGGGTGCCCAGTGAGCGCGCGGATCCAGGCAACCGGCAAGCACAGCACCGTCTCGGTCGCCAGGCCGACGGAGGAGACGCCATGACCGTCGAAGCCACCACCCCGGCGCAGCAGGTGCCGGTGAACCTGGTCACCGTCACCATCGACGGCTTCCAGGTGAGCGTCCCGAAGGGCACTCTGATCATCCGGGCGGCCGAGCTGCTCGGCATCCAGATCCCCCGGTTCTGCGACCACCCGCTGCTGGAGCCGGCCGCCAACTGCCGCCAGTGCCTGGTGGACATCCCCGACGCCGGAAACGGCCGGGGCTTCCCCAAGCCGCAGCCCTCCTGCGCGATCGAGGTCGCCGAGGGCATGGTCGTGCAGACCCAGCTCACCTCCCCGGTCGCCGAGAAGGCGCAGCGCGGCGTGATGGAGCTGCTGCTCCTGAACCACCCGCTCGACTGCCCGGTCTGCGACAAGGGCGGCGAGTGCCCGCTGCAGAACCAGGCCATGTCCAACGGCCAGGGCGAGAGCCGCTTCACCGAGAAGAAGCGGATCTTCGAGAAGCCGGTCGCGCTCTCCTCGGAGGTGCTGCTCGACCGCGAGCGCTGCGTCCAGTGCGCGCGCTGCATCCGCTTCTCCGACGAGATCGCCGGAGACCCGCTCATCGACTTCTTCGAGCGCGGGGCCAAGGAGCAGGTCGCCACCGCCGACGGCCGCCCGTTCGAGTCCTACTTCTCGGGCAACACCGTGCAGATCTGCCCGGTGGGCGCGCTGACCGGTGCCGCGTACCGCTTCCAGGCCCGCCCGTTCGACCTGGTCTCCACGCCCAGCGCCTGCGAGCACTGCGCCGGGGGCTGCTCCCTGCGCACCGACCACCGGCGCGGCAAGGTCACCCGCCGCCTGGCCGGGGACGACCCCGAGGTCAACGAGGAGTGGAACTGCGACAAGGGCCGCTGGGCCTTCACCTATGCGACCCAGCCGGACCGGCTGAGGACCCCCCTCGTCCGTGACGAGGAGGGACGCCTGGTCCCGGCCTCCTGGCCCGAGGCGTTCGCCGCGGCCGCCAAGGGCCTGTCCGCCGCCCGCGGGCGCGCGGGCGTGCTGGTCGGCGGTCGCCTCACCGTCGAGGAGGCGTACGGGTACGCGAAGTTCGCCCGGATCGCTCTCGGCACGAACGACATCGACTTCCGCGCCAGGCCGCACTCCGAGGAGGAGGCGCGGTTCCTGGCGCACGCGGTCGCGGGCAGGGGCATCGAGGTCCGCTACGCCGACCTGGAGAAGGCGCCCGCGGTGCTCCTGGCGGGCTTCGAGCCCGACGAGGAGTCGCCGATCGTCTTCCTGCGCCTGCGCAAGGCGTGGCGCAAGAAGGGCCTGAAGGTCTTCTCGGTCGCGCCGTTCGCCGGTCCCGGGCTCGCCAAGATGGGTGGCACCCTGATCCCGGCCGTGCCGGGCTCGGAGACCGCCGTCCTCGACGACCTGGCCGCCGTGGACGCGCTCGCCGCCGAGGCGATCAGGCAGCCGGGCGCGATCATCCTGGCCGGTGAGCGGCTCGCCACCGTGCCGGGCGCGCTGTCGGCGCTGCTGCGGCTCGCCGGCTCCACCGGCGCCCGCCTCGCCTGGATCCCGCGCCGCGCCGGTGAGCGCGGGGCCGTCGAGGCCGGGGCGCTGCCGAACCTGCTGCCGATCGGCCGCCCGGTCGGCGACGAGACCGCCCGCGCCGAGGTGGCGAGGGCGTGGGACGTCGCCTCCCTGCCCGAGGGCGAGGGCCGCGACACCACCGCCATGCTGGCGGCGGCGCTCGACGGCCGGATCGACGCCCTCGTCGTCGCCGGTGTCGACCCCTACGACCTGCCCGCGCCGCAGGCCGCGCTGCTCGCCCTGGAGAACACCCCGTTCATCGTGAGCCTGGAGCAGCGCGCCAGCGCGGTCACCGACCGCGCCGACGTGGTGCTCCCGGTCGCCGTGGTGGCCGAGAAGTCGGGCACCTTCGTCGACTGGGAGGGACGCGGGCGCACCTTCGAGGAGGCGCTCCGGGTTCCGGGGGTCATGAGCGACCTGCGGGTCGTCTCCGCGATCGCCGACGCCATGGACGTGCACCTCGGCCTGCCCGACCCCGCCGCCGCCCGCCGCGAGCTCACCTCGATCGGCGCGTGGCGCGGCCCCAGGGCCTCCGCCCCCGACGCTGTCGGCCGGACCGCCGTCAGGCCGGAGGCCGGGGAGGCCGTCCTGGCCAGCTGGCACCTGATGCTCGACGACGGCCGCCTGCAGGACGGGGAGCCGTACCTCGCGGGTACCGCCCGCCCGGCCGTGGCGCTGGTGTCGGAGTCCACCGCGGCCGAGTCCGGCCTGGTCGACGGCGGCGAGGTCGTCGTCAGCACCGAGCGCGGCTCGCTGAGCCTGCCCGTGCGGATCGCGGACCTGCCCGACCGGGTGGTGTGGCTGCCCGCCAACTCCGCGGGCCGCTCGGTCACCCGGGACCTGCGCGCCGTCGCCGGTGACGTGGTCAGGATCGGCGCCTCCTCAGGGAACGCCGTGTCCAACGGGGACGCCGTCGCGGGCACCGGGCCCGACGAGCGTGCCACCGGCACGACGGCCGGCGAGGCACGCGCCGCCGGCGAAGCTAACGAGGAGCGGTAATGAATGCCCGGACTCTTCTAGCGGCCGATCCGACCCTCGCCGACTTCGGCAAGGACCCGCTCTGGATCAGCATCATCAAGGCCGCCGTCATCTTCATCGTCCTGATGCTGGGCGTGCTGTTCGGCGTGTGGTTCGAGCGCAAGCTCATCTCCCGCATGCAGAACCGGTACGGCCCCAACCGGGCGGGCAAGTTCGGGTTGCTCCAGTCGGTGGCCGACGGTCTCAAGATGGGGCTGAAGGAAGACCTGATGCCCAGGACCGTCGACAAGGTGATCTACTTCATCGCCCCGGTCGTCCTGGCGGTCCCGGCCTTCCTCGCCTTCTCCGTCATCCCGATGGGCCCGATGGTCTCGATGTTCGGGGTCCAGACGCCGCTGCAGCTCACCGACCTGCCGGTCGCGGTGCTGCTGGTGCTCGCGATGGCCTCCATCGGCGTGTACGGCATCGTGCTGGCCGGCTGGGGCTCGCGCTCCCCGTACTCGGTGCTCGGCGGCCTGCGGGCCAGCGCCCAGGTGGTCTCGTACGAGATCGCGATGGGCCTGTCGTTCGTGGGCGTCTTCCTGTTCGCCGGGACCCTCTCCACCTCGGAGATCGTCGCGGCGCAGGCGACGGGCGGGGTGGTCACCCTGGGCGGCGTGCAGTTCTCGATGCCCTCCTGGTACATGGTCCTGCTGATCCCGTCCTTCCTGATCTACATCATCACGATGCTGGGCGAGACCAACCGGGTCCCCTTCGACCTGCCCGAGGGCGAGGGCGAGCTGGTCGGCGGCTTCCAGACCGAGTACTCCAACTCGTTGAAGTTCGCGGTCATCATGCTCGCCGAGTACGTCAACGTCTTCGTGGTCTCCGCGGTCTCCATCACACTGTTCATGGGCGGCTGGCGGGCCCCGTGGCCGATCTCCATGTGGGACGGGGCCAACACCGGCTGGTGGCCGCTGCTGTGGTTCTTCATCAAGATGGTGCTGGTCTTCTCCTTCTTCGTCTGGTGCCGGGCCTCGCTGCCGCGCGTCAGGTACGACCAGCTGATGGCCCTCGGCTGGAAGATCCTCATCCCGGTCAACCTGGCCTGGATCCTGCTCGTCGCCACGGTCAGGGCCCTGCAGCTGGAGAGCGTCGACCGCTCGCTCGTGCTCATCCTGGCCGCGGTCGTGATGATCGGCTGCCTCGGCATCTGGTGGCGCTTCGACAGCGTGCTGCAGAAGCGCAAGGAGGCCAAGGCCGCCCAGGTCGAGGCCGAGTTCGAGCAACTCCAAGCCGAGCCGTCCGCGGGTGGCTTCCCGGTGCCGCCGCTCGACCTGCCGCACTACCACGGTGTAGCGCGCAAGGAGGTTCCCAGTGGGAGCAACTGATTGGCTGAACCCCATCAAGGGGTTCGGCGTGACCTTCCACACGATGTTCAAGAAGGTCGAGACGGTCAACTACCCCGAGGAGCAGCGGCCCACGGCGCCGCGCTTCCATGGCCGGCACCAGCTCAACCGCTGGCCCGACGGCCTGGAGAAGTGCGTCGGCTGCGAGCTGTGCGCCTGGGCCTGTCCGGCCGACGCGATCTTCGTCGAGGGCGCGGACAACACCGACGAGGAGCGGTTCTCGCCGGGTGAGCGCTACGGGCGCACGTACCAGATCAACTATCTGCGGTGCATCCTGTGCGGCCTGTGCATCGAGGCGTGCCCGACACGGGCGCTCACGATGACCAACGAGTACGACCTCGCCGACACCAGCCGTGAGAGCCTGATCTACACCAAGGAGATGCTGCTCGCGCCGCTCGGTCCCGGCATGGAGATCCCGCCGCACCCCATGCGTCTCGGCGAGACCGAAGAGGACTACTACCGGCTGGGACGCAACAATGGGTGAGACCATCACGTTCTGGGTTCTGGCGGTCGTCTCGGTGGGGGCGGCCCTCGGGCTCGTCTTCAGCCGCAAGGCGGTCTACTCGGCCCTGATGCTCGGCGTCGTCATGCTGTCGCTGGCCGTGCTGTACGCGGTCCAGGACGCCCCCTTCCTCGCCGCGGTGCAGATCATCGTCTACACCGGCGCGGTCATGATGCTCTTCCTGTTCGTCCTGATGCTCGTCGGCGTCGACTCCGCCGACTCGCTGGTCGAGACGATCAAGGGGCAGCGCCTCTGGGCGGCCGTCGCGGGCCTGAGCTTCGCGGCCCTGCTCGCCCTGGGCGTCGGCAACGCCACCTACGCCGCGCCCACCGGCCTCGCCGGGGCGGTGAAGGAGGCGGGCGGCAACGTGCCCTCCCTGGCGCAGCTGATCTTCACCAGGTACGTCTTCGCCTTCGAGGTCACCTCGGCGCTGCTGATCACCGCCGCGCTCGGCGCGATGGTGCTGGCGCACCGCGAGCGTGTCCGGCCCAAGGCCACCCAGCGCGACCTGGCCCGCGCCCGCTTCACCGGCCCGCAGCCCTCGCCGCTGCCGGGGCCCGGCACCTACGCGCTGCACAACGCGATCGACATGCCGGCCCTGCTGCCCGACGGAACGGTCGCGGAGAAGTCCATCAACCGGGTGCTCGCCCGGCACGAGATCGAGGACGGCTTCGCGCCGACCGACCCGGCGAAGGCGGCGCTCATCAAGCAGGTCCTGGAGAAGGACGCGGCCGAGGGCCGCGACTCCGACCCGGACGACGAGCCCGTCCATGTGAGGGACGCGGCACTCCAGCAGGAGGACAGCAAGTGACCACTCACTACCTGGTGCTCTCCGCGCTGCTGTTCGCGATCGGCGCCGTCGGTGTGCTGGTGCGGCGCAACGCGATCGTGGTGTTCATGTGCGTGGAGCTCATGCTCAACGCCTGCAACCTCGCGTTCGTCACCTTCGCCAGGCAGCAGGGCAACCTGGACGGCCAGATCATCGCGTTCTTCGTGATGGTGGTGGCCGCGGCCGAGGTCGTCATCGGCCTCGCCATCATCGTGATGATCTTCCGAACCCGCAGGTCCGCGTCGGTGGACGACGCCAACCTGCTGAAGTACTAAGAGGTGGCCGTGGAACCCGCTGAGATCATCCAGCATTCCGGGGGCGTGATCGGAGTCTCCTGGCTCATGATCGCACTCCCGCTGCTCGGCGCCGCGGTCCTGTTGCTGGGCGGGCGCCGCACCGACCGCTGGGGGCACCTCCTCGGCGTCGCGATGTCCCTGGGCGCCTTCGTGGTGGCGGTCGCCGCCTTCGTCCAGATCCTCGGCCTGCCCGACGCCCAGCGTCGCCAGGGTGTCGCGCTCTACCAGTTCATCCCCGGCGTCGCCGACATGGGGCTGCTGATCGACCCGCTGTCGATCAGCTTCGCCCTGCTGATCACCGGCGTGGGATCCCTGATCCACATCTACTCGATCGGCTACATGTCGCACGACGTCGACCGGCGCAGGTTCTTCGCGTACCTGAACCTGTTCGTCGCGGCGATGCTCCTGCTGGTGCTGGCCGACAACTACGTCGCCCTGTTCATCGGCTGGGAGGGCGTGGGCCTGGCCTCGTACCTGCTCATCGGGTTCTGGCAGTTCAAGCCCTCGGCGGCGGCCGCGGCCAAGAAGGCCTTCATCGTCAACCGCGTCGGTGACTTCGGCCTGCTGATCGCGGTCTTCACGGTCTTCACGACGTTCGGCACGGTCGCCTTCAGTGACCTGTCCGGTGAGACCGTGAGCGGGGCGATCCAGTCCGGCGCCGCCTCGCAGGGCACGATCACCGCGATCGGCCTGCTGCTGCTCCTGGGCGCCTGCGGCAAGTCGGCCCAGCTGCCGCTGCAGTCGTGGCTGCTGGACGCGATGGAGGGCCCGACCCCGGTCTCGGCCCTCATCCACGCGGCGACCATGGTCACCGCGGGCGTCTACCTGGTCGTCCGCTCGGGCGCGTTCTTCGAGGCCGCCCCGACCGCGCAGCTCGTCGTGACGATCGTCGGTGTGGCCACGCTGCTCGCCGGTGCGATCATCGGTTGCGCCAAGGACGACATCAAGAAGGGCCTCGCGGGCTCGACGATGTCGCAGATCGGCTACATGATGCTCGGCGCGGGCCTCGGCCCGGTCGGCTACGCCTTCGCCATCGCGCACCTGATCGGGCACGGCTTCTTCAAGGCCAACATGTTCCTCGGGGCGGGCTCGGTCATGCACGCCATGAACGACGAGGTCGACATGCGCAGGTACGGCGGGCTGTTCTCGGTGATGAAGGTCACCGCGGCCACCTTCATCGTCGGCTACCTCGCGATCATCGGCTTCCCGCTGCTGTCCGGTTACTTCACCAAGGACGGCATCATCGAGACGGCGATGGAGCACAACCAGATCCTGGGCTGGCTCGCGGTCGTGGGCGCGGGCATCACCGGCTTCTACATGTCGCGGATGGTCTTCATGACGTTCTTCGGCAAGAAGCGCTGGGCCGACGACGCGCACCCGCACGAGTCGCCCTCGGTGATGACCGTGCCGCTCATCCTGCTCTCGATCGGCTCGATCGTCCTGGGCGCCTTCCTGGTCCTGGACAACCGGCTCATGAGGTTCCTCGCCCCGGCGGTGGGCCTGCCCGAGGAGCTCCCCGGCTTCCACCCCTTCAGCGTCCCCGGCCTGGCCACGCTCGCGCTGGTCGCCGCCGGTGTCGCCTTCGCCTGGTTCCGCTACGGTGCCGCCGAGGTGCCCGCGGTCGCCCCGCGCGGCTCGTTCCTCACCACCTTCGCCCGCCGTGACCTGTACGGCGACGCGCTGAACGAGGCGCTGTTCATGCGCCCCGGCCAGTGGCTGGCCCGCATCGCGGTGTTCTTCGACAACCGCGGCATCGACGGCCTGGTCAACGGCCTGGCGGCGGGGATCGGCGGGACCTCCGGGCGGCTGCGCCGCATCCAGACCGGATACGTGCGGTCCTACGCGTTGTCCATCCTCTTCGGTGCCGCCGTGGTCGTTGGCGCGCTGCTCTACGTAGGGAACATGTGATGCCCTGGCTCTCGACCCTGATGGCCGTGCCCGTTCTGGGCGCGGTGGGTGTCTCCCTTGTCAAGAGTGACAAGCTCGCCAAGCAGCTGGCCCTGGTGGTCTCGCTGGTCGTGCTCGCGCTGACCGTCGTCCTGGCGGTCCAGTTCGACCCGGCCTCCGAGACGCGCTTCCAGTTCGCCGAGGTCTACGACTGGATCCCGCGCTTCGGCGTCCACTACGGCGTCGGCGTCGACGGCATCGCCCTGGTGCTGATCGCGCTCTCGGCCGTGCTCGTGCCGATCGTGATCCTCGCCTCCTGGCACGACGCCGACGGCTCCGGGGCCGCGGCCCCGCCCAAGCGGTCGGTGAAGACGTACTTCGCGCTGCTGCTGGTGCTGGAGGCGATGATGATCGGCGTCTTCGCGGCGACCGACGTCTTCCTCTTCTACGTCTTCTTCGAGGCGATGCTCATCCCGATGTACTTCATGATCGGGTCGTACGGCGGGGCGCAGCGGTCCTACGCGGCCGTGAAGTTCCTGCTGTACTCGCTCTTCGGCGGCCTGCTCATGCTGGTCGCGGTGATCGCGCTCTACGTGGTCGCCGGGAAGAACACCTTCATGTTCCCCGAGCTGATCGCGGCCGTTCAGGACCCGACCACGCAGAAGTGGCTCTTCGCGGGCTTCTTCATCGCGTTCGCGGTCAAGGCGCCGCTGTGGCCCTTCCACACCTGGCTGCCCGACGCCGCCGCGCAGGCCCCGGCAGGCGCCGCAGTGCTGCTGGTGGGCGTGCTGGACAAGGTCGGCACGTACGGGATGCTGCGCTTCTGCCTGGAGCTGTTCCCCGAGGCGTCGAAGTTCTTCACCCCGCTGGTGATCGTGCTGGCGGTCGTGGGCATCGTCTACGGCGCGATCGTGGCCATCGGCCAGACCGACATGAAGCGCCTGATCGCCTACACCTCGATCTCGCACTTCGGCTTCATCGCGCTGGGCGTCTTCGCGATGACCTCGAACGCGGGCGCGGGCGCCACCCTCTACATGGTCAACCACGGCTTCTCGACCGGCGCGCTGTTCCTGGTCGCCGGGTTCCTGATCTACCGCCGGGGTTCCAGCCAGATCGCCGACTACGGAGGCGTGCAGAAGGTCGCCCCGCTGCTCGCGGGCACCTTCCTGATCGCCGGGCTGTCCGGGCTCTCCCTGCCGGGTCTGTCCACGTTCGTCAGCGAGTTCATGGTGCTGCTCGGCACCTACGAGCGCTACCCGGTCCCGGCGATCATCGCGACCAGCGGCGTCGTCCTGGCGGCCGTCTACGTCCTGTGGATGTACCAGCGCATGATGACCGGCGCCCCGAACGTGGCGTACGCCGTGCCCGTCGCCGCCTCCTCCGCTTCGGACTCTTCGGACTCTTCGGAGGAGTCGGGGCAGGTCCTGGCCGACGCCCCGAAGAAGCCCGCGTTCGCCCTGCCCGACCTCGACCGGCGTGAGAAGTTCGTGGTGGCCCCGCTGATCGCGGTGCTCCTCGTCCTGGGCTTCTTCCCCAAGCCGGTGCTCGACGTGATCAACCCCGCGGTGGACAAGACGCTCACCAGCATCAACATCGAACAACCCAAACCCGCCGTGGCGGACCAGAAGGGGGCCGGCGAGTGAACGGCACCATCCAACCCCCCGTGATCGAGTACGCGCTGCTCTCGCCGATGCTGCTCGTCTTCGGCGCGGCCATCGTCGGTGTGCTGGTCGAGGCGTTCGCGCCCCGCTACCTGCGCAAGTCGATCCACATGCCGCTCACGCTGCTCGCCCTGCTCGGCGCGTTCCTGATGACGGTCCTCAACGCCGTCAACGGCCTGCCGGACGCCGCGGCGGCGATGGGCTCGGTCGCGGTGGACGGGCCGTCCCTGTTCATCTGGGGCATCATCCTCGTCCTCGCCCTGGTCAGCACGCTCCTGATCAACGACGAGGAGCAGTTCGTCGCGCAGGCGGCGGCGGTGCCGGGCAGCCCCGACGAGGAGGAGGCGATCCTCAGCGGCTACGCCCAGACCGAGGTCTACCCGCTGCTGCTGTTCTCGGTCGGCGGCATGCTGCTCTTCGCCTCCGCCAACGACCTGCTGATCATGTTCGTCGGCCTTGAGGTCATGTCCCTGCCGCTGTACCTGCTCTGTGGCCTGGCTCGCCGTCGCCGCCTGCTCTCGCAGGAGGCCTCGGTCAAGTACTTCCTGCTCGGCGCGTTCTCCTCGGCCTTCTTCCTGTACGGGATGGCCCTGGTCTACGGCTACGCCGGGTCGGTGGACCTGGGGGCCATCAACGCCGCGCTCAGCGCGGTGAGCGGCCAGGAGACGCTGCTGCTGATCGGCACCGCGCTGCTCGGCATCGGCCTGCTCTTCAAGATCGGGGCCGCGCCGTTCCAGGCGTGGAAGCCTGACGTCTACCAGGGCGCGCCCACCGCGGTCACCGCCCTTATGGCCTCCACCGTCCTCGTCGCGGCCTTTGGGGCCGTTCTGAGGGTCTTCTGGGTGGCTCTGGGCGGGCTTGAGTGGAACTGGAAGCCGGTCATGTGGGGCGTCGCGATCCTGACGATGATCGTCGGCGCGATCCTGGCCATCACCCAGACCGAGATCAAGCGGATGCTCGCCTACTCCTCGATCGCGCACGCGGGCTTCCTGCTCACCGGTGTCGTCGCGATCGGCGCCGCCGAGCAGAACGCGCAGGCCCTCTCGGCCATCCTGTTCTACCTGGCCGCGTACGGCTTCACCACGGTCGGCGCCTTCGCGGTCGTCACCATGGTCCGCGACGCGGGCGGCGAGGCCGGGCACCTGTCCCGGTGGGCCGGTCTGGGCAAGCGCTCCCCGATTCTGGCGGGCATCTTCGCCTTCTTCCTGCTGGCGTTCGCGGGCATCCCGCTCACGAGCGGCTTCTTCGGCAAGTACGCCGTCTTCTCGGCGGCGGTCGCCGGTGACGCCCTGCCCCTGGTCGTCGTGGGTGTGGTCAGCTCGGCGATCGCGGCGTTCTTCTACGTCCGCGTCATCGTGCTGATGTTCTTCAGCGAGCCCTCCGCCGACGGGCCGTCCATCGCGGCGCCCACGGTGGGCACCTCGGCTGTGGTCGCCCTGGCGGCAGCGGCTACGGTAGTGCTCGGGGTCTTCCCGCAGCCGGTGCTCGATCTCGCGGATCAGGCTGCGTCCGCGCTGTTCATTCGCTAGAGGAGTAACGTTTCATGGCTGCGCCACCGGTTGTTGATCTTCCGTTTGTCGACGAGCGGCTGGCGCAGGACCTCGCTACCGGACTGGCCGAGGTCGAGAAGCTGCTGCGGTCCTCGGTGCAGAGCGACGACGCCTTCGTCACGGAGGCGTCCAAGCACCTCATCGAGGCCGGCGGCAAGAGGTTCCGGGCCATGCTGGTCCTGCTCGCCGCCCAGTTCGGCTCGCCGGAGGCCGCGGGCGTGGTGCCCGGAGCCGTGGTGATCGAGCTGACCCACCTGGCGACGCTCTACCACGACGACGTGATGGACGAGGCCCCGGTCCGCCGGGGCTCCCCGTCGGCGAACGCCCGCTGGGACAACACCGTGGCCATCCTGACCGGCGACTACCTGTTCGCCCAGGCGTCGGAGATCCTCGCGGACCTCGGCTCCGACGTCATCAGGATCCAGGCCCAGACGTTCTCCCGCCTGGTACGCGGCCAGATCCGCGAGACCATCGGCCCCCGCCCCGGCGACGACCCGGTGGCCCACTACATCGGGGTGCTGGCCGACAAGACCGGCTCGCTGATCGCCACCTCCGGCCGGTTCGGCGCCATGCTCAGCGGTGCCTCGCCCGAGGTGGTCGAGCGGCTGACCCGGGCCTGCGAGGCCATCGGGGTCGCGTGGCAGCTCGGCGACGACCTGCTGGACGTCGCCTCGGAGACGGTCGAGTCGGGCAAGACGCCCGGAACCGACCTGCGCGAGGGCGTCCGTACCCTGCCGGTGCTCTACGTCCTCGCCGCCGATGGCTCCGACGCCCCGGAGGGTGCCCGCCTGCGCGAGCTGCTGGCCGGTCCGGTGGCGGAGGAGGACATCGAGGAGACCCTGCGCCTGCTCCGCGCCGACCCCGCGATGGGGCGCGCCCGCGCGGAGCTGCTCGCCTGGGCCGACCGCGCCCGCGAGGACCTGGCGAGCCTCCCCGACATCCCGGCCCGCACCGCCTACCTGGCGCTGTGCGACTACGTGGTGGAGCGTTCCGGCTGATCGTTTTGTGGCCGGTACCGCTTTCCCGGCCCGCGCCGACCGCGCCGTAGGTCGTTCCGGCACCCGTGACCGCGTTGCGGGCGTTCCACCGGGCCGTTTTCCCGGCACCGTGACCGCGTTGTGGGCGTCCTTCGGCACGGCAGCGCTTTCCCGGTACCTGTGACCACGTCGTACGCGTTCCGCCAGGCCGTTTTCCCGGCACCCATGACCGCTGACCGCGTCGAGGGCGTTTCGGTCGGCACCGTTAGCCTTGCACTGTGCGACCACGTCGTGAAGCGTTCGGACCGGCCACCGCGGGCATGATCACCGCCCTGCCGGGCGGTTTTTCGTACGTCTTCCACGATGTTGCTTGCATGTATAAGCAAAGATTGTACGTGCATGTAGACTCCTGCCGATAGAACACTCCAGGAGGAATCACCATGTCGTGGGACCGTTTCGCCCTCTTGCACGCGCGCGTGGAGGCGGAGTTGACCAAGGCCCTCCAGCGCGGGCACGGCCTCGGCCTGTCGGAGTACCGCGCGCTGGGACGGCTCGCCACCGTCCCCGGCGGCTGCATGCGCATGCAGGAGCTCGCCGAGGCGGTGGGGCTCAACCAGAGCTCGGTGACCCGTCTCGTCGCCCGTCTTGAGGAGGCCGGAATGACCCGGCGCGACCTCTGCTCGGACGACCGACGGGGCGTCTTCTCGCTGATCACCGACGAGGGACGCGCCCGCCTGGCCGAGGCCACGCCCACCTACGAGCGCTCCCTGGCCGCGGCCCTGGAGCAGGCCGGCGTCGACCCGGACCTCAGCCCCCTCGTCCTCGCCGTACGCGGCTCCTGACCGGTTTATACCGGTTCCTCCACCGGAACGGCCCTGAGGGCCGTCCGGCGGGCCTGGGCGGCCGTCCGGAGGCTGTCCCAGGTGAAGACCGACAGCGCCAGCCAGATGACGCCGAACCCCAGCCAGCGGCTGGGCGGCATGACCTCCCGCATGACGAACACGCCGCACAGGAACTGCAGTATCGGCGCGATGTACTGCAGCAGGCCGATCGTGGTGAGCGGTATCCGGATCGCGGAGGCGGTGAAGCAGAGCAGCGGGACGGCGGTGACCACACCCGCCCCGGCCAGCAGCAACGCGTGGCCCGCCCCCGCGTCGCCGAACGTGCTCGTCCCCTGCTGTCCCAGAAAGAGCAGGTAGCCCAGCGCGGGCAGCAGCAGCACCAGCGTCTCGACCGTCATGCTCTCCACCGCGCCCACCCCGGCGATCTTCTTGACCAGTCCGTACGTGCCGAAGCTGACGGCCAGCACCAGCGCGATCCACGGCGGACGCCCGTAGTCGACGGCGAGGATGACCACCGCCACCGTGCCCAGCCCCACCGCGACCCACTGCCACCGCCGCAGCCGCTCCTTCAGCAGCAACACCCCGAAGAGCACGCTGACCAGCGGGTTGATGAAGTAGCCGAGCGCGCCCTCGACCACGTGCCCGCTGTTGACGGCGTAGATGTAGACGCCCCAGTTGACCGTGATGATCATCGCTGCCAGTACGAGGAGACCGAGCTTTCGCGGGGTGCGCAGGAGTGCGCGGAACCATGACCAGTGGCGCCGTACCGCCAGGATGGCGACGACGGCGACCAGGGACCACGCGATGCGGTGGGCCAGGATCTCCAGGGCGGCCGAGGGCTTCAGGAGCGGCCAGTACAGCGGGAACAGGCCCCACATGGTGTAGGCGGCGATGCCGTACAGGACCCCACGGCGCGTTTCAGGCATGTTGCCCATCTTCGCTGCTTACTTGATTTAATACAATTTAGTAGTACTTTCCACTCTGTTAAGAGACCCTTACGGGAACACGGGAGGGTCGCCCGCGGTTGCCTCCTGATGAGAACGTGTCAGGAGGAGGTTCACAATGGGCTGGCTGTTCGGCAAGGACAAGACGACGATGGTGTCCCCGGAGAACGCGCTCCCGGGCCGCCCCACACGGATCACGGCACCCGGCCGCCACGCGGTCCTCGACGCCCCGCTCGCTCCGCCGTACCCCGAGGGAAGCGAGATCGCCGACTTCGGCCTCGGCTGTTTCTGGGGCGCCGAGCGCATCTTCTGGCAGACCCCGGGCGTGGTCTCCACCTCGGTCGGCTACGCGGGTGGCTACACCCAGAACCCGACCTACGAGGAGGTCTGCACCGGCCAGACCGGCCACACCGAGCTCGTCCGCGTCGTCTTCGACCCCACCAGGGTCTCGTACGAGGAGCTGCTGCGCGTCTTCTGGGAGGCCCACAACCCCACCCAGGGCATGCGCCAGGGCAACGACGTCGGCACGCAGTATCGTTCGGCGATCTACTTCAACTCACCCGAGCAGGAGAAGTCGGCCCTGACCTCGCGCGACGCCTACCAGAAGGTGCTCACCGAGTCAGGCTACGGCCCCATCACCACCGAGATCGCCCCGGCGGGTGACTACTACTACGCCGAGGACTACCACCAGCAGTATCTCCACAAGAACCCGAACGGCTACTGCGGCATCGGGGGCACCGGGGTGTCATGTCCGATCGGCCTGACCTCCGGCGAGGCGTAGTCTTACGGACCTGACCAGATCCTGGCCCTTGATCACCCGGAACATCCGGTGTCGATCTTGGGCCAGAGGCATTTTCGGCGACAGGTGTCACAGCGGGGCGTCCCGCGTACGTCGGGCGGCCACTTCAGTCGGTTCAGCGGGCGTGTCCGGACAGCGGCGCCGTCCAGGCGGCCTGAGCTTTGGTGATCGACCCGGCGCTGGACACCCAGAGCATGGATGCTCTCAGAGATGCGGCCGTCCGTACCCTGGGCGAGGGGCCACCGCGTCGCCGCGGTTCCGGCGGGAGCCGGAGGCGGTCATCTACGCTCTGCGCATGATCCACCGAGGGGTGAGAGGGGACTTCCATGGCGGAGGAACTGTCGAAGCTGACGGGCCTGCTGTACGAGATCGGGCTGCTCAAGCGCTACAAGCGCACCGGCTGGCTGGTCGCGGGGGTACGGGATCCCGAGAGCGTCGCCGATCACTCGTTCCGGACGGCGATCATCGCGAGTGTGATCACGGCGTTGGAGGGTGGCAATCCCGAGCGTGCGGCGTTCATGAGCCTGTTCCACGACACACAGGAAACTCGCGTCACCGACATCCACTACATCGGCAAGCGGTATCTGAAGGCGGCGCCGAACGAGGAGGTCACCGCCGACCAGGTGCGCGGTGTTCCGGAGCCGGTGGCGGAGATGGTGAGCGGCGCGGTCGGTGAGTACGAGGAGAAAGTCAGCCTTGAAGCCATCTGCGCCCGTGATGCCGACAAGCTCGAATGCCTGATCCAGGCCATCGAGTACCGCGAGCAGGGCCACCAGAATGTCCAGCCGTGGATCGACAGCTCACTCGCCGCACTGAAGACGGTGTCCGCGAAGCGCCTCGCGGACGAGGCGCTTCGCACGGGCTCGCTGGAGTGGGTGACCCGCGCCCTCAATGGCGACCGAGACACCTGACGCTCATCGAGGCCGAGTTCTCTCCGGCTCGCGCGGCTGCGACTCGCCTCGCTGGGCACGACCGGACTCACTTCGCGAGCCCTCTTGGGTGCCGAGTGCGACGTTCTGGGGGTACGACACGCTGCTCGCCGGAGCCCGGCACGTTCACGAGTTGGAGTTCGGGGAGTCCACGGCGAGTCGCACACGGTCGCCGGTGGTTCGACGGCATGGCACTCTCCCCGTGGTTCACCGTCTGTCAGAATGTGTTCTGACTTACGATGGTGGGGTGAACACCAGCAACGCTGACGCCGTCACCTTCTCGGACCTGTCGAGAAACCCCCGAGCCGTCGCCGAACGCGCCGCGCGCCTCGGTCGGGTACGTGTCACTCACCGCGATGCCCCGGACTTCTACCTGACCGCCGCCGACCGTGAGGAACAGCGCGAGCAGACGCTGGCCACGGCATCCCGCCTGCTCCTCGCCTTCATCAAGCACGATCCGACCGCCCGCACGCTGGTCATCGCCATGCCCGAGGTCTTCCCCTGGGTCCGCCACCTCACCTCTTCCGAACTGCGTGCCTTCGCCCTGGAGTTGGTCGAGGCGCTCTCCGACGCCGCGGAACTGGATGTCGACGTCACCACGCAGGAAGTCATCACGGGCTGGCGGGCAACCGCTCGGATCAAGGCCGACCCCGCGCGCTACGCCCAGGCACGCAAGGCCACAAGCGGCGACTTCGGGCCGGTGGAGGTTTCGGCGTGAGTCCGAAACGTGGAGACCGGGTCACCGTCCCGCCCCCTGACGAGGAATGGGATATCCGGTTCGGCACCGGTGACGCGGTCAAGGGCTGGGAGGAACCGTGCCGTCACGCCTTGGCCAACACGCGCCGATGCCTGGAGGCTCTGCGCGCCGATCCACGCTCACGGGCAGATCACGAGCGCCAGCACCGCCTACGGGGCGACCTCGCGACTCATCGCCACAGTGGACAGGATCTGGAGCAGTGGGAGTTCGAGGTCACCAGTGGCGGGCGCGTACGCTATGCCATCGATGACATCACCCGCACCGTCTGGGTCGTCTACGCATCACCCCGCCACCCGAAAGACACTGATGCCTGAGGCCGAAGATGGTGTCGTGATGACAGACGTGCAGGCCAAGCGGGTTAAACCCGGGATCATCGACGCCGACATGGCTGGTCGTGCCGCGCGCCGGATCGAGGCGAGGAGCATGATTTGTCGCCTGAATCGAACCGCTACCACCGGCAGTACCTGTGCAAGAACTCCGGCGGCTACTGCGGAATCGGCGACGCCGAGGGCTCCTGCCCGGTCGGCCTGACCTCCGGCGAGGCGTGGCTACGCTTAGTGGTTGAGGTCTCGCGCAGGATGTAACCGATTTTTGCTACTTCGAGTAGTAAGATAGCTTCATGAGTGTGCCTGAGCGAGAGTTCGCTCCGGGAGACGGGCCGGCCGCCAAGGTCAGTGTGTCCCTGAGAACGGGTAACATCCGCGCCGTCAGAGAGCGGGTCGGAGCCCGTGGGTTCTCCGCCTATGTTGATGCCGCCGTGGAGCGCCAGATCGAGCGGGATCTCCTGGAAGAGGCCCTCCAGGCGAACGAGGACGCCTCCGGGCCGATCCCGCAGTCCTTGCGTGACGAGGCGGCGGCGCTGTTCCGTCGCGTCAGGTCGGCGCCCGAACTCCGACCCGAACTCCGGGAGGAGGACGGGTGACGCGCGCACGGAGCAGGCTGAGCGCGGGCACTGTGGTCCTTGACTGCGAGGGGCTCGTGAAGTGGTGTGAGGCCGACCGGCGGGTGACCGCGTTCGTGCGGGAGGCCCAGGACAACGACTTTCGGGTTGTGGTCAGCGCGATGACGCCGATCGAGGCGCAGGATGTTCGCGTCAGAAGCGATCGTCTCAGGTGGTATCTGTCGCGCTTGAAGATCGAGCCTGTGACCGAGGACATCTCGTCACGGGCGATCGAGCTTCTACGAGACGCACGTCTGCACGGTCACAAGTACGCCATCGACGCCGTGGTCGCGGCTACCGCACTGCGTTCGGTGCGGCCGGTCGTCGTTCTGACATCTGATGAGGACGACATGGGCAAACTGTGCGGGAAAACCGTGGAGGTGGTCCATGTCTGAGACCGCTCGTGAGGCGGCCGGGCGTCGGCTCGGCGCCGCGTGGTGCTTGACCGGCGGGCCGTTAGGCTGAGCCCGTGACACCCAGTGCTGAGCGGGGGACGGCGTTGCGTGCGGACGCCGCGCGTAACCGCGCACGGGTGTTGCGGGTCGCCAGGGAGCAGCTGGCCGCGGGTGACGACTCGCTCATGCTGAACACCATCGCCCGGCTCGCGGGAGTGGGCGTCGGGACCGTCTACCGGCACTTCCCCAACCGGCACGCGCTGCTGGAAGCACTGCTGGCGGAACGCTTCCAGCAGCTTGTCCATGAGGCGCAGGCCGCGGCGGCCGACGAGGACTCGCTCGCGGGTCTGCACCGCCTCCTGCGTTTCACTCTCGGACGCGCGCTGGACGACGCCGGGTTTGCGGCGGTGCTCGGATCCGCCAGCGACGCCGACGCGCGGACCTCGGCGATGAAGGCCGAGCTTGACCGTGCCGTCGCGGAACTGCTTGACCGCGCTCGCCGTACGGGAGCCATCCGGGATGGCATCGAGGCGGACGATGTCCGCCGCCTGGTCTGCGGTATCGAGCACGCGGTCCGCTCCGGCGACGATGACGCCAGGCGTGCGGAGATCTACCTCGACGTTCTCCTCCAAGGGCTGCGCCCTCCGCGCTGACGGCGGTCTGGGATCTCCTTGAGGGTCCGCGCCGACCGCGCTGACAGCGGTTCGGGACCTCATCGAGGGGCTGCGTCAGCCCTGTTGACGGAGATCCGGAACTCCCCGCCCGGAAGTTCGCCGCATGCTCGACCTTCCTAATCGGATAGCTATCCGCTTATGCTGTGATGCGACCTGAAAAACGGATAGGTATCCGCTGGGGAAGGGGAGGGGCATGGAGAAACGGGCTGTGGTGACGGCGGGGACCGGGGGGATCGGCCTGGAGACCGCGATGGGCTTGGCGGCGATGGGTTACGCGGTGACCGTGGTGGGCCGGAACGCCGAGCGGGGCGCCCGCGCGGTCGAGCGGATCGACGCGGTGGCGATCGGTCCGGAGGCGAGGTTCGTCGCCGCGGACCTCGCCTCGCTCGGTGCCGTACGAGCGCTCGCGACCCGTCTCGCAGGGGAGGGGCCTCTGAACGTTCTGGTCAACAACGTCGGGGCGATGTTCGTGGACCGGCAGCGGACGGTGGACGGGATCGAGGCGTCGTTCGCCGTGAATCACCTTTCCCCGTACCTGCTGACCGAACTGCTGCTGGAACCGCTTCGGGCCGGAGGGCCGAGCCGGATCGTGAACGTCACCTCGGGGTCGGTCCGGGTCGCCAAACGCTCCTTCGGTGCCGTCGAACCGCCGGGCGGCTACTACGGCTTCCACTGGTACGGACGGGCGAAGCTCGCCAACCTCGCCTACACGCTGGATCTGGCGGAGCGGTTGCGAGGCACCGGCATCTCGGTCTTCGCGGCCGATCCGGGCGGCGCGGCCACCGAGATGACCGACGGCACCATGCGGTCATCCAGGATCGTCTCGCCGGGGCTGCGGCTGCTCTGGCCGCTGGTCCGGCGAACCTTCGAGCGCGCCACCTCCGGCTCCGCGTCGCTGGCGGCACGGCCGTCGATCCTCGCCGCGGCCGATGCCTCACTCGACGGGCGGACCGGCCTGGTCATCGGGCCCGAGGTCCGTCCTGTCGTCCCCTTCGCCCCGGCCGCCGACCCGCGAACGGCCGAGGCCGTCCTCAGGCTCAGTCGGCGACTGGCCCCGCTCGCTGCGCCTGCCGACGTGATCGCATGAGGTGAACCGCCAGGCCAGGCCGCCCGTCGTCGCCCTCGCTCCAGCATCGGGTACGCCGACCGGGAGGTGGTTCCGCTGGGCCGGGATCAGGTGCTCACCGGCCCGGTGCCGCTCCTCGGCGGGACGATGACGGCGTACGAGCGGGGAGTGGGGAGTGGGGAGCGGGCTGGTGGTCCGGTGGCTTGGCGGCTCGGCGGTCCGGTGGCATGACGGAAGGGCGACCGCGGCTCATGCCCGCGGTCGCCCGCCCTCGTTGGGAGTGCCGCCCTCGTTGGGAGTGCTGTCCCTGTTGGGGCCGTTGGTTGTTACGGTTTGATTGGCTTTTGGTCGGTCCATTCGGCCTTGACGGTCGCGTTCCAGTTGACGATGGTGCCCGGCTTCGCCCAGTCGTAGGTTCCGGTCGGGGCGACGGCCACGAACCGGTCCGTCAGCAGGATGCCGGTCCGCGGGTCGACGATGAGCTGCCGTTCGAACTCGCCGGTGGGCCACGTCTCGGTCCGCGCGACGCCGTGGCCCCTGCGGTCCAGCGCGTCGGTCACCTCACCCAGCGACCGTACGCCGTCCAGTCCGGCGAGCACCTGGTAGGCCGCGGCCCGGACGGCGGGCTTGACGGGCATGTCGCTCAGCAGGCCCGCGGTCACCTGGAAGAGCCAGGAGTCGGCGTCCTGCGGCTCGTCGGACTCGGTGCCGTGCCCCTCGTACCTCTTGAGCAGGTACTCCTTCAGCCCGGCCGCGGTCGTGGGGAGAGCCTGGAGCTCGGCCACCGAGACGTTCTCACCGGCCAGGTCGGCAATCTTGTCGCCCAGGTTGATCGTGTTGCCGAAGGGCTTGTTGCCCTTGGCCTCGACGGTCAGGCGTGCCTTGGTGTCGGCGTTCTTGGTTATGGTCACCGTCCACCTGTCCGGGGAGCCGTCCTGCTTCCAGGCGGCCTCCGAGCCGGGGGCGGGCTTGGTGCCGAGGTCCTGGGACACCCACCAGCTCTCCCGCTTCGGCGAGCGGGCGATCCATGTCCGGCTGCGGCCCAGGCTGTTCACCGTGTAGTGCGTCTTGGTGCCCACCTGCTGGGCGTTGCCGCTCGTCCTCTCGACGTACCAGTAGGCCCCGCTGCCCTGCCGGGCCTTGAGTGACGACTCGGCCGCGACGAGGAGGATCTGCTTGGCCGACAACCGCGTCACCGGCTGCTCGTCCCGGGCGACGGCCGGGGAGCTCGGGACCGGTGTCGTGCCGCCGGTCGCGGTGATCGTCACGGCGACGGCGGTGGCCGCGGTCACGCTCGCCAGGCCGAGTGCCCACACGGGCCTGGGGACGCCGGTCCTGCGGGTCCGCGCCGGCCTGGTCCGGGACATGGCGTAGGAGAGTTCGGCGGCCCGGGTCCGCTCGTCGGCCGGGGTGTCGAGATGGGCCGGGCGGGCCGCCCGTAGCTGGTCCATCGGGTTCATGACCACTCCTCACTGAGATTGCGCACCCGGGTACGGGGACGGACCGCCGGTGGCGACGTCATCGCCTGGACCAGCCGTTTGCGGGCCCGGTGGAGCCGCACCCGGAAGGTCGCGGCGGAACATCCGATGACGCGTGCCGCGTCGCGCGGTGAGAGCCCCTGCCAGGCCACCAGGATGAGCAGCTCGCGTTCGTCCTGGTTCAGCGAGGCGAGCGCGGTCATCACGGCGAGGCGTTCGGCCACCTGGTCGGCGTGGTCCTCCTCCGTCCCTGTGCGCAGCTCGGCGTGGTCCTCCTCCGTCCACGCGCGCAGCTCACCGGCGAGCGACTCGCGCCGGATTCCGGCGCGGATGTTGTCACGCAGCACGTTGCGGGCCACGCCGAGCAGCCACGGCAGGGCGGGCTCCGGTATGTCGTCGAACCGCCGCCAGGCGATCGCGAACGTCTCGCTCACCACCTCGTCGGCGATCTGCCTGCCCGCCTGGCTGACCACGTAGGCCCAGACCCGCTGTCGGCACTCGTCGTACATCGTGGTGAACCGCTGTGAGTCGTCCGTCACCGCCTGGCCCCCCTTCGTCCCGGGTAATTGCTTCAACACCAGGAAGTGGGCTGAGGCCCTCAAGTGTTACAAATAACTACAAATCACCTTTTGGTCTGGTGTCGCGGACCCTCTCGGCCGTGTTTGTTCGCGTACGGCGATGATCTTCGCGGTCAGCCGGTGAGGCGTTTGCGCCAGTCGAGGGGGGTGACGGTGATGGTCTGCCCGGGATCGCCGTTCCACTCGACCGGCAGGCCGGTCTCCCCGAGCGCGGCCACGATCTCCCGGCCGATGGACGCCGTCGTGTCCGGTGAACCGTCGAACCCGCCGTACAGGAGCGACATCCCGTGTCCGGCCGCGGCCGAGTCCGTGCACTGGGTGTGGAAGTAGACGAAGCCCCGGGCGTCCGGTGAGCCCGCCGCTCCGATCTCCGCCTGGCCGCAGGTACGGCAGCAGGTGAAGTTCTCCCTCGCCGTGATGCCCGTGGCCTCCAGGGCGGTGAAGGCCCGGCCGAGTCATTCCGGGTCCGTCTCTCCCGCCCAGGAGCTCTGCTCCTCGACGCGTTCCAGCCACATCCGGTCCACCAACTGGCGTGCCTGTTCGGGAGAGACCGGCCTACGGTTCCCCGACACCAGGTAGTCCCGCGCGATCTCGGTCAGCTGTGCCCGCGTCGCGTAACCGCCCAGGATCACCTCGCGGACGCGCGCGTCGAGCCTCCCGCGCTCGTCCTCGTCGAGTTCGAGAGGGGGCGGAGGTTCGGGGAGGTCCAGGCCCAATGAGGTCCACCTCAGTCCGGAGTCCCAGCCGTCCTCCCGGCCCGCCCAGCGGGTCATGGCCGCGATCACCGGTACGGGTCCGTCGAGTGTCGTCCGGAAGTGCCGGTCGGCTGCCCCGTCGCGGTGTTCCAGCTCGTAGTCGCCGCCGTCCTCGTGCCATACCTGGACGAAGACCTCGGGGAGGTCGGGAATCCGCTGGACGACCAGGAACCTGTCGCCCTGACCGCCCAGCCGGTCGACCAGCTCGGTGAGTTTCCCGGCGCCTGCCCGGACGTGCCGGTGACCGTCCTCTGTCAGTACGGTGATCGCGAACATGCCGGTCACCCTGGCACAGGGGACCGACAGATGACCAGTTCGCGGGCGGCCGGTGAGGAGGGGGTCATCCCTCATCCTGACCATGGATCGCCGGGCGGGGATCTCCGCGTGTCACCGGTGTCCACGAGGTCCCGTGTACGGGGATCTCCAGGATGGTGGCCCGCGTGCCGTCGGCGTCCATGAGGTGCTCCTCCACGTTGGGACCGGCGATGTCCATGCGGTGGCGGTCCAGCCAGCCGAACAGTTCCCGCCCGGCCTGGACCACGCCGACGGGCGGGACGACGGCGCGTACGACGGTGCGGGCGGGCAGGACGAGCTGCTCCCCGCCGTGGTCCGTGGTCACCGCCACCGCGAATCCGTGCTCCGTGGGCGTCGCCGTGGCGAGTTCACCGGGCCGCTCCCGGCCGCGCTCCGTGGTCGTGGTGAGTCCAGCGGCCGGGTCCCGGCGCAGCCAGGTCAGCAGGGTCGCGGGCGGTGCCGGGCAGACACCGGTCAGCTCGGCCGGATGATCGAGGCGTAGGTGGCGTACGCGCAGGCGGCGCGGACCCACCGTGGTCCGCTGCGGCAGGATCGACATCGGCGTCGCGAGGTGGTCCTCCGCGTGGGCCGCGGTCGTGGCCAGGGCGGTGATGTCACGCCGGATGCTCGCCAGGGTCTCGGCCACGGCCTGCCGCACCTGTGCCTCGGGAGCCTCCAGCAGGTCGGCGATCCGGCGCAGCGGCAGGCCGAGGCGCCGCAGCGCGCGGATGCGTTCGAGCCGGGACAGCTCGGCCACGCCGTACCAGCGGTAGCCGGTGGCACGGTCTGTCGCGGCGGGCACGAGCAGCCCGGTCTTGTCGTAGTGGCGCAGGGTGCGTTCCGAGACGCCGGCCATGCGCGCCAGTTGTCCGATCCGCCACATTTTGACCTCTCATGCTTGACCTTGTCCCTGCGTCAGGGTCCTACCGTCACCGTCCATGACCGACTCGAACCCTGGAACCCGGCTCACCGGTGTTCTGCTGCTGATCTCGCTTGTCGCCATGGTCGCCGGTGCGGCCGTCGTGGTGCCATCGGGGCTTACCCTGAATCCTTCCGATCCCGCCGCCACGCTGGCCGCGGTGGGCGGGCACGTCGGGTCGCACCTGGCCGGGCTCGCCCTCGACGTGCTGGGCTGGCTGGCGCTGGCCGCCGCGGGGCTGGTGACGGCCGCCGGTTCCGCCGGGGCGCCCAGGCCGTATCCGGTGGTGCTCGCCGGTGGGCTGCTGGCGGCCGCCGGGCTGGCGGGCATGCTCCACGACGCCGGCAACCTGGCACTGACCCAGCTGACCGCCGTCCCCGAGGGCGTCACCGTCGCCGCGGCGGTACTCCTCACCGCCAAGTGGACGGTCAACCTGGCCGGGCTGCTGTGGGTCGCGGCCACCGCCGCCACCGCGGCCGGTGTCCCGATGCCCACGGGGCTTCGCCGTGCCGGTGCGGTCGTCGCGCTCCTGGGGCTGGTGGCGGTCGCGCTTCCGTGGACGACCGGTGCCAGGGGGCCGTCGGTGGCGATGGAGCACCTCGGGTACGTCCTTCACCTGCCGATCATGCTGTGGTACGGCGTACTGGGCCGACGATGTCTACTTGACCGTTCCCGGCAGGACGGCGGAGGTCGCGGAGGTCGCGGAGGTTTCGGAGGCGAGCCTCCGCGGTTCCCCGGTCCTGCCGGTGTGGACAAATAGGTGGACACGATGCGCTGGGGTTGCTAGCTTGCGCCCATGTCCAGCCCCGAGGCGGCCAGACGCTAGCCACCGGTCGTCCGGTGGCCGCTCACGTCGTCGCATCGAAGCTCCGCGGCCGAACGAGGCCGCGGTCCTCGCCGTTCGCGGTTACCGCCACTCGCGGTGATCGCCGTTCGCGACCACTGCCACCGGATCACCTGGAGCGGGCTGTCCTCGACCCGGACCGTACGTCACCTCCGTGACGTCGGCGGGCTCTCCCGCGCGGTAGCCGCACCCTCGATCGAACGGTCGTCCTCCGACGTCCCCGTGCGGGTGCCGCCGCGGCCTGATGCTTTTTACCGATCCACGATGTGGTCGCGGAGTTTTGTCATGCCATTCGTTGTTTACCTGCTCGGACTGGCGGTCTTCGCCCAGGGAACGTCCGAGTTCATGCTGTCCGGCCTCGTGCCGGGCATCGCACGGGACATGCGCGTGTCCATTCCCGCCGCGGGGTTTCTGACCTCGGCGTTCGCGGTGGGGATGGTCATCGGCGCACCGCTGACGGCGATGCTGAGCCTGCGCTGGTCGCGGCGTCGCTCGCTCCTCACCTTCCTGATCGTCTTCCTGCTCGTACATGTCCTCGGCGCGGTCACCACCAGCTACGAGGTGCTGCTGGCCACCCGGATCGTCGGAGCGCTGGCCAACGCCGGGTTCCTGTCGGTGGCCCTGGCGACCGCGACCGGTATGGTCACGCCGAACGCCAAGGGCCGTGCCACCTCCGTCCTGCTCGGTGGCATCACCCTCGCCTGTGTCGTGGGCGTTCCCGCCGGTGCGCTGCTCGGCCAGCTGTGGGGATGGCGCTCGGCGTTCTGGGCGGTGGCCGTCCTTTCCGTACCGGCCGTCGTCGCGATCCTGCGGGCGGTACCGGCCGGAGGATCCGGCTCCGGCCACACGGGCGTGCGCGGGGAACTGCGCGCACTGCGCGATCGGCGGCTTCTGGTGATCCTGCTCCTGGGAGCCCTGGTGAACGGCGCGACGTTCTGCACGTTCACCTACCTCGCGCCGCTGGTCACCACCGTCACCGGAATCGAGCCCGCGTGGGTGCCCGCCATGCTGGCGCTTTTCGGCCTGGGGTCGTTCCTCGGTGTCACCGTCGGCGGACGCGTCGCCGACGTACGGCCCGTACCGCTCCTGGTGATCGGCGGGGTGGCTCTTCTCGTCGGCTGGGTGGTGTTCGCGGTGACGGCGGGGAACCCGGTGGCGGCGATCGTGCTCGTCTTCGTCCAGGGGACCCTGGCGTTCGCCGTCGGGTCGACGTTGATCTCGCAGGCCCTCTACGCGGCGACCGAGGCGCCGACCCTGGCCGGTGGGTTCGCCACGGCCGCCTTCAACGTGGGCGCCGCGGTCGGTCCCTGGCTCGGCGGGATCCCCATCGACGCGGGCCTTGGCTACCGCTCGCCGCTGTGGGTGAGCGCGCTGCTGGTGACCCTCGCGCTCGCCACCGCCGGGGGAGCCCGGATGATCCGGCAGGCCCGTACGTCAGCCGGTTCGCGTGCGTAAGGGCTGAGAAGCCGGGAAAGATCCGCCGCCCCGACGAGTGTGAACGATGGAAGAGTTCGAGGCCGACACGGTCCCGGTGTGGGAGCGCGCCTCAATTCTTTTCACGGGCGGGGCGGCCGGGTCTCACCGGCCACTCGTCGAAGCCTCAGGTCTGCGTGGTCTCGACGATGAGCGTGTAGTCGACGCCCGTGTGAAAGTCGCCGGAGGATCCGCGAATGGTCAGGGTGTGACGGCCGGGCCGCGGCGGCTGGAGACGCACCCAGATGCCGCAGGCATGGGACGTGCTCGTTCCCTCCTCGTCCGTCAGGGGGTTGCCCGCCACGCCGGTCACCGTGACGTTGTCGTCCTTCATCCGTTCGGGCGTGACGGGCTTGTCGTCGAGGGTGGCGCTGCCTTCCGCGACGGCCATGAACTCCTCGCACGACGCCTCGGAGCCGGTCCAGTTCACCAGGGGGAACACCATCGGCCGTCCCTCGGGAACCGTGCATGTCCGCCGCGAGACACCGCCGAAGGTTCCGGCGAGGAACCACACGTCCTCCGGCTGGTTCCGGTCGCAGAACTCCCCGGTCGTGTCCGTCACGGGGTTCGTGCTCTCGCTCTCCGAGGCCGCCCAGGTCCACCAGCGGCTCTGGATCGCCTCCGTCGACAGGGCCGCCGCCTCCGGAAGGGCGGTCCTGTCCGCGCCACCCCCTTGAGCCACCCCGCAGCCGGTGAGGAGACCGAAGGTCAGCAGGAACGGTACGGCGGGCCGGAGAGACATCCGGAAATCATAGACCCGACGATCATCTGCCCTTCCACGCGGTGGTTCTGAGCGTAGAACCGAAGACGGCATGTCGACTACTGCGGCCTTGGTGGCACCAACGTCAGGCTGGGTTATCCGTTCACGTTTTCGCCAGACGGGTCTGGTTCCGGCAGAAAGGGAAAACGAAGCTCATTCGTTCAGGACGCCTGGTCGCTGCGATCAACATGCGGGACGATTACCACGAATCCCGTGCCGAGCTCCTACGGAGCCATTTTCCGGCTTTTAGTCACCCGGTGTCCGTGGTTCACCTGTCACGCCTCCAGAGCTTGCCCGTCGCCAGTTCGAGGTAGTAGACGCGTTCGCTCGCGTAGCCGCGGACCAGGAAGGGGCCTTTCTTCGACCAGCCGAGGCCGATGTCAAGGAAGTCGTCGCCGGGGAACGTGGGAGTGACAACGGACAGGCGCCTGCCGGTCTCCGGGGCGAAGGTCTCGACACTCGTCCCATGGCCTCGGATGGCCACAAAGCGCCTTCCGTCCGTCCGGAGGTGGTACGTGTCCTCGCGAGCGTCATCCTCGATCTTCCTGAGGGGAAGGTCCATCCGCGTCCTTCCCCGATGGTCGAGTACGAGCACCTGGGAGGCCGTCGTGACCACGATCCCGCTCTCGTTGAGATCGTGGACCCGTCGAACACCGGGGACCGACACCGTGGTCCAGGTCCTGGTGTCGGTGATCCGCGTACCGTCCTTGGTCAGGGTGAAATACCTGTTCTGGCTGGCGAACGTGGGTGTGGGCACCTCGGCGTCGGCCAGGCTGCCGGTGAGGTGGCGGATGCCCTCGCTGTCCTGGTAGACCATGCGGCGATCGTGTCTGTCCAGATAGACGACGGCCTTCTTGTCGGGGCTGCGTACGAACGGCGCCCGCCGGGGTGCTCCGCCTTTCCCGATGACGTACGGCGCGGCCTGCGGGAAAGGCTCCTCGTTCACCAGCCACGACCGGCAGGGGGCGTCCACCTCGTCGTTCCACGGGCAGGTGGGCTCCGTGTATTCGTCCACCGTCGTGAACTCGGCCGTGTCCTTCGGGAACGGCCTGGGCATCGTGTATTCGGGCAGCTCCCCCTGTTGCGGCTGGAAGGGAGTGAGGAACGCGCCCGACAGCACGATCGCGGTTCCCGCGAGGTAGAGGGTCCGCGTCGACCATCGGCGGAGGGCTGGCTCGGCCAGGGTTGTGTCGTCCGATGCCTCGGGCGTCGGCTCGGCGGCCAGGTTCCGGGCGGCGAGTTGTACGGCCGCGGCCACAATGATCACGATGACGGCATGGGCCAGACGCGCCTGAGTGACCCCCCTGTCGATCAGCAGATAACCACATGCCACCACGGAGCCGCCCAAGCCGAGCAGCCATGCCCCCCGGTAGATATTCGCGTCGTCGGGAGCGTGTGACTCCCGGGGCGGTAACCGTACGTCGCGGAAGACGGAAACGGCGCACCACCCCAAAACCAGGTAGAACGGGTCGCCGGTCAGGCCGGCCAGGGGAACGGCGACGGTGAGGGCGATCAGCCGCCATCGGCGCAGACCGGTGAAATGGTCGACGATCTGGCGGGCGTTGGCCATTGTGACGGAAAGACCGATCAGCGTGGCGAACCTGGTGAGCCGCTCCGAGGTGACCGGCACGGCCGCCGCCAGCACGGTTGCCACCACCGCCAACCAGAAAATCGTCGAAGGTATCGTCACGAGATATCACCGTATATGGTTCTACATCGTGACTTCAGGCGATATATGGCAGCAATTCGGTGTCGCCACGTGGCGTACCAAGCGTGCGCGGTCGCTGTCACGGAGTGTGGTGTTAGGTTTCCTGGCGCTGGCGGTCGTTGGGGCGGTCCTGTGGTGGTCAGGATCGATAACCCCGCATATCCGGTGGAGCACCGACGCTTTCTTCCTCCGCGCGGAGGTGGACAAGAATGGCGTCCTGTCCACCACCCTTGATATCACGCTTGAAAACGACGGGATGGTCCCCTTCACCCTCACCGGTATCTCGACGGAAATACCGGGAATCCTCCTGCTGCCCGCCGACGAGGCGAGAGAGGAACGTTCCTCGGTCACCGTGAGGAGTGGTGGCCAGAAGACCGTGAAGAGGCGTGTCGTCATCACCGACTGCGCGGCGGTGCCCCACGAGCCCCAGCCGCTCGGTTTCACCTACACCACCTGGATGGGCTCGGGATCGGCGGAGGTGATGTTGGACTCATGGGCACTGACAAGACGCGAGGAGAGGCTGCCGGTCGCCTGGCAGCGAGGTCTCGCCACCAAGACCTGCAATGACGCGGTGAGCCCGGATTGGCCCTGAAGGGTGACTCGCCCGTGGAAGTGGACAACGACAAGCCTGGGAGGGTGTGACGCGTGCTGCCCGTCACGAAGATCGCCACCGGTTTCCTCTTCGCCTTCGCCGCCTTCCGTATCAACGGCCTCGACCTGCTGTTCGACCCCATCGGGTGGGGTCTGTGCGTGTCAGGGCTGTTTCAGCTGCAGCGATCCGCCGACGACCCCTTCGGCCGGGCCAGGACCTTCGCCATCGCCACGTTCTGCGCCTCGCTCGCCGCCATGGCCGTGTCCGGCACGCCCTCGAACGGTCCCCTGACGCTTTCCCTCATCGAGCAGGGGATCGGCATCGCCAACACGGCCGGTGCCCTGGTCACCGTCTGGCTGTCCGTCGACGCCGTCATCAGGCAGATCCGTCCCCGCGGGGACATCTCCAGGGTCGCCCTCCTCGACGTGCTGCGCTGGGCCGTCGCCGGTCTGGGAGCGCTCGGCATGCTGGCCGGGTACGGCTACGCCGACCTGGGCCCCGTCCTGCCCATCGCCTGGTTCGCGGCCGTCCTGGCCCTGATCGTCACGCTCTACCGCGCGGCCCACCTGCCGTACCTTACCTCGACATGGGGACCCGTGGTGGATTAGGCATGCGGGGCCATGCCGTGACCGTCGGTGGCAGGGGCGTCATCCTCCCGCGGAGGCGTGCCGAGACGGTGACACCGGGGCCGCCCGGCCGGTACGGATGGTTCGGGGCCGATCAGATCGTGATGACGACCTTGCCCGGGGAGTGGCCCTCCTCCTGGTATCGGACGGCCGCCCGGGTCTCCGCGAACGGGTAGCCCCGGTCGATGACCGGGGTGATCTTCCCGGCCTCGATGAGCTCGGTCAGCGTGATCAGGTTCTGTTTCTTCTGCGCGCATCCGACCGCGTCCGCCCTCGCCGTCCGCTGGGACACGAACGGCGAGGTCGAGAAGGCCGCGAGCATGTGGCCGACCGGGCGCAGCCATCGGCCGCCCGGGCCGCCGACGATGACGTAGGTCCCCTTGGGAGTCAACGCCCGCCGGCACGCCGAGACCGGGTGGTTTCCCGCGATGTCCAGCAGGACGTCGTAGCGCCGCCCGTTCCGAGTGAAGTCCTCTTTGGCGTAGTCGATGACCTCGTCCGCGCCGATCGACCGGACCAGGTCCACGTTCCTCGTACCGCAGACGCCGGTGACCTTCGCGCCGAGCGCGCGGGCGATCTGCACCGCGAACGTCCCCACGCCTCCCGAGGCCCCGTTGACGAGGACCCGCTGACCCGGCTGGATCCGTCCCTCGTCGCGCAGGCCCAGCAGGGCGGTGATCGCCGCCATCGGTACCGCGGCCGCCTGCTCGTACGACAGGTTCTTCGGCTTCGGCGCCAGCTCGTCCTGCCCGACGCACACGTACTCGGCGAGGCCGCCCTGCTTGAGCAGCGCGAACACCTCGTCACCGGGACGGAACCCCGTCACGTTCGGGCCGACGGCCTCGACCTGCCCGGCCATGTCGGCGCCCAGGATGCTGATCCTCGGCCTGCGCAGCCCGAGGCCGCCCATCAGGCGCGCCACGTACGGCTCGCCTCTCATGTTGTGCCAGTCGTAGGGTTGTACGGAGGTGGCGCGCACCCGGACGAGCACCTCGCCGTCACCGGGCACCGGTTTGTCGATGTCCGTCAGGTCGAGAACGTCGGGTGAGCCGTACGAGCGCAGGACGAACGCCTTCAACGTGTTCTCCTCATCCATCGCGGGTGGGTACGGGGCCGTCGGGAGTGCCGTACTCGCGGGGATCGGGGCGCCGGCGGCCTGGTGGCGCCGAGTGTGTCTCGTGCCACGAGCATCAATGTAGGAAAGCTCCGCGCGGGGCTCATCAGCCGAAAGTACGCCCGATCGATGGATGATCGGCCACCTTGGTTCTGACCGTTCCGGTGATGAAACGCCCCCGTCCGGGCCGTCACGATCGGGACATGACCAACCAGAGCACGACGGGACGTCGCTCGTCCCCACGACAGCGGCGACAGCCGCGGAGTGGCGGGCCGGTGGACGGCCGGAACTCCAGGGCGGACAGGCTCGTGCCCGCCGGGCTGATCCTGCTCAGCCTCGTTCCCCTGGTCGCCGGTGCCGTCCGCCTGACGGAGCTGACCGGCGGCGCGACGGTCACGCCGGAGAACGCGCGGTTCCTCACGGCGCCGGTACCCGTGGTGCTGCACATTCTCAGCGTCACCCTGTACAGCCTGCTGGGAGCCTTCCAGTTCGCGCCCGGTTTCCGGCGCCGCAGGCCCGGATGGCACCGCGCCGCCGGGCGGATCCTGGTCCCGGGCGGACTGGTCGCGGCGCTCTCCGGCCTGTGGATGACCCTCTTCTACGCCCGCCCGCCCGGTGACGGTGATCTCCTCGCCGCCTTCCGGCTCGCGTTCGGCTCGGCCATGGTCCTGTCCATCGTCCTCGGCCTCGCCGCGATCCGGCGGCGGGACATCGCCCGGCACCGCGCCTGGATGATCCGCGGGTACGCGATCGCGCTGGGCGCGGGCACGCAGGCGCTGACCCACCTGCCCTGGTTCCTGATCGTCGGCACGCCCGGCGAGTTCGCCAGGGCGTCGCTCGTGGCCGCCGGTTGGGTGATCAACCTCGCCGTGGCCGAGTGGGTCATCCGCAGGCGGCCCCGCGCCCGGGTCAGCTCCTGACGCGCCTGGTCTCGTAGGCCCACATCGCGATCTCGACGCGGTTGCGGGCACCGAGCTTGGCCATCAGGCTGGCGATGTGGGACTTGACGGTGCTGAGGGAGATGTGGAACTCGTCGGCGATCTCGCTGTTGGTCCGCCCCCGCGCCACGGTGACGAGGATCTGTTCCTCCCGGTCCGTGAGCGCCTCGATGGGCTGCGACGGCGATGAGGTGGGCCCGGCCTCGGCGAAGGCCCCGAGCAGCCGCGCGGTGATGCTCGGGGCGATGAGCGCGTCGCCGTCGGCGGCCGCGTGGATGGCCTGGGAGAGCAGCACGGTGCCCGCGTCCTTGAGCAGGAATCCCCGGGCACCGGCCCTCAGGGCCGCGTAGACGTACTCGTCCAGGTCGAACGTGGTGATGACGACGACGGCGAGGGGGTCGTCGACGGCCGGACCGGCGAGGAGGCGGGTGGCCTGGATGCCGTCGATCCCGGGCATGCGGATGTCGAACAGGCACACGTCGGGGCGCAGGCGCCGCGCGAGCTCGACGGCCCGCCGCCCGTCGGCGGCCTCGCCGACCACGTCGATGTCCGGCTGGGCGTCGAGGATCATCGCGAGCCCGGTACGGACGATCTCCTGGTCGTCGGCGACGAGCACCCGGATGCTCATGCCGCCGACCCGTTCCTGGGCAGCACGGCGGTGACGCTCCAGCCCCGGCCGGGATTCGGACCGGCCTCGCAGGTGCCGCCGAGCAGGTCGGCGCGCTCGATCATGCCGATGAGCCCGTACCCCGACGGGCCGGGCGGGCGGATGGAACCGGTGTCGCCGTCGTCGCTCACGCGCAGGTGCACCGAGGTGTCGTCGGCGGTGACGCGGACCTCGACGTGGGTGGCGTGCCGGGCGTGCCGCCTGGCGTTGGTGACCGCCTCCTGGGCGAGCCGGTAGATCGCGGCCTCGACCGGCGGGGAAAGGTCGTCGAGGTCGTCCGGGATCTCCACGTTGACGGAGAGGCCGGACGAGCTCTGGCTCGCGAGCTGCCGGAGATCGTTGACGCGCCGTCCGGGCGCCAGGTCCGCCGGTTCGTCCCGGCGGAGGACGCGGACCATGGCGCGCATCTCGGCGAGGGCGCGCGACGCCTCGGCCTCGATCACCTGGAGCGCCTCGGTCGCGGCGTCCGGCCGCGACGCCGAGGTGGCGATGCCCGCCTGGGCGCGGATCGCCATCGCCGAGACGTGGTGGGCGACGGTGTCGTGCAGGTCGCGGGCGAGCTGCTCGCGTTCGAGCAGCTTGACCCGGTCGAGCTCGCGCACCCTCGCCCTCGCCCGGTATCGGAGCGCCCCGCCCAGGACGACGGCGGAGAACATGACGGCGAACGCGGCGACCACGTCACCGGCGACGAGGCGGTCGAAGACGATCGAGAGGTAGACCGCGACGAGCATGACCGTCAACCCGATCGCGACCTCGCGCCCGGACCCCCACCGGAACAGCGCGTACACCACGATCAGGAGATATCCCATCGTGTACGTCTCCGCGGAGTCGCCGCCCGTCAGCAGCGGGGCCAGGCTCGTGGTGCCGAAGACGATCGCGACCACCAGCAGCGGCCTGCTCCGGCGCCACAACAGCGTGGGGACCAGCCCGACGGTGACCGCCACCGAGACGACCCGCCACGGAAGGTCCGGCCGCAGCACCCCTTCGAGCAGCGCGACCGGCACGAGCAGTCCCACCAGCACCCAGTCGCGCCACACCCGCACCGGCGGGTTGGGGGGACGGGGCTCGTCCCACACGGATCGAACAAGGGGGAGCACCCCATCATGGTACGAGAGCACGTACCGATTCGGATCGGCCCAAAGTACGAGGGAAGCGTTACCGGCGGGCCGGTGGTTCGAGCGTTACCGGTGGTTCGGTGGTCCTGGGGTTCTGGGGTTATCCGGTGGTTCGGCCGTCGCGCGGGAGGATCGGCGGATATCCGGGAAGTTCCCACGCGGCTCAGAGGAGTCCCCGTCTGGTTTCGGGAGTCGCCGTCATCTCGGGGCTTCGGGGGCGATGGGGGCGATGGGGTCGATGCCGGTCGCGATGGCGCGTAGCCCCGCCACCACCTGGGCCGCGGACGGTGCCTGCTCGGGATCGGTGAGCCACTGCGTTATGACGCCGCTCATCAGGGCGAGCTGCACCGAGCCGAGGGTGCGCGTCATGTCGTCACCGACCGCGTCCTCCTCGACGCCCGCCAGGATCGCCACCAGCCCGCGACGGCCCTCGGCCTGGCCGCGAGCCAGATGTTGCCGCAGCTCGGGATAGTGCTCGGCCTGCAGGAGCGCCTCAAGGCTGGCGACCCACAGCGATCGGCGGGCGGTGAAGGACTCGATGATCCTCTCCCACATGGCCTCGTACTGCTCGGCCGGGCCAGCGTCCGGTTTGGCGTACCCGGACAGGGTGCGGCCGGTCTCGGTGCCCCACTCGTCGATGGCCTCGATGAGGGCCGCGTTCAGCAGTGCCTCGCGCGAGCCGAAGTGGTAGCCGATGGCGGCCATGCTGACCCCGCCCGCGGCGGCCGTGATGTCCCGGATGGTGGTGCGCGCCCACCCCTTCTCCTCCAGGCAGCGGCGGGCTCCCGCCAGAAGATCTTCGCGATTCCCCATGTCCGGCATGCTATCGGCGCCTGGAGCGGATGCGTCATGCGAACGCCTAAGGCAAGCGCCTTGCGCAAATGCCCAAATTCGTCCTATGGTCACTGGCATCGCCAGAGACGACCCCGGGAGACCCGCCGTGACCAGCCCCATCCGCGCCGAGTTGCGCATCGACGGCCGCCGCCTGTCCTACCTCGACGTCAATCGCGCGGGCCGTCCCCTGCTCGCCCTGCACGGCCACCTGGCCGAAGGCGCCGGTTTCACCGACCTGGCCGCCGGACTGGCTCCCGGCTGGCGTGTCATCGCCCCCGACCAGCGCGGCCACGGTGAATCCGACCGGGCGTCCGACTACTCCCGCCAGGGCTACCTCGACGACATTCTCGCCCTGCTGGACCACCTCGGCCTCGACCGGATCACGATCCTCGGCCATTCGCTGGGGGCCATCAACGCCTACCAGTTCGCGGCCCGTCACCCCGGCCGGGTCGAGGCCCTCGTCAACGCCGAGGGGCCGGTCTCGCTCGACCCGCACGGCCCCAACCCGCTGGCCTTCCTCCTCACCCTGCGCGACCAGGCCCCCACCCGTCAGGCGCTCATCGAAGGGCTCGGTCAGGCGGCCCCCTTCTTCGCCGACACGTTGCGTGAGAACGCCGACGGCACCTGGCGCCTGCCCTTCCATCCCCAGGACATGGTCGACTCGGAGGACCTGGTCCACGGCGACCACTGGGACGACTGGCTGGCGACCGCCTGTCCCGCCCTGCTGATCCGGGGCACCCGGGGCGTCATCCCCGCCGACCAGGCCCGCGCCATGGTCGAACGACGTCCCGGCACCCGCCTCGCCGAGCTGGACACCGACCACTTCGTGTACGCCAACGACCCCGCCGGATTCGTCGGGGCCGTTCGCGAGTTCCTCACCGTGTCGGCCGGTCCGCGACGGAGCTGACCGGGGAGGGCCGTCACCGCATGACGTTGTGGTGGGCCTGAGCCCGCCTCTGGGCGGGGATGGTGCCGAGCGGGCCGCTTTCCACGGGGAGTTCCTCGGCGACCGGCGCCTGTCCGCGACGCCTGACGCGCGGGACCGCGGCGACGAACAGTGCGCCCAGCAGGGCGGGCAGGACGAACCCGTAGAAGTTCCACTCGAACCCGAGCCCGGAGCCCAGCAGCCAGCCGCCCAGGAGCGGACCGGCGATCGCACCGGCCCTGCCCACGCCGAGCGTCCAGCCGAGGGCCGAGCCCCTGCCGGAGGCCGGGTAGAAGATCGCGACATAGCCGTTGACCAGGATCTGGGTTCCGACGCTGCCCAGTCCCGCGACGGCGACGCAGAGCATCAGCAGGCCGGTGCCGAGGTCGAGGCTCATCAGGTAGACGGACACGGTGGCGGCCAGGAAGGCGCAGACCGTGATGGCCTTGGCCCCGATCCTGTCGGCGAGGGCGGACATCACGATGGTGCCGGCGATCGCTCCGACGTTCAGGACGAGCAGGAACTGCAGCGAGGGCCCGAGCGGGTAACCGGCCTGGCGCATGATCTGCGGCAGCCAGGTGTTGAGACCGTAGACCAGCAGCAGGCCGCAGAAGCTGGCCGCTCCGAAGAGGAGGGTGGCGGCGAGGTAGCCCCGCCGGAACGGCAACGTGACGCCCTTTCCGCCCCGGGGCGCGGCGGGCTCGTCGTGGCCGTCGCCGAGGTCCAGCCCGTAGCGGGCGGCCACGGCCTCGGCCTCCGCCCTGCGTCCCCGCGCCAGCAGGTAGCTCGCCGACTCGGGAAGCAGCCAGATCGCGAGCGGCAGGATCAGCAGGACGGGCGCGGCTCCGACCAGGAACATCACCCGCCAGCCGTGCTCGGCGAGAAGCGCCATCGCCACCAGCGCGGTCAGGCAGCCGCCCACCGGGTAGCCGCAGAACATGAGCGCGTTGTAGAGGTTGCGCCGGTTTCTCGGGGCGTACTCGACGGTCAGGGCGATCGTCGTCGGTACGACACCCCCGAGGCCGAGTCCGGCGACGAAGCGGAACAGGCCGAGCAGTTCGGGGGACGACGCCGTGGCGCACAACGCCATGGCCACCGAGAACCAGGCGATGCTGACAAGGATGATCTTGCGTCGCCCGACGATGTCGGTGATCATGCCCGCGACGACCGCGCCGATCAGCATCCCGATCAGGGCGTAGCTGCCGATGGCCCCGGCCTGCGCCGGAGTGAGCCCCCACTCCTGGTTGCCGAGCAGGCTCGGGACCACCGACCCGTAGACGATCAGGTCGTAGCCGTCGAAGACGATGGTGAAGAAGCAGATGGCGACGACGGCGAGCCCGCTCCTGGGGCGCGCGGGCGACGAACGCTCGGTCGTGTGCATTGTTCACTCCGGGACGTGAGGCTCGGATATGGCGTTGTGGCGAAATTACAACGCGTGCACGACGACGGTCCAATAAAACATTATGTTAAAAACGATAATTGCTGTTTTTCGTATCTTGGCTATGTGGGAATGGCGTGATCCGCTGTAATTGATATACGGATATATCGTGGCGGTCAAGGCGGGGTCGCCGGGCCGTCCGGTGGCGGTGTTTCCGCAGTTCGGCCGTGTACCAACCCACCGGTCAGACCTGGGTCAGACCGCGAAGATCTGTGAGTCGTCGGCGAACGCCTTGAACTCCAGGGCGTTGCCCGCCGGGTCGTGCAGGAACATCGTCCACTGCTCGCCGGGCTGCCCTTCGAAGCGCAGATAGGGTTCGATGACGAACGCGGTACCCGCCGCCCTGAACCGGTCGGCCAGTTCGTGGAACTGCGGGACCGTGAGAATCAACCCGAAATGCGGAACCGGTACGTCGTGGCCGTCGACCGGGTTGCTGACCTCGCGCCCTCGGCCGGGTGCGAGGTGCGTGACGAACTGGTGGCCGCGCAGGTTCCAGTCGGTCCAGGTGTCCGAGCTCCGGCCCCGCTCGCAGCCCAGTGTCTCGCCGTAGAACCTGCCGGCCGCCTCCAGGTCGTCGACGGGAACGGCCAGGTGGAACCGTGGGATCGGTGACGAGCCTGTCGTGTTCATCCGGACTCCTGTTTTTCGAGGGGCGCCATACGCCCGGTTTACCGGATTCGTCCCCAATGCTCCGGGCTTCACGCCGACGGACACCTGTCAGAGCCGGTGGCGGCTACGAGGCCAGCGTCTCGGTGGACACCTGCCAGAGCCGGGCGGCGGCCTCGGGGTCGAGCGCGTACGCGGCGACGCCGTTGCGGGCACCCTGCTGGTTCCGTACCGCCTCGTTGCAGTCCTCGAAGTAGCGCCCTCCGACGCCTTCGAGCAGCGGCGACGTCGCGACCAGCACGGACGTGGCGGCACCCTGCTCGGGCGTCTTCCACGTGATGGCCCCCGCGCCACCGGCCGCCGCGATCGCCCGGTCGAGGTCCTCCTGAGAGACGTGCCGCTGGAGGTTGGTCCGGATACCGCCGGGCATGAGCGCGTTGACGGTGATGCCGTCGCTCGCCCAGCGCTTCGTCGCCTCGACCCCGAACAGCACGTTGGCCGTCTTGGACTGGCCGTACGCGGCCCACGGCTCGTACGCGCGCTCCCTGAAGTGGATGTCCTCGAAGACGACCGGCGAGCGCAGGTGCGCGCCCGAACTGACCGACACGACGCGGGCGCCACCGGCCGCCGCGAGTGCCCGGTGCAGCCCGGTGGCGAGCGCGAAGTGGCCGAGGTGGTTGGTGGCGAACTGCAGTTCCCAGCCCTCCGGCGTGCGCGTCTCGGGCGACGCCATGACACCGGCGTTGTTGACGAGGATGTGCAGCGGGCCGTCCCACGCGGCCGTGAACGACGCCACGGACGCCTGGTCGGCGAGGTCCAGCGGCGCGACGAGGACCTGCTTGTTGCCGGTGGTCGCGATGATGTCGTTCGCGGTGCGCTCTCCCGCGCCGAGGTCGCGTACCGCCAGGGTCACCTCCGCGCCCGCTCCGGCGAGCGCCCGCGCGGTCTCGATGCCGATGCCGGACGCCCCGCCGGTCACGATGACGCGACGGCCGGTGAGGTCGACGCCGTCCACGACCTCGGCGGCGGTGGACGTCGCGGTGAACGGCGTGGTGATGCGTGTGGTCTCAGTCATGATCCTGCCCGTCCTGCTTGGCGGTTCGCTCGATGATGCGTACGAGAGGCCCGGCCGGTACGATGTGCAAACGGAGGAGCCTCCACTACGAACGACTCTAAGCGGAGTTTCCTCCGTTTAGCAAATCCCCATCGACGAGTCCCTGGCGTCCAGACGTCCAGGCGTCCTGATGAACCGACTGAGGAGAAACCGTGCCGGCCACCGGCCCCCGACCGCTCCGCGCCGACGCGCGGCGTAACCGCGACCGGTTGCTTGAGGTCGCCGTGCGCGCCTTCTCCCACGACGGGCCGGACGTGACGCTCGACGCGATCGCGAAGGCCGCGGGCGTCGGCATCGGCACGCTCTACCGCCATTTCCCCACCCGCGAGGCGCTCATCGAGGAGGCGTACCGCAGCGAGCTGAACAGGTTGTGCGACGTCGTGCCCGACCTGCTGGAGGCCATGCCTCCGGACGAGGCGACGCGCGCCTGGATGGACCACTTCGTCGACTACATGACGACCAAGCGCGGCATGGCCGACGCGTTGCGCATGGTCATCGCGTCCGGCGGGAATCCGTACGCGCAGAGCCTGGACCGGCTGGTCGAGGCGATCGTGACGCTGCTGCGGGCCGGTGCCGCCGCCGGGACCGTGAGGTCGGACGTCGAGCCGATCGACGTGCTCGCGAGCATGGGCGGGGTGTCCCTCGCCGCGGGCGGGCCCGAGCAGCGCGACCAGGCCAGCCGCCTGCTCGACCTGCTGATGGACGGGCTGCGCTACCGCGCCGGTGCTCCTGACGCCCCTGCCGCGTCCTGACGCGGGAGACGGCCGGTCCGCACAACGTGAAAACCGTGGGCCTCCGCGGTGGCGGAGACCCACGGTGTGGGGTGGAACGCCTGATCAGCGAGGAGAGCGCTGTGACCACCGCTGATCAGGCGGGCTCAGGAACTCAGGGGTAGGAGACGAGCTTGGACGGGATCGTCGCGGTGCCGAAGGCGGGACCGCCCACACCGTTGATCACGTGGTTGACCCGGCCGTTGCCGCCGAGGGAGACGGTGAGCAGGCTGTGGAACTTGACGCCCGGCTTCACCGGCGCCTCGAAGCCGTTCTCCACCTCGATCGTCGGGTCGACGTTGAAGTAGACGTAGCTGCCGAGACCCCAGCCCTCGTGGGTGTTGACCGCGGGGCCGACCTTGTAGGCCGCCCATCCCTTGCTGGTGCCGTTCATGTAGGCCGCCTGGTTCGGCGGGTCGTACGCCTTCTCGTTCTGGAAGAAGATCGTCCGGCCGCGCTCGCCGTACCACTCGACGTCGTACTTGCGGTAGTGCTCGACGAACAGGCCGGTGGCCAGGACGTCGTCGCCGTTGACGATGAGGCCGGTCTCGGCCGTGTTGACGTTCCAGCCGATGCCCTCACCGTGGTCACCGCGCCACAGCCAGGTGTGGTCGATGATCACGTCGTCGCTGTTGACGACGACACTGGTGGTGGCGTTACCGGCGAAGGCGCCGCCGATGCGGACGAAGACGTCCTGCAGCGTGGTCGGGTTGGCGGCGTGGTCGGCGCTCGACCCCTGCGGGCCGACCTCGATGAGCACGTCGGACTTCTGCGGGCCCGCGTCGACCAGGAAACCGGCGAGCTTCACGCCGTCCACGTCGGCCACCTTGACCGCGGTGGAGCCGCCGCCCGGGATGATCGTCGCGAGACCGAGGCCCAGGACGACGGTGTTCGCCCGGGTCACGTTGATCGGCTGGGTGAGGTTGTAGATGCCGGGGGTGAGCAGCAGGTGCAGACCCTGGTTGAGCGCGGCGTTGATGGTCGCGGCCGAGTCGCCGGGCTTGGCGACGTAGAACTGGCTGAGCGGGAGCGAGGTGCCGGGGGTGGGGCCGTTCGCCCAGCTCACGCCGCGTGCGTTGGTCCGCTTGGCCGGGACGAACACCCGGTAGGCGCCAGCGCCGTCCACGTAGAGGTACGGCTTCTCGCGGCTGATCGGGGTGTTCTCCAGCGTGGTGTAGGACTTGCCGAGGAAGTCGGTGGCGGGAGCGCCCTGCACCCCGGAGAAGACCATGTTCCACACGCCGTTGACCCAGCCGCCGACGGAGCTGTCACGGGTGTACCACTGCTGCTGCGAGTACGGGCCGACGGCGCCGTCGACCTTGCTGTCGGCGATGTAGCCGCCGCTGGCCCAGCCGTAGCCGGTGGGGGCCAGGTTCAGCGCGCCCTTGATGTGCATGCGGCGGAACGGCGCGGCCTGGGAGACGGCCCACTGGTTGGTGCCGCCGGGAGGCTGGACCGACAGGTTCTCCGTCGAGCGCCAGAAGTTCTGGGTGGCGTTGCCGCCGAACCAGCCCGCGTCGACGGTCACGCCGTTGAGGGTGACGTCGTCGGGGTTCTGGCCCAGACCGATGATCGAGGTGTAGAAGCCGACCTTGGCGTTCACGTTGTAGGTGCCCGGCTTGAACAGGAAGGCGTGGCGCCCGGTGCCGAACTGGGCCGACTCCTGCTGGGTGAAGACCGTGTCGAGCTGGCTCTGGATGGTGGCGCTGGACATCGACGGGTCGAAGACGTGGACGTTCGGGCCCAGCGGGCCGCCGCCGCCGGGGATCTCGGGATCGGAACCGCCCGTGGTGTACACCGCGAACTCCCACAGTGAGTAGCCGTAGGGGGTGCCCCGCGTGCTGCCCAGCATCCGGACGTACCTGGCGGAGCCGGTCACGTCATGCGACTGGACACCGCCGGTCGCGCCGGTGACCGTCTTCAGGTCGGTCCAGGTGGTGCCGTTGGTCGATCCCTGGAGCTTGAAGGCGCTGGCGTACGCGGCCTCCCACCTCAGGTCGATCTTGCAGAGGGTCTGCGCCGAGCCGAGGTCCACCTGGACCCACTGCGGGTCGCCGGCCGCGCTGGCCCAGCGGGTCCCGTTGTTGCCGTCGAAGGCGGCGCTCGCGGGAAGGGTGGCGTCCTGGACCGACGAGGCGCTGTAGGTCTTGCTCAGCGCGGCGTTGGTGGTCCCGCAGGGACCGCCGGGGCCGGGGCCGCCGTCGGGACCGAAGACCTGGAACTCCCAGAGGGAGTAGCCGTAGCCGGTGGCCCGCGTGACGCCCTGCATCCGGACGTACCGGCCGGTGCCGGTGACGTCCCAGGTGTCGATCCCGCCGTCACCGCCGGTGACGGTCTTCAGGTCCGTCCACGTGGTCCCGTTCGTGGAGAGCTGGATCTTGTATCCGCTGGCGTACGCGGCCTCCCAGTTCAGCACGACCTTGTTGACGCTGGTCGAGGCGCCGAGGTCCACCTGGAACCACTGGGCGTCGGTGGCCGCGCTGGACCAGCGGGTGCCGGCGTTGCCGTCGACCGCGGCGGCCGGGGCGGTTCCGGCGTTCTCGGACGACGAGGCCGTCGCGGTCTTGCCCTGTGACAACAACGTGTCGGCGAAGGCGGGGGTCGACGGTACTGCGATCAGAGCTGCCGCGACTGCCGTAGCAGTCCATAAGGCGGCAGGACGGAACAGACCTCTCATGCATGTCTCCACTGCGGATCCGGGGGGTGGAAGGTCTAACAGCAGGTGAAGGGCGACTTACGGGGAACGGTAAATCAACGCCTTATTTCTACACTTAATTTAACTTGTCGGAAACATCGCGTCAATGGGTCAAAAGTCATGGACGGCCGCTTTGGGGGGATATTTCGGTAACCACCTGGCCGGGGGCTTGCGCGCACCGGATTCGAGCCGGGACGGGAGTCAGGACGGAAGCCGACACGGGAGTCAGGGCGGGACCGAGGGCGGGGCCGAGGGGGACCGGGCGGGTCCAGGCTCGGAGGCGGGGTCGGGTCCAGGCCCGGGACCGGGTTTCAGGTCCGGGGCTGTGTTTGGTCCGTGTCTGGGTCCGGTCCGGGTCCAGCTTTGTGTCTGCTTCGGGGGCGGGCCCAGATCTAGGTCCGTGTCTGGTTCGGGTCCGCGTCTTGTTCGGGTGGGTTCGGGGCCGGGTGGGCTGTCAGTCCTCGTCGGCGGGCATGGCGAAGAGCCGGACGTACATGGGACGCGCGCCGGGGGACGCGTCCTCGGGCCGGGGGCTGTACTTCATCAGCAGCGCGATGTAGGCCTCGAAGAACTCCTTGAACTCGGCCTTGGTCATCCGGCCCAGGCCGCGCGACCCGGTGGCCCACTCGGGATCACGCAGGTAGGCCTCGGGGAAGCGCTCGAACAGCTCGCGGTCCTCCTCCATGCCGACCCGGTGGAACTCGGCGAGCGCGGGACGGTCCTCGGGGGCGAGCTGGCCGGGCGTGGGGAGTCGCAGGTCGCGCGGGCCCTCGGCCTTGCGCCACCAGCGCTCCCTGCCGGTCGAGCGCTCGGGGACCTCCTCGATGAAGCCGTACTTCTCAAGCTGGCGCAGGTGGTAGCTGGTCGTGCCGGTCTTCGCGCCGAGCAGCTCGCCGAGCGTCGTGGAGGTGGCCGGGCCGTGCACGTTGAGGTGACGCAGCATGAGCCGCCGCATGGGATGGGCCAGGGCCTTGAGTTTCCCCGGATCGTCAAGCAGGAACGGCTCGTCATCCTTCATGAGGAGCAGCCTAGTCCTGCAGAACGATATCTGCAGACAAACCTTTGCCGAGAACTCTCTGCAGAGTAGCTTCGGCATATGAGAAGAATCGTCCCGGCCTCCCCGGGGCTCCGGGCGGTGGCCGCCGTCGCCGCCTTTTGCCTGCTCACGGCCCCGGCGGTCCCCGCCGCCGCCGTCACATCCGGATCCGCGACAACGGTCGCGACCCCCGCGACCCCGACCCCTGCGACCTCGCCGTTGGACGGTACGGCGAACGGCGTACCGTCCGATCTCACGGCGACGGAGGTGGGCTTCCGAGGTGGCGACGGCCTCGCCATGCGCGGCACGGTCATCTCGCCCACCGGCGCGGGATCCGCGCGTCCGGGCATGGTCCTGGTGCACGGCGCGGGCACCGGCACGCCCCGCGAGAAGCTGATGGGCGAGGCCGTGGCGTTCGCCCGCCAGGGGATGTCCGTGCTGATCTACGACAAGCGCTCGAAGGGCTACTCGCTCTTCGAACGGTCCTACTCGCTGCTCGCCGACGACGCGCTCGGCGCCCTGGCCGTTCTCCGCTCCCAGCCGGGCGTCGACCCGGCGAAGGCCGGAATGTGGGGGCTCAGCGAGGGCGGCTGGGTGGTTCCCATCGCGGCGGCGCGGTCGGGCGACATCGCCTTCGTCGTCCTCGTGGGCGCCAACGGGATGGCACCGCTGCGGCAGCAGACCTGGGCCGTGGCGGCCGGGCTGCGCAAGGCGAGGGTGTCGGGATCGCTGATCGACCGGGCCGAGTTCAACCTGTACCGGACGATCGCCGACGGCGGCATGTTCCCCGAGCCGTACTACGACCCCGAGCCGACGATCGCCCGGGTGCGTCAGCCGGTGCTCGGCATCTGGGGGACCCACGACCTGCTGACCCCGCCGGAGGAGAACCCGCCGATCTTCGCCAGGGCGCTGGAGAAGGGGGGGAACAAGCACTACACGTTCCGTTTCTTCCCCGGTGCGGACCACGCCGCCCACCAAACCCCCGACGGCGGCGTCACCCGATCGCCCGAACTCGCCCCGGGCTATGCCGACCTGGTCGGCTCCTGGGTCGGCGACGTCACGGCGGGCAGGCCGCCGACGACGGGAACGTCCGGGCCCGCTCCCGCGCAGGACTCTCTGACCGTGCCGGTGGATCCCCCCGCCCCGTGGGAGTCGGCGCCGGTCCAGCTCGTGGGCCTGCTGCTGCTCCTGGTCGCCTTCACCGCCTATCCGGTGGTCGCGCTGGTACGGCGCCTGCGCGGCCGGTCGCGCCCTCCGGTGACCGGGGCCGCGCGGCTGCTCAGCGCCGGAGGTCTCGCGGTGGTGCTCGGATCGTTCTCCTACCTGTTCTACCTGGTGATGACCGGCGGCAAGCTGGCCGCTCCCGGACCGGTGCTGGCGGGGCGCCCGCTGCTCTGGCTGCTGCTGCAGGCCCTCGCGGTGGCCTCCGTAGTGGCGGCCGTCCTCACCGCGCTGGCCTGGCGCCGCGCCCGCTCCTCGGTGTCGCGGGGGGAGGGGGTGCGGCTCGGTCTCCTGCTCGCCGGTGGGGCGGTGTTCGTTCCGTGGGCCCTCTACTGGGGACTGCTGCTCCCCTGACGGGGGTTCGTCGCGGCGCCCGTACGCCGGGCGCCGCTCCGGGGTGCCCGGCCCGGCACCTTTCCATAGCTCCACGGTGAAAGGAATGGGGCCGTGCGCCGCCGGAAAGATTCCGTCCGGCTGAAACCGAGGAAGGGAAGTGGTATAAGTGCTAATAAATCATTTATTGTCGTAATTCTGACTTGCGGAACATTTGTGGTGGTATGAGAGCTTTCGTATTGTCCCTGGCGGCCGTTGGTACCCTGATCGCCGTCATCGGCTGGCTGGGTGCCATCGACGTTCAGGACACCTTCTCCGCCTCGGCCGTGGGAGCCACGGGTCCCGCCGCGAGTGACAGGCGGGCGATCAGGAGCTTCGTGGAGGCGAGCAAGGGCGCGAGCGGCGCTTCCACGCTGGTGGACAAGGGCGTGAGCACCGCTCCCACGGCGACGGACAAGCGGGTGGTCAAGACCTCCGTGACGAAGGTCGGCGGCAAGTCCTACCTCCGGGTGCAGGTGACGAGCGGATACGGCACCACCAGACGGTTCTCCGTGAAACAACGGGTCTGCGTGAAGAAGAAGTGCCGGACGGTGACGACCGCCATGTCGGTGAACGCCGGGCGGACGGCCTGGCAGGAAACGTATCTCGGCACCGGCACATACAAGAAAAGCGGCACCTCCTCCGTTTCCGTGACGACGCCGCGACCGGCGAAGTCCACCCCCGCGCCCCGGGTGACCGTCACCGTGCGGCCCACGACCCCGGCTGTGACCACCACGGTCACGGTGACCGAGACCGTGACCACCACCGTGACCGCGACGGTGACGGCCACCGCGACCGTCACCGCCACCGTGACCGCGACGGTCACCGCCACGCCGACGCTCTCGCCCTACCCGACTCCCACGCCCTACCCGACCCCTACGCCCTACCCCACCCCGTCACCCTCCGTGACGTCGACCGGCCCGCTCTGCGACGCGCCCCCCAACCCCTACGGGTTCACGTTCTGCCTCACGGGGAGCAGCAGGGTGTATCCGCCCGCGGACGACGCCTGCCTGGTTTTCCGGTGCATCGACTACTTCCCCGAGGGGAAGGGCTACCTGGTCATGTGCAAGGACGGCATGGTGAGCATGTCGGGCGGGCTCAGCGGAGTCTGCTCCTTCCACGGCGGCTGGCTGCGGGACGTGCACCGGAACACCGCGTAGGAGGCCGGGGCGAGAGCCCGCGACCGAGACCGGCCGCGTGGTTCACGGTCCCGTGGGCGCCGTCGCGACGGAGGGCGGAAAGCCGCGTAAGCACCGCCGGTGGCCGGGACCGAACGTTTTCCGTGCCCCGTCGGCGGTCAAAGCCGAACATGCCCGTCGGTGGTCAAAGCCGAACGTGCCCATGCCCGTGGTCACCGGCGGTCAAAACCGGACGCCTCCCGTACCCGCGAGAGGCGCGGCCACCCTCACCATGACCGCGCCTCCCGCCGGTACGGGACACGCGCCGTTCCCGTCCCCCGGTGTCGCTCGTCGTGTTCAGTCGCTCTTGTTTCGTTTGGCGGGGGTTCGTTGGTCCGCCTCGTCGGCCAGTTGATCCTCCACGATGGCGCACCAGCGGTGCCAGCGCGCTAGATCGAGATGCTCTTCCACATCGCCCACACCCGCCTCGGCCATGAGCTGGTGGCTACTCGCCGCCGCCTCGTGGGCGTTGACCAGCGCGTGGTGACCATGGTTGGCGAGTGATTCGCTGACAGCCAGATTCACGGCTATCTCTCCCATTGTCTTGGGCCGGCCAGAAAGTCCGTCGCCGAACCCCTTCCCGGTGAAGTCGCGGCTCTCCGAATCGTCGCTCATAGCTGCTGAGTGCCCCCCAGGTCCTAGATCTATCTGGGACTTCCGATCCGATGTGGATGATTTCCGGGCCCGGTGGCCGTGAGCCGGACCGTGAGGTGTCCCAAGCCCAGGACGCGATTCGCTTACGGGCGTGTTGCAGTTGGCCGGAGAGGGTCTTCTCACCAAGATCTTTAAAATAGCCTCGATGCAACCGGCGTAAGGATCGTGGGGGGATGACGACGCGGCTTGATCTCTCGGTCCGCAGACACGAGGGCATCTCGGTGATCGTGCTCGCCGGTGAGCTGGACAAGCTGTCCAGCCCCCGGCTCCGTGACGTCATGGTCACGCAGCTGGACGACGGGACGTGCCGTCTCGTCCTCGATGTCACCGGCCTGAGATTCTGCGATTCCACCGGCCTGTGGACCATGCTGGAGCTCCAGCGGCGCGCGGGCGCGGCGGGGGGCTGCCTGCGGCTGGCCGGTGTCCACGGGGTCCTGGGACGGATCCTGACGATCACGGGCCTCGCGGGCGCGTTCTCCCTTGACCCCGACGTCCCCACGTCGCTGCGGGCCGCGAGCCCGGCCGCCCCGGACGAGAAGCCCCCCTCCCTGTCTCCACCGTCTCCACCCGCGTCTCCCCCCGACCCACGCTGAGGGGGCCTCCCCGCTCCACGTCCCGTACGTGAGACGGCCGGGAGACCGGCCCTCCGGCTGGTGCAGACTTGTCCTTCATACGGCCATCGCCTCCGGCGGTGGTCCGGCCGCGCGGGCCGTTCCGGGCGTGCGGCGCGGTGTCGAGAGGAGAGTGGGAGCCCGTGTCGGCTGAGATACCCGGGGTGGATGTTCCGGATGGGCGGGGTCGTACGGGACTGGACAGGGCGGGGCTGGATCTGACCGGCAACCCCCGGGTCCGGGTGCGGGAGGTGCGGCTGCTCTCGTCCAGCTGGTACGTGCTGCGCAAGACGACGTTCGACTACCGGCGCCGGGACGGCGGCTGGAGCACCGAGCAGCGGGAGACCTACGACCGGGGCAACGGCGCGACGATCCTGCTCCACGACGTCGAACGGGGGACCGTGCTGCTGATCCGGCAGTTTCGCTACCCGGTCTACGTCAACGGCCACCCCGACGGGTTCCTGCTGGAGACGGCGGGGGGCCTGCTCGACGACGACGACCCGGAGACCGCGATCCGCAGGGAGGCCGCGGAGGAGACCGGCTACGACATCGGGGAGGTGGAGCACGTCTTCGACGTCTACATGAGCCCCGGCTCCGTGACCGAGCGTGTCCACTTCTTCGCCGCCCCGTACAGCGCGGACCGGCGGACCTCCGAGGGTGGGGGGCTGGCCGACGACGGCGAGGACATCGAGGTGGTGGAGCTGCCCTTCGCGAAGGCCCTGGGCATGATCGCCTCGGGTGAGATCGCCGACGCGAAGACCATCATGCTGCTGCAGTGGGCGGCGCTGTCCGGCCCGTTCTCCGGCCGGGGCAGGTGAGCGGTCCGGGGCCGGGATCCCGCGGAGACGGTATGGCCGGACAGCTGTCCCGGCCCTCGTGAAACCGCTCCCACAAGATCTGTGTCGGGGTCCACTCCTTCCCGTACCGGATCCGGTGTCCACGCACTTCACGGGCAGGGCGCCGGGCACTACCCTGCACGGATGACGGAAGTGGAGCTGCGCGGCTGGCGGCCCGACGACATGCCGGTCGTGCTCGACGCGTTCCGCTCCCCGGACATGGCGGAGCAGGCGGCCAGGCCCATCGACACCGCCCAGGCGGCGCTGGAGTGGATGGGGGTCTGGGGGTTCCGCGACGACGCGCGGGCGTTCGCCGTGGTGTCCAACGGCGAGGTCGTGGGAAACGTCGCGGTGAGCAACATCGACGTCCACGGCACCGGCTGGGTCTCCTACTGGACGCTCCCGCGCGCCAGGGGACGGGGTGTCGCCGTGGCCGCCACCAGGAAGATGTCCGAGTGGGCGTTCAGGGAGCGGGGGCTGTTCCGCCTGGAGCTGGCGCACCGGGTCGGCAACGCCGCCTCCTGCGCGGTGGCCACCAGGGCCGGTTTCCTGACCGAGGGCGTCGAGCGGGCCAAACTGAGCTACGAGGGCGTCCGCTACGACGTGGAGCGGCACGCCCGCCTGGCCACCGACTGAGCCGGTGGGGACCCGGAGGGTCCTGAGACCCTGAGCCCGGTGAGATGCGCGGAAGCGGGGTTGAAGATGGGCTCGGGGAGCGGGGTCAGAGGGTTCTGAGACCGGCGAGGAGGTCTCGGAGCAGGCTCTCGCGGGGGACCGACGACGGGCGTGTGGGGGGCCGTACGGTGATCAGGCCGCTGTCGCGCAGGTCGCCGAGGAGCACCCGGAGCACCCCGACGGCGAGGGTGGTCCGCGCGGCCAGCTCGACGACCGCGATCGGCGTGCGGCAGGCGTCCAGGATCGACAGGTGCTCGGGCTGCAGCTCCCGGTGGGGGGCGCCGATCGCCACCACCACGGCCATCAGGTCGAAGTGGGCCCCCTCGGCCCTGGTCCGGCCGCGGGTCACCGTGTAGGGGCGGATGATCGGACCGGGCTCCTGGCCGGTCGGGTGTTCGGTTGTCACGGTCCACCCTCCTGCCCGGCGCGACGCCATTCGTCGGAGGGCGCCGCGAACACGGCGCCCGCGCCGTCGCGGGTCCGCCGGGCTCCCGCGACCGGGTCGGCGGGTACGGTCTGGCGTGTCCGTTTGGGCAGGCCGTCGCCCGGGGGTAGCCGTTCGACCTCGACCGAGTAGGTGAAGCGGGGATCGGCCGGTTCGGCCACCAGTTCGCTCGGGAGCATCACGATCGCCGTGGTGCCGCCGAAGGGGGAGGGCCGCAGGAAGACGTGGATGCCGTGCCGGGCGGCGAGCTGCGCGACGACGAACAGGCCGAGCCGGTCGCTGTCGGCCAGGTCGAACTCCGGCGGGTCGGCCAGCAGCGTGTTGAGCCTGGCCGTCTCCTCGGCGGAGATGCCGAGCCCCCTGTCCTCGACCTCGATGGCGTAGCCCCTGGCGACCAGGTCGCCGTGGACGCGTACGGAGGTGTGCGGGGGCGAGAACACGGCGGCGTTCTCGACCAGCTCGGCGACCAGGTGGATCACGTCGGTGACGGCCGCGCCGACCAGGGACGGGCCGTGCGGGACGCCGATCGTCACGCGCGGGTAGTCCTCGACCTCCTCGACCGCGGCGCGGACCACGTCGTAGATCGTGACCGGGTCCCGCCATCCCCGGCCGGGAGCGGCGCCGGACAGGATGATCAGGCCCTCGGAGTGGCGGCGCATCCGGGTGGTCAGGTGGTCGAGGCCGAAGAGGTCCTCAAGGGTCGCCGGGTCGCTGGCCCGCCGCTGCATGGCCTCCAGCATGGCCAGCTGCCGGTACAGCAGGGACTGGCTGCGCCTGGCCAGGTTCACGAAGACCTTGTTGACGCCCCTGCGCATCTGGGCCTGGCCGACGGCGGCCTCGACCGCGGTCCGCTGCACGGAGGAGAACGCCCTGGCGACCCCGGCGACCTCGGTGGTGCTGCCGGTCCTGATCTCGGGGGCCTCGGGGCGGACGTCCTCACCCCGGCGGAGCCGCTGGACCACGTCCGGCAGCCGGGTGCCCGCGAGGTCGAGGGCCGCCTGCTGGAGGCCGACGAGCTCGCCGGCCAGCCGTCGGCCGAACCGTACCGAGACGAAGACGGACAGCCCGACCGCGACCAGGCCGAGCCCCGCGGCGAGGCCGATCTGGATCATGATGTCCCTGGCGAGGGGCATGGACCGCTCGCTGATGCGCCTGCTGACGTCCCCGGCGCGCTTGTCGAAGTCGTCGGAGAGCCGGGCGGCGATCCCGGCCCAGGAGGGGTCGGGCACGGCCGACGCGGCGACGGCGTCCTCGATCCTCTCGAACGAGGCGTAGTCGGAGGAGTCGCGCAGCGGGGTGTAGAGAGACTGGAACTCGCTGTCGAACTGGTCGAAGCCCAGGGAGTAGAGGAGCCTGCGGCCGGTGACCAGCTGGCCGAACCTCGCGCGTTCACCGGGGCTCATCGCCCCCTCGACGACGGCTCCGGAGATCAGCGCGGCCTGCTGGCTGAGCATCTCGCGGCTCCGCCCGACCATGACGACGGCCCGCGTCTGGTCGGTCAGCTCGGCGTCGGCGGATATCCGGATCTTCTCGTAGGCGTCGAAGGCGGCCGCGACGATCCCGCTGTAGGCGTCGAGGACCCGCAGCCGGGGCTCGGTACGGGTGTCGACCCCGCTGCGGATCTCGGTGAGCCGGTCCAGCGAGGCGAGGAGACGGCTCAGGCGGCCCCAGGTGGCGGGGGAGATGTCGGGGCGGATCTCGGCGGTCAGCCGTTCCAGCTCCGCTCTGGCGCCGTTCGTCCGGAGGCGCTGGGCGTCCAGTTCCGTCCTCGGGACGTCGACGTCTCCCAGGACGGACAGCGACAGCATCCGCTCGTGCTGGAGCGCGGTGGTCACGTTCCTGGTGGGCACGACCACGTACTCGTAACCGCCCCGGATTTTGAGTAACGCCTGCCCATCCCGGACCGTGAGGTTGGCCGCAAATACCCAAATCACTACAAGGGATATAATGGGTACTAGGAGTAGGGCAAAAATCTTTACCCTGATTGAGTATTTTCGGCTGGCCATAATACCTCGCACACCTTGAGATGCGTGGTTAACAATGGCCAAACATAGCAATGTGGGTCACTTGGGACCAGACGTGCACGTGAGTCACGTTGAGATGATTTATCGTGCTGTGTCGATTCGGAACCATCGGCCCCTCACGCGCGTCTCTCTAGGTAGGAGGGGGGTCGACGATGCAGAAGATCGCGGACCTGATCGGAACCGAGGCCGAGCGCGCCGACCAGGCGGCGCTGGCCCGGGGCGGCGAGCTGGCGAGAGCGGGAGCGGTGCAACTGGTCCGGTTCGGGCCGCCACAGGTGATCGCCGAGGTCGACGACGGCGCCGCGTGCGTCGAGTTCCGGATCGTCGACGAGACCCTCCGCTGGCACTGCAGCTGCCCCGAGGGCAGGAACGGCGTCTTCTGCGCCCACTGCGTGGCGACGGCTCAGTCGGTCAGGATGAGGACGGACAGGAAGGACTCCCCTCCCGTGCCGTCGGCGACCGCCTCGGCGAGAACGGTGCGGATGGCGTCGTAGGCCGGGCGATCTCCCGCCCGGAGCGTCGACGGCTCCGACCAGACCAGCGTGTGCTCGCCCGGCGGCAGCCACGACAGGTCGGTCAGCACGTCGTAGAGCGCGTCGAGATTGTGCCCGAAGTGGTCGGGCAGGTCCAGGGCCTCGGCGATCGCGTCCATCGCCTCGGCCGAGGTGGTGATCTTCACCCCGTCCAGCGGGTGCGGCGTGGCGCCGCCGAGCATGGACTCGACCTCCCCGGCCGGACCCTGGCGGAACGTCCCCCTGGACACCGTCGTCATCGTCGGCCCCAACCGGCGGTGACGGCGGGCACACCGTGGCCGCCCGGGTGGTTCGTCTCGCGGGCGACGCCCTGGATCACCATCGGCCGTGCCCCCTGAGCTGCTGATTCGTGCTGCATATCGGACATCTCACCTCGCCGAACTACCCGCGCGCGAACCCGCGAAAACGGGGTGACCGGCGTCTCTTCACAACTCCCCGCCCTCCGGGCGCCTCCCTTCTCTCCCCGTCGAGTACGTCGACGCGTCTCACCTCGCCACCCGGAGCCTCGGTGCCCGCTGTGTGCCCTCCGGGCGCGGGCGGAAATAGAATTGTCTAGTTGTCATACAATCTGCCTACAATCGGTCCATGAAAATCGCCGTGATCGGAGCCGCCGTGCTCTGGGGGACCGCGGGGACCGCGGGCCTGCTCGTCGCCGGGGTCGATCCCGTCTCCCTGGCCGCCGCACGCCTGGTGATCGGCGGCCTGGTCCTCGCGGCCGTCACCGCTCCCGCCGTGCGGCTCCTGCTCCCCCCTGCGGGCTCCCCCGAGGGCCCAGGTCCTTCCGGAGGCTCTCCAGGGGTGCGCCTCGGCCCGCTGGTGGCCGCGGCGGTGGCCGTGGCGGCGTACCAGCTGTGCTATTTCGCGGCGGTCGGCAGGACCGGGGTGGCGGTGGGCACGGTGGTCGCCGTCGGCAGCGGGCCCGTGTTCACCGGGCTGCTGTCCTGGCTGCTCGACCGCGTGCGGCCCGGCCGCCGCTGGGCGGGGGCGACCGCGGTGGCGATCACCGGTTGCGCCGTGCTCACCGGCGGGGGAGGCGAGGTGCGGGCCGACGGTGTCCTGCTCGCGCTGCTCGGCGGCCTGCTGTACGCGTTCTACGCCGTCACCGCGGCGCGGGCGATCGGCGCGGGAGCCCCGTCCGACGGGGTGATGGGGCTGATGTTCGGCGGGGCCGCCGTCGTCCTGGTGCCCGTCCTGCTGTGGACGGGCACCGGCTGGCTCGCCGAGCCGCGCGGCCTGCTCACCGCCCTCTACCTGGGCTGCGCCACCACCGCGCTGGCCTATTTCCTGTACGGGAGGGGGCTGCGCACGACCCCGGTCGCGACCGCGGCGACCCTCGCCCTGGCCGAGCCCGCGGTGGCGGCCCTGCTCGGCGTCGTCGTGCTCGGTGAGCGGCTCGCGCCCGCCTCGGTCACCGGCCTCGTCCTGCTCGGTGTCAGCCTGGCCGCGGTCTCCCTGCCGGAACGCGTCCCCCGGGAAACCGGGACCGGGGGGCGATGCGGGGACGGCGCGGGGCATCTCGCCCGGAGCGCGTCCACCCCGGAAGCCGGGACCTCGGGGCAATAGGGTCGTAGGCGTGACTCTCCCGCTCCACGCCGTCTCCGCCGTCGGCGCGCTCGCCGACGCCCTGCGCCGGAGGGTGCTGTCCGGCGAGATCGCCCCGGGTACCGCGCTGCCGGAGCAGGAGCTCTCGGCCCTGTACGGGGTGGCCCGCCCGACCGTCCGCGAGGCGCTCGCCGTGCTCGTGCACGAGGGGCTGCTCAGGCGCGAGCGGCACCGCAGCGCCCAGGTGGTCGAGGTGACCACGGCCGACCTGGACGACCTGATGTTCGTCCGGCGCCCGCTGGAGGAGCTGATGGCCACCTCGCTGGCGGGGCGGCGGGTCGGGGAGGCCGACGCGGCGCTGGCGCGGATGGCCGCGCTGCCCGCCGACGCCCCCTGGTCGGAGCTGGTGGCCGAGCACGTGGCCCTGCACCAGGCGCTGGTCGTCGCGGTGGGCAGCCCCCGGCTGGAGCGGCTCTACGGCACGCTGGCCACCGAGACGAGGCTCGGCATGGTCAGGCTGCGCGCGGTCTACTCCGACCGGCACGTGCTGGTCGCCGAGCACGGGAACCTGCTCGACGCGATCGGCCGGGGGCCCGGGGAGGTCGCCAGGGAGGCGGTCGCCGCGCATCTCGACCACCGCTGGGGCGATCATTAGGCACCGACTTGCATGGCTCTATTGCACGCGGAGCCCTGAAGTCGTCACAATCGCGGCCATGCACGGCAACTCAGTGCCGGACTCCTACGTATATGTCACCGAAGAAGGCGTGACCCGTCACTACGCGGACGGCAGCGTCGACGCCCTCGCGTGGGAGGACGTCGTCGAGGTGCGGGTAGTGGGCGATACGGACTCGGACATCCTGTACATCCTTCTTGATCGACAGGGCCAGGGGTGTGTGGTGCCCCACTCGGCGACCGACGCGACCTTCCTCGCCCGCCTTCGATATCTCCCGGATTTCGACCTCGACAGGCTCGGTGCGGCGGTGGAGTCGGCGCGCGACGATTACGTCGTCGTATGGCGCAGCCCCGAACCGCCTTCGGCCCTCCCGGATTTCGAATACGACTAATTTCCCGTTATTTCCTATATATGGCGGTCAAAGTTACACGTTTGGACCGTTCCGTCAAGATGCCATCTCTGCCGTAGTTCGGCCAATAGTGGACAGTAGCCGGTATTCCCCTACTCATTGGTGATCACTAGGATTTCCATGGGTATCCACGCTCCTGATGCATTAGGGAATGCTGTCAACCATTGAAAGAGATGCGCGGCACCTTATTCGGTTACGCCGGGGCATCTTGGGTGGGACGGGGTGGTATGAGAGTGGAAACTGAGGAGCTCGTCATCGGGCTCCTCAAAAGTCCTGCACGCACTGCTCCGAGCATTTGGACGCGCTCTTATGTCCGCATCCTGCTTGCCGGAGACGTCGCGTGTTCGGTGATCGCCTGCGAGGCCGTCCTGGGGACACGGCTGTGGTTCGGCGCCTTCGTCCCCGTGACGGAAGCCCTGCTCGGACTGGGTCTCGCCCTCGTCTGGCCGCTGGCCCTGGCGTCGGGAGGCGCCTATCGCCAGCGTACGCACGGCGAGGGGACGGATGAATTCCGGGCGGTTTTCAATGGTGCCGCCGGTCTGACAGCGGCGGTTGCGATCGGTGCGTATATCACGCAAACTCCGATCGCCCGCAGTTTCGTCATGGCGATGTTCCCGCTCGCTTTCGCCCTGAATCTCTTCTTCCGCTACCGGATGCGCAAGAGGCTGCACCGCAGACGCTCGCGCGGCGACTACATGCGGCATATGGTCGCCGTCGGCCATCGGGAGTCGGTGCTCGACCTGGTGATGCAGTTGCGCAGGCAGCCGCACCACGGCATGACCGTCGTCGCCGCGTGCCTGCCCGCCGGTCCCGACCTGGTGGAGGTCGACGGGGTCCCGGTCCTCGGCAACTTCTCCGACGTCCCCACGGTGGTGGCCGAGGTCAACGCCGACGCCGTCGCCGTTCTGGCCTGCCCGGAACTGGACGGCGCTGCGCTGCGCAGGCTCGCCTGGGGCCTGGAGGACGCCCGTACCGACCTGTTCGTGGCACCCGCCCTCATGGACGTGGCAGGGCCGCGCATCAGCATCAGCCCGGTCGCCGGAATGCCGCTCCTGCACGTCGAGCACCCCGACTTCCGTGGCGCCCGGCGGCTGGCGAAGAGCCTGTTCGACCGGACGGGGGCGGGCCTGGCCCTCCTGGCGCTGGGGGTGCCCATGCTGGTGATCGCCGCGCTGATCCGCGCGACGAGCCCGGGACCCGCCCTCTTTCACCAGGTCAGGGTGGGTAAGGGGGGCACGGAGTTCCATGTCGTGAAATTTCGCACAATGGTGGTCGATGCGGAACGGCTCAAGATCGACCTGGAGCGCGAGAACGAGTTCGACGGCGTCCTCTTCAAGATTAGGAACGATCCAAGGATCACCCGTGTGGGCGCCTTCCTGCGCCGATACTCCCTCGACGAGCTGCCCCAGCTGCTCAACGTGCTGCGCGGCGAGATGTCCCTCGTCGGCCCGCGCCCTCCCCTCCCCGACGAGGTCAGGCAGTACGGCGCCGACGTACGCCGCCGCCTGGTCGTGAAACCCGGCATGACCGGCCTGTGGCAGGTCAGCGGGCGCTCGGACCTGACCTGGGAGGAGTCGGTCCGCCTGGACCTCCGCTACGTCGAGAACTGGTCGCTCTTCCTGGACCTGCAGATCCTCTGGAAGACCTGGAGCGCCGTGACCGGCGGAGAAGGGGCCTACTAGTGAAAGCGCTCGTGCTCGCCGGAGGGTCGGGCACCCGGCTGCGGCCGATCACCCACACCTCCGCCAAGCAGCTCGTACCCGTCGCGAACAAGCCCGTGCTCTTCTACGGGCTGGAGGCCATCGCCGCCGCGGGCGTCCGCGAGATCGGGATCGTCGTGGGCGACACGCACGCCGAGATCGAGGCGGTCGTCGGCGACGGCCGCGCGCTCGGCCTGGAGGTCACCTACGTCCGCCAGCGGGCGCCGCTGGGCCTGGCCCACGCGGTGCTCGTCGCCCGCGACTACCTCGGCGACGACGACTTCGTCATGTACCTCGGCGACAACTTCATCGTCGGCGGCATCAACGACGTCGTGGAACGTTTCGCCCGCGAGCGGCCCGCCGCCCACATCATGCTCACCAAGGTCGGAGACCCCCGGCAGTTCGGGGTCGCCGAGCTCGACGCCACCGGCCGGGTGATCGGGCTGGAGGAGAAGCCGACCGCCCCCAAGAGCGACTTCGCCCTGGTCGGCGTCTACCTGTTCACCGCCGCGATCCACGAGGCGGTGGCCGAGCTCAAGCCCTCGTGGCGCGGGGAGCTGGAGATCACCGACGCCATCCACTGGCTGATCGCCGACGGGCGGAGGGTCGAGTCCTCCGTCATCTCCGGCTACTGGAAGGACACCGGGAACGTCACCGACATGCTGGAGGTCAACCGGCTGGTGCTGGAGTCCCTGGAGCCCCGGGTGGACGGCCTGGTCGACGACGCCAGCCAGCTCATCGGCCGGGTGGTCGTCGAGGCGGGCGCCGAGATCGAGCGGTCCCGCGTCGTCGGGCCCGCGATCATCGGCCCCGGGGCCCTGATCCGCGACAGCTACATCGGTCCCTTCACCTCGATCGCGGCGGACTGCGCGATCAGCGGCAGCGAGATCGAGTACTCGATCGTCCTGCCCCGGTCCTCGATCGCCGGGGTCTCGCGCATCGAGGCGTCCCTCATCGGCCACGACGTCGAGGTCACCCCCGCTCCCACCACCCCCAGAGCCCACCGTCTCGTGCTGGGCGATCACAGCAAGGTCCAGATCAGCTCATGACAGCAGCCGACAGAGGGACGACCCCCGTCCCGTCGAAGGTCCTGGTCACCGGGGGAGCCGGATTCATCGGCTCCCACTTCGCCCGCGTGCTCGCCGCGGGCGGGGCCACCGTGACGATCCTCGACAAGCTCACCTACGCGGGCAACCCGGCCAACCTGGAGGGGACACCCCACGACTTCGTCCACGGCGACGTCTGCGACGCCGGGCTCCTGGCCGGGCTGGTCCCCGGGCACGACCTCGTCGTCAACTTCGCCGCCGAGTCCCACGTCGACCGGTCGATCGACGGCGCCGCCGACTTCGTACGGACCAACGTCCTCGGCACGCAGGCGCTGATGCAGGCCTGCCTGGAGGCGGGGACCCCCCGGGTGGTGCAGGTCTCGACCGACGAGGTGTACGGGTCGATCGACGAGGGCTCCTGGGACGAGAGCGCGCGGCTCAGCCCGCGCTCGCCCTACTCCGCGGCCAAGGCGAGCGGCGACATGGTCGCCCAGGCGTACGCGGTCACCCACGGCCTGCCGGTCTCCATCACGCGCTGCGGCAACAACTACGGCCCCCGCCAGTATCCGGAGAAGCTGATCCCGCGCTTCGTCACCCGCCTGCTGCGGGGGCGCAGGGTCCCGCTCTACGGCGACGGCGGCAACGTCCGCGACTGGGTCCACGTCGACGACCACTGCGCGGGCATCCGCGTCGTCGCCGAGCGCGGCGAACCCGGCGAGGTCTACCACATCGGCGGTACGGCGGAGCTGAGCAACGTCGAGCTCACCGCCCGGCTCCTTGAGGCCTGCGGCGCCGGGTGGGACATGGTCGAGCGCGTCCCCGACCGCAAGGGGCACGACCGCCGCTACTCCCTGGACGACTCCCGGCTCCGCGCGCTCGGCTACCGGCCGTCCGTCCCATTCGAGCGCGGCCTGGCCGAGACGGTCCGCTGGTACGAGGAGAACCCCGGCTGGTGGGAGGCCGCCGTGAGGGAGACGGACCCGGGCGCACCCGTTTCGGCGGGGACGGGCGCGCGGCGGGGAGGCGAGACCGGATGACCCGCTGGATGATCACCGGTGCCGCGGGCATGCTCGGAACCGAGCTGGCCGCCCGCCTGCGCGCCGATGGGCAGCCCGTCCTCGCGTTCCGCAGGCACGAGCTGGACCTCCGCGACACGCCCGCCGTGCACCACCTGGTCGAGGCGTGCCGGCCCGACGTCGTGGTCAACTGCGCCGCGTGGAACGCCGTCGACGAGGCGGAGTCGCGCGAGGACGAGGCGCTCGCGGTCAACGGCACCGGGGTGCGCACGCTCGCCGAGGCGTGCGGCCACGCCGGCGCGCGGATGATCCAGCCCTCCAGCGACTACGTCTTCGACGGCACCGCGCTGGACCCCTACCCCGAGGACGCGCGGCCCTGCCCGGTCAACGCGTACGGCAGGACCAAGCTCGCGGGCGAGCGCGCCGTGCTGGAGGTGCTGCCGCGCGGCGGCTACGTGGTGCGCACCGCCTGGCTGTACGCCGCGACCGGCCACAACTTCGTCCGCACGATGGCCCGCATGGAGGGTGACGGGATGGCCCCCGACGTCGTCGGCGACCAGTTCGGCCAGCCCACCTGGGCAGGGGACCTGGCGGCCAGGATCGTCGACCTGGCCGGGAGCGGGGCGCCGCCCGGTGTCTACCACGCCACCAACTCGGGCCACACGAGCTGGCACGGCCTGGCCAGGGAGGTCTTCGCGCTGCTCGGCGCCGATCCCCTCCGGGTGACGGAGGTCTCCTCCAAGGACTTCCCGCGCACCGCGTCCCGGCCCCCGTACAGCGTGCTGGGGCACGACGGCTGGCGCAGGGCCGGGCTGGCGCCGATGCGGCACTGGAGAGAGGCGCTGAGGACGTCCCGTGTGCTCGCGGCGGGCTAGCGGGGACGAGACCGGCCCGCCGCCGGTGGCGCGGGGTGCGGAGGGGACACCCCGCGCCACCGGTGGCGGACCGGGGTCCCGCGGGACCCGGCCGCGAGCACACGGGACGGCCTCGGGAGACCTGGTCGCCGGGCACGAGGACGGCTCAGGAGAACCGGTCGCCGGGCACGAGAACGATCCAGTCGGAGAACCGTCGGACCGCGTCACGCGGCGAGGGAGCGCATTCATGACAACCTGCAGGCTGTGCGGCTCGACGAGTCTCGCCAGCGTCGTCGACCTCGGGGCGACACCGCCCTGCGAGCGGTTCCTCACCGAGGGGCAGCTGGAGGAGCCCGAGGTCACCTACCCGTTGCACCTGCGGGTCTGCACCGGCTGCTGGCTGGCGCAGATCCCGCCGATGATCACGCCGGAGGAGACCTTCACCGAGTACGCCTACTTCTCCTCGTACTCCACCTCGTGGGTGGAGCACGCGCGGGAGTTCGTGCGCGGGGCGGCCGACCGGCTCGGGCTGGGGGCCGGGTCGTTCGTGGTCGAGGTGGCCAGCAACGACGGGTACCTCCTGCGGCACGTCGTCGAGCGGGGCATCCGCTGCCTGGGCATCGAGCCGTCGGAGAACGTCGGACGGGCGGCCAGGGAGGCCGGGGTGACGACCTTCACGGCGTTCCTCGACCCGGAGACCGGCGCCTCGGTGCGCGCGGAGCACGGGCCCGCCGACCTGGTGGTGGCCAACAACGTCTACGCCCACATCCCGGACGTCATCGGGTTCACCCGGGGGCTGCGCGCCCTCGTGGCCGACGACGGCTGGGTCTCCATCGAGGTCCAGCACCTGCTCACCCTGATGGAGCACAACCAGTACGACACGATCTACCACGAGCACTTCCAGTACTACACGGTCGCCTCCGCCCAGCGCGCCCTGGCCACCGGCGGGCTCGCCCTGGTGGACGTCGAGTCGCTGCCCACGCACGGGGGCTCGATCCGGCTGTGGGCCAGGCCGGTGGAGGCCGTCGACGAGCAGGGAGAGCCGGGCGCGCGGGTGGCCGCGCTGCTCGCGGCCGAGAAGGCGGCGGGCCTGCACGAGCTGTCCGGGTACGCCGAGTTCGGTGAGCGGGTGGCGCGGGTCCGGCGGGACCTGCTGGGCTTCCTCCTCGACGCCGCCCGCGAGGGCAGGACCGTCGCGGGCTACGGGGCGCCGGGCAAGGGCAACACCCTGCTCAACCACTGCGGCATCCGGCCCGACCTGCTCCCCTTCACGGTCGACCGCAACCCGTACAAGCACGGCAGGTTCACCCCGGGCACGCGTGTGCCGATCCTGCCGCCCGAGCGGCTCGCCGAGGAGCGGCCCGACTACGTGCTGGTCCTCCCGTGGAACCTCCGCGAGGAACTCGTCGGCCAGCTGTCCTTCGTACACGCCTGGGGAGGCCGGTTGGTCTTCCCCATCCCCAACCTGGAGATCGTCGAGGTGAACCCGTGAAGGTCGTCCTCTTCTGCGGCGGATACGGCACCAGGATGCGCACCGGCACCCCCGGTGACGCGCCCAAGCCCATGCAGCTCGTGGGCCCCCGGCCGCTCATCTGGCATGTGATGCGCTACTACGCGCACTTCGGGCACACGGAGTTCGTCCTCTGCCTGGGGTACGGCGCGCACCACATCAAGGACTTCTTCCTGAACTACCAGGAGACGACGTCCAACGACTTCGTCCTGCGCGGAGGCCGGGTCGAGCTGCTGTCCACCGACATCTCCGACTGGTCGATCTCGTTCGTGCAGACCGGGATCGCGTCGCCGATCGGCGAGCGGCTGCGCCGGGTCCGCGACCATCTGGACGGCGAGGAGATGTTCCTGGCCAACTACGCCGACGTGCTCACCGACGCGCCGCTGCCGGAGATCGTCGACCGCTTCACCCGGTCGGGCGCGGGCGCGTCGATGATGGTGGTGCCGCCCTCGGACACCTTCCACTGCATCGAGCTGGGGGAGCGCGGCACGGTCGGCGGGATCACGCCGGTCAGCGAGATGCCGCTCTGGGTCAACGGCGGGTACTTCGTGCTCCGTCAGGAGATCTTCGACCACATCCCGGTGGGCGGCGACCTGGTCGCGGACGGCTGCGCCGAGCTGGCCAAGCGCGGCAGGCTGCTCGCCTACCCGCACCGCGGCTACTGGCGGCCCACCGACACGGTCAAGGAGCGGGTCGCCCTCGACGAGGCGTACTCGCGCGGCGACCGCCCCTGGGCGCTGTGGGAGGGCGAGCGGGTGCCGGCGCCCGAGGGTGGGGCGGCGGTGACGGTCCCGTGATCCGGTTCCGGACGGCCGGAACGGGCCGGATCGCGCTGCTCGCCGCGCACTGCGACGACCTCGCCATCGGGGCGGGCGGCAGCCTGCTCACCCTCTGCGCCGCGCGCCCCGGCATCCGGGTGGACGCCCTGGTGCTCTCCGGCGGCGGGACCGAGCGGGAGGACGAGGAACACGCCGCGCTGACCGCCTTCTGCCCCGGCGCCGACCTGCGGCTCACCGTGCTCAAGCTGCCCGACGGGCGGTTGCCCGCGCGCTGGGAGGAGGCGAAGGAGGCGGTGGAGGAGCTGCGGGCGCGTACCGACCCCGACCTGCTGTTCGCGCCGAACCCCGCCGACGCCCACCAGGACCACCGGGGCCTGGCCAGGCTGGTGCCCACGGCCTTCCGCGACCACCAGGTGCTCGGCTACGAGATCGTCAAGTGGGACGGCGACCTGGGACGGCCCACGGCCTACCAGCCGCTCACGCCCGAGGTCGCCGAGGTGAAGGTGGACCTGCTCCACCGCCACTACCCCTCGCAGCGCCACCGCTCCTGGTACGACCGCGAGGCGTTCCTGGGCCTGGCCCGCATCCGCGGGATCGAGTGCCACGCCCGCTACGCCGAGGCTTTCCACGTCAACAAGCTGACCTTCGATCTGGCTGGAGGCTGAACCGGATGCGCGTGCTGCTGACCGGGCACCAGGGCTACCTGGGGAGTGTGATGGCCCCGGTGCTCACCGCCGCGGGCCACGAGGTGACCGGGCTCGACTCCGGGCTCTTCGCCGGATGCCTGCTGGGCCCCGCGCCCGACGACCCGCCAGGACACGCCGTCGACCTGCGGGACGTCACCCCCGGGATGCTGGCGGGGGTGGACGCGGTGGTGCACCTCGCCGCGCTGTCCAACGACCCGCTGGGCGCGCTGGCGCCCGAGCTGACCTACGACATCAACCACCGCGCCGCGGTGCGGCTGGCCAGGCTGGCCCGCGACGCGGGCGTGCGCCGGTTCCTGTACGCCTCCACCTGCTCGGTCTACGGCGCCTCCGGCCCGGACCTGGTCGACGAGGACGCGCCGCTGCGCCCGGTCACCCCGTACGCCGACTCCAAGGTCCGGGTGGAGAACGACCTGCTCACGCTGGCCGACGACGACTTCAGCCCGGTGTTCCTGCGCAACGCCACCGCGTTCGGGTTCTCGCCCAGGCTGCGCGCGGACATCGTGCTGAACAACCTCGTCGGGCACGCGCTGCTGTCCGGGGAGGTCAGGGTGCTGTCCGACGGCACCCCGTGGCGTCCGCTGGTGCACGCCGCCGACATCGCGAACGTCTTCGCCCTGACGCTGACCGCCCCGCGCGAGGCCGTCCACGCGAGGGCGTTCAACGTCGGCGCGGAGGAGAACAACGTGACGGTGGCGGAGATCGCCGCCGAGGTCGCCGAGGCGGTTCCCGGCTCCAAGGTCGTGATCACCGGGGAGGCCGGGGCCGACCCGCGCTCCTACCGGGTCGACTTCTCCCGCATCCGCGACGCGCTCCCCGGCTACCGGGCGCTGTGGACGGTCAGGGCGGGCGCGAGCCAGCTGGTCGAGGCGTACCGGCGGTTCGGCCTGACCGAGGAGGGCTTCCAGCGTCGGTTCACCAGGCTGGCGTGGCTGTCGTCCCGGCGCGAGGCCGGAACCGTCGACGGCGCGCTGCGCCCGCGCGGGCCGGTCCCCCCGGTTCCGGGAGAGGTGAGCGGAGCGGGCGGCGGGGCACCGGTGGGCGCGCGGGGCGGTGAACGGTGACCGCTCCCGGCGACGGCGAGGCGTACGAGCGGAGCGCCGAGGGTGAGAGGAGCGAGGCCGAGGGGCGCGAGATGCGGGACCTCGTGGAGCGGCTCTACCCGCTGTGCAGGAGCATCACCGGCGACGGCGTGCGCCGCACCCTGGAGATCATCGGGGAGTCCATCCGCCTGCGGGTCCGCGAGGTGCCGACGGGCACCCAGGTCCTCGACTGGACGGTGCCCAGGGAGTGGAACATCCGCGACGCCTACGTCAAGGACGCCTCGGGCGCCAGGGTCGTCGACTTCGGCGCGTCGAACCTGCACGTGGTCGGCTACAGCGTCCCGGTGTCGGCCACCATGTCCCTGGACGAGCTGCGCGGGCACCTGCACACGCTCCCCGAGCAGCCCGCCCTGATCCCGTACCGCACGAGCTACTACGCCGAGACCTGGGGCTTCTGCCTGCCCCACGACACCCTGGAGGGTCTCGGGGACGGGCCGTACGAGGTCATGATCGACTCCACGCTCGCCGACGGGCACCTGACCTACGGCGAGCACGTGGTGCCCGGCAGGGTCGCCGAGGAGGTGCTCGTCTCCTGCCACGTGTGCCACCCCTCGCTGGCGAACGACAACCTCGCGGGGATCGCGGTGGCGGTCCGGCTCGCGCGGTGGCTGGCCGGGACCGACCCGTGGTACACCTACCGCTTCCTGTTCGCGCCGGGCACCATCGGCGCGATCACCTGGCTGGCGCGCAACCGGGAGCGCGCCGGGCGGATCAGGCACGGCCTGGTGCTGGCCTGCGCGGGGGACCGAGGCCCGCTGACGTACAAGCGCAGCAGGCGGGGCGACGCCGAGATCGACAGGGCCGTGCGGCACGTCCTGCGCAGCTCGGGACGGCCTCACACCGTCGTGGACTTCTCCCCGTACGGCTACGACGAGCGGCAGTTCTGCTCGCCCGGCTTCGACCTGCCCGTCGGCTCGCTCACCAGGACCCCGTACGCGGGCTACCCCGAGTACCACACCTCCGCCGACAACCCGGACTTCGTCTCGCCCGGGGCGATGGTCGACACCCTGGAGACCTGCTGGGAGGTCACCCGGGTGCTTGAGGGCAACCGCTCCTACCTCAACCTCAGCCCGTACGGGGAACCGCAGCTGGGCAGGCGGGGCCTGTACGGGTCGCTGGGCGGGCGCAGCGACACCAAGGAGGCCCAGATGGCGATGTTGTGGGTGCTGAACCTCTCCGACGGGAGGCACAGCCTCCTGGACATCGCGGAACGATCCGATCTTCCCTTCGGTGCCGTGGCGGAGGCGGCACGGGCCCTTCGCGGCTCGGGACTTCTCAAGGAGTGTTCGCTGTGACGCGGTTCCAGGTCGTGACGGGCTCCCGGGGGAGCGAGGCGCTCAACCTCCGGGTGGGCGAGACGGTGGAGGTGCTGAGCGAGGCCGAGATCATGGCCACGCTGGACGGGAGGGGAGAGCTGGACGAACTGCCCTTCATGCCGGAGATGCTGGCCTTCTGCGGGCGGCGGCTCACCGTGCACAAGGTGGCGCACAAGCTCTGCGACACGATCAGCAGCAGCGGCATGCGGCGGATGGAGCGTGCCGTCCACCTGACCGGGGCCCGCTGCGACGGGCAGGCGCACGGCGGCTGCCAGACGGCCTGCCAGTTCTACTGGAAGGAAGCCTGGCTCAAGCGGGTGGACCCGTCCGCTCCCGCCACGGCGAACGGTCTCGCCAACGGAAGGCCCCTGCTGCCGATCCTGCGGGCCGCGACCAGGAAGGAGCCCGGCCCCGACGGGGAGGAGCGCTTCTCCTGCCAGGCGACCGAGCTGCTGCGCGCCGCGCCCACCTGCCTGCCGTTCAAGGACGTCGGGCAGTACGTCGCCGACGTGCGTACCGGGAACGTGGGCGTGCCCTGGATGCTGCGCTCGTTCCTCGTCGGGCTGTTCAACCGCTTCCAGCAGGCCAGCAAGCGCGTCCTGCCCAGGTGGCTGTTGATCAGGGGTGGGATGCGCTGGGGGTTCGTCAGGGGTGAGGCGGGATCCACCACCCCGACGCTCACCCTGGACCTGCGGCCGGGAGAGCTCGTCCGGGTCAGGTCCAAGGAGGAGATCCTCAAGACGCTCAACGACGGCCTGCTCAACCGCGGCATGGGGTTCGAGGAGGAGATGTCGCGCTACTGCGGCCACGTCGCGCGGGTGAGCGCCCGCGTCGAGAGGTGCCTGGACGAGAAGACCGGCCGGATGCTGCGGATGAAGAACCCCTGCATCATCCTGGAGGGCGTCATCTGCGCGGGCGCGTACAACGTCAGCTGCCCGCGCGAGTTCGTGCCGTTCTGGCGGGAGATCTGGCTCGAACGCGTCGAGGAGCCCCGTTGAGCGGGTCGTCCCCCGAGCCTGGCGCGGTTGACACGGCCGGTGAACCAGGCACGGCCGGTGAGCAGGTCGGGACGATCGGCAGGAAGGCCGGTCGCGGGCTGCGCTGGAGTCTCCTGGGCAACCTGGGGACGAAGGCGACCACCTTCGTCATGGGACTGGTGCTCGCCCGGCTGCTCGTACCGGAGGACTTCGGCCTCTACGCCATCGCGCTCGCCGCGACCACCTTCGTCATGCACGTCAACGACGTCGGCATCATCGCGGCCACCGTGCAGTGGCGGGGCCGGGTCGAGGACATGGCGCCGACGGCGACGGTCATGGCCGTGGCGTTCAGCACCGGGATGTACGGGATCTTCTGGGTGGTGGCCCCGTACTTCGCGGAGCTGGCGGGCAGCGCGGAGGCCACCCCGGTGGTCCGGCTGCTCACCGCGGTCATCCTCATCGACGGCGTCACCGCCGTGCGGGCGGGCTCGCTGATGCGCGGGTTCGGGCACGACAGGCTGACCAAGGCCAACATCGCGGGCTCGCTGGTCAACGCCGGGGTGGCCGTCACGCTCGCCGCGAACGGCGCCGGTGCCTACAGCTTCGCCGTCGGGCAGGTGGCGGCCAACACGGTCACCGGCGCGCTGGTGTTCGCCTGGGCCGGGCTGCCGTTCCGCCTCGGCTTCGACCGGGAGGTGGCGGTCAGGCTCCTGCGGTTTGGGGCGCCGCTGGCCCTGGGACTCGGCATCGAGGCGGTGCTGATGAACGCCGACTACGTCATCGTCGGCGCGGTGCTCGGCCCCGTCGCCCTCGGGTTCTACCTGCTGGCGTTCAACGTCTCCAGCTGGGTGCCCAGCGTGATCGGGACGGCCCTGCGGTACGTCACCGTGCCCAGCTTCTCGCGGCTCGCCGAACAGCGGCCGGAGTCGCTGTCGCTGGGGGTGCAGCGCTCGGTGCCGCTGCTCGTCGCGTTCGTGCTGCCGGTCGCCGTGGTGACGGCCACGCTGGCCCCGGCGATCGTGGCGTTCCTCTACGGCGAGAAGTGGGCTCCGGCCGCCGGGGTCCTGGCGCTGCTGGCGGTCCTGATGGTCGTGCGGATGCTCACCTCCCTCGCCTTCGACATCCTCACCTCGGCGGGCGCCACCAGGGCCACCGTGTGGATGAACCTCGGCTGGGCCGTGGCGCTGGTGCCCGCGCTGTGGGCGGGCACGCACTGGTACGGCATCCGCGGCGCGGCGATCGGGCACGCGCTCGCCGGTGTCCTGGTCGCCCTGCCGGTGGCGGCCCTGGTGCTGAGCCGCGCGGGGGTGCGCCTGGCACCCGTCCTCCCTGCCCTCGTACGCCCGCTGCTGGGCGCCTCGGTCGCGGCGGCCGTCACGGTGACGCTCGCCGGTCTGACGAGCGGGGAGACCGTTGGTTCGGCTTTTGTCCAGCTCTGCGTGGCCGGTGGCGGGGGACTGCTCGCGTACGTCCTGGTCGTCGTGCCCGTGACGCGGCTCAGACGGTTCGGCGCGCGGGTGGTCCCCGCCCGCGCCCGCTGACCATCTACGAGACCTACGAGACCTACGAGACTCACGAGAGGAGAGATCGGATGGAGAACTCCGACACCCTGGTGTCCATCATTCTCCCCGTGCGCAACGGGGCCGGGCGGATCGAGGGCGCGGTCCGCTCGGTGCTCGGCCAGGACCACGAGCACCTCCAGCTGGTGATCTCCGACAACGCGTCCACGGACGGCACCGAGGAGATCTGCCGCGACCTGGCCGCGACCGACCGCCGGATCGTCTACCGCAGGCACCCGGAGAACATGGGCCTGTTCGACAACTTCGTCCGGACGACCGAGCTGGTCGAGGGCACGTTCTTCCGCTGGGTCGGCGACGACGACCGGCTGGAGCCCGCGTGCGTCTCCCGGTCGCTCCAGGCGTTCGCGGAGGACGACCGGCTCGTCCTGGTCACCACGCAGGTCGCCTACACCGGGCCCGACGGGACCGTCACCACCGCCCCCCTCGACCGCTCCGGGCTGGCCTCGGACGACCCGGTCGAGCGGTTCGCCGAGATGCTGCGGCTGCTCAACGAGAGCCACCTGCTCGTCGACCCGCTGTACGGCACGCTGCGGCGCGACCCCCTGGCGAGGATCCCCCGGCGCAACATGCTCCGCGAGGACGAGGTGTTCGCGGCGAAGCTCGCGCTGGCCGGGCCGTGGGGGCACGTCCCCGAGGTCCTCGCCCACCGCAACTGGAAGCACGACACCCTGTCCGCGATCGCCCGCCGCCTCGACGTGCCGCCCTGGCGGGCCCGCTGCTCCACCCTCCTGCAGTGCGGGGAGCTGTTCCGCTGGCTGCGGGAGGCCGGTCTCACCGCCGACCAGCACCGCCGCGCCCGCGCGGCCGTCCTCGGCATGTACGCGCGCCGCCAGCGGCTCACCGCGGCCCGCCGGGGCCGCAGGCTCGCGCTGATCGCCTCGGGGCTCGTCCCCGGCGGGCGGTGAGAGATGTCCCTCCCCAAGGGCCGCGCCGCCGTCCGCCACCGCCGTAATCCGGAACCACAGGACCGGAATTCCTGGACCCCGGGACCGAAACCTCGGACACCGGGAGCGCCGGAATTTCGGTGATCTCCCCCGCTCGACCGACTTCAGAAAGGAAAACCCGGTGACCACCGTCTTCTCCAACAGCGTGGCGGATGACGACACGCGCAGGGAACTGCTCTACCAGGGGCAGGTCTTCGTCTACTCGGCGACGCCCGCCTCCACCCTGCTGGCCGCCTTCGCCAGGGAGTTGATCGCCGAGGCGTTCGGTGAGCGCGACCCGGAGACCGCCCAGTTCGACATGCCGGTCGAGGAGTTCGCCGGCCTGCTCGCCCGGCTCAAGCCCCGGTTCATCCATCACCCCCGGTGCAAGGAACTGCTGCCCGCGGTGCTGGAGGAGCTGGGCTGCGACCTGGACAGCACCTACTTCGACGTGCCCCGGCTGCGCACCTCCACCTCCCACGACTACCTCACCTCCGGCATCTCCTACGCCTTCCACCCCCATCGCGACTGCTGGTACTCGGCCCCGTTCAACCAGCTCAACTGGTGGATCCCCGTCTACGAGGTGGTCCCGGAGAACGTGATGGCCTTCCACCCGCAGTACTTCGGCAGCCCGGTGCGCAACGGCAGCGCGCGCTACGACTACGCGGAGTGGAACAGGACCAGCCGGGTCACCGCCGCCCAGCACGTGCGCGGGGACACCAGGGACCAGCCCCGTCCCGAGGAGACCGTCGTGCTCGACCCGCAGGTGCGGGTGGTGCCGGAGCCGGGCGGCGTCATGGTGTTCTCCGGCGCCCAGCTGCACTCCACGGTGCCCAACACCTCGGGCAGGACCCGCTTCAGCATCGACTTCCGCACGGTGCACATCGACGACGTGCGCACCCGCCGGGGCGCCCGCAACGTGGACGCGGAGTGCACCGGTACCACCCTGCGTGACTTCGTACGCTCCTCCGACCTCGACCCGATGCCGGAGGAGCTGGCGCTGGAGTACGAGGCGGAGGCCCTGACCAGGGTCGGGTGAGCGGCCACACCACCCACACCGCCGCCACACCGTCGTGACGCCCACCGTGACGCCCGTCGCGACACCCGTAGTACGCCCGTAGTGACAAGGAGTTCGTGTGCTGCGACCAATACGCATCGTGTCCTGGGCGTCTGGGGCGCTCGGGGGAGCGGGGACGACGTAGTGGAGTTCTGGAAGACCATCCTCGACCTCGCCAGGAGGAAGCGGGTCGGGTTTCCGCTGGTCGGCCTGGCGCTCCTCGCCGCCGTGGCCGTCTTCTTCCTGGTGCCCCCGCGCTACGTGTCGAGCGCCTCCATGGTGCTGACCACGCCCCCCGCCGGGGGGACGACGGACCCGGCCAAGCCGCTGGGGCGGAGCAACCCGCTGCTGCAGTTCAGCGACGGCCTCAGAACCACGGCGGGCATCCTCATCCTGTCCATGAACACCGAGGCGGTCATGACGGAACTGGGCATCGTGAAGGACGGCCCCGTCACGGTCACGATCAACGACGGGCGCACCAACCCCAACATGCTGGGCATCCTCATGAACGGCCCGTTCGTGTACGTGGAGGTGGAGAGCGACTCCGCCGACGTCACCCGTACCGTCATGGCCAGGACCCAGTTCCGCCTCAGGACCGAGCTGGTCCGCAGGCAGGAGGTGCTCGGCGCCCCCCGCCCCACCTTCATCGGGTTCGTCGAGGTGGTACCGGCCGGTTATCCCGCGATGGACCGGAGCGGCACGTGGCAGGCCGCGGGCGGGGCGGCGTTCGTCGTCGTCCTCCTCGGCCTCGGCGCCGCGTACGCCGTGGAGCGCCGGAGGGTGTTCCGGCGGAGGTCCGACGCCGAGCGGCCCGGCGAGCCCCGCCCTGACCCGGACGCGTCCTCGGACCGGGACGCGGACGCAGCCTCGGACCTGGACCCGGTGGACCAGGTCGATGAGGCGCGTCCCGGTGACCTCCCGGAAGAGGACGGGGAGCCCGAGAACGGCAAGAGCGCTCCCGGACCGCCCGTCACCGTGTACCCGGCGGAGGCGATACCCCACGTGGGCGACAGCGGCAGATAGACGACGGCGCAGACAGACGACGGCGACGAACAGGCGACCGCGACAGGCAGACGAAGGGAAACGCGTGGACTTCTGGGGGACCGTACTCATCGTGTTACGGCGCTGGTACGTCGCCCTACCGGCGTTCCTGCTGTCCATCGGCGCCGCGCTGGGCGTCTACTCGTCGATCCCGACGCTCTACGTCTCGAACGCCGTGCTCGTCCTGACCATCCCGCCCACCGGCGGAAGCCTGCCGAGTGACCCCGAGCGTCCCAACGGGCTCACCAATCCCCTGCTGAACTTCGACTGGGGCCTGAGCATGTCCGCCTCGATCCTCATCCAGGTGATCAGCGCGCCGGAGACGGCGGAGTCGCTCGGCGTGCGGCCCGAGGGCGACACCACCTTCACGGCCACCAACGGCAGCACCAACCCGGAGGCGCTGGACGGCGGGCCGTTCGTGTACATCGAGGGCACGAGCATGTCGCCCGCCGGGGCGCGGGACATCGTGACGCGGGTCAGGGACCGGGCGAGGACCGAGCTGGCCGGTCGCCAGCGGCAGCTCAACGCGCCCCCGGCGACCTACATCACGATGAACGAGATGGTGCCGCCGACGGAGCCGCAACCCCAGCGCGGGGGGAAGACGCGCGGGGCCGCCGCCGCACTGCTGCTCGGGGTGCTCGCCAGCCTCGCCTCGGTGTTCTCCCTGGAGAGCTTCCTCGACGCCCGGAGGCGGAGACGCGGGGTGCCCGTGGCGGCGTCCGTGCCCGCCGAACCCTCCCTCCTGAGGCGGTGAGGGCTCCGGTGGCCCGCACGCTCCCCCCGGCCCCGGCCTCGGCTCCCGCGTCCGTTCCCAGGGCCACGGCCCCGGTCCCGGCCCCCGTGTCCGTCGCCTCCCTCGACCGTCCCGGCCTCCGCAGCGCCGACGGGGCCACCCTGGCCGCCGCGTTCGCGGTGGTCCTGATGCTGTCTCCGGCGCGATTGGTCTTCCGCGGCCTGCCCTTCTCGCTCACACCCGCCGACGCGGTCGGCCTCTTCGCCGCGCTGTGGTGGTTCTGCGCGCACCTCACCACCACGCTCGGCGCGGCCAAGGGCTCCAATCCGGTACGTACCGCGCTGTTCGCGTACACCACGGCGATGCTGGCCACCTACGGGTACGCCAGCGCCGCCTACCTGCCGCCCGACGAGCTCGACATGGCCGACCACAGCATCGTCCTCGTCGTGGCGACCGTGGGCATCGGCCTCGGGGCGTGCGACGGCATCCGGGGCCGGGAACGGCTGGACTTCGTCCTGAGATGTCTCGTGATCTCCGGTGCGGCCGTCGGGGTCATCGCGGCACTCCAGTTCGTCCTCGAATTCGACCTGACGAAGTACCTGGCCTTTCCCGGTTTCCGGTTCACCTCGGAGCTACCGGCGATCCTCGAACGGAACACCCTGCGCCGGGTCGCGGCCACCACGGGACACCCCATCGAGCTCGGTGTCGTCTGCGCGATGATCATCCCTCTCGCGCTGCACTACGCGTTCGGCGCCCGCGACCGGGGTGAGCCCGCCCTGCGCTGGTGGGCCTGCTGCGCGCTGATCGGCACCGGGCTGATGTTCTCCGTGTCGCGGTCGGCGGTCCTCGGGCTCGCCGTCGTCAGCGTGGTGCTGGTCGCCGGGTGGCCCGCGCGCAGGAGGATGTGGGCGGCGATCGGCGGCGCGGGCTTCCTGGTCGCGATGAAGGTGGCGGTGCCCGGGTTGATGAGCGTCTTCCTGGGGCTGTTCACCAGCCTGTCCAGCGATTCGAGCATCCAGTACAGGACGCACGACTACGCGGTGGCGGCCACCGAGATCGGGAACCACTTCTGGGTCGGCAGGGGGCTGGGCACCTGGTACGCGCCCAAGCATCTGATCTTCGACAACCAGTACATCCTGTCGCTGGTGGAGACCGGGGTCATCGGCCTGGCCACCTTCGCCGGGATCTTCCTGACCGGCATCTGGGCGGCGCTGCGCGTCCGCCGCCTCAGCTCCGACCCGGCCGTACGGGATCTGGGGCTGACCCTGGCCGCGTGCCTGGTCGTCCCGCTGGTCGGGGCGGCCACGTTCGACCTGCGCTCGTTCGCGACCGTGACGGGACTGTCATTCCTGATCATCGGGGCGGCCGGCTCGCTGCTGCGCGCCACGCGTCGGCCGAGGGCCCAGGCCGTCCGGCCACCGGAGCGGCCCACCGGAGAAACCGGACGGGGAGCTCGATGAGGCCGCCGAGGTCGCAGAGGTCGCCGGGAGGGCCTGTGAAGGGGTCTTTGGGAGGGCCGGTGAAGGGGGCGTTGGGAAGGTCACCCGGCCAGCCGGTCGCGCAGGTCCGCCCAGGAGCCCGCGGCCAGGTCGCGCTCGCTGATCGCGGTGACCGGCAGCGGCCACCGGATGCCGAGATCGGGGTCGTCGTAGCGGACGGCGAGGTCCTCGGCCGGATCGTGCTCCCGGTCGATCCGGTAGCAGACGTCGGCCTGGTCGGTCAGTGCCTGATAGCCGTGCAACAAGCCAGGAGGAACGTAGAGGTGAACGAACGTCTCATCGTCGAGAACCACCGACATCTGGCGGCCGAAGGTCGGGGAGTCCGGCCTGGCGTCGACGAGCACGTCGTGCACGGCCCCGCGGGCGCACCGGACGAGCTTGGCCTCCCCCCGGCCGCCCCGGCCGTGCAGGGCCCTGATCGTCCCCAGACGGGACCGCGACTGGCTGTCCTGGACGAACGCGTCGGGCCGCAACCCGTGAGCGGCGGCGAGGGCCGCGTCGAAGGTGCGGGTGAACAGCCCGCGGTCGTCCCGGTGCTGGGTGGGAACGAACAGCAGGACACCATCGATATCGGCGCGTTCGACTCTCATGCGCCCATCTTCCCGACTCCCGAACCTCCCGGCCACGAAGAAGCGGAAAACGGTACCGATCGGCGTACGCCGGAGAGGTCCGGGACGGGGTTCGCGCGCGTCCGGGTCGGGGCCGTCGAGGTCATGGCGGTCAGCGAGGCGGAGCTTCTCGACCACGTGGCGGCCGGGTGGCGGCGGGGATGCGGCGGCGCGATCGTCACCGCGAACGTCGACATCGTCCGCGCCGCCACGCGCGACCCCGCCCTGGCGGACCTCGTCACCCGTTCCGAGATCGTGGTCGCCGACGGCATGCCGGTGGTCTGGGCGTCGAGGCTCGCCGGGCTCGCGGTTCCCGGACGGGTCACCGGCGCCTCGCTCGTGCACTCCCTGTCCGGACGGGCCGCGCGCGAGAACCGCTCGGTCTACCTGCTCGGAGGGGAACCGGGCGTGCCGGAGGCCGCGGCGCGGGTCCTCGCCGGACACTGCCCGGGGCTGCGCGTGGCGGGTACCTGCTCGCCTCCCTTCGGGTTCGAGAGCACGCCGGACGGGATGCGCGAGGTGGTCGGGGGAGTGGTCGCCGCCGCACCCGATCTCGTCCTCGTCGGGCTGGGTTTCCCCAAGCAGGAAAGGGTCATCGAGGCCCTCAGGGCGGAACTGCCCGACGCCTGGTACCTCGGCTGCGGGGCGGGGATCCCCATGGCGGCCGGGCGGTTCAGCCGCGCCCCGGGGCCGGTCCAGCGGGTGGGCGCGGAGTGGCTGTACCGGCTCGCCCTGGAACCGCGCCGCCTGGCCCGCCGCTACCTGCGCGACGACGCGCCGTTCGCGATCACCCTCCTCACCGGCGCGCTGCGCACCCGCCTGACATCGGCCCGCCGCCCATGACCAGGGCCCTTTCTCCGAACACCGGACCACCGCACGCAGCCGGTGACCGCTCACAGGGCGCCGGGCCGTCGTACGCGACCGGTGATTCCCCGCAGGGCGTTGAGCCGCCGCCCGCGACCGATGATTCCCCGCAGAGCGCTGGGCCGTCGTACGCAGCCGGTGATTCCCCGCGAGGCGCTGAGCTGCCGCCCGTGACTGGTGATTCCGCGCAGGGCGCTGGGCCGCCGTACGCGACCGGTGATTCCGCGCGAGGCGTTGAGTTGCCGCACGTAGCCGGTGATTCCCCGCAGGGCGCTGGGCCGCCGCACGCGACCGGTGATTCCCCGCGAGGCGCCGGGCCGCTGCCCGTAGCCGGTGGTCCCGTGCCCGAGATCGAGGCGCCCTCCGGCGTGACCACCTTCCCCGTACGGTCCTCTCTCACGAGAAACGGCTCCCCCATGGCTGCTCCAGACTGGCCCCCGCTGGCCATAGTGATCGTCACGTATTCGAGTGGCAAGGTCGTCGAGGGCTGCCTGCGCTCGCTCGACGCGGCACTGGCCGGTGCCGGTCCGGCGCGGGTCGTGGTGGTGGACAACGCCTCCGCCGACGACACCATTGAGCGGGTACGCGAGGTCGCGCCCGAGGCCGAGGTGATCCAGACCGGGCGCAACGCGGGTTTCGCCGCCGGGGTGAACGCGGGCATCGCCGCCTCGGACGGCTGCGACGTACTGGTGCTGAACCCCGACATCCGGCTCGCGCCCGGCTCCGTGCTCCTGCTCCGGCAGACGCTCGCCCTGCCGGGAACCGGGATCGCCGCCCCCCGTCTCACCGACGAGACGGGCAGGCTCCACCTTTCCATGCGCAGGCGTCCCACCGTGCCGAGGGCGTTCGGGGAGGCGCTGCTGGGCGGGCACCGGGCCGGGCGGATCCCGGCGCTCGGCGAGCTGGTCGCGGACCCGGCCGCCTACGACAGGCCGCACGCGGTCGACTGGGTGTCCGGCGCGGCCTGGATGATCTCCCGCGCGTGCCTGGACGCCCTGGACCCCCTCGACGAGCGCTACTTCCTGTACTCGGAGGAGACCGAGTACATGCTCAGGGCGGGGGAGGCGGGGTTCGCCGTACGGTACGAGCCCGGTGCCGTGGCCGTGCATCTCGGTGGAGAGCAGTCCACGTCGAGCCGGTTGTGGGCACTGTCGTCGGCGAACCGGGTCCGGATGCACCGGGAGCGGTACGGCCGCCCGCGCGGGCAGCTGATGCGGCTGGCCGTCGGGCTCAACGAACTGGTCCGCGCGGTCGCCAGGGGCCGCGAGGGCGGGAGGCGGCACCGGGCCGCCCTGCGCCAGCTGGTCCCCCTGCGCGAGTGGCCGCTCCTGCCCGACGAGGAGGGAGCCTCTCCGGCGACCCGGCCCGCGACCGTCTCCCCCGTCCCCAGGCTCCCGGCATCGGAGGCGACACCCCCGCTCCCGGCCCCGGAAACGACGTCCCCGGACCCGGAGGCGGCCTCTCCCGGCTACGTCTGTTTCTCGGCGCAGGACTGGTGGTACCACAACCGGGCGCACTCGGACTTCCAGCTCATGCGCTCGGTCGCCGCCCACAGGAAGGTCCTCGTGGTCAACAGCATCGGGATGCGCATGCCGATGCCGGGCAGGTCCACGCAGGTGCTGCGGCGCGTGGGGCGCAAGCTGCGCAGCGTCGCGATGCTCGTCAGGAGGCCGCTGCGGGAGGAGTTGCCCGGCTTCTACGTGATGTCCCCGCTGCCGCTGCCCTTCTACGGGTCGCCGCTGGCCAGGCGGGTGAACGCGCTGCTGGTCAGGGCCCAGGTGCTGGCCGTCTCGCGGGCACTGGGACTGCGCCACCCCGTGATCATGGTGACCATCCCCACGGCGTGGGACGTGGTCCGGCCGATGCGCAGGCGCGCACTGGTGTTCAACCGCTCCGACCGGCACTCGTCGTTCCCCGAGTCCGACCGGCCGACCATCGAGGCGCTGGAACGCGGCCTGCTCGAACGCTCCGACCACGTGGTCTACGTCAGCACCGCGCTGATGGGCGAGGAGAGCGGCATGACCGGGGACCGCGCGCACTTCCTCGACCACGGCGTGGACACCGACCACTTCCGGCGGCGCCCGGAGAGCGAACAGCCCGCCGACCTCCGCGCGATCCCCGGGCCGAGGGTGGGATTCTTCGGCGCGCTGGACGACTATCTCGTCGACTTCGACCTTCTCGAACGGATCGCCGTCGAACTGCCCGGCGTCTCGCTGGTCCTGATCGGCGACGCGACCGTCCCGATGGAACGGCTCACCCGCCACCCGAACGTCCACTGGCTCGGTTTCAGGCCGTACGAGCAGATCCCCGCGTACGGATCGGGGTTCGATGTCGCGATCATGCCGTGGCTGGACAACCCGTGGATCAGGAACTCGAACCCGATCAAGCTCAAGGAGTATCTCGCGCTGGGCCTGCCGGTGGTCAGCACCGATTTCCAGGAACTCGCGAACTATGCCGATCGCGTCAGGATCGCGGCCGACGGCGGCCTTTTCGTCGACGCTGTTCGTGCGACGTTGCGCGACGGGGGGCTGCAACCGGCGGACACCATGCGGGGGTCCGTGCTCGGCGCCTCCTGGTCCTCGCGCGCCGCGCAGCTGATGGCGCTCGCCGAGCTGTCACCGGGTCCGCGATGAGGAGGACGAGACCATGAGATCCGAGGACCACGGGCGGACGACGGGACGCCGGGCCGGGCGGCGGTTGCCGATGCTGGTCGGGGTGGGGGCCGTCTCGGTGTCGGTGGCGCTGCTCGGGCTCTCCTGGATCGACGTACCCGGCCAGGACCGAGACCCGATCGCCGGTGTGCCGGCCGGTGCGTGGTCGGCCGCCGGTCCTCCCGCGACGGCCGCCCGGGTGCCGTGGGAGGGCGGCCCCGCCTACTACGGGCGGTTCGCCGCACCGGCGGCGGCGGGCTGGACGAACCCGTCGTTCTTCCCCGTGGGCGTCTGGTTCGAGTCCGTGATCACCCAGGCCGACGCGGACAAGGACCGGGCCGCCGGGATCAACACCTACGTGGAGCTGACCGAGACCAGCGACATGGCGCTGGTACGGAAGAACGGCATGTCGGCGCTGACGAGCGCCCCCCTGCCCGGCTACGGCAAAGAGACGGTGGGCTGGCTGCTCAACGACGAGGTCGACATGTGGGCGAAGGCCGGAGACGCGGGATGGACCGGCAACCACCCCGGTGAGGGCCCCCTGTGCGTGCCCGAGGACAAGGGATGCGGTTTCACCGTGCTGCGCACCCGGAAGGAACGGGTCCCCAAGGGCGACGGCAGGATGCACTACGCCAACTACGGCAAGGGCGTGATGATGTGGGAGAGGGACGCGGACGCCGCCGCGTTCGTCAACCGCTTCACCGACGTCGTCTCGTCCGACGTCTACTGGTACACCAGCGCGAGCGTCTGCCTGGACGGGCAGAACTTCCTGTCCCTGCCGGTCTCCCGGTGCCGCAGGGCCGCCAACTACGGTGCCGTCCTCGACCGCCAGCGCGAGCTGGACGCGCTGGACGGCCGCCGCCAGCCGATCTACGGCTTCGTCGAGGTCGGCTGGCCCGCCGAGAACGACACCCAGGCCATCCAGCCGCACCAGGTGACGGGCGCGGTCATGAGCTCGCTGATCCACGAGGCCCGGGGCATCATCTACTTCAACCACAACTTCGGCGGCCCGTGCCACTCCCAGCACGTCCTGCGGGAGGAGTGCGGGCAGAAGGTCAGGCCCGCCGTGGCCGAGGTCAACCGGCGCATCGGGCAGCTGGCCCCCGTGCTGAACACCCAGTCGTACGCGCACCGCTTCGGCACCGGCCTCGACACCATGCTGAAACACCACCGGGGCTCGTACTACGTCTTCGCGATGCCCGGCGCGGACACGGTCCCCGGCATGCGGACGTTCACCCTGCCGCGCGGGATCCGGGCCGCGCGTGCCGAGGTCCTCTTCGAGAACCGGTCGGTCCCCGTCGACGCCGGGGGCAGGTTCACCGACTCCTTCGCCGCCGAGTACTCCCACCACATCTACCGGATCACGCCCTAAATCCTGTACGGAGGATTCGCCCGCGCGGTGGTTCCCAGCGGGCCAGCCAGCCAGCCGGGCGGGGGCTGGGCGCGGGACAGTCGCGGGCCGGAGAACAAAACTTCTGAGCTTTTTGGAAGTTTTCGTTATCCACTCGCGACCTGCGGGTCTCCCATGTAGCGGCGCGTGCGAACGCCGCCAGACGTCCCCTCCGTGACTTCCCAACAGGACAAGGACTCCATTCACTATGAGTACTACCGCCTCGCGCGGCATCCGAGCCGGACGCGCGTCCGTCGTACGCCAGGTCCGCCGCCTGTCGCTGGCCGGTGTTCTCGTCGGCCTCCTGAGCACCTCCGCGGTGAGCGTCGCCTCCTCGGCCGCCGCGGCCGAGGTGCCCCTCTCGCAGGGCCGTACCGCCATCGCCTCCTCGGCGGAGCGCGGTGACCTGTCGGCCGCGGCCGCCGTCGACGGCAAGGCCAGCACCCGCTGGGGCAGCAAGTTCAGTGACCCGCAGTGGCTCGCGGTCGACCTCGGCAAGTCCACCGCCATTGACAAGATCGTCATCAACTGGGAGAACGCCTACGCCACGGCGTTCCAGATCCAGACCGCCGCCGACAGTGACGGCCCCTGGAAGACGGTGCACAGCACCACGGCGGGCAAGGGCGGTGTCCAGACTATCAACCTGTCGGCCACCGGCCGGTTCGTGAGGCTGTACGCGACCAAGCGGTCCAGCCGGTACGGCGTCTCGCTGTGGGAGTTCCAGGTCTTCGGCGCGGGCTCGGGCACCTCGACGCCGACGCCGACCCCGAAACCGACTTCGACCTCGACCGCGACGCCGAAGCCGACGCCCAGCGCCACCCCGACCACCACCGCGCCCGCCGGCGGCTGGGTGCCGGTGGACCAGGTCGCGTGGAAGAAGGCCCTGGACGCGTACAACAAGGTCAAGCCCATCCCGGTCCCCGCGGGAATCGTGAGGGTCCCCGAGTTCCACACCAACTGCACGGTGGCCAACGAGGCCAAGGACGACCCGATCGTGCTGCCCGGCCTGGTCGGCGCCTCGCACCTGCACACCTTCTTCGGCCCGAAGGTTTCGGCGAACACCACGACGCAGGACCTGCTCGACAGCACCACGACCTGTGACGCTCTCGGGGACAACAGCGCCTACTGGGCGCCGACCCTGCTGAAGAACGGCAAGCCGGTCCCGATGGAGAACTTCCGCGTCTACTACGGCTCCCGCCTCAAGGACCCGTCGGAGGTCGTGCCGTTCCCGCCGGGCCTGCGCGTGGTGCAGGGCGACGCGAAGCGGCAGGTGGCGACGCCGAAGGGTGCCTCCGGCCAGTTCTGGTGCGCGGGCAGCGCGGAGACCGGCCGTAGCGCCGACGGCAACTGGCCCGTCTGCGCGAAGGGCGGCAACCTGATCTACCAGCTGACGTTCCAGGACTGCTGGGACGGCAAGCACATCGACTCCCCCGACCACAAGTCGCACATGGGCCCGGCCAAGAACGGCACGTGCACCGGCGACTACCCGGTCGCGGTTCCCAACCTCTCGTTCATGCTCGGCTACAACTCCCTCGGCGGCGACGACCTGGCGCTGTCGTCGGGCATGCCCTCCTCGATCCACGGCGACTTCATGAACGCGTGGACGCCGGAGACGCTCGGCGCGCTCGTGAAGGTCTGCCTCAACGCGAAGGCCAAGTGCGGCACCAAGCCGGGCTGGGGCGGCTGACCAGTCCCCATCACCACCCTCGCATGACACGCCGTGCCGGTGATCCCGCGTCTCGCGGGGCCACCGGCACGGTGCGTGTAACCGGGTCGCGCCACCCGGCACGCCTTTTCTGTGATTCAGCGAGTCTCCGTTTCGAAAGAGCGGAGAAGCTGTGGATCTGAGCGATGAGCTGAAGAGAGCGGCCTGGCGTAAAGCTACCAAGAGCGGGTCCGGCCAGGGCAACTGCCTGGAGGCGGCTCCGTTGTCGGGTGGCCGGGTGGGGCTTCGTGACACCGAGGCTCCCGAGCGGGCGCCTTTCGTGGTGAGCGCGAGTGTCTGGGACGCGTTCGTCGACGGCGCGAAGAAGGGCGAGTTCGACTTCTAGCCCCCACCTCGGAACACGGAAAGGCTCTCGGTCACCGCCAGGGGCTTTCCCGTCCGTACCGCCAACAGCAGAGAGGCTGAACAGCCTGCCCAGGCTTTCGCCATGGCGTTGTCAGGTGCGCGCGGGCTGGAGGTCATGGACCTGGACGATCAACTGTGTGGCCAGCGCCCGGTTAAGCAAGTGGAACTCATCCAGGCCGACAAGGATTTGGTGGCGGGTCTCCAGCACTCGGCCGCCGTCGTCCTCGCCGTACAGGTTGGCCAGAACCGCAACAGGGGAGTAGTCGCCGACCGTGCAGACAACCGCCATCTCTCGGCGCAGGTACGGGCAGGCAGTCAGGGCCTCACTGATGTGCGCCTTGCACGTGGGCGGGTGAGCTGTGGGCCAGGGCGATCGGAAGTCGTCGGCCAGCCTGGCGGGCAGGATCCACCAGACGCGCCCGGTGTCGGTGTCAGTTGCGGGTCCGCCGCACACGCGGCACAGTCTCTGCAGCATGCACCGCCGTTGGCGTTGCGTATGAACCAAGTGCCACTGAATCCTTCCCTCCCGTGCCGTGCCGCAGCGAGCCCACAGAGCCCCGAACATCCACTCCTGCGGGAGCGCGTCACGGTAGGTCAGCCGGGGCACTCCGTCCGCCCACTCGAAGGCCAACGGCAGATCCAAGTTCTCCTCGGCGTACGACGTGATGTAGGGCTTGCGCGGGGCAGTCCCTGCTGCCGCAGGGCGGCCGGTCATCCCGCTTTCCCGTCGGGCCAGATCGACCACGTCACCCGCGCGGCCAGGCATCCCAGCTCAAACTCTCGGAAAGTCGATCCGGTCACGTCAGCGGGGGCGTTCGCGGCACTACCCTGACGGCGTCCCTCAAGAGGGTCATCCGGATTCTTCGTGACGTCGAACTCCGGTATCTCCCGCGTCACGCCGTCTCCTTCGGGAGCGCGGCGAGGATCAGATCCACGACCGCGTGAGGCTGGTCGGCGTTCACCAGCTGGGTCGTGATCCCCACCGAGGGCAGCGAGACCACGAAGCAGCCGGAGCGGTCTCCCACGGTCACGCTCGCCACCTCCCAGCCGTCGCGGCTGTGCGCGATCAGCTCGAAGCGGTCCTCTCGCGGGAACGGAAGCGGCCGATGACTGCGAAGGTGGAGCCCTACATAGTGAATGATCGACGTGCGAACACCTCGCGCATGGACCAGCCGCGCGAGGTTCCGCAACCCCTCGGGAAGCCCTTGCCCATCAGGGCTGGCGGTCTCATCGCCCTCATGCCCCCCGGCGCGGGCCGCTGTCACTATCTGTCCGGATGTCATAACCCAAACGGTAGGAGCGGGTGTTTCCAGAGCGCCATAAGCTTGCGGATACTTGCGGACAGCTACTCCAGAGAGTCCATGGCCGCTTTGATTAGGGTCCGTGCCTCCCGTCCGAAAACGGCTATCTCGTGAAACCGGGTGAACGTCTCGGCGTACATGGTGATCTCTCGCGGCTGCGTGATCGTGAGAAAGCCGGACACCAGTTCCACGTTCGCCTGCACATGATCGAAAATGTAGAAGTTCTCGACGGGCCACCGCCCCGCCCGCTCGACATGAGGCGGGATCACCGCCAGAGAAACAGAGGGAAGCGCCATCGCCTCCAGCAGGTAACCAAGCTGACCGATCATCACTTCAGGGCCGCCACGTCGGTAGGTCAGCGCCGCGGCCTCCAGAATGAACACAAACCGGTGGTCGCCCTCGTACAGGATGTGCTGGCGAGCCATCCGCTCGGCGACGGCTTCGGCAACGTCGTCGACGGGTACCCGCCTGCCGTCGCGAATCGCTGACAGGGTGGCCGTGGTGTACCCGGCCGTCTGAAGAAGGCCGGGAATGACGTCCTGGCAGTAGGAGCGATACACCTTGGTCCGCTCGTATAGTTCCCGGACAGCGGCGTTCAAGTGGGTCAGGCCCGACTTCTCGGCTCGTTGCCAGTCCAACCATGCCGAGTCCACAGCCCGCAGTTCGGCGATCAGATCAGGGAGCAGGCCGGGCACCCCGCATACCTGCACCCACGCCGCTATGTCGCTCTCGGATGGCTGCTTCTTGCCGTGTTCGATCCGTGAGGTCTTGGCCTCATGCCACCCCGCCAAAGCCGCCAGGGCTCGGGAGGTCAGGCGCGCGTCAAGCCGTAGGTCGCGTAGCCGGGAGGCGAGGGCCTGTCTGGCCGCCTGAGCGCTGGAGCTGGAGGAATGCGGGGTGGGCATGAGTGTGTGCGAGACCTGGTCAGGAGGGCGACGAGATCTGATACTCCTCGTGGTCGGTGGCGCGATCCCAGGCAGCCGCGAACGCCGATGAACACAACGTCACGATTGCCGGATCATCGGTCTCATCATTGGAGACCCATGCACCGTCGCCCGCGAAGTGGCAGAACTGCACCATGCTGTCATCGAAGACCCATACGTCGTTTCCCGGAAGGGCCAGATCTGAGGCCAGGCGCCTCGGGAGCCACCTGATCACCTCACCGGCTGCCAGGTTCACCTCCGGGGTTACGGCGTGCTCGAAGGCGATGTAGGTGCTCACCGGCTCGGACACGACGCGGACTCTCCGCATCTGCACTCCCCGCGCGATCGCCGCACGGGCGGTGGCGGTCCACTCTGAGTACAGCCGTACCGCCTCGGCGAGATCTCCGGCCTCCCAGGCAAGGTAGCCGGGATCGCCGGTCATGTACTGGTCGCGAAACTCCAGCTTGAAGGCTGTGCGCTCACACTTCGCCAGCAGGTCGCCGAACTCTGTCACGGCATGCCTCCAGGATGATCTCGATCATGCGCTCGGGGAGTCGCACCACTGACTCCGTGTCCAGGATGGGGCTGTCGGCTGCGACCTTGGCCAGGATCTCCGGGTCGACAACGGTCTCTCCTTGGAAGAAGAAATCGCCTGTCTGCTCGTCTCGGAACACGGCCGGACAGTTGTTGCCCGGATTGGTTGGGTCCTTGCCGTAGAACGTTATCGCCACGGTGGTCTCCTACCTCTGGGGTTTGCGGCTCCTTGCGCACATGCGAGCCTGAACGCAGGTAAGGGAGTAGTCAAGGGGGTCCTTGAGAGCGAGGCCATCATGGGGTCAGCACAACGTCAGCACCGGTACTGACAACAACCCGGAACAACCGATATCACCCAGAGAAGCAAGAAGGCCGCCAAGGCCCTTGAGCTGGGACTTTGGCGGCCGTTTGACCAGGTCAGACCTGATCTGTTGTGGAGCGTGGTGGACGACACAGGGATTGAACCTGTGACCCCTTCCGTTCACCCATTCCTCCGGGCAGGAGGGCCTTCCCGGAGGAATGAGGCGGGGGCGTTCCCGAGGGAACATCAGCGCGGGTTGTTGTAACGACTGAGCACTCCCATGGCGTTCAGTCGACCGACGACCTCGGTTCTGACGGTGGTGTAGGAGATCCCCAGGCCGGTGAGGATCTCGCAGGCGCGGCAGTCGTGAACGGCGAGCAGCGCGAGCAGAATGCGCTGGGATCCGACGCCATAGTGCCCGGTCTTGTTCCCCTGTCGCGGCGCCCCCTTGGCCAGCACGTACGCGGCGTGGTCGCTGAAGGAGACCTTTCGCGGCACGCTGGTCGCACCCTTGGGCATGACGGTGGCGATGGCCGCCTCGACGGCCTCCACGCTACCTGCCAGGTCGTCCAGGATTTCGAAGGCCAGGCCGCCCGCCCCGTCGTCTGCCCGTGTGCGCCATACGCTCTCTGATGGCCTTCTTGCGGCGGAGTCCTCGACCATGGTCTTCGTCCTTTCAGGCAGCGTCCTACGCACTCCGCCGGGAACCGTGTCCGCTGAAAGAAGACTTCCGGGAGGAAAGAAACGCTGATCCGGTGGACCTTGTCCTCTTCGCCGGGTGGCGTAGGCACCTGCGGCTCGGAGCGGGCGGGACGTTCAACCGCCTCTGGCGCGGAGTCTAAACGCTGTCGGCGTTCTCCGCGCGTGGCACGATCTCGGTGCGCCGACTCGCGTTCGGTGGCGCATGGCTCACCGTCGCCGGTGCCGGTCCCGCGCGACCAGGTCTTCGCGGTTCAGGAGAGGCGTCTTCCGTGGAGGCATTACCCTCCGGGATTCCACGACCTTCGGATACGAGGCGCCAGCCCGCGTCTTCTCGCCCGTTTGGGCTGGTGACACGTTTCTTGACGAACCCTCGACAGGGCCGCTCGGTCAGCTCTTCTCGTGGGCGAACCAGTCGACGGTGCGTCGCAGGCCCTCCTCAAGTCCGACGGCGGGTCGCCAGCGAAGGATCTCGGCGGCGGCGGTCGGGTCGGCGATTCTGGCGCTGTCCAGCGGGCGGTCGCCGAGGGCGCCGTAGCGGGGGCGGGCCCGGCCGCCGACGATGCGGGAGAGGAGTTCCACGGTGTCGCGGATGGAGGTGCCCGTCCCCGTACCGATGTCGAAGGCGCGGCCCGCCGCCTCCGGGGTCTCGCCCGCGCTGAGGAAGGCGTCGACCACGTCGTCGACGTACACCCAGTCGAGGTGGCGCGTCCCGCTGCCGAGTTCGGGGGTCCGCCCGCGCAGCAGTGACAGCGCCACGTAGGGGACCAGCTTCCGGGTGTCCTGGCGGCCGGGCCCGTAGACCATGCCGATCCGCAGGTTGCTGACCTGGACGCCCCACAGGTGGTGGAACATCCGCGCGTAGCCGTCGGCGGCCCACTTGGACACCGCGTACGGCGAGGACGGCGCCTTGTCGCCCTCCTCGGGCCGGAGCTCCTCCAGCGAACCCGCCAGCACCACCCTGGTCTCGGGGGTCCCGGAGACCGCCGTCAGCACGTTGACCACGCCGGTGAGGTTGCTGTGCAGCATCGGCAGCACGAGCCGCGGATCCCTGGCCCCGGCGACCTCGCTGGCCAGGTGGAACACGACGGCGGGACGGGTCGAGCCGACGAGCCACTCGACCGCGTCCGCGTCGGCGACGTCCGCGACGTGCCACGTCTCGCCGTTCGAGCCCTCCCTGGGGCGGCGGCTGACCGCGTGCACCCGCGCGCCGAGCGCGCTCAGACGCCGCACCAGGTGGGTCCCGATGAAGCCACCGGCTCCCGTCACCAGCACGGGCCTCGTACACCAGTGGTCTTCCTCCGCCGGGCTCGGCATGGGCGCTCTCCTCGTTCTTGCCGTACGTGACGAGTCTCGCCGGGCGCCCTCACGCGAGGGGCCGGGCGTGCCGGAAGGGCCGCGTCTCCCGCCGGCGGGAGATACGGCACCACACAGAACGTGTGGACTGTGCGGAGTCGTATGGCCAAGGAAATTCATACCCTGCCGTACGGGAAGCCGTGGAGGTGAAGGAGATAATTCCCTGAAAAGGTGATTCGCCGGAAAATGGCTACCACCGGAAACGGCTGTCCCTGGAAACGGCTGTCCCTGGAAATACGGGGAGACCGGAAAGCGGTAGGGCCCGCTCTTCGGAGCGGGCCCTACCGTTTGGTGCTGTTTCGCGCGATCCGGCGGCACCCGGTGGCGATCGGCGTTCTTCGGCCTCGCCCAGCGGTGTCCGCTGGGTCCGGCGTTGTTTCGCGCCGCGCCGTGCCGCGTCAGCCGCGCCGTGCCGTGTCAGCCGATGCGCCAGGTGTCCCCGCCGAGCAGCAGGTCGTTCAGGTCGCCCGGTCCCCGCTCGCCGACGGCCTCCTGGAGCTGCTCGGCCATGAGCTCGTCGTAGGAGGGGCGGTCGACGTTGCGGAAGACACCGATCGGGACGTGCTCGAAGGCGGGCTCGTCCAGCCGGGAGAGCGCGAAGGCCAGCGACGGGTCGGCGCGGTGGGCGTCGTGCACGAGGATCTCGTCCTCGCTCACCGCCGACCTCGGGACGACCTCGATGCCGCCGTCGGCCGCCCTGCGTACCGCCTTGGACGCCGAGGCGATGGGCTGCCCGTGCTCCAGGCGCAGCGTGATGTCGTCGCGCTGCTCCGGGTCCTTCAGCTGCTCGAAGGCGTTGTCGTTGAAGATGTTGCAGTTCTGGTAGATCTCGACCAGCGAGGTGCCCCGGTGCTCGGCGGCCTCGCGCAGCACCGACTGCAGGTGCTTGCGGTCGGAGTCGATGGTCCTGGCCACGAAGGAGGCCTCGGCGCCGATGGCCAGCGAGATCGGGTTGAACGGCTTGTCCAGCGAGCCCATCGGGGTCGACTTCGTGATCTTGCCGATCTCGGAGGTCGGGGAGTACTGGCCCTTGGTCAGCCCGTAGATCCTGTTGTTGAACAGCAGGATGTTCAGGTTGACGTTGCGGCGCAGCGCGTGGATGAGGTGGTTGCCGCCGATGGACAGCGCGTCGCCGTCACCGGTGATCACCCACACCGACAGGTCGGGACGCGAGGCGGCCAGGCCGGTCGCGATCGCCGGGGCGCGGCCGTGGATCGAGTGGAACCCGTAGGTGTCCATGTAGTACGGGAACCGGGAGGAGCAGCCGATGCCCGAGACGAACACCATGTTCTCGCGCTTGAGCCCGAGCTCCGGCACGAACGACTGGACCGCGGCCAGGATGGCGTAGTCACCGCACCCGGGGCACCAGCGGACCTCCTGGTCGGACTTGAAGTCCTTCATGCCGAGTTTCACCTCGGACTTCGGGACCAGCGAAAGCCCTCCGCCCCTCGCGGGGGTGGGCAACTCAGCACTACTCACTGTCGATCACGTCCTGGATCACGCCGGCAAGTTCCTCGGCCTTGAACGGAAGCCCGCGCACTCGGTTGTAGCTGATGATGTCGACCAGGAAGCGGGCGCGGAGCAGCAGCGCGAGCTGGCCGAGGTTGATCTCCGGCAGGAGGACCTTGTCGTACGCGCGCAGGACCTCGCCGGTGTTGACGGGCAGCGGGTTGAGGTGGCGCAGGTGGGCTTGGGCGACCTTGCCCCCGCCCCTCCTGATGCGCCGCACGGCCGCCGCGATCGGCCCGTACGTGGACCCCCAGCCGAGCACCAGCACGCGGGCGTCGCCGTCGGGGTCGTCCACGGTCAGCGGCGGGATGTCGTTCGCGATCCCGTCGATCTTCGCCTGACGGACCCGGACCATCCGGTCGTGGTTGTTGGGGTCGTAGGAGATGTTGCCGGTGTTCTCGGCCTTCTCGATGCCGCCGATCCGGTGCTCCAGGCCCGCGGTGCCGGGAATCGCCCAGGGTCGGGCGAGGGTCTCGGTGTCGCGCTTGAACGGCAGGAAGGTGACGCCGTCCTCGTCGTTCGGCCCCGAGGCGAACTCGGTGGAGATGTCGGGAAGGTCGGCCGCGTCGGGCAGCTTCCACGGCTCGGAGCCGTTGGCGAGGTAGCCGTCGGAGAGCAGCATGACCGGGGTGCGGTACTTCACCGCGATCCTGACCGCCTCCATCGCCGCGTCGAAGCAGTCGGAGGGGGTCGAGGGCGCCACGATCGGCAGCGGCGACTCGCCGTTGCGGCCGAACATGGCCATCAGCAGGTCGGTCTGCTCGGTCTTGGTGGGCATGCCGGTGCTGGGACCCGCGCGCTGCACGTCGACCACGATGAGCGGCAGCTCGGTGGTCACCGCGAGGCCGACGGTCTCGGCCTTCAGCGCGACACCCGGCCCCGAGGTCGTCGTGACGCCGAGCGCCCCGCCGAAGGCGGCGCCGAGCGCCGCCCCGACGCCCGCGATCTCGTCCTCGGCCTGGAAGGTGCGGATGCCGAACCGCTTGTGCCTGGACAGCTCGTGCAGGATGTCGCTGGCCGGGGTGATCGGGTACGACCCGAGGAACAGCGGCAGCCTCGACCGCACCGAGGCGGCGATCAGGCCGTAGGCGAGCGCCTGGTTGCCGGAGATGTTGCGGTACACGCCGGGGGCCAGCTTGGCCGGCTTGATCTCGTATGAGACCGAGAAGGACTCGGTGGTCTCGCCGTAGTTCCAGCCCGCCTGGAAGGCGGCGATGTTGGCCTTGGCGATGTCGGGCTTCTTGGCGAACTTGGTTTCGAGGAACTGGATCGTCGCCTCGGTGGGCCGGTGGTAGAGCCAGCTCAGCAGCCCGAGGGCGAACATGTTCTTCGACCGCTCGGCGTCCTTCTTGGACAGCGCGAAGCCTTCGAGGGACTTGACCGTCAGCGAGGTGAGCGGCACGGCGTGGACCCGCCACTCGGCGAGCGAGTCGTCCTCGAGAGGGTTGGCGGCGTAGCCCACCTTCTGCAGGTTGCGCTTGGTGAACTCGTCGGTGTTGACGATGAGGTCGGCACCGCGCGGCAGGTCGGAGAGGTTGGCCTTCAGCGCGGCGGGGTTCATCGCGACCAGGACGTTGGGGGCGTCGCCCGGCGTGAGGATGTCGTGGTCGGCGAAGTGGAGCTGGAAACTCGACACGCCCGGCAGGGTTCCCGCGGGGGCGCGGATCTCCGCCGGGAAGTTGGGCAGCGTCGACAGGTCGTTGCCGAACTCCGCGGTCCCGGCGGTGAAGCGGTCACCGGTCAGCTGCATGCCGTCGCCGGAGTCTCCGGCGAACCGGATGATCACGCGGTCGAGTTGCTGAACCTGCTTGGTCACAGCTCAGTCCTCCTCGACGCGACAGGGCGCCGTTGCTCGTGGCACATTCTTTTTTCCATGCTAGATCCTCGGGGTCACGCGTAGTCTTTTCGCGTTCCACTCGGCGTAGGAAAGTGACCTTTGTCCCATATCCTTGGTGGCCGCTGAGTCGAATCTGAGTCGAAGCCTGGGGGCGGACGTCGCACGTCGCGGCCGTCGTACGGCCTACGGAGAAGTCACGATCACGGACGGTCGGCCCGACACAGCCCGGCCGCGAGCCGACACAGGTCAACGTGCAGGCGGCCGAAGAGGACAGTTGGGATCACGATGCCCAACTATATGTCTTGCCGCGAAGACGCTCTCATCGCCTCCGGCTATGGCCCCATAGCCACAGGTTATGACATGGACTGCTTTTCCAGCGCCGTCGACACGGTTCCGGAGTCGTAGGTCCGGCCCGGCTCCATCGCGCGCGAGCCGTACAGTTCCGGGACGGTGACAAAGGTATAACCCTTGGCGGCGAGCCCGCGCAGGATCTCGGGGGCCGCGTCCACGGTGGCGCCCTGGAAGTCGCGCATGAGGACGATCGACCCCGGCTTGACCCGGGCGACGGCCCGGCGGGCGATCGCCCCGGCGTCGGGGTCGTTCCGGTCCTCGACGTCCACGCTCCAGCGCACCACGGACATGCCCAGCCGCCGCGCGATGGAGGCCACCTGCACGTCGGTCACACCGTACGGCGGGCGCATCAGCGTGGGGACCTGGCCGATCGCGTGGGTGATCGCGTACTGCGCGCGGGTGAGCTGGTCGGTGAGCATGGTGGGGGGAAGCACGGTGAGATCGCGGTGGGACCAGCTGTGGTTGGCCACCAGGTGGCCCTCGTCACGCATCCGCCGGAGCAGCTCGGGACGCGCTGAGGCGTTGGAACCGAGGACGAAGAAGGTCGCCCTCGCCCGGTACACGCCGAGGATGTTGAGCAGCCGCCCGGTCTCGGGGCCCGGCCCGTCCTCGTAGGTCAGCGCCACGCACTTGACCTTCGCGCAGTTCACGCTGCCCGCCCTGGAGCTGCGCGCCGCGGGCCTGTCCCTGCTCGCCGCGAGCATGTCCTCCTGCGAGGTGAGGGTCGCGGTCCCCACGGCCGCCTGCCGCGCCCGCAGCCCGGTCGCCGACAGCAGCGGCGCCGCGGTCGCGGACGGTACGGCGACCGCCACCCGCCCGGCGACGCCCAGGCCCACCTGCTCGTCGTCGAACTCCACGACGAGGTCGCCGCGCGGGTTGAAGCCGATGGAGTCGAACATCGCCGGGTCCGGCCTGAGCGCGTTGGGATTCACCAGCGGTCCCCGAAGCGCCAGCTCCCTGCCGACGAGCCCGGTCAGCGTGGCCATCGCCGCGTCGTCCCTGAGCAGGTCGGGGGAGTCCAGGGCGCGGCGGCTCACCCGGTCGTACCAGATGGTGGTCCGGGACTCGTTCCAGCCGGAGCCCAGGGACTGGCCGATGCGCAGCCGCACCCCCAGGACCTCGGGGGAGGCGGCGGCGATCTGCCAGTCCACGTTGAACTCGGGGTTGGCCGGGGCGTCCGAGGAGACCTCGTGCCGGGTGAACCGGTGGAGATGCTCGGTCACCGTCTCGCGGAGCTTCTCGCTGAGGAGAGGGGCCTCGGCGACGACGGGGTAGGTGGCGTGCACGCGGCGGCCCGCGGTCTCTCCCGCGTTCAGGGTTCTCGTGCTCAGGCCCTGGACCATGGAGGGGTCCACGTAATTGATCAGCGTCGGTTCCGAGGGGACGGGGGGATCCGTGTGGGGGGAGGCGGTGGCTATGCCGCAACCGGCCAGCATTGCGGCCATCCAAGCGATTCCTCCGGCGAATCGCAGTTTAGGCATAAAATAACGTTATATGGGTCAATGGCGTGTTTGCCCTGATTTGATGTGAAGTGGACGTAGGCTTTAGCCGTTTCGGGGCGGTGGTTCCCCTGCGTGACGGGAAGGGCGGATACTGCTATAGGTAGGGCGGAGAGCCCCTGTCCTGCGGGTCCAGGGCCGTCCGTCCGGCAGGTTCTCCGGGCGTTCGTGCGGCGGTCCCGAGTTCGTGCGGCGGTCCCGAGGAGGAGTGGCCATGAGCGGATATTTCGGCTCTTACGTGGTGGTCCTCGCGCTGTTCGCGATCGGCCTGCTGATCGTCGCCGGGGCACTGCTCGTCAACCGGGGGCTCCGGCCCAACCGCCCCACCCCGGAGAAACTGCTCACCTACGAGTGCGGCGTCGACCCGGTCGGCGACGGCTGGGCGCAGTCCCAGATCCGCTACTACGTGTTCACCTACCTGTACGTGGTCTTCGCGGTGGACGCGGTCTTCCTGTTCCCCTGGGCGACGATCTTCGCCGCGCCCGGCTTCGGGATGACCACCCTGGCCGAGATGTTCGTCTTCCTCGGCTTCATCGCGCTCGGCATCCTTTACGCCTGGCGCAAGCGCGTGCTCACCTGGACCTGAGGGCCCGCGACGCCGGGCGAGCGCGAGCACCGACTCTGAAGGAGAATGCGTGCCATGGCGGATCTCCCGATGCCCACCGTGGGGCCAGTCTCGCGTCTGGCCCCGAAACCCATGCGCCTCATCCTCAACTGGGGGCGCCGTTACTCGCTGTGGGTGTTCAACTTCGGCCTGGCCTGTTGCGCGATCGAGTTCATCGCGACCTCGATGAGCAGGCACGACTTCATCAGGTTCGGGGTCATCCCGTTCGCCAACGGCCCCCGCCAGGCGGACCTGATGATCGTCTCGGGCACGGTGACCGACAAGATGGCACCCGCGGTCAAGCGGCTCTACGAGCAGATGCCCGAGCCGAAGTACGTGATCTCCTTCGGCGCCTGCTCCAACTCCGGCGGCCCGTACTGGGACTCCTACTGCGTGACCAAGGGCGTCGACCAGATCATCCCGGTCGACGTCTACGTTCCCGGCTGCCCTCCCCGGCCCGAGGCGCTGCTTCACGGCATCATGATGCTCCAGGAGAAGATCGCCGCGGAGAATCTGGGTGAGCGATATGCCTGACCTCCCCGAACCCGGTTCCGGTCCCGTGCCCGGTTTCGCGTACGGCGAGGGGGTCCGGGTGTCGGAGTCCTTCGGCCAGACCACGGTCGACGTGGATCCCGGCGGCTGGCTCGGTCTGCTGGAGTCCGCGAGGGCCGGGGGCTACGAGTTCTTCGACTGGCTGACCGCGGTGGACGAGCCGCCGGAGGGGTTCGCGGTCGTCGCCCACCTTTTCGCCCCCGTCTCGCACGCCCACCTGCTGCTGCGTACCCGGGTGCCGCGCGCCGACCCCCGGCTGCCCAGCGCGGTCGGCGTCTTCCGCGGAGCCGACTGGCACGAGCGCGAGACCTTCGAGATGTTCGGCGTCGTCTTCGAGGGCCACCCGAACCTGGTGCCGCTGCTGCTCCCCGACGGCTTCGAGGGCTTCCCGCTGCGCAAGGACTTCGTGCTGGCCGCCCGGGTCGCCAAGGCCTGGCCGGGAGCCAAGGAGCCGGGGGAGTCCGGCCAGGGCTCGCCGAGCCGCCGCAAGACGCTCCCGCCGGGGGTGCCCGCCGACTGGGGGCGCGAGCGTGGCACCTGAGACACTCGGAAAGCCGTCTGGGATCCGTGCTGGCCGGGGAGCTCCTTCGGTGGAGCCGTCTCGCGCCCGTGACCGTGACGCCCGGGGAGCTCCCCCGAGGGACCGGAGGTGCCCGTGATCGCCGAGGTGCTCGACGCCGCGGTACGGCTCGTCGTGATCGTCGCGGTCTTCCTGGTGCTGCCGCTGGTCGCCGGGCAGATGGAGCACAAGGTCATGGCGCACATGCAGTCGCGCCTCGGTCCCATGTACGCCGGGGGCTTCCACGGCTGGGCCCAGCTGATCGCCGACGGCGTCAAGTTCATGCAGAAGGAGCAGGTGATCCCGGCCGCGGCCGACCGCCGGGTCTTCACCCTGGCCCCCGGCGTGGCGCTGGTCCCCTATCTCCTGGTGCTGGTCGTCATCCCGGTCGGACCGGGCCTGGTCGGGGTCGACCTGGACGCCGGGCTGTTCTTCGTCCTGGCCGTGATGGGGGTCGGCGTGCTCGGCTCGATCATGGCCGGGTGGTCCTCGGGCAACAAGTACTCCGTCCTGGGCGGGATGCGCTCGGCGGCTCAGCTCATGGCGTACGAGCTGCCGCTGGTCCTCGCGGCCTCCAGTGTCGCGATGGCGGCGGGCACGCTCTCCCTGCCGGGCATCGTGGAGGCCTGGCAGTGGTGGTGGCTGCCCTGGCAGGCGATCGGCGGCGTGGTCTTCTTCGTCGCCGGGCTCGCCGAGCTCCGCCGCCCGCCGTTCGACATGCCGATCGCCGACTCCGAGCTCATCATGGGCCCGATGACCGAGTACACCGGCATGAGATTCGCCCTGTTCATGCTGGCCGAGTACGCCGGGATCATCGTGGTGTCCGCGCTCACCAGCGTGCTGTTCCTCGGCGGCTGGCAGGGCCCCTTCCTGCCGGGACCGGTGTGGATGCTCCTCAAGGTCTTCCTGCTGGTCTTCGTGATCATCTGGCTCCGGGTGAGCTATCCCCGCCTCCGCGAGGACCAGCTGCAGAAACTCGCCTGGGTCGGCCTGGTGCCGCTGGCGCTGGTCCAGCTCGCGCTGACGGGAGTCGTCGCCGTCGCCATGGGGTGACCCGTTTCGGACAGCCGTTCCCGCGTCGTACGGGACGATCCGACGTTCGAAGCGCCCACGCAGGGCAGGGAGTAAATACACTCTGTGACACCACCTGCCAAGGACGGACCGCATGACCCTCGCGCTTGCCGTGGAAAAGGATGAACTGGTCGTCGATGTGCCGGAACATCCGCCGGTGCGGCTGCCGCTCGCCGGGGAGGGCCGGGCGAGCACGCTGCTGATCTTCGGTTATCCCGGCAGGGGGAGGACGAGATACGGCCTGGCGGTGCTCGACGAGTCCGGCCTGGTCATGCTGGAGGCTCCCGGATCCCGTTCGAAGCGGGCGGTGAAGGCGTTCGCCGCGGACAACGGGCTGGAGTTCGAGTTCCGGGCGTTCGAGACGCCGCAGCGGGCCAGGGTCGCCCTCGCCCGCAGGTCGCCGAGGTGGCGCGCGGTGACCTGGCGCAGGGCTCCCGCGCCCCTGCCGCGCCTGCGCGTGCCCGGCGCGAGAAGCCTCAGACCGCCCCTCAGCTCGCCGAAGGTGTGGTGGCGCGAGCAGCTGCTGTACGTGCTCATGTGGGCGGTGCTCGCCTACGGCGCGGTCTTCGTGGCGCTCGTGCTCCTCAACCTGACCGAGACCCGCGCCGACGTCACCCGGGGGATGGGCCCGCTCGGGATCGCCGCCCTGGTGCTGGCCGCGCTGACGGTCGCCGGGGCCGTCGTCGTGGTCGGGGTCGGCCGCCGCAGGTCCCGCAACCAGACCGCCCAGGGGCGCGTGCTCAGGCGCGAGGGCCAGCCGCACTGTCGTCTGGTGGTCGTCCACGGCCGCCTGCTGCTGGAGACCGCGCGCAGGACCCGCGAGCTGGACGCGTCCGAGCTGCTGCTGTACTCGGCGGAGTCCGGGGTGACCGGCCTGCTGGTGGGCGGGGAGCTGTTCCACCTGCCGGGGCGCTGGGACGCCGCCGAGGTCGAGCGCTTCGCCACCGGGAACGGCCTGGAGCTCACGACCCGCACGCTGACCCGCGACGAGTACCTCGACCTGACGGCGCGGACGAAGGACGCGGTTCCCTAGCCGTCTGTCCCTACTGCACGATCCGCAGCATGATGTCGGCGGCCGTGGGCCGGTTGCCCGGCTCCTTGTCCAGGCAGGCGGCGGCCAGCGGGCGCAGTGACCGGGGCAGGGCCGTCAGGTCCGGATGGTGGTTGATCACCCGGTTCAGGATGGCGGGGATGGTGTCCTCCCCGAAGGCCGCCTTCCCCGAGGCGGCGAAGATCATGGTCGCGGCCCAGCTGAACACGTCGGTCTCCGGGCCGATCGTCCTGCCCGCGAGCTGTTCCGGCGACATGTAGGCGGGGGTGCCCATGATGTTGCCCGACGTCGAGGTGACCTGGTCGAGGGCTCGGGCGATACCGAAGTCGATGACGCGGGGGCCGTCGGCGCCGATCAGCACGTTGGCCGGTTTGAAGTCACGGTGCACCACTCCGGCCCGGTGGATCGCGGCCAGCGCGCCCGCCGTGGCCAGGGCCAGCCGGGTCAGGCCGTCCTCGTCGCGCGGGCCCCTGTCGCGGATCAGCTGCTCCAGGGAGTCGCCCTCCACGTACTCGCTGACGACGTACGCCTGGTCCTCGTTGATGTTCACGTCGAGCACCCGTGCCGTGGAGAACGTCGCCACCCTGCGCGTCGCCTCCACCTCCCGCAGGAACCGCTCCCTGACCACCTGGTTGCCGTTGAAGTGCTCGTGCAGCACCTTGATCGCGACCTTCTGCCCCTGCGGGGTCAGCGCGAGGTGAACCGTTCCCTGGCCGCCCTTCCCCAGGTTGCCGATCAGCCGGTACGGCCCCAGCCAGCCCTGGGGGGTATGGGTGTTCCGGCCCTGGGTGAAGGGGGCAGACGTGTGGGTGGGCTGGCCCTGGGTGTACTGGGGCGGCGCGTACTGCGGTGGCCCGTGCTGATACCCGCCGTGGTGCGGGGGCGGCGGCTGTCGCGCGGGCGGGTGCGTGATCGAGGTCGCGGTGGGGCCCGTCTGGTACGACGGCGTCCGGGGCGGTCCCTGGACGTGGCCGTACCCGGGCGGCGGACCTGGGCGGAACTCCTGGGATGGTCCCTGCCGGAACTCCTGAGGCGGTCCGTGCCGGAACTCCTGGGGCGGTCCCTGCCGGAAAACCGAGCCCCTGAGGATCAGCGCGTGGCCCAGCCCGCCGATCCAGCTGCCGAACAGGCCGATCGTCGCGATGACGTCCAGCACGACCGGGATGCTCTCGGAACTCCCGTAGATCGCGGCGGCGACCATGAAGATGCCGATGCCGATGCCGTAGAGGACGGCGGCGACGGCCAGCAACGGGCTCCGCAGCCGGCGCGCGGCGTGGCCGATGACGAACGGTGTCCCGATACCGCAGGTGAACAGGGGTACCAGCGTCCACACGACGCTCCATGCCGTGTTGGATCGCGCCGGTGGTCGCGACTGCCAGACCGGCCCGTACTGGTGGGACATGTGGCGAACAATACGATTCTTTCAGGATCTCCGCAGTCGCTTCGACGGTGAACCGGTGGTTGGAGGACGGTTATCGAACACACAGTCTGTGGATAACTTCTGTGGATAACTCGGTTCCCTTGGTCCTGAGGGTCTCCGGGGCCCACGCATTCCCGAGTGCCCCGCTGTGCGCCATGATGTTGAGTTGTGGCACGGATACCAGGAGTGGGGCTGGCGAAGGGGCTTTCCGTCACCCTTCGCCACATGCTGAGCAGATCGGTGACCCACCAGTACCCCGAAGTCCGGCCGGAGTTGCCCCCGAGGAGCAGGGGGGTGATCGCGCTGGTCGAGGAGAACTGCACGGTGTGCATGCTCTGTGCCCGCGAGTGCCCCGACTGGTGCATCTACATCGACTCCCACAAGGAGACCCTCCCTGCCCCGGAGGGCGGCCGTCCCCGTGCCCGCAACATGCTCGACCGCTTCGCGATCGACTTCTCCCTGTGCATGTACTGCGGGATCTGCATCGAGGTCTGCCCCTTCGACGCGCTGTTCTGGTCTCCGGAGTTCGAGTACGCCGAAGGTGACATCCGTAATCTCCTTCACGAGAAGGACAAGCTGGCGGCCTGGGCGCAGACCGTCCCGCCGCCTCCGGGCCACGAGCCCAACGCCGATCCGCCGAAGGAACTCGCGGCCACCTCCCGCCCGATCCGCCCCCGCCCCACCCCTTCCGAGCCTGCTCCCGGGGCTGCTTCTGGGCCTGGTCCCGCTCCCGCTCCCGGGGCTGGTCCCGCTCCCGCCTCTGGGCCTGGTTCCGCTTCTGGCTCTGCTTCTGCCTCTGGGCTTGGGCCTGCTCCTGCCTCTGGCTCCACCTCTGCTCCTGGAACTGCTCCCGCTTCTGCTTCCGGGCCCGGCTCCGCTTCTGCCTCTGGGCTTGGGCCTGCCTCTGGCTCTGGGACTGGTCCCGCTTCCGGTACCGCGTCCAGGCCCATCTCTGGCCCGGGGCCCGGAGCCTCCGCGCCCGGTGCGTCGGCTTCCCCGTCAGGCGCACAAGCTTCCACGGCTGGTTCCCCGTCCGGCTCCGCTGCCTCCTCTCCCGGTTCTCCCGATTCTCCGCCCGGTGCCTCGGCAACCCCTGACTCCCCTGCCGATTCCTCGTCCGGATCCGATCTCCCGGCCGGTTCCATCGCCGCTCCGGGCACAGCGGCCTCCGCGCCCGGCACTCCGTCCTCGTCCTCGTCCTTGCCGTCCGGCGTCTCGCCTTCCGCGCCGCCTGGCACCCTGCCCTCCCCGCCCACCGCACCGGCTCCCGGCGACCCCGACGCGCCGCCCGCCCGGCACGGTCCACCGCCGGGTAGATCGTCCAGACCGGCCACCTCGGCCAGCCACGCGAGCGTCCGGGCCATCCGGCCACCGGGTGCCCTTCCGAAGAAGAACGATCCGTCCACAGGCGGGCCGTCCGTCGAGAAGTTATCCACAGGTAGGGGCGACGCGCCTCCGGCGGCGGCCGGGCCGGGGCAGACTCCTCCCACGGATCCGAGTGGAGAGCCCGAGGAGGAGACGTGACCGAGGTGCCGTCCTACCTGTCGCCGACCGGGCAGGAGATCGTTTTTCTTCTGCTGGGCGCGGTGGCCGTCGGGTCGGCGCTGCTCGTCGTGACCACCAGGCAGCTCGTCCACGCAGCGCTGTGGCTGGTCGTCTGCTTCGGCGCGCTGGCCGGGTGCTACCTGGTTCTCACCGCCGAGTTCGTCGCCTGGGTCCAAGTGCTGATCTACGTCGGCGCGATCGTGGTCCTGCTCCTGTTCGGCATCATGCTCACCCGTGCCCCGATCGGCAGGAGCACCGACCTCGACAGCCCGAACCGCCCGACCGCGGCGATCGTGGCGATCGCCACCGCGGCCGTGCTGGTCACCGTCGTCGTCGACGGCTTCCGCATGGCGTACGTCCCGCTTGAGCCGGGTGGTGGCTCGGCCGGTGAGCTCGGTTCCAGCATCTTCCGCAACTGGGTGCTCCCGTTCGAGGCGCTCTCGGTGCTGCTGCTCGCGGCTCTGATCGGTGCCATCGTCCTGTCCCGTACGGACATCCGGGGGAGGGACTGACGTGCACGTCGTCTATCCCCTGGTCGTCTCGGCGCTGCTGTTCTCCATCGGCGTGTACGGGGTGCTCGCCCGCCGCAACACGATCCTCGTGCTGATGTCCGTCGAGCTCATGCTCAACGCCGTCAACCTCAACCTGGTCGTCTTCGACGTGTGGCTGCGCGACCGGCTGCATGGCGGGCAGGTCCTCACGCTGTTCGTCATCGTGATCGCCGCCGCCGAGGTCGGCCTCGGTCTCGCGATCATCCTCGCGCTCTACCGCAACCGCCAGACCGTCGACCTCGACCGCCTCCGCTCCCTGTCCGACTCCACCACCACCGGCTCCCGCGACACCGATCCCGCTCACGCCGACCCGGTAGCCGCCATACCGGCCCCCGGCGACGCCGGTGCCCACTCCTCGTCCAGCTCCCCACCCCGGTCCCAGGCCCGGAACCAGCCCCCGGCCGAGTCCCAAAGCCTGCCCCAGACCCAGACCGGAACCGTTACGCGGCGGCCCGCGCCCGAGGCCGGACCAGAGGCGGACACCAGGCCGGGTGACGCGCCATGATCACCATCGCCTCGCTCGTGATCCTGCTGCCCTTCCTCGCGGCGGCCACCGGCCTGCTCGGCTCCCGCTTCCCACGGCGTCTCCACGGCGCGACGCCCCCGGAGACCGGCGACGGCATCACCCCCAACACCACCGCCTCCAAGGTCGGCACCTCCGAGGTCAGTACCGGCACCGACGCCAACCGCAGGGCCGCCTGGATCGCCGTGGTGCCCACCGCGATCTCCACGGCCCTGGCGATCTGGCTCGCCTACGCCACCTGGGCGGCGGGCGGAGGCGGAGCCGAGCCGTCCGCCCCGGTCGGGTCAGGAGCCCAGGGGGCGATCGACGGTGTCAGCGCGACGTTCACCGTCATCGAGACGGGCTCGGTGCCGATCTCGGTCGGATTGCTGGTCGACGGCCTCGCCGCGTCGATCGCCGTGCTGGTCGCCGTGGTCGCGCTGGCCGTGCAGGTCTACTCCGTCGGTTACATGCGCGGCGACCGGCGCTACCCGTCCTACAGCTCCTTCATCAGCCTGTTCACCAGCGCCATGCTGCTGGTCGTCTACGCGGCCGACCTCATGGTCCTCTACGTGGGCTGGGAGATCATGGGCCTGTGCTCGTACCTGCTGGTCGGGCACTGGTGGGAAGACAGGGCCAACTCGCGAGCGGCGATCAAGGCGTTCCTCGTCACCCGGATCGGCGACGTCGGCTTCCTGTTCGGCATCTTCGTCCTCGGGACGGCGGCGGGCAGCTTCAGGATCGCCGACGTCATCGCCGGGGTCCCCGAGATGTCGTCCGGCACGCTCATCGCCGCCACCATGCTGCTGCTGGCCGGGGTCGCGGGGAAGAGCGCCCAGGTGCCGCTGCACGTCTGGCTCCCCGACGCGATGGCCGGACCGACGCCGATCAGTGCCCTCATCCACGCGGCCACCATGGTCGCCGCGGGCATCTTCGTCGTCGCCCGGCTCTACCCGGCCTTTCTCGGTGCCCGCCCCACCCTGGACGTCCTCGCGGTCCTGGCCGCCCTCGGCATGCTCGGCGCGGCCCTCGCCGCCTTGGCCCAGGACGACCTCAAGCGTGTCCTCGCCTACTCCACGATCAGTCAGCTCGCCTACATGGCCGGTGCCCTGGCCGCCGGGTCCCGGAGCGCCGCGACCTTCCACCTGATCACCCACGGCGCTTTCAAGGCCCTTCTCTTCCTCTGCGCCGGAGCGGTGATCCACGCGGTCGGCTCCAACCTGATGAGCACGATGGGAGGCCTCAGAAAGGAGCTTCCCGTCACCTTCGCCGCGATGACGATCGGCTTCGCCGCGCTGGTGGGCCTGCCCCCGGCCAGCGGTTTCTTCAGCAAGGACGAGGTGCTGGTGGCCATCGAGCGTTCCCTGTCCTCGGGGCCGCTGACAAGCGCGGCGGCCCTGCTGCTCTACGGCTGCGCGCTCGTCACGGTCGCGGTGACCGGTGCCTACGCCACCCGCGCGTGGCTGCGCACCTTCTTCGGGCAGCGTGCCCTCCGGCCGGAGCCCGAGCCCGCGTCCGGTGTGCCTCACACCGCCCACGCCTCCCACGCCGCTTCCCCCACCGCCGTTCACGCCGCCCAGACCGCCGTTCACGAGGCTCCGGCCACCATGCGCTGGCCCATTCTCGTCCTGGCCGTCCCGGCCCTGTTCCTCGGTTTCGCCCGCATCGGTGACGTCCACTGGGGCACTGCCGTCCTCAGTCTCGCGGTGGCGCTGCTGGGCGCGGGGGTGGTCTACGCCGTGTGGCGCTCCGCCCCCCTGGACGACCCGGCCCGCCTGCTCGGCCCCCTCAGGGCCCCCTGCGAGCACGCCTTCCACGTCGACTCCCTCTACACCGGGCTTTTCGTCCGGCCCGTGCTGCTCTTCGCGAGCCTCGTCGCCCGCACCGACAGCCGGGTGGTGGACGGTGCCGTGCGCGGCTCGGGCCGGGCGACCCTGGGCCTGGCGGGCCTGGTCCGCCTGGTGCAGAACGGCAATGCCCAGCTCTACATCACCGGCCTGCTGGCCGGGGTCCTCCTGATCGCGGCCGGGGCGGTGATCTTTAGATGATCTCTCTGCTGTTCTGGGGCATCGTGGCCCTTGTCGTGCTGCTCCTCATCCGTCTGGCGGTGACGCGCCGTTGACCTCCTCTCCGCGACCGGCCCCGATGCCGAGCACGGGACCGGCCCCGACACCGAGCACAGGGCTGACCCCGACAGCGAACACAGGGCCGTGCCCAGGGCCCAGCCCAACACGGAACACGGGATCGACCCCAACACCGGACACAAAACCGGACGCAAGGCCGACACCGGATACAGGGACGAACACGGGGCCCGGCTCCCGTGAGGTTGAGGTGGCCACGCCATGAGCTGGGTGCTGATCGCGCTCCTCGGCGTACCGCTCGCCGGGGCCGCCGCGCTGCTCGTACCACCCGGGGCGGACGTCGCGGCCGGGAAGCGGCTGCTCAGGGTGCACGGCCTGGTCGTCTCCGGGATCACGTTCGCGCTGTCGGTGCTGCTGGCCGCCGCGTTCGACTACGGGGACGTGGCCCGGACGCAGTTCGTGACCGACCTGGCCTGGATTCCCGGTCTCGACCTCAGGTTCCACCTCGGCGTGGACGGGATCTCGCTGCCACTGGTCGTGCTGACCACGCTGCTGACCTTCCTCTGCTTCGTCTACCTGTGCCGGGGCCGCGCCGACGGTCCCGGACAGCTGCTGGGGCCCCGGCCGGGCGGCAACCGGCCACGGGCGTTGGTGTTCACGCTGCTCATCCTCGAAGTGGGCATGATCGGCACGTTCCTCGCGCTCGACCTGCTGCTGTTCTTCGTGTTCTTCGAGGTCGTCCTCATCCCGATGTACTTCGTGATCGCCATCTGGGGCGGGCGTGCCCGCCGGGCGGCGGCGATCAAGTTCATCCTCTACACCCTGCTCGGCTCGGTGGTCCTCCTGCTCGGCCTGCTGCTCATCTGGTCGCAGACCGGCACCCTGGACATGACCGCCCTCGCGCGGGCACGGGGGACGGGCATGTCCCCCTCGGTGCAGACCCTCGCTTTCCTGGCCGTCGGCATCGGTTTCGCGGTCAAGACGCCGATGTGGCCGCTGCACACCTGGCTGCCCGACGCCCACACCGAGGCGCCGACCGTCGGCTCGGTGCTCCTGGCGGGCGTGCTGCTCAAGATGGGCACGTACGGCTTCGTCCGTGTCGCGATCCCGATCCTGCCCGACGGCGCCGCCGCGACGGCCCCCTGGCTCGGAGCCTTCGCGGTGATCGGCATCGTCTACGGCTCGCTGGCCTGTCTCGCCCAGCGCGATCTCAAAAGGATGATCGCCTACTCCTCGGTCGGCCACATGGGGTTCGTGCTCCTGGGCTTCGCCACGCTCACCCCGGCCGGGGTCAACGGTGCCCTGTTCGGCAACATCGCCCACGGCCTGATCACGGCCCTGCTGTTCTTCGTCGCCGGAGCCGTCAAGGAGCGCTACGGCACCTCCGACATACCGGCCCTCGGCGGTGGCATGCTCACCCGCCTTCCCCGTCTCGCGTCCCTGCTCACCTTCGCCTGCGTCGCCTCGCTCGGGCTGCCGGGCCTGGCGGGTTTCTGGGGCGAGATGCTGGCCCTCCTCGGTGCCTTCGAACCGGCCGCGGGTCTGTCCCGCCCCCTCTACCTGGTCTTCATGGCCCTCGGAGGTCTCGGTACGGTGCTGACCGCCGCCTACTTCCTGCTCATGCTCTCCCGCGTCACCCACGGCCGGAGCACCGAGACCGTCCACGTCCCGGTCCTGGCCGGGGTCCCCGCGGGCGGTCTCCCCTCCACGGGCCCGACCGGGGAGGAGGGCGATCACGGGGAGGGCGGCTACGAGGGAGGCGCCCCCACCTCCGAGGCAGGCGGGAAGGACCTCCCCGTGGCGGCCGTCGGCGCGGGAGGCGCGTCCCCACCGGCGTCCCCTCCGGTGCCGACCTCGGGAACGGCGCCCTCGGCGCCCTCGACACCCTTGGCGCTCTCCGCGACGACACCGGCGGTGACCGGGGGGACGACCTCGGGCACGACCGCGCGAGTGCCCTCGGGAGCGACGAGCACCGGCAGGTCGCGCATGCCCGACGTCACGGGCTACGAGCTGGCCGCCTGGGTGCCGCTGGTCGCGCTGATCCTGCTGTTCGGGCTCTGGCCCAAGGCGCTTCTCCTCCTCACCGATCCGGTGGTCCGGACCCTGGTGGGCGCGCCGTGATCCAGTCGATCGACTACTACGCGGTCGCGCCGCCCCTCATCCTCGCCCTCACCGCCGGGCTCGTGCTGATCCTGGACGCCTTCCTGCCCAGCAGGCCGTACGTCCGGACGGCGCTCGGCGCGGTCACGCTGGCCGGGGTGGTCGGTGCCCTGGCGGTGGTGATCTCCCAGGCCGTGCGCGCCGGAGACCCGCTGAGGACCTTCTGCGTACCCGAGGGGCTGCTCGGCTCCCCCCACGCGGCGATCGGTGCCATCGTCCCCCCGGTGACCGGGTCGACGGCACCCGCGACCGCCGTGGCGCCGTGCTCGTTCGTGGTCGACGACTTCACGCTGGTCTTCGCGGGGCTCGCGCTGTTCGCCGGGATCGTCGTGGTGCTGCTGTCGGCGGCCGAGCTCTCCTCCGGGGACATCCCCGTCGGGGAGTGGTACTTCCTGCTGCTCTGCACGCTGGCGGGTGCCGTCGCCCTGCCCGCCTCCCGCGACCTGATCATGCTGGTGGTCGCGCTGGAGCTTGTCTCGCTGCCGGTGTTCGCGCTCACCGCGCTCAAGCGTTACGACGGCCGTAGCTCCGAGGCGGCGGTCAAGCTCTTCCTGGTCTCCGTGGTCTCCACGGCGGTGATGCTCTTCGGGGTCTCCCTGCTGTACGGGACGACCGGCACCGTCTACCTCGACCGGATGGCCCACGTCCTGCGACAGGACGTCCCCGCCGCCACCGGCCTCGGGCCCGGCCAGGGAGGCATCGGAGAAGACAGCGCTTACGAGTCCCTGCTGGAGATCGGCTACGACCTGCCCGCCGTGGTCACCGTGGCCGTGGTCCTGGTCCTCGCCGGGTTCGCCTTCAAGATCGCGGTGGTGCCGTTCCACGCGTGGGCGGGCGACGTCTACCAGGGCGCCCCCGTCCCCGTAGCGGCTCTGCTGTCCGTCATCTCCAAGGCGGCGGGGTTCGCCGGGCTGATCCTCATCCTGGTCGTCGCCCTGGGCGGCCAGGGGGCCACCTGGGTTCCGCTGATCGCGATCCTCGCCGGGCTGACCATGACCGTGGGCAACCTCCTGGCCATGCGCCAGCGTCACGCCGTGCGGCTGCTCGCCTGGTCGTCCGTCGCCCAGTCGGGCTACATCCTCGCCCCCCTCGGCGTCAGGAACGACGAGGCGCTGAACGCCTCGGTCGCCTACCTGGTCTTCTACGCGGCGATGAACCTCGGGGCGTTCGCCGTGGTCACGCTGGTGTCGAGGCGGGCGGGCGGGGGAGAGCTGGACGACTACCGGGGCCTGGCGTTCCGGAGCCCGGCCGCCGGGCTGGCGCTGGCCTTCTCCCTGATCTGCCTGGCGGGCCTGCCACCGGGGCTGGCCGGACTCTTCGCCAAGATCGTGGTGTTCCGGGAGCTCCTCGGCGGAGGCGGTGGCTGGCTGGCCGCCGTCATGGCGGTCAACACGGTCATGGGCCTCTACTACTACGTCGCCTGGGTCGTACGGATCTTCACTCCGGCCCCGGTGACCGCGAGCGCCACGCCCGGAAGCGCCACGCCCGGAAGCCCCATGGCGGGAGGCGTCGCGCTCGGGAGCGCCGTGACCAGGGGTTTCACCCCTGGGAGCGCCACGGCGGGAGGTGCCGCGCCCGGGGGTGACGTGACGGAAGGTGCCGCGCCCGGGAGCGTGCGAACGGACGGCCGCGGTGCCGGATGGATACCCGCGAGTGTGGCCGTCGCGGTGGCGGCGATCGTCGCGATCGCGTTCTCGGTCGCCCCCCAGCTGGTCCTCGACCTCGTCCCCGCGGCACTCATCTCCGCGGGCTGAACCGCCCGGGAACGTTCGACCTGGCCGGAGACGTTGTCACAGGTGAATCAGCATCAACCGAAAGGGGGGTGTAGTGCATCACAACGGTCTGCGTACCGCGGTCCTCCTCGGCGCACTGTCCGCGGTGATCATCGCGGTGGGGGCGTGGCTCGGAGGTGGCGTCGGCGTGCAGATCGCGGTCCTGATCGCGCTGGCGACCAGCGCCGCCGCCTACTTCTTCTCCGACCGCATCGCGCTGTCCGCCATGCGCGCCCGGCCGGTGGGGGAGGTCGAGCAACCGCTCCTCTACCGGATCGTGCGCGAGCTCTCCACCGAGGCCCGCCAGCCCATGCCCCGGCTCTACGTCTCGCCGACCATGCAGCCCAACGCCTTCGCGACGGGGCGCAACCCCCGCAACGCCGCGGTCTGCGTGACCTACGGGATCACCCAGATCCTCGACGAGCGCGAGCTGCGCGGAGTCATCGGGCACGAGCTCTCCCACGTCTACAACCGCGACATCCTGATCTCCTCGGTGGCCGGGGCGCTCGCCACCATGATCACCTACCTCGGCTACGTCGGCCTGTTCTTCGGCGGCGGGGACGACGACGAGGGCCCGGGGTTCATCGGCGTGCTCCTCATGATCGTGCTCGGCCCGGTCGCGGCCGGAATGATCCAGATGGCCATCTCCCGCTCCCGCGAATACCAGGCGGACGAGTCCGGTGCCCGGTTGACGGGTGACCCGCTGGCCCTCGCCTCGGCGCTGAGAAAGATCGAGATGGGCGCCCGTCAGCTGCCTCTCCCGGAGAACGGCAGGATCGCCTCCGCCTCCCACCTGATGATCGCCAACCCGTTCCGCGGCGCCGGGATCGGCAGGATGTTCTCCACCCACCCGCCCACCGCCGAGCGCGTCGCCCGCCTGGAGCGCATGGCCGGTTACCGCCGCTGACCCCGCGCTCCCATGCTTCATGAGCCTCTCCGGCCCGCGTACGGGTCAGGGGGTCAGCCCGGTGACGATCGGGTTGTAGACGGATCCGGGCACGACGAAGCCCCCCACGCGTTCCGTCCCGCCCGACTCCCGATCGACCCGATACCAGGTGTAGCGGGTGCCGCCCCCCTTCCTGATCCTGCGCGGGATGACCGTCTGCAGGTCGAGGCGGCCCTCGCTGTTCCAGCGCATCCGGGTCGGGGTCCTGTCGGCGGGCACCGCGATGGGGACGCCCCTGGGGATGCCGCCGGTGGGTACGCTCCACAGCCGGATCCCCGCGTCACGCGCCGTGAAGTGGGCGACGGTCTCGCCGTCCGGGCCGAGCGCGCCTCCCACCGGGACGCGTCCCCGCTCGCTGAAGGGCGACATCGAGTAGATCCCCGCCTGGAACGTGTCATCCACCACGAGCACGAACTTCGCGTCAGGGCTGAAACTCCACGGCCGCAGCCCGGGCGGCACCTGGACACCCTCCCCGCTGTACGTGTCCAGGATCCGATACTCCCCGCCGATGCCCAGCACCGCGTACCGTCCCCCCGGGGAGAGTTCGACCCGTGCCGCGCGCATGGCGTTCGACCACATCACCCCCGGCACCGCGCGCACCTCGCCGGTGGCCATCTCCCGTACCACCAGCGCCCCGTCCTCCAGCTGGAAGTACGCGACATACCTGCCGTTCGGTGCCAGTGCCAGTGGTGCCCGTTGCCTGCCCGCGGAGAACACTCGGGCGGCGGGGAGCGCGACCACCCTGCCGCCGCGTACCCAGAGCTTCCAGGGAGCGCAGACGCACCCGTCAAGTCCGGCGTACCGGACCGGAGGTCTCGCGCTCACGGCCGCCGCGGGGAAGCCCGCCCCCATGACCACGGCGACCGCGCCGACGCAAACGCTCAAGCGGCAGAACAACCCCACCGAGGCCCCCCGAATCTCCCGGACACGCGGGGGGCGCGGGCTTACTGTACGCCTCGGGGAAGGCCGTCCGGCGGTGTCGCCGCGAGTGTCACCCGGCCGAGGTGGAAGCGGAAACCCTTCCGTAGCGGGACGAACGGACCGGCCCCACGAGGACCTGCCTCCGCGAGGACCGGCCCCTGCGCGCACCGGTCCCTGCGAGGACCTGCCTCCGCGAGGACCGGTCCCGTCCGGGACGGCCCTGGCCGTCTCAGGAGTGCTGCGTGACCGGGTCGGTCTCCTCCGCGGAGAGGCCGGGGATGCCGTCGATGCTCTCGCGGTTCTCCCGCGCCCGGTGGGTGCGCCGCTGCTGGACGTCCTTGCGCCCCGCCCACTCGTCCAGCAGCGTCCGGTCCCTGTCGAAGGACATGAACGGCACCGAGAAGCCGCAGGAGTCGGAGATCCGGTCGCAGTCGACGACGATGATCGACCGCACGCCCGGATGCGGGCCGAAACTCTTGAGCAGAGTCGCGAAGTCGGGGCTCTCCGGTACGACGACCCGGCCGGTGCCGTACAGGCGGAGGATGTTGGGAGGGCCGGAGAAGGCGCAGAACATGACCGTGATGCGGCCGTTCTGGCGAAGGTGGGCGATCGTCTCCACCCCGCTGCCCTCCAGGTCCAGGTAGGCGACGGTGGTGTCGTCGAGAACGGCGAAGGTGTCGGCGTATCCCTTGGGGGACATGTTGACGTGGCCGCCCTCCTCGGGGGCCGTGGCCACGAAATAGACCTGCTGCGCTCCGATGAACTCACGCAGCCGGTCGTTGATCCTGTCGTGAATTTTCCCCATGAACAGCACGATAGTTCTTTGGTGTTCGCCGGTCGGCACCGCGTCCGGTGGTCGCCCTCGGCTTGGTAGCCGCAGGCCGGTCGATGACGCGTCACAGGCCCCGGACACCCGCGCCCGCGCCGTCGGTGAACGCGCCGGAACGGGAGCCCTTCGAAGCCGTTAACGCCCGGAGCCGCTACCGCCCATTTTCGGCAATGACCCCGGGAAAACGTCGCGGCGATCGCGTTCTCTCACCGATGGGCGCGCCCTTTCTTCCGTACTTCTCGCCCGGGTCGCCGGTGGCCCGCCTCCCCATCCGTCAAATGATCGTTTCGACGCGCCCCGCACCTCGAAACGGAGCCGCTCTGACAGGGGCGTTCGACAGAACTTCACCTCGCGGCACGTACGGGTCACGACGCTTTCCCGATGACCTGGGACTTTGTCGCGACACGACTCCGGCCTCCACTATGGGGACGGTCCCCATCGGAATAGAACGCCGCCCGAAACTCATATTTCTTAAGTTAACTATAGATGGCGACAATCGAACCGGGTGAAAGGTGATTTTTCTCCGGTGGCCCAGGATCAACATTGTCGCCACTGGTTTTCGGCGAACCGTGCTAAACAAAATTATTGCTATTTCAATGGGATGGCTCATAAGGTGACGCCAGTAGACGGCGCCGCGGCCCGATCGCTGCCGCCAGGCCGTATTCCTTGTGCGCCCGGCGAGCGCGGAAACGAGGTGGCGAATGGCCCGCAGAAGAATCCGGGAACCGCTCACCCAGGCCGTCCAGGACCTGGAACGCCACGATCTCGGTGTGGAATCCCCGCACACGCTGGATCTCGTCGCGCGGCTGAGGGACGTTCTCCAGCAGATCGTCCAGGTGCGCGCCGGGGAGATCCGGATCGTCGCGCTCGGCGCGGCGGCGTCGATGAAGTCCACCGTGCTGCGGCTCCTGCTCGGCCGTTCCGACGCCCTGGAGGTGGGGCCGGGCGCGGTGACCGTGGCGGCCACCGAGCTGCGGCTGCGGCAGTCCTCCGACCCGGAGGCCACTCCCCGGGTCCGCATCCTGACCCTCACCGAGGAGGCCGCGCGCCGCCGGGCCCGCGCCCTGCTCGACGTCGGCGAGGACGACCCCCGCCCGCTCGCCGACCTCGCCCGGCAGCCGCACAAGAACCAGCTCCTCGTCGAGGACATGGCGAGGGCGGCGGGAGTCCTCGGTTACGGGGCCGTCTACGACGAGACGTCCTTCAGGGCCAAGGGCGGCTCGCTCACCTTCGACGGCGACGGCGTCGGTGTCGCCCTGATCGCCCGCGTGATCGTGGAGCTGCCGGTGAGCCCCGGGGCGTGGAACCTGTCGTGGACGGGCGGTCGCAGCGTCGTCGTGGTGGACACCCCCGGCACCCGCATGGGCGGCGCCCTGGAAAATGTGATCATCAAGGAGATGGAGTCGCGCGCCCACATCGCCCTGCTCACCATGACCTGCAGCCCAGGCTCCTCCCACATCATCCCGGTGGCGCCGCCGGGGGCGCACGGAGTCCTGGTGGCGACGAAGCTGGACAGCGTCGAGAATCCCGGCGAGTCCCACGAGGTCCGTACGCTCGAAGCGGTCATCACCGCTCACCTCCAGGAGCTGGGGCGGGGCGGGCGGCAGGCCGCGCTCGTCGCCGTCAGCGGACCCTGGGCCATGGGCGACGAGGGAGCCTGGAACGCCTTCGATCCCAAGAACGGCATCATCTGGCAGGGCGCCATGGCCAAGCGCGAGCTGTGGCGGGAGGGGCTGGCCGCGCCCGCCGCGCAGGAGGGCCCGTTCCGGGAGGCGGTGCTGGCCGCGCTCGACGACGGAGGCGTGGGGCGGCTCCAGCGGACGATCAGGACGCTCGCCGACAGCGACCCCGGACGGCTGGACGACGAGGAGCTCGACCGGCTTCTCGCCCTGGGCACCGACCTGACCAGGCAGGCCCTGGACGCGCTGCCGAACCCCGGCGACCTGGAAAGGGCCGTGGCCGACCTGCGGGACCGGGCCAGGACCGACCCGACGCCGATCACCGAGCTACGCGAGATCGCCGCCGAGCTCTCCGCGGGTCTCGTGTACGGCTCCACCGCGTGGATAACGGTCCGCCAGGTGTTCCAGCGGCGGCAGGAGCGCTGGCTGGGGCCGACCAAGGACGTCCACGAGGCGCTGGCCGGGGTCGACTTCACCGCGCTCGCCCTGGAGGCCGTCGAGGAGACGAGGGAGGAGCTGGCCAAGTCCCTGGCCGAGTGGCGGAACGGCTACTCCGTCCCCGGTTTGAAGGGCTCGGTCACCGCGGCGGCGGAGGACGACACCGACGACGCCGCGGATGCCACGGACGCCGAGATGGCACGGCAGTTCTCCGCGCTGGTCAGGCGCCTGCTCGCACAGCTCACCGGCTACGGCCGTACGGACGACGACGTCCCGGTACGGGCCCGTCACGAGGACGCCCACGCGGGCTGGCTCACCTACCGGGTGGTGGCGAGGACCAGGGACGAGATCGCCAGACTCCTGGAGCGCATGCTCATCGCCCTGTTCGAGGACACCGCCAGGCGGGCCAGGGAGGACTTGATCGGATATCTCTCCCAGCCGGTCAGCTCCGACGGCACGCCACTCCTCACCGAGGTGCTCGACTCCGTCCACAGCGGCCTGATGCAGCTTTCGGCCACCAGGTCCGGCAGTGAGGAGTGACGAGCCGCGTCTGTGGCTGGGGCGACGGCCCGGTGAGGCCCTGCTCAGTCTCGGCGCGGGCACCGTTCCCGGCGAGATCGAGCGGGTGGACGTGCTGGACGGCGCCGCGGTGGTCACCACCACCCACCTCTCCCCGGCGCGCGACGGCGCGGCGCTGGACCTGGACCTGCCCCTCGTACCGTGGCGCGGCGATCTCGCCCAGCCGACCGTCGTCGTCTTCTACCGGCGTCCCCAGCCCGCCAGCCGGGTCCCCCCACCTCTGGCACGGAGCGGCTTCCGCCTCCACCCGTCACAGATCAAGGACCTCACCATGACAGAGCCCCAGTCCTCCGACGACGAGCGGGACCTCATCTCCGCGACGTTCGACTTCGGGACCAGCCGCGCCGTGTGCGCCATCGCCGACAACCGGGCCGTCTACATGGACGACGGCGCCCTGCCCGCGGAAGGCGTGAGGCGGGCGGTCAAGATCGTGCACATCGACCTGCGCCCGGACGCCGACCCGGGGCTGGAGATCGACCGCAGGACCTCCCGGAGCCCGCTCGACTGCGCCCTGGCCTGGCAGCAGGTGCTGAGCAGCCCGCCCCTGGACATCAACCACCTGCACACCACCAAGCTGCGCAGCAGCGACCTGATCGTCGCCGGGGGGAAGGTCGACTTCGCGGACGAGAGCGTCGGTGAGCAGGGCCTCCGGCTGCGCGGCGTCAAGCGCCACCTTGTGGATCTCGGCGAGGAGATCCCGTCCACGGGACTGAGGGGGGACGAGGTCTTCCGCCAGGTCTACGAACGCTTCGCGCAGCTCGTCCAGCACGAACTCGGCCTCGGGGACGGTGTGCGGATCAGCCGCGTCAACGTGACGTACCCCACCAAGCTGCCGCCCGACCGGCGTGACGACCTGCTGGCCGTGGTGAGAAAGCTGGCGCCCCGGGTGGAGATGACCATCGACGAGGCCGCGGCGGCGGCCGGTTTCTTCCTGCTCAAACGGTTCGGCGCGGACGCCCTGCTCGGCGTCGAGGCGTTCAAGCTGCACGCCCGCTGCCCCGAGGGCCCGCGCTCCTGGGAGGCCCCGGACACGTGGGCGGCGGCCAGGGAGTGGCACGAGAACCTGCTCGTCATCGACGTCGGCGGCGGCACGACCGACTGCACGCTGGTGAAGGCCGCGGTGGCCGACGTCACCGCGCCCGCCGCCGGGCAGTCTCCCGGCCGCTTCTACCTGCTGCAGCCGCAGGTGCTCGCCTCCGGGGGACGGATGCACCTGGGCGGGGACATGCTCACGCTGAGCATCTTCAAGGAGCTGAAGAAGCGGCTGGAGGTGGCCGAGGAGCGTACGAAGTTCCAGGGGGCGTCCTCGGCGATCGCCGAGGAGCGGCGCGAGGCGTTCGACGTGCTCTGGCAGGCGGCCGAGCAGGTCAAGCACCGGGGGCTGAGCGGTGACCGGGCGCGTGACGTCACGGTCCGCGTCGTCACCGAGGAACGCGGCAAGGAGGGCGCCGACGTCGTCCACCTGGTCTGGGCCGACCCCGCGGACGCCGACGAGCGACGGGAGCCGCTGGCCCGCGTCGCCGAGACGACCGTCACCGCCGCCGAGATGGCCGCGCTGGTGGAGCCCGCGGCCCGCCGGATCGCGGCGCTGGCCGCGGGGATCGCCCACGGCGGGCTGGCGTCCGCTCCGCACCGGGACGCCGTCTCGCGCCGCCAGTCCGTGGACCACGTGCTGCTCTCCGGCGGGTCCATGCTCTCGGGATACCTGCGGCGGCGGGTGGAGGAGCTGCTGCGGACCCTGTTCGACGAGGACGGGATGGACGCCACGTTCGAGGTGGTGTTCGACGCCCAGCACTGCAAGACCGGCACGGCCCTGGGCGGCATGTACCTCAACGCGGTCGCGGACTTCGGCGTCTCCCCCGAAGACCCGAGGGTGGTCGAACGGCTGCGCGAGGGGCGCTCCTACTTCAACATCGACCCCTCCCTGCTGCACGTGAACCTGGCGGCCGACTTCCACCTGCGGACCAGCCACAGCAGTGACTTCACCCTGGTGTTCCGCCGGGGGCAGGCCCTCAGCACCGACGGCGGAAGCACCGCCTACGCGGAGAGCGCCGGTGAGTACCCCGTCGCCTCCAAGATCGAGATCCACCGGTACGACGTGTCGCTGAACCGGGCCAAGCAGTCTGACAGCAGCGAGACCCAGTGGGCCGCCTACACCGGCATCCCCAGGGAGGAGGCCGACCAGCTGTCGCGGGCGGGGGTGCACCTGCGCCTGGAGATCGACCAGGAGGAGCGGATCACCATGCTGCTCTGCAAGGGCGTTCCCGGCTGGGAGCTGACCGGCCCGTACCACGAGCTGCCCGCCCCGCTGTCCCGGCTGGCGCACGTCCCCGAGCCGCAGAGCAGGGACGCGGCCGGTGCCGAACCGACGCCGGTCGTCTCCCACGACCTGTACGTCGACGTCTACAGCCCCGGCCTCGGGGTGCAGTCGCCCGAGCTGCTGCTGCGGGCCGGGACACCGGTCCCGTGGGGCGGCCTCGTCCTGCCGGTCCGTGGCAGGACCCTCTACTGGCGTCCCACCACCGGCTCGGCGGGCCACGCGGAAGGGGAGAAACAGCGCCAGAGCTTCAGGGACCGGTTCTCCGGGCGCTCCCCGAACAGGGACGACCACGGCGCGGCCGGGGAGAACGGCGACGACTCCCGGCAGCCGGACTTCGTACCGATCACGGAGCTGGCCCGCAGGTCCCGGTGGCTGTCCATCGACAGGGAGGGCCTGCTGCGCCTGCACGACCAGCGCCCGGAACGGCTCACCGTGGACGCGCACACGGACCTGTACGACGCCCCCCAGGGAAAGGTCTTCCGCCGGGTCCTGGGATCCGGCGCCCAGTACGACGAGACGAAGGACCCCTTCAGTGGAATTCACTGAGCCCGCCCCCGCCGGTGACGACCTGGCCGGTCAGCTCGCGGCCGACCTCACCGAGGTTCTCGGCCGCCCGCTGAGCCCCGGTGACTTCGTCCCGCGACGGGACGGCGCCGCCGCCCCGGTCGTCGGCACGCTCACCACCACCTCCCCGCGCCGCAGGCAGACCGCCTGCCGCCTGCTCACCGAGTACGTCCGGGCGGGATCCGCCGAGCAGGGCACGAGCCCGGAGGCCCCGGGGCCGGTGAGCCTCGACATCGCGACCCTCCTGGTGGGCGAACACCCGCTGCTGCCCGGCCTGCGGCTCACCGCCCTGCCCTCCGGGCTGTCCCCGCAGGAGACACTGAACCGGCTGGTCCCCACGGCGGCGATCCTCGTGGGCGCGATGGGGCAGGTCGTCTGGGTCGAGCCGGGCCGGGGCGCCGAACGCGTCCCGGGATGGGTGGCCAGGTTGCGGACGCTGGCCAGGCTGGAGGAGATCGGCACCGCCGGGGACGACCCCGGCGGCCGGGTGGTGGCGCTGCACGAGGCCGCGTCGTCGGTGTACGTACCCGGCGCCGAGCCGGGGAGCGCGTGGACGGTCCTGATCGAGACGCTGCGCAACCAGGCGCTGGCGGCGCTGAACGACCTCGGCGAGGGCGTCAGGGGCGACCTGTACCGCCGCGAGGACGACGGGTTCGCGCAGGTGGTGGACCTCAAGCTCAGCGCGGTCCTGGACGGCCACCCGGCGGGTTCCGGCACCGTGCTCCAGGTCGTCAGGCTGCCACGGCGCCGGGCCGACCGGACGACGCGCGGCTCGGTCCTGTTCGCCGCGGGGGTGTCGTCATGACGCTCTTCCCCATCTACGTACTGGCGGACCGGTCGGCGTCGATGGCCGCGAGGGCCGGGGAGGTCACGGCCATCGAGACCGTGAACACCGTCATCCGCGAGCTGATCGAGGACCTGTCACGGGACCCGACGATCTGCGCGACGGTCCGCCTGGGGGTGATCTCCTTCGCCGAGGAGTCCTCGGTGGACCTCCCCCTGACCCGCCTCTCCTCGGCCACGAGGTGCCGTACGCTCCTCGCCGGGGGCGGCACGTCGTTCGCCTCGGCCTTCGAGACGGCGGCGCGGGCCGTCACCGCCGACCTCGCGGCGCTGGAGTCGCCGCAGAACCCGATGGTCTTCATGCTCACCGACGGCAGGCCCAACTCCAGCCGGGACGCCCGCCGGGGCTGGGTCTCGGAACGGCAGGCGCTGCTGTCGGCGGCCGGGGACGGACGCCGGGTGCAGCTCGTCCCCTACGGGTTCGGCTCGGTGGACGTCGGCGCGCTGGCCTCGATCGCCTCCGACCCGACGGCCGCCTACCTCGCGGGGCAGAGCGACACCCCCGCGCAGGCCCTCCGGAGGTTCTCAGAGCTGATCTTCGGCTCGGTCACCTCCAGCATCGCCCACGGCGAACCCCGGACCGTGGCACCGCCGGGCAGCCGCGTGCTCTCCTACGAAGAGAACTGACATGTCCGATTTCCCGGCGATGGACTCCATGAACCGCCCCTGGCTGGAACCGGGCGTCTACCGGGGCAGGTCGGAGACCGTGCCCCCACTGCTGGCCTACGACGGCGGGCAGGTGGGGACCCTCACCGTCCGCGCCGGGTGGGTGGCCGCGGAGAAACGCCGCCCCTGGCACAACTGCAACGACTCGGTGACGGTGTGGACGGACCCGGAGGAGACGGTCTGCCTGCTCGCCGTCGCGGACGGCGTCGGGGACGGCGACGGCGCGGGAAGAGCCGCCAGGGCGGCGACGGCACTGGGGGTACGGGCCTTCCGCGAGCGCTGGGAGAGCGCGGGCTGGGAGCGGCGCTCCTCGCTGGAGACGATGCTGCGCCAGACGGTGGCGGACCTCGACGCCACGCTCGCCGACCGCGCGTCCCGCGCGCTGGAGGCGTCCGGCGGCTACCGGACCACCGTGGTGCTCGCGGCGACCCCGGCGACCGTGCCCCCGGGGGGAAGCGTCCGCGCCGTGGTGGCCAGGGTCGGCGACTCCACCGCCTGGCGGATCGGTCCGGGCACCTCGGAACCGGTCTTCGACCCGGCGCCCCCCGGTCTCCCCAGGACGAACGTCACCCACGCGCTCCCCGGCCACCACAACAAGCTTGAGACGCGCACCGTCCTGATGTCCGACGGCGAGGTTCTCGCGTTGACCACGGACGGCCTGGCGGCGGGTACCCGCGACGAGCGCGCCCTGGGCTACCTCGCCTCCATGTGGGCCTCCCCACCCACCCCCCTGGAGTTCCTCGGCACGCTCGCCGTCCGGCGCGACGACCGCGACGACGACCGGGCCGCCGCCGTCGTCTGGTTCGGCCACTACGAGACCAGGTCCGCGCGGGATGGCTGACGGGGTTCCCCGATGACGGAGACGATCGACGACCTGCTCTCCCGGCTGGACCACGCGGCGCTCGGCTGGTGGCTGGTGGCCGTCGTCGTCGCCGCCCACCTGCTGGCCGAGCTGCCGCGCCGCAGGGTGACCCGGGAGCTGACCCGGGCACGCCGGGAGTCGCGAACCGCGGCGGAACTGCGCCTGCGGCTGCGGAACCCGGCCGGTACGGCCACGTCGGGCACGTCGGGCACGTCGGGCACGTCGGGCACGTCCACCGTACTGACCCCGACCCGCCGGGCCGAACTGTCGGCCGAGGCGGCGGGCGCCCGGCGGCGCGCCCGGCTGGCCCGCAGGCGCGCCGCCACGACATGGGCCGCGCTCGTGGTCGTATGGCTCGCGGCGCAGGCCGCTGTGCTGCGCTGGCACGTCAACGCGTACTGGTTCGGGTCCCTGGAGATGACCGACCTGTCGCGTGCCGTCCTGGTGGCGATCGCCGCCTGCTGGCTGGGCCTGTGGTGGGCGTCGCACCGCTCGGGGGACCCCGCCGCCTTCGACCGGGCGTCCGCGTGGGTGACGTACGTGGTGCTGGCGAACGTCGCACTGATCCTGCTGGCCGACACGGAACGAACGGCCTCCACCTTCGCCGCCGTGGAGGTGATCGCGTTCTCCCCACTGGTACGGCGGATCATCGTCACCGCCACCCGCAGGCCCGCGCAGGTGGGCGGCACGCAGGTAGGCGGTGTGCATGGCGCGCAGACGGGCGGTGTGCAGACAGGTGGCGTGCAAACGGACACCGCGCGGGCAGGCACCGCGAGGGGGAGCGCCGCACAGGTGGGTGCCACACGAGTGAGTGCCACGAGGGAAAGCACCACGCGGGAAAGTGCCACGCGTACCGCCACGCACCACTCACCGGCGGCCACCGCCCCCACCGTGGAGGACTCACCGGCGGCCACCGCCTTCACCGTGGAGGCCACGAAACCGTTCCCGGTCCGCCGCTCCGGCCGGCCGCTGCCCGCCATCCCGCTCGGCGAGGTCACGGTCGAGGACGCGGTGGGACGGATGGGACACATCCGGCGGGCACGTGTGGCCTCCTCCGACGAGGAGATGATCCTCAAACAGTTCACGCCGCCGGAATCCGGTACCGAACGCAACCCGACCAGGCCGTACGCCGCCTACGGTGAGCTGCTGTCCCGCGCGAACTCGCTCGCCCCGGCCGAACGGGCACTCCTGGACCGCGTCGCGCTGTGGCCGCACGCCGTGGTGACCAACGGCTCCCAGGCCGTCGGCGTGCTCTACCGGAAGATCGGCCCGCCGTTCCTGCTCAGCCGGGGAGACGCCCAGACCGGCGACTACCTGTGGGCCGGGGAACCGGCGCACAGCGGCTGCCAGACCGCCAGCCACGTCCAGCGAGGGCAGGTGCTGCTCGACGTCGTCCGCGCCCACGAACTGCTCCACGGCCTCGGCCTGGCACACGGGGACACCGCCTGGAAGAACTTCGTGTACGGCGTGGAGGGCGGGGCCGGGCGGGGCCTTCTCATCGACGTGGACGGAGTGACCGCACTCGACGACACCCAGCCCATCCTGCTACGCCAGCTCGGCTGGGAGGTGGACGACGCGCTCTCCCCCGTCGAGCGGGACCGGGTGCGGGTAGCCCTGCTCGTAGCGCGCCTGGCCTCCCCCGAACCACAGTGGAACAGCCGATCCGTACCGGAGAACGGCGTGTCCTGGTTCACCCCGGCTCTGCGCCGTCTCACCCGAATGACCATGAAAAAGCCGGTGGCGGGAATGACCACCCGCCTGCGTACCGCCCTCGAAGAGGCACTGTCCTGAAAGCACCTCGAAGCGGCACCGCCTTGAGAAGTCCTCAAAGCGGCGCTGCCCCGAATGAAGTCCTCGAAGGGCGCTGCCCTGAAAGGACCTCGAAACGGCACTCTCTTGAGAGGAACAGCGGCACCGAGTCTTGAAACGGGCAGCGGCGCCGGGCCTTGAGGTGAGTCAGAGACGCCGAGCCTTGAAAGGAGCAAAAGCGCAGAGGCGCCGAGCCTTGAGAGGGACAGAGGAGCCGGGCCCTGGGGAGTCAGAGGTGTCGGGCTTTGAGGGGCAGCGACGCCGAGCCCTGAAAGGGATAGCGGAGCCGGGCCTTGGGGAGTCAGAGGTGTCGGGTCTTGGTGGGTAGCGACGCCGAGCCCTGAATAGGGACAGCGGCGCCGGATCTTGAGAGGGACAGAGGTACTGGGCCCTGGGGAGTCGAGGTGTGGGGCCTTGGCAGGCAGCGACGCCAAGCTCTGAAAGGGGCAGCGGAGCCGGATCTTGAGGAGAGTCAGAGGCGCCGGGGAACTCTCGGACGGCCAACTCAGGCTGATCTCCAGCGATCGGTCACCCCTCATCGCCTGAAACAGGTGAGCGGCCAGGGGGAGCGGCCGGGGCGCAAGAGAGCCCCTTGCCCCGGCCGTGTGCCCTGGATATGTCCTCCCGGAGCAGCGAAGTTCCGAAACCGCAGGTCAGAGCCCTGGGTTCCCCTCCGTTAGCGGTAGTTCGAGAACTGAAGGGCGATCTCCAGATCTTTGCCCTTGAGCAGGGCGATGACCTCCTGCAGCTCATCCCTCTTCTTCGAGCTCACCCGCAGTTCCTCGCCCTGGATCTGGGCCTTGACACCCTTGGGGCCCTCGTCGCGAATGATCTTCGAGATCTTCTTGGCGTGCTCCTGGTCGATGCCCTCCTTGAGGGTCACCAGAAGCCGGTACTCCTTGCCGGACAGCCTGGGCTCGTCCGCGTCCAGGATCTTGAGGGAGAGCCCCCGCTTGATCAGCTTGTCCTTGAAGACGTCGAGGACCGCGTTGGCGCGCTCCTCGCTGTTGGCCTTGATCTCAACGGCCTTCTGGCCCCCCGACCAGGCGATGGTCGCGCCGGTGCCCTTGAAGTCGAATCGGTGCCCGACCTCCTTGACCGTCTGGTTCAGCGCGTTGTCGGCCTCCTGGTGGTCGATCTTGCTAACGATGTCGAACGATGAATCCGCCAAAGCACAATCCCCTCTGACCTGCTAGAACTATGAATCGCTGCCCGGCCCCCGGAAGCTGCGGACCTTGAATCGCGGCGGCGCCCGCGAGCCGGTTCGGTAGACGCGTACGTAACGGATCAGCCTAGCCAGCATCTCCCACCGATGCCGAGGCGGCAGCGTGTCCCCATCCCGCTTCCAGCAGACCTCGCCCCGCCCCGGCGTGTCTCACTCCACCTCGGTACCGGATCCGGAGGGGCCGGGCCCGAAACCGACCGTCACGGTGAAACCCAGGATGTGCACGG